>NZ_JBSYXB010000007.1:0-165390 GCF_054114245.1 Brachybacterium netajii (SeqCode) | reverse complement strand
CGGGGCCAGTGCGCTGTAGTCGTAGTCGAGCTCGGGAAGCGTGTACTCCGCCATGGTGTGCCTTCCTGTCAGATGAACGTGATCCGACCCTAAGACCTCAAGCACCCCTGAGGTCAAGTGCCGCGTCATCCTGTGACCTGGACCAGCGCCCGCCGTCGGCCGATCGCCGGCCGGCCATCCGCGCGTCACGCGCCCGCCGGACGCTCCTGGTCGGCCCCGCCGTCGACCTCGTCGTCGGGCAGGCCGTCGAGGCGGCGGGGACCGGCGCCGGTGGCCGCGAGGGCGTCGTCGGGGTTGAGCAGCGCGCAGGCCTTGAGGGAGAGGCAGCCGCAGCCGATGCAGCCGGTGAGCTCGTGCTCGAGGCGCTCGAGGCCGCGCCGGCGCTCCTCGATCTGGCGCTTCCAGCTGCGCGAGGCGCGCTGCCATTCGGCGTGCGAGGGGGTGCGCTCCATGGGGACCTCGGCGAAGGCGGCCTGGACGTCGGCGAGCGGGATGCCCAGGCGCTTCGCGACGGAGACGAGGGAGACGCGGCGCAGCATGTGGCGGGCATAGCGCCGCTGATTGCCGGGGGTGCGCTCGGAGGCGATCAGGCCGAGGTCCTCGTAGTACCGCAGCGCGGACACCGCCACGCCCGTGCGCCTGCTCATCTCGCCGATGGTCAGCAGGTCCTCCGGCTCGTGCGCGCCGTCGCCGCCCATGCTCGCCGTCTCCTGCTCCTGCTCCGTGCTCGGGGTCCGCGCTGCGTCCATCCGCCCATCATGCCGCATTTGACCTCAAGGGCACTTGAGCTCTTACGGTCGGAGCAGTCGTCGGCCATCCTGCACGCCCTGCCCGGGAGGCGCCGACCATGCCGTCGGACCCCTGGAAGGTGGAGAAGCATGACCTATGTGATCGCGCTGCCGTGCGTGGACGTCAAGGACCGCGCCTGCGTGGACGAATGCCCCGTGGACTGCATCTATGAGGGCAACCGCTCGCTCTACATCCAGCCCGACGAGTGCGTCGACTGCGGCGCCTGCGAGCCGGTCTGCCCGGTGGAGGCGATCTTCTACGAGGACGATCTGCCCGAGCCCTGGGCCGACTACTACAAGGCCAACGTCGAGTTCTTCGACGACCTCGGGGCCCCCGGCGGTGCCGCGAAGATGGGGAAGATCGACAAGGACCACCCCCTCATCGCCGCGCTCCCGCCGCAGGCGAACCCGCTCGACTGAACCTCCCGCGCCAGGCGCCCGTTCCGCCCGCCGCTCCGGCTCAGCCGAGGAGCAGCGGGCGGATCTCGCGCGCCCAGGCGGCGACGAGGTCGAGGTCGCGGAAGTCGCCCGTCGGCGTGCGCATCGAGGTCAGCAGCACCCGCTCATGCAGCGGGATCCGGTCCATGAGCACCCAGCCGGGGAAGTTCGCCGCGGCGACCGGGACGAAGGGCGCGCGGGCGAGATAGCCGTCGGTCGCCTTCTGGCGCTCGCGCTTGGCGGGATCGGCGGCCGAGCCCGAGCAGGAGAAGAACGCGACCGGCCGATCTGCGAGCGCGGCCGCGTGCGCGGCGGTCCAGCGCTCCAGGGACTTCTCGACGGACTCGACGCGGACCGCGGAGCCCAGCACGACGGCGTCATGGGCCGACGGGTCGGGGGCGTCCTCGATGTCGACGGCCTCGGCGGCCGTGCCCTCGGCGACGAGGGTCTCGGCGATGGCCTCGGCGAGCGTGCGGGTGGCTCCGGAATGGGTCGCATAGGCGACGAGAACGGTCATGCCGCGATCCTCCCAGGCTCCCGGCGCGCCTCCGGGGACCGAGGTCACGCCCGACGCGGGCCCGATCCGCTCGCGCTCGGCCCGCACCCGATCCGCTCGCGGCGACCGCCCCGACGATGACCGTCGCCGCCCCCTGCCCGGCGTCGGCGGTCACGATCGGTCAGGATCGCAACGATCCGGGGGTCAAGGGCTCGCAGGGTCTCGCCACCACCCCGACTGAAGGCGGACAATCCGGACACGAGCGATGCTACTCGGGCATCGCGGTGACGCGAAGGAGCGCACCATGCACCGGCTGCTCTCAGGGCTCTCCGCCCTGCTCCTGATGCTCGGCCTGGGGATGATCATCCCCGTCGCCGCCGAGGCCGCACCGTACTGCGGCATCGCCTGGGGCTCTCTCGAGAAGACGGCGACGGCCTCGTCGTCCGCTCACGTGGAGGACCTCCGCACCGGTCAGCACACCTGCTACGACCGGCTGGTCATCGACCTCGACCACGACGTCGTCGGATACACGGCGGGGTACGTGAGCGCGGTCCACCGTCCCGGCTCCGGTGCCGTCGTCGCCCTCGACGGCGGCGCGGACCTGCAGATCGTCGTCCAGGCACCCGCATACGACGACGCCGGACGGGCGACCTACGCGCCGACCGATCGCGACCATGCGGTCGCGGTCGACGGCTACCGGACCTTCCGACAGGTCGCCCTCGCGGGCAGCTTCGAGGGGGAGACGGTCATCGGCCTGGGCGTCCGCGCTCGGCTGCCGATGCGAGTCTTCGTGCTCGACGGCCCCGGGAACGGCTCCCGGATCGTCGTGGACGTCGCCCACCGCTGGTGATCCCTCCGACGCGCCCCCGCCGACGCGGAATCCCCTCGGGCGACCTCCGCCGACGGGATGACCCCGTCGGCGGAGGTCGCCCTGCGCGGGGGACTGCGCGAGAATCGTCCCCATGCTCACCACCTCCCCCGGTTCCTGGCCCGGCTCCTCCGCGACCGTCGCGCACTGGGCGCGCGCCCTGCTGCGCGCCGGCGGCGCCGACGGGTCCGGCGGCGCAGGCCAGGAGGCGCGTGTGCGCGGCCTCGAGGACGTGCGCGTCGACGCCGAGGTCGTCGGCTCCGACCTGCAGCTCCTCGATCTCGACGCCACCGGCGCGCGCCTGCGCCTCGAGGTCCGGCCGCCCGCCGCCGGCGACCGGCCGTCGGACCATCTCGACGAGCCGTCGCCGACGGTCGTGCGCAGCGTCGAGGGCATGCTGCGCCGGCTGCGGGTGCACGCCGCCCCGGTGCTCGTGGACACCGCCGAGGTCACCCTCGACGTGCGCGTCGACGAGCTGCCGATCCGCTGGCTGACCTACGCCGAGCCGGTGGATCCGGCGGTCCCCGAGTCGATCTGCGCGATCGAGCCTGACGAGGCCACCGAAGCCGCCGAAGCCGCCGACGGGGCCCTGGTCGACGCGCAGGCCGCGGTCCCCGTCGCGCATCTGGGACCGCTGCTGCGGGCGATCCTCATCCCGCCCGCCGAGGCCTCCGGCCTGCGGGTCACGCGCCTGGAGGTCGACGTCGACCCGGATCTGCGGGTGCGCGTCCGGATGCGGTCCGGCTACCGCCTGCTGCGGGCGAGCGCACGGGCCGAGGCCCGCGTCGAGGTGAGCGCCGACGGGCGGATCGCCCTGCACGAGGTGCGCCTGCGCAGCGCGAACCCGCTGGTCGCGCTCACTCTGCTGATCGCGCGCCGCCCGCTGCGGAGCCTGATGGCGACGCGCGTCGACCTCAACGAGATGCTCGCGCGCCAGGGCGCGCCGCTGCGCGTGCACGACCTGCGCCTCACCGCCGATGACGGGATCCTGCGGGCGAGCGCCCGGGCGTCGGCCCCCGGAGGCCCGTCGGCCCTCTGAGGCGTCACAGGTTGACCATGGCCATCCCGGCGGGGTTGTACCGGTCGCCGTGGACGCCGACGGTGCTGGCCAGGGCGTCGAGCGCGGCCTTCTCGTCGGCCGACAGCGCGACCTCCGTCGCGGCCGCGTTCTCGCGCACGCGCTCGGTCCGACGGGTCCCGGGGATCGGCACGATCCACGGCTGCTGCGCGAGCAGCCAGGCCAGCGCGATCTGAGCGGGCGTCGCACCCTTCGTCTCGGCGAGGGCGCGGACGCGCGCGACGAGCGCCTCGTTGGCCGCGAGGTTCTCCGCCTCGAAGCGCGGCACCCGTCGGCGGATGTCGCCCTCGGCGAAGGCGGTCGAGGTGTCGACGGTGCCCGTGAGGAAGCCCTTGCCGAGCGGGCTGAAGGGCACGAGGCCGATGCCGAGCTCGGCGAGGGTCGGCAGCACCTCGGCCTCGGGGTCGCGGGTCCACAGCGAGTACTCGCTCTGCACCGCGGTCACGGGCTGCACGGCATGCGCGGCGCGGATCGTCGCGGCCGACGCCTCCGACAGCCCGAAGTGCTTGACCTTGCCCTCGGCGATGAGCTCGCCGACGGTCCCGGCGACCTCCTCGATCGGGACGGAGGGGTCCACCCGATGCTGGTAGAAGAGGTCGATGACGTCGGTCCGCAGGCGCTTCAGCGACGCCTCGGCGACGCGACGGATCTGCTCGGGACGGCTGTCGAGGCCGACCATGGCCCCGTCCTGGATGTCCCAGCCGAACTTCGTGGCGATGACCGCACGGTCCCGGAGCGGCTCGAGGGCCTCGCCCACGAGCTCCTCGTTCACGTACGGGCCGTAGACCTCGGCGGTGTCGATGAAGGTGATGCCGTCCTCGACCGCCTGCCGCAGCACGGCGATCATGGCATCGCGGTCACCGGGGTTCGGGCCGTAGCTCTGGGACATGCCCATCGCTCCGAGTCCGATCGCCGAGACCTCCAGGCCCTGTCCGAGAATCCTCGTATGCATGGTCGTTCCTCCTGCGTGTGGTGGGGTTGGCGGACGCCCTGCGCCCCACGCTACGGAGCCGCCGCCGCGGGAGGCAGGGCCTGCCAGTACCCGGCTGGGATCGCCCCCGGCGCCCGCTCGACCCGCGAGTCAGCGTCTGCTCGACCCGCCCGTCGGCGCCCCGGAGCCGGGCCCTGCTGCCGCGTCGGCGGCCAGCATGCGCAGCGCCGCGCCCGTCGGGCTGTTCGGGTCGGCGGTCCAGACCACGAGCTGCTGATCGGCGTCGCTCGCCTCGGCGAGGGTGTCCCAGTCCAGGACCAGGCGCCCGACCCGCGGGTGCACGAGGGTCTTGGTGCCGGTGGACAGGCTCGCGACGCCGCGGGCCTCCCACCAGTGCGCGAACTGCGCATCCCGGGCGGTCAGCTCCGCGACGAGCGCGGCGAGCCGAGCGTCGTCGGCCTCCTTCGCCGCCTCCATCCGCAGCTGCGCGACGGCCGTGCGGGCGACCGATTCCCAGTCCTCGTAGAGGCTCCGCATCGCGGGGACCGTGAAGAGGATCCGCACGTAGTTGCGCTGCGCGGCGGGGAACCGGGCGAAGTCGACGATCATCGCCGCGGCGAGCCGGTTCCAGGCGAGGACGTCCATGCGTCGGCCCATGACGATCGCCGGCGTCGTGCCGAGGTCGTCGAGGAGGCGGCGGAGCTGCGGACGGACCTCCTGGCTCGCGCTGCGCGGGGGCCCGACGGCGGTCTCCCCGGTGAGGCTCACGAGGTAGAGGCGCTGGTCCTCGTCGAGCCGGAGCACGTCGGCGAGGGTCGCCAGCACGGGCGCGGAGACGCGAATGCGTCCCTGCTCGATGCGCGTGTAGTAGTCGGTGCTGATCGAGGCCAGCTGCGCGACCTCCTCGCGACGCAGGCCGACGACGCGGCGCGTCCCCGTCCCCTCCGGGAGGCCGGCGGCGCGAGGCGTCAGCTCGGCCCGTCGGGCCCGCAGGAAGCGGCCGAGCTCCTCGCGGGGCGTATCCGTCCGAGGATCGCGGGGCTCGCGAGGTGCGTCCGGGCGGTGGTCGCGGTCTGTGTCGGCGGGCATGCGCACATTGTTCACCCTTCACCGGGGCCCTCCGACAGGCCCCGAGCATCCGGGGGTCCGTCAGGGCCTGCCAGGGTAGCAGCGCCGGATCTGCCGTAGGGACATGACCCCGCAGCGCGACGCCAGGAACCAGGAGATCCGAGACTTCCTGGTCAGCCGACGCGCCAAGGTGACGCCCGAGCAGGCCGGCCTGCAGCACTATGAAGCGCCCTGGGTTCCGTTCCTAGTCTCAGCAAGGAGAATCGGAGCACGCCCAAGAAGTTCAGTCCAGAGTTGCGTGACC
Organism: Brachybacterium netajii (SeqCode); assembly: GCF_054114245.1. NCBI lineage: Bacteria > Bacillati > Actinomycetota > Actinomycetes > Micrococcales > Dermabacteraceae > Brachybacterium > Brachybacterium netajii (SeqCode). Next base: position 159,419 of record NZ_JBSYXB010000007.1, on the reverse strand, counting down.
GTGCCGTGCGCATGGTCTACCACCGTCAGGCCCGCGAGGGAGGTCCCCGCGCAGCATCGATCCGCGCCGTCGCACCCCAGCTCGGCGTCGGCACCGAGACTCTGCGTATCTGGTGCAACCGTTATGGCCCCACCGAACCAGCCGGCCCAGAAGGATCGCTCGAGGAGGAGAACCGCAGGCTCCGGCGCGAACTGGCCGAGGCGCGACGCGCGAACGAGATCCTGAAAACCGCCTCAGCGTTTTTCGGGCTCATCCGATCTGAGGGTGTAGCCGGGGTCTGAAGCCGCCGGCTTCCAGGAGCGAGCGGGCGATGCAGTGGGTCAGGTTCCGGAAGCCGAGGGCGGAGCCGCGTAGGTGTTCGAGGCGGCCGTTGATGGCCTCGGTGGGCCCGTTGCTGGTGCCGGGCCGGTCGAAGTACGCGAGCACGTCGGCGGCGCGCTTGGTCAGGGTCTGTCCGAGCGTGACGAGTTCGCTCAGCGCGGCCGGGACGCGGCGGGCTACCGAGTCGATCACCGCGGTCATGAGAGCCCTGCCCTGGGCGCGGTCGGGGTGGTGGTAGGCGGTGATCATGCGCTGGTAGATGCCCCAGGTCGCCTCGATCTCGACGTGTTCCTCGGCGGCGAACAGCGCCTTGATCCTGGCGGTCTGCTTGTCGGTGAGCAGGTCGGCGCCGGTGTGCAGGGTCCGTCGAGCACGGTAGAGCGGATCCTTAGCGCGACCGCGGTGGCCGTGCAGATCGCGCTGGACCCTGCGCCTGCAGCGGTCCAGCGCGTCGCCGGCCAGGCGCACCACGTGGAAGGGGTCCATGACTGCGGTTGCGTCGGGCAGCTCCTCGGCAGCAGCGGTCTTGAAGCCGGTGAATCCGTCCATCGCGACCACCTCGACGCCGTCGCGCCAGGTCTTCGGACGGGCGGCGAGCCAGGACTTGAACGCACTCTTGGATCGGCCCTCGACCATATCCAGCAGCCGGGCAGGCCCGGTGCCGTCGCGGATCGGGGTCAGGTCGATGATGACGGTGACGTACGTGTCGCCGCGGCGGGTGTGCCGCCACACGTGCTCGTCGACGCCGATGACGGCGACGCCGTCGAACCGGGCGGGGTCGTCGATCAGCGGTCGGCGACCTTCGGCGAGGACGGCGTCGTTCGCGGTGTCCCACGACACGTCAAGAGCTTCGGCGATCCTGGCGACCGTCAGATGCTGGGCCACCAGGGCGACCAGCGCCCAGCGCACCGCCGCCCGAGAGAGCTTCGCCCGTGGCTCGGCTGCGGCCGTGGTGTCCTGACGCCACACCCGCCGGCAGGTCGCGCAGCGGTAGCGGCGCACCCTGATCAGCAGCGTTGTCGGCCGCCACCCGAAGGGCTCGTGCGCCAGCAGCCGCGAGACGGTGTCACGCACGACGCCCTCGGCACCGCACTCGCGGCAGAACGCGTTGTCCTCGCGCGTCACGACGCGGCACTCCAGCACCGCGCGGTCGGGCTCCAAGCGCTGCCCGACCACGACGAGGCCGAGCTCGTCCAGGCGGCAGAACGTGGTCAGGTCAGGGCAGTGGAAGGTAGCGTCACTCATGTCGAGGTCTTCTGGATGGGTTGGTGTAGGAACCCCCATCATCAGGGGACCTCGACCCAACTCCCGACCCGGTCACGCCACCGCCGCTACACCCTCAGATCGGATGAGCCCGCATACCGCTGCGCGTCGGCGGCGTCGCGCGTGACCGCCGCGTCCCATTGGTTGCCGGGGGTCGCGGCGGGACGCGGGTCCGACGGGGACGGGGCGGACGCGCCCGGGGAGGGGCTGGGGTTCGAGGCCATGCCCCCAGTGTGCCGCGCCCCGAGGCGGCGGACGGAGTCCATGGGCCCGTCGGCGTCACCGGCCCAGGAGCTCCACGATCACCAGCTGCGTGAGCAGCGCCCCGGCCACCAGGTTCAGCACCAGGAACCGTCGCCAGGCGGCGTGGGCGCGGCCGCTGCTCGCGTCGGTCAGCGCGAGGTGCGGCGCGATGTTCGCGAGATAGGGGATGACCAGGAGCACGGCGAGGGTCCCCGGCCAGGGGAGGGCGAGCAGCAGCAGTCCGGAGGCGGCGTAGAGGGCCGCGGCGGTGCGGATCGTGGCCCGGGCGCCGAGCGCGGTCGCGATGGATCCGATGCCCGCCGCCCGGTCCGGCACGATGTCCTGGACCGCCCCGACCGCGTGCGAGGCCATCCCCCAGAGGAAGAAGGCGATCAGGGCGAGCACGGCCGGTCCCGAGGGCTCCGCGCCGGCCAGGGCGAGCCCCACGGCCGCAGGGCCCACGAAATGGGCCGACGAGGTCGCCGAGTCCAGCACAGCCCGCTCCTTCAGGCGGATCCGCGGGGCGGAGTAGCCGACGACGGCGGCGAGCACCCCCACGAGCAGCGCCGTCGAGGCCGCCGTCCCCCACAGGGCCAGGGCGATGACGAACGGCAGGCAGAGCAGTCCCGCGGCCCAGAGGGTGAGGGTGTGCCACCGGGTGTCCAGCACGACCCCCTCGACCCCGCCCTTGCGCGGGTTGCGCAGGTCCGACTCGTGGTCGAACACGTCGTTCACGCCGTACATGAGGAGGTTGTAGGGGATCAGGAAGAAGATCGTCCCGACGACGAGCACGGGGCCCGCTCCCCCGCCGCCCAGGAGGTACGCGGCCGCGAAGGGGTAGGCGGTGTTGATCCAGCTGAGGGGTCGGGAGGACCCCACGAGCTGCCGGAGGGCGGTGAGCGGGCCGGAGGCGAGGGCGGTGGTCATGGGCGCTCCTGGGGGGTGAGCAGCAGGTGGAGCGAGGGCAGCAGCAGCCCGGCGGCGAGGGGCCAGGCCAGGTCCTCGACGGGTGCGAGGCCCAGGCGCAACCCGCTGAGCTGCGACTCGTCGTACCGGAACAGGTCCGCGGCCACCATGAGGCTGTCGAAGACGACGGTGAGGACCATGAGCCCGACGACGGTGAGCGCGGTCGCCGCCCACCAGCGCGCATCCGGCCGACGTCGCACGACAGCCACGGCGGTCACCACGAGCGGTGGGAGGAGGAAGAGCCCGGCGAGGGCGGCGTAGGTCATGCCTCCGCCCCGTCCCGGTCGCCGGGAGCCTGGTCCCGCTCGGCGGGGACCGCGGCCCCGCGCCGTCCCGCCGCCACGTCGAGGCCCCGAGCGATCAGCGCCCGCAGCACGAGGGTGAGGTAGGCGAGGAAGCTCACGAACACCAGCTCCTCGAGCGGCAGCTCGGGGGCGAGGTGGATGCCGGTCATCGCCGCGCTCTCTCCGGTGCGGTAGTGGCCCGAGGCGATCGCCGCCAGGTCCCACAGGAGGAAGAAGGCCACGCCGATGCCCAGCGTGATCAGCGCGGACCGCGCCCGTCGGCCGCCCGCCGCCAGCACGAGGCGAAACCGCAGGTCGAGAGCGGCCATCCCGGCGGCGGAGCCCAGCAGGGCGGTGAGGTACAGCAGGCTCATCGGCGTCCCCCGGTTCCCGACGCCGACGGTGACTCTGACTCCGACGACGGCTTCGGCTCCGGCAACGGCCCGGAGGAGCGGTCCCCGCGCAGGCGCTTGACCACCAACTCCGCGCTGATCAGGCACATCGGCAGGCCGATCCCGGGGATCGTGCCGGAGCCGGCGTAGAGCAGTCCGTCCACGTGGCGGGAGACGTTCCCCGCCCGCAGGAAGGCGCTCTGCCGCAGCGTGTGGGCGGGGCCGAGCATGCTCCCCCGCCATGCCCCGAGATCCTCCGCGAAGTCGCCGGGACCCACGGTGCGCCGCACCACGATGCGGTCCGCGAGGTCGGGGATGCCGGCGTTCGCAGCCAGGCGGGCGATCGCGTCGTCGGCGATCCGCTCGACCGCCGCGTCGCCGCTGCCGTCGATCCCTCCCCTGCCGAGGGCGGGATCGGAGGGGACGGGGACCAGCACAAACAGGTTCTCGTGGTCGGACGGGGCGACGGAGGGGTCGGTGGCCGAGGGCCGACAGACGTAGCTCGAGGCCGGGCTGGGGACGCGGCCCTCGCGCAGGGCGCCGAAGTTCTCCCGCCAGTCCGCGGTGAACAGGAGGGTGTGGTGCTCCAGCTGGGGCAGCTCGCCGCGCACGCCGAGCATCGCCAGCACCGCGCCCGGGCCGCTGATGCGGCGCTCCCACCACCGCTCGGGGTAGGTGCGAAGCGAGGGCGGGAGCATCGTGGTCTCCACGTGGTGGAGGTCGGCGGTGGCCACCACGCGGTCGGCGCGGATCGTGCGCCGGCCGCCGTCGGCCCCGACGACCTCGACCCCGCGCGCCCGGGCGCGACGGCGCCCGGCCCCGGGGCGGGCCGGCTCGGTGAGGATCCGCTCCGCCCGCGTCGAGGTGTGCACGCGCACGCCCTCGCGGACGGCGAGGGCGGCGATCCGCTCGATCACCTGGCCGAAGCCGCCCATCGGGTACCGGACGCCGCCGGTCAGGTCGAGCGCGCTCATCAGGTGGTACATGCTGGGCGTGCGGTCGGGCGACGAGCCGAGGAAGACCGCCGGATAGCCCAGCACCTGTCGCAGCCGCGGGTCGTCGATGCGTCGGGCGATGTGGCTCTCGAGGCTCCGCAGCAGCAGGCCCAGCAGCCGCGGCGCCCGCAGCAGCACGGCTGGGGCGAGCAGAGAGCGGGGGGAGTCGAAGGACGTGTAGAGGAAGTGCTCCAGGGCGAGGTCGTAGGTGCGGGCGGCCTCGTCGAGATAGGTGGAGAGCCGGCGGCCCGCCCCCGGTTCGATCTGCTCGAACAGGTCGGCGTTGCGGGCGGCGGAGGCGGTGACGTCCAGCGGCTCCTCGTGGCCGTCGAACAGGACCCGGTACCCGGGGTCGAGCGGACGCAGGTCCAGCTGCTCCGCGGCCGAGCTACCGAGCAGGCGGAAGAAGTGGTCGAACACCTCGGGCATCAGGTACCACGACGGCCCGGTGTCGAAGCGGAACCCGTCGCGCTCCCAGGTGCCTGCCCGACCGCCCACCGCATCGCGCGCCTCCACCAGGTCCACGTCCCAGCCGTCCCGGGCGAGCAGCGCGGCGGTGGCGAGTCCGGAGATCCCGCCGCCGATCACGACCACGGAGCCGGGCGCGTTCATCCGCGCCCCCGTAGCACGGCCCGGGCGAGGACGATCGCCTTCTCGGGATCGGGCACGCGGACCCGGGCGCGCAGGATGTCCTCGGCGGGGGTGCGCCGCAGGCGGCGGGAGAGGGCGCGGAACAGCCCCAGGGCCGCCGCGACCGCCCGACGGGAGGAGCCGGGGAGCTCGGGCAGGGCCGACGCGGCGAGATCGAGGTCGGCGTCGATCGTGTCGAGCAGGCGATGTTTGTCCGCCTCGTCGAACGCCTCGGGATCCACCCCCGGCAGATAGGCACGGCCGAGCTGGTCGTGGTCCTCGGCGAGATCCCGCAGGAAGTTCACCGTCTGGAAGGCGGAGCCGAGCGCGCGGGCAGGGGCGTCCAGGCGGGTGCAGGCCGCCTCGTCCCCCGCGAGGAACACGCGCAGGCACATCAGTCCCACCACCTCGGCGGAGCCGTGCACGTACTCCTCGAAGCTGTCCTCGTCGTGGGAGGCGACGGCGAGATCGGCGCGCATGGAGGCGAAGAACGGGTCGATCAGCGCCGCGCCGATCCCGTACTGCCGCGCCGTCAGCGCGAAGGCGTGCACGACAAGGTTCGTCGACCGGCCCTCGGCCACGGCACGGGCCGTCTCCTCCGCGAGGTCCTCGAGCATCCGGGACCGTTCCGCGGTGGTGAGGCCGGGATCGGGATCGTCCACCGTCTCGTCGGCGACCCGCACGAGCGCGTAGATGCTGCGCACATGGGTGCGGGCGGGCTCGTCCAGCAGGCGTGTCGCCCAGCCGAAGGAGGTGGAGTAGCCCTGGATCACGCGCGCGGCGCTGCGCTGGGCGACCCGGTCGTAGCGGGCCGACGCCGACGGTTGGAAAGCAGTGCGGCGGGGACGCTCGGGGCGCTCGGGAGGCGCGAGGAGCCGGTCGGGGGTCATCGGGTCGCCCCGTCGGCCGCGGAGCGGGATCCCATGGCGGCGCGGGCGACGCGGGACGGGTCCGGGCGACGCACGGCCTGCACCACGGCCGCGGCCGCGATCAGCGCGGCCACCACGGCGGCCACCGCGGCGACGGCGGGGGCGTGCGGGGCGTCGGTCGCCCGACCCACGGCGATCCAGGCGAGCCCCCACACCATGGCCGCCGGCGCGGCGAGAGGCGCCCGCCCGGTCCGGGAGCGCCCGACCCCGATCAGGGCCAGCGCGATCACGCCCACCACGAGGATCACCGCGATCGCGAGGACCCCCGGGACCCCGAATCCGTCGACCCCGGCCCCGGCGAGCGCCGCGGCGATGTTCGCGCAGGTCGCGACGCTGACCCAGCCGAGATAGAGCCCGAAGGTACCGTCCACGACGACGCGCTCGAGAACGCCCTGCGCCGGCCGGAGCACGAGCCGGCGGAACAGCACGGCCAGCACCGCCAGCAGCGCGAGGATCACCAACACGCTGACCCATACCCACCCCGCCTGCACCACGAGGATCCAGGCGGCGTTGAGCAGCAGCGACGCGATCGCCAGGGCCGCGATCCGGCGGGGATCGCGCGCATCCCGCCACTGCCACAGGGTGTACGCGGCCAGCCCCGTGTAGATCGCGCTCCAGATCCTGAAGGCGGGCGCGGCGGGGGCGAGGTGCGTGGCGTCGGCGGAGAGCAGGCCGCCGGCGGCCTCGTCGATCGGGTCGCCGCCGAGGACTCCGACGCCGACGGCGGTGCCGAGCATCGCCGCCGCGAAGGCGAGGGTCACGGCGAGGTGGCGGACGACGGGGGTCATGGGAGGTCCTTCCGGTCGTGGGGCGGGGCGGGGTCGGAGTCGTCGTCAGCGGCGGCGGCCTCGGCGGCACGGGCGATATTGCGCTGCATGCCGCCGAAGACGACGCCGTGGAAGGGCCAGACGGCCCACCAGTACGCATCGCCGAGCAGCCCGCGGGGGTGGTACACGGCACGCTGGTGCAGGATCGAGCCGCCGTCGCCGTCCTCCTCCACCCCGAGCTCGAGCCAGGCCTCCCCGGGCACCCGCATCTCGGCGCGCAGCCGCAGCAGGCGGCCCGGCTCGAGCCGCTCCACCCGCCACCAGTCCAGCGCCTCCCCCACGGCGAGCCGGTTCGGGTGCCGACGACCGCGGCGCAGCCCGGGCCCGCCGACGACCCGGTCGATCAGTCCGCGGGTCACCCACCCCAGTCGCCACGAGTACCAGCCGTGCGCACCGCCGATGCCCTCGATCACCGACCACACCGTGGCGGCCGGGGCGTCGACCCGGCGTCGGCGCTCGTCCCCGCGCACGATCCCGCCGGACCAGTCCGGATCCTCCGGCAGCGGCGCGGACGGGGCGCCCGCGGGGGTCGCGTCGTGCCAGGCGGTCGCGATGTCGAGCTCGCGGATGCGGATCAGCGCCAGGCCGATGGCCCGGTCGACGCCGGTCAGTCCGCCCTCGGGGTCGGGCACGAGGGCGCGGATGTCCTGCTCGGCGGCGACCGACTCGTGCACGAGGGACTCGACCAGGGGTCGGGCGATGGACGTGGGGACGGGGGTGACCAGCCCGATCCAGTGACTGGCCAGGCGGGGGGTCAGCACCGGCACCACCCGGATGCGCCGCCGGGGCAGGTCCGCGGCGCGGGCGTAGGCCTGCAGCAGCTCGGCGAAGGTGAGGACGTCCGGCCCCGCGACGTCGAAGCTGCGGTTGGGGGCGCCGTCGAGCCGGGCGGCCGCGACCAGGTAGTGGAGCACGTCGCGCACCGCGATTGGCTGGATCCGATTGCTCACCCAGCGGGGGGTGATCATGACGGGCAGCCGCTCCGAGAGGTGCCGCATGATCTCGAACGAGGCGCTCCCGGACCCGAGGATCACGGCGGCGCGGAGCACCACGGTCGGCACCGGTCCCGCCAGGAAGATCTCCGCGACCTCCCGCCGCGAGGCCATGTGGGGCGAGAGGTGCTCCTGATCGGGGTGGATCCCGCCGAGGTAGACGATGCGCCGCGTGCCGGCGCGGGCGGCGACGCGGGCGAAGGCGCGCGCCCCGGCGCGGTCCCGCTCGGCGAAACTGCGTCCTCCGCCCATGGCGTGGATGAGGTAGTACGCGACGTCGACGCCGTCGAGCGCGGTCCGCAACGAGTCCGGGTCCTCTACGTCGGCCTCGACCACCTCGACCTCGCCGCGCCACGGGCGGCCCTCCAGCCGCTCGGCGCTGCGCGCCATGGCGCGCACCCGCAGCCCGGCCTGCAGCAGGGCGGGGACGAGCCGGCCGCCGATGTACCCGCTGGCTCCGGTGACGAGGACGAGCGGCGAATCCGTCGGCTGGTCGGCGCTCATGCGGGCATTCCGTCCACGGCGTGCAGCGAGGGCTCCCCGGGCAGGAGCAGGTCGGTGGTTCGGAGGATCCGGTCCGTCGCCGCCCTCAGGACCTCCAGGAGCGGGGCGGGGAGGCCATGCTCGGCAGCGCGCTCGAGGCCCCGGTCGAGGTGCCAGAGGGCGAGGTCCTCGACCCAGGCCCGCGATCCGGTCTCGACGAGGAGGTCGCGTGCCCGGCGAGCCTGGGCAGGTCCGAGGTCGGTCCGGCCCAGCATGGGGCGCAGCTCCGACCAGGCGGGGGTGGTGGCGGCGTGGGCGATGAGGGCGGTGCGCTTCCCCTCGCGGAGATCTCCGAGGGCGCTCTTGCCGGTGCGCCGCTCGTCGCCGAACATGCCCAGCAGGTCGTCGTGCAGCTGGAACCCGATGCCGAGCAGTCCGCCGATCTCCTCGAGCGCGTCGATCGTCGCCGTCGGGGCGTCGGCCAGCAGGGCGGCGGCGTGGAGCGGGAGGCGGAACGAGTAGTCGGCGGTCTTGAGCTCCGCGACGGCCAGCTCGTCGTCGCGTCCCCGCATCTCGCCCGGCGCCTGCAACGGCAGGCGCACATCGGCGAACTCGCCGGCGACGGTGACGTGCACGCAGCGCTCGACGCGATCCAGGAGGGCGTCGACCACCTGCGGCGGGGCGTCGCAGCGGCGGATGGCGCGCAAGGCGGTCATCAGGCCCAGGTCGCCGGTCAGGATGCCGCCGGCCTCGCCCAGGCGTCGGGCGCCGAGGGCGTCGGCACCGGCGCGGCGGGCCGCCTCGGCGATGCTCCCGCGCACGCTCGGCGCACCGCGGCGCAGCAGATCGCCATCGATCACGTCGTCCTGCACCACGAAGGCGGTGTGGAGGATCTCCAGCGCGGCCCCCACCTGCACGGCCGCCGTGGTGCGGGTTCCGGCGAGGGCGGCGTGGGCGTCGAGCAGCAGCGCCGGCCTCGCCCGCTTGCCGCCGCGGACGGCACGGCACAGCGCCTGCCACAGCGCGTCGTGGTCCGCGAGCTGGAGGGCCCCGGCCCGGCCGGCGCCCTCCGCGAGCAGACGATCGATCTCCGCGTCGACGGCTCCGTGGGCCATGACCGTCATCCTCGCACCGCCGGGGCCGCCGCGAAGAGGGGTCCGAGTCGCGCCAGCTGCTCGGCCGCCCACGGGCTGATGATCCACGGAGCGGCGCCGACGAGGGCCGTGAGCTCGGCGGGATCGACCCAGCGCAGGTCCATCACCTCGTCGGGATGGGGCATCGGTTCCGCGGTCGCGCGTGCGAGGTACACGGGGCAGATCTCGTTCTCGACCACCCCAGAGGCGTCCTGCGCGCGGTACCGGTAGCCCGGCAGCACGCACTGCACGTCGTGCACGGCGAGGCCCAGCTCGTCCTGCGCCCGGCGGGAGATCGCCGCGAGATCGTCCTCCCCGGGGCGAGGGTGCCCGCAGACCGAGTTGGTCCACACCCCGGGCCAGGTGCGCTTGGTCAGGGCGCGCCGGGTGAGCAGCACGCGACCATCCTCCCGCACCACATGGCAGGAGAACGCCCGGTGCAGGGGAGTGCTCTCGGTGTGGACGCTGGCACGGGGGGCGACGCCGCGCGGGGTGCCGTCGGGGTCGACGAGCACCACCACGTCCTCCGGGTCGGAGATCGGTGGAGCCGGGTGGGACATGCGGCCTCCTCGGCGTGCGAGCGATGTGCTTAGCCTATCTATCAAAATGGACTGTACCATCCAGCCATGCGCGATGCCCCTGATGAGGAGGACGAAGGCCTCGGGGACGGGTACTGGTACCCGGAGGCGGACTCCACCACCGCACTCCTCTCCGCCCTGCGCCGGTTCCGTGCGGCCGACCACGACATGCGGCGACGGGTGAGCTCTGACATGGGCATGAACACCACGGATCTCGCCGCGCTCCGCCATGTGATCGCCCATGAGCTGCGAGAGGACCCGATCACGCCGCTCCGCCTCGCGCAGCTGCTGGACATCTCCGGCGCCTCCACCTCGAAGCTGCTGGACCGGCTCACCGCCTCCGGTCACCTCGCGCGCGCTCCGCACCCCCGCGACCGCCGCTCCCGCATCGTGGTGGCCACCGACGCCGGGCACGCCGAGGTGCGCGAGCGGCTCAGCCGGATGCACCGGCGGATGCTCGAGATCGCGCAGGACGTCCCCGAGCCCGCCAGGCGCGCCGCCGCCGACTTCCTCCTGGCCATGGCGGAGCACCTGGAGACCGAGCCGTCGGACTGATCACCGCGGCGACGAGCTCGACCTCGGCATCCGAGCAGGAGCTGGTGCCGCCGACGTGGACGTGCTCTCCACCGTCACGGTGACCTCGTTGCCCTCGATGGTCGCCCCGGCGGTGCCGGACACCCCGGACTGGTTCAGCTCGGTCAGGTGGGCCTCGAGGGTGGTGGATCCGCCATCATCCCCATGGCCCTCGGCGAGCGCGGCGGGGGGGCGGATTGGACGGATCGCACATCGACCCCGAGCGCGGGCCCGGCCCACGGCGAGACCACGAGACCACGCGGGCCCGACCACGACCCGCGAGCCCGGCCCACGAGCGCGGCCACGCTGTCATACGTGTCGGAAACACCGCTGTTACCGACACGTATCACCGCGTCGGCGTGAGAGGTCGACCGAGGATCGCCGCCACCGCCCGCCTCCGGACAGCACGAGGGCCCCACCTCACGGCGGGGCCCTCGCGACGAGTCCCTGTCTCACGGTTTCTCGAGTGGAGACTAGGGGGTCGAACCCCTGACCTGAAGCTCGCAAAGCAGATCGGAAACGCGTGATTCCGGGGCCGTTTAACACGATGGGGCGCACTTGCGGCGAACACTCACGTTTCTGTCGACGCCGAGGAGTCTGTTGAGCCCTTGAAAACAGCAAGGGCGACCGTGCCCACGGCCGAAATCGCGAGGGTTACGACAACCGGCTTACCCTTCTCCCACGCGATCGTTGCACCGTCTGCAACGCCATTGCGCCACTGGCTTCGCTGCAACGCCGCCTCACGCCAGCTGATCGCGTCGACTTCCGTCCAGTCGACATTGATGCCCAGCGCCTCGCCCGTGCGACGAGCAGCGTCGCGTGCATAAGTCACCTGTTCGAACACCTCCGGCACGGCGCGGAAGTGCAAGAGCTTGCGCACGTTGGCTCGCTTCGCAGCGTCGGTCAGTCGTGCGACGAGTGTTGAGAGCACGACGTGCACCTCGGTGCGCTCCTCCGCACGCAGGATGTCAGGCGTGACCCTCCTCATATCAAGTTGATCAGGGTTGGTCGCTGCCGTGCAATTGAGCTCAAGGATCGCGTGCTCATCATGCGCCGTTGTGCACCGCGAAATCACCATGAGCCACAGCCAGACTTCCTCACGAGCACTGATGAGTCGTGCGCGGAGTTCACCAAAGCGCTTCAGCGCTTCAAGATCCTCGGCGATGCCGATGAGCTTGAGAACAGCTTTGGCCTAAACCTGTCTCAGCTCGCGAGACGCGCTGTCGTTCTTCGACCATGTCGTTTGATCTTTCGCACCTTCCAGCTCGAGGGTTCTCGACGCTGCCCGTTGCTCACGCTCGATTCCGGATAAATCCCCGATGATCTCATCCCGTTGACCCCGGAGCACCTGATCGAGCTTGTGATCTATGGTCTCGAGCAGCGCGCGTAGCTGCGCGGCTTCTTGTTCGTGGGCGGGCTGCGACATCGCCCCCCAGCCGAGACAGCAGTGCGGGGTTCTGCAACTGGGCTTTGAGCGTCTCGTATTCGTCAAGAGCTCTTCCGACCTCTCCCATGAACCCGCTCCAGTACGCGAGGTTGTTCCGCGTCGCCAGCGCATAGAAGTCGTCGGGTCCGAGTTCGCGGAGCAGCATCGCGAACTGCTCCCGGGCGCGCGCCCCATCGCCGCTCTCGCCGATCCAGAAGGCGCGGTTGTTTCGCACCAGCAGCACGTCCCTTGTCGAAAGCCCGTCGCTCGCGCCTGTGACGAGAATGTCCTCAAGCAGACGGATGCCCTCTTTCACCTGCCCGTGACGCGCCATCCGGTGCGCAGCGCTCCCACAAGCCGCGACTCTCATCACATGACCGGGTCCGAACATGATCGACGCATCGCGAGCCAGCGAGCCGAAACGGCGCACGGCCATGGCATGGTCCCCTGACGCCCCATGCCAGTAGGCGATGTTGTTCTCGGCGACAAGCCTCACAGCCGGATCCGCATGACCGCGCAGCTCCGCGAGAAGGCTGACGGCTCTCCGGAACTCTCCCCGCACCCCGTGTCGATACGAGCGGGCCAATTGGGTTCCTCCGAGCCCCGGCCAGCGGTCGTCCTCGTCTGCGTGCCTCACCGCACCGTTGAATAGATACGGTCTGGTCTAGGGAAGCAGGGCCGTCCCGTCATTGCGACAGAGAAAATCGCTGGCGCTGAGGATGATCCCCTCATATCCCGAGCCGCCATCGCCGATCTCGCTCGGTCTCGTCGACGACCCCGGGCGATTCAGCTCACTCATTCCCGTGGCCGGCCTTCCACGAATCCCACAGCGACGCGTAGGTCCCGTCGGCGACGACCAGTTCTGCGTGGACGCCGTCCTCCACGATCTCGCCATCCGCGACCACGACGATGCGCGTTTCGTCCGATACGAAGTCAAGTTGATGCGCGACGACGATGACGGTTCGCTCTCGCAACAGCGTGAAGACGCTGCCTTCGAGATCTCCTTTGGAGTGAGCGTCGAGGGCGGCGAAGGACTCATCGAAGATCACGATGTCCGCGTCCGCGACGAGCGCCCGCGCGAGTGCGAGCTGTTGTCGTTGCGCGGCCGTCAAACGCAGCTCGCCTGTCTCGAGCACGGTGTCCAGCCCCTCCGCGAGGCTGCGCGCCCAGGACGCGCCCACCCTCCCCAGCGCTTCCCAGAGCGAATCGTCGTCCGGCTCCCCTGCGCCAAGAGCGAGATTCTCTCGGAGCGTCGCTGCGAACACATGATTCTCCTGGGTGAGAAGCACTGCGCGTCGGCGGAGGCACTCGGGCTCGAGGTCCGCTGCGACCACCCCGCCGATCGTCGCCGATCCCGATCGCGGCCGCTCGATGCCGGCGATCAGCCTGGCGAGGGTCGATTTGCCGCTGCCTGATCCGCCGACGACGACGACGTGGGTTCCCTCGGGGATGCGAAGCTCATCGACTCGAAGCACCTCGGGTCCGGACTCGTACCCGAACACGACGTGGTCGAGAGCTATGCCTGATGCCGCGGTGCGACCGCCCCGCGATTCCGACGGAACCAGTCCGATCCCCTCGATCCTTGCAAGCGCCGCCGACGCGGATTGCAGGTCAGTGAGGGAGTACATGATCCGTTCGAGCGGACCAGCCACGCGGTAGGTCAGCATTCCGCACGCGACGACTGCGCCCACCGTCACGTAGCCGGCGCCAGCCCAGAGGCCGCCCACCCACAGGATCGCGATCACGGGCACGATCTGCGCGATGTCCAAGGCCGGCATGAACCACGACTGGAGACCGACGATCTGCCGAACTCGCTGCCAATGGCCGGTGATGGCCGCGGCACCCGCTGCCTCACGGCTTTCACCGAGCCGGTGGGCTGCGACAGTGAGCCCCCCTGACTCCGTCGCCGAGACGATCTCGGCGATCTCCGCCATCGCCGCCCGCTCCCGCGCGAAGACCGGGGCGGCTCGCTTCGCGTAGCGCCGCGACACGACGACCAGGAACGGGACGACCGGCACGATGAGCATCGCAAGCAACGGGGACACGACAGCCACCGCCGCCACGAGCACCACGAGTTCCAACCCCGCCGCGACGACGCCCGGGCCCGTCTGGCGGAGGACGTTCGACACAGCAGCCACATCGCCGGCTGTTCTCGTCAGCAGATCAGCGATCCCCGCTCTCTCGACGACGGTGAGGGGCAGGCGCAGCGCGCGCTCCATCGTGCGCTCGCGAAGTGACGACGCGCACCGTTCCCCGTATCGGTGGCTCAGGCGCTGACCGAAGCGTGAAGCGAGCAGCTGGCACACGACGGCGATCAACAGGAGCGCGCAGAGGAGATCGACCTGAGTTGCGGTCCACCCCTCGGCTACACCGTCGATCACCTCCCCGAGAGCGATCGGTATGGCGACGCCACCGCCTGCCGCAACCAGGTACAGGGCGAGGATGCACGAGACTGTGGAACGCTCCTGGAACGCGAGACGCAGGAACGCCAGGCGGGAGGCTTTCCCGTCGCTCACCGGCAGCTGCTGAATCACTTGACCGTCATCGATCATCGAGATCCTCCGTCCTTGCGCGGAGTGTCCAGATGGACCACCGTGTCAGCGCACGCGCGCCAGATGCGGGAGCGAGTGGCCACGATCGTGGCCTTCCCCTCCCTCATCTCCTTGATGCGGCGGGCGATGGCCAGCTCCGTGACGGCATCGACCGCCGAGGTCGGATCGCAGAGAAGCAGCGTGCGCGGTTCGCGCGCAAGCGCTCTCGCCAGCGCCAATCGCTGTCGCTGCCCCCCAGAGAGATTGAGACCCCTGTCCTGGATGCGCTGCTGTGTCGCGATGCTTGATCGGATGTCATGCCCGCTGACCGCGTCGAGGGCTCGGTCGACATCGCCGTCGCTGACGTTGAGAGCCTCCGACAGGGATCCGGAGAAGATGTAGTCCTGATCGGAGACCAGCAGGACGTCGCGGCTGGCGCTCCGCGACGACCAACTTGTGAACAGGCTCCAGGCGTCCCGCATCTCGCGGGGAACGAGCACGGTCAGCCCTCCGTGCTCGGGCGGTATCTCGGACCTCGCGGATGCCGGCTCCGCCGAGGAATCCTTGCGACCCATGGAAAGGAACTCCGACACTCGACGGGCCGACACCCTGAGGGCGACGATGGCTTGAGCATTGCCCAGGAGGGATCCCGAGTACATGACGAGTCCTGTCGCATACCCGAACGCCGCGGCCAATTCGCCCACCGATATCGCACCGGCGAGGCAGAGTCGTGCGCCGAGCCATAGGACGATCGTCATGTAGGCGAGCGGAACCGCCTGCTGAAGTGCGTAGATCCAGCTGCTGTGGTTCGAGACCGCATAGGAATCGGCCACGAGGTCGCGGGAACGACGACGATAGCGTTCGCCGAACCTGGCCTCACCTCCCAGACCGCGCAGCACGCGGATCCCCTGAATCATGTCAGCTGCGGTGCGCGCCGTCTCGGCAAGGCTCTCCCGATAGTGATCCGATCGGCGCTCCAAGCGCTGGAGAAGCGGGCCGGCGACCGCCGTGGTTGCCCAGACGCCGACGGCGATGGCGATCCCCAACGACGGATGCATCTGCCAGACCAGGACGATGCCCACGGAGAAGGCGATGAGGTTCATCACGCCGTGAGCCGTCGTGGAGAACACCGAAGCCAGAACCTCGTTGTCGTTCGTGACGACATTCACAGTCTCACCGAGGCTCAGATCTTGCGTAGAGTCCCGCGGATCCTGTGACACTCTCCTGTTGACGGCGAGGTTCACATCACGACGGGCACCGGCTTCGAGCAGACCGAGCATCCTGAACCCGACAGCATAGGAGACGGGATTGACGAACGAGACGGCAGCGAGCGCGGCCCCCCATCGAAGGAGCGCCTCCGCATCACCGCGCATGACCCCTTCGTCGACGATCTTCGACAAGAACCACGGAACCACCATGTGCACGACAGCGGCGAGCGCCAGGAGCGCGATCGCCACCGTGAGCCTGCCACCGCGCGGCAGAACGAGGGCGCCCATCAATCGCCAGGGATCTCGCAGTTCTCCGCGAAGTGCGAGATCGAAGAAACCCCGAGAAGCCCGAACCATGTCCTACGCTCCAGATCTGATCAGGTTCACCGTTGCCGACTGCTTCTGCGGGTCGCTGCGGAGCGACCCTCGAAGTGCCGAGGTCACCGTGTTCGACTCCGGCTTCCGCACTCCGCGAACCGACATGCAGACGTGCTCGCACTCGATGACGACGATCACTCCCTCCGCGGCGAGGAACTCCACGAGCGCATCTGCCACCTGAGACGTGAGCCGCTCCTGCACCTGCGGCCTTCGGGCGAACACGTCGACCATACGCGAGAGCTTCGATAGTCCCACCACGGCGCCGGAGGCTCCCGGAATGTAGCCGACGCTCGCCTTGCCTGAGAACGGCAGAAGGTGGTGTTTGCAGAACGAGGAGACGCGGATGTCTCGAACGATCACCAGATCGCGGTAGCGCTCCTGGAACACCGTCCCGAGCGCAGCCTCCGGATTCTCATGCAGACCGGAGAATGCCTCTTCGTACGCGCGGGCGACGCGGCGCGGCGTGTCCCGGATCCCTTCTCGACCAGAATCCTCCCCGATCGCCCATAGGATCTCGAGCACGGCGCGCTCGATTCGTCCCGTATCGACTTCGCGTCTTATCGGCCGCTCGTCGATCGTGCGGATGCCGGTCACGTCGTCCACTCTAAGGTCTTGGGCGCATCCACGGCGCACCGTCCCTCACGCGGTCCATCAGGCGCCCATGATTCCAGGGAAGCGGCGGCACACGTGGGCGCACCCTACTCTGAACCGCCCCGGGTCTGGTGGAGGCTCTGAATCCACGGGAGGAAGAGGACCATGGCAGCACCGAGGAAGTACCCCGAAGAGCTTCGGGAGAGAGCCACGAGGATGGCCGTTCAGGCACGGCGTGATCCATCGACGAGGTCGGGCACGTTCCGCCGTGTGGGCGAGCAGCTCGGGATCAATCCCGAGACTCTGCGCGACTGGGTCGTGCAGGCCGAAGTCGACGAGGGACACCGTCCAGGGACGACGACCAGCGAGTCCCAGCGCCTGGCTGAACTGGAGAAGGAAGTGCGTGAGCTGCGCAGGGCGAACTCGATCCTGAGGTCAGCCTCGGCTTTCTTCGCGGCTGAGCTCGACCGCCCACAGCGCTGATCGTGGAGTACATCGACCAGCACAAACACGAGTTCGGCGTCGAGCCGATCTGCCGCACTCTCACCGCAGCGGGCACCCAGATCGCGCCGAGCACGTACTACGCGAGCAAGACTCGCCTACCCTCGAAGCGATCGCTACGCGACGAGGAACTGCTGGTCGAGATCAGCCGGGTCCACTCCGCGAACTTCGGCGTCTACGGGGCGAAGAAGGTCCACGCCCAGCTGCGTCGTGAGGGCGTCGACCGCGCGCGCTGCACGGTCGAGCGGCTCATGCGCGCCGCAGGGCTACGAGGAATCAGCCGGGCCAAAGGCCCACGCACCACGATCCCCGGCCGCGGCCCTGATGGCCGTCCCGACCTGGTCGAACGTGACTTCACCGCAACCGCTCCGAACCAGCTTTGGGTCGCGGGCATCACCTACTGCCGCACATTCGATGGCTGGGTGTATGCCGCATTCGTCATCGACGTGTTCTCCCGCCGCGTGGTCGGCTGGCAGCTGTCGAAGTCGCTGCGGACCGACCTCGCGCTTGATGCTTTGGAGATGGGCATCTGGACCCGGGATCACGCAGGCCAGGCGGTCTCCGGGCTCACGCACCACAGCGACAAGGGCGTTCAATATGTCGCCATCCGCTACACCGAGCGCCTTGCTGAGGCCGGCGCGGTCGCCTCGGTCGGCTCCACCGGTGACTCCTATGACAACACCCTGGCCGAGGCCTTCAACTCGCTATTCAAGGCCGAGCTGGTCCGCAACCGCGGGCCCTGGAAGAACATCGACGACCTCGAAATCGCGACCGCGGAGTACGTCGACTGGTTCAATCACCGGCGACTACACGGCGAGATCGGCATGATCCCGCCCGTCGAGCTCGAAGACGTCTACCATCACCAGGCCGTGCCAGCACCCGCCGACGCGGCACTTGCGAGCCTCTAACAAACCCGGGGCGGTTCAGGCATGCGAAGAGCCTTCCATGAAGACCATCGACTAGCGACGTCAACTGGAAACCGAGCCATCGGTCAGGTCAATGTGACACCTGATCGTGCATCGGTCCCGTGACAGTCGGATAGTCCGACGGCCACGACTACCGGACTACTACTACCCGACCGCGCGATGAAAGACGCCGCCAGCTCGTCACCGCCACGCGGCATCGATCAGGTCGGGGTCAGCAAGATCCCCGAAGGCCGCCGCCGATCGGCTCCAGTCCTCTTCTGTGATCGGCGCAGCGGGGCGGACCCGAGCCTCCGCTCCAGACGCCAGCGGAGGTGCTTACTGCGGGACAGCCCGAGTGCCGCCGCCTCAGCATCGAGACGCTCGACCGCCGGTTCGCTCAGTCCGCGGATCGGGGCTCGCCATGGGCACCACCTCCGCGCCGACGCTATGGCGCGAGCCAGGGCGCACGGGGCGCACCGTGCGAACCCTCTCGCATCTCCCCTGGTCACAGCGTCAGCCCCCGGGGCGCACAAGGCGCACCCGACTCATCACCGAGTACTACTCGGATGCCACCATTTCGCTACCGCCGCCCGCGAGGAGTTTTGCCACTGCGCTGGTACCAAAACACATCCTCAACTGCGTAGACATAGAAGGGGCCCCCTCCCGAAGGAGGGGGCCTCTGCTGTCATACATGGTGGAGACTAGGGGGGTCGAACCCCTGACCTGAAGCTTGCAAAGCTACCGCTCTACCAACTGAGCTAAGTCCCCGTGTTCAGTTATCCGATATCAGGACCGCGGAGCGGGAACCGGCTGAGTCTTCGAGGATGCGGGGCGGGGGGTCTTATCGACCTCAACCTTCTCGGCTTCGGCCCACAAATCGTTGCGAAGATTGTCAGCCTCGACCTTGCGCCACACGAGGATTCCCGTCGCTGCGGCACCGATGAGGATGGCGGCGACTCTGATCAGTTTCTTCACGAATCCTCCGATCATCGAAGTGGGCCTAACTGGACTTGAACCAGTGACCTCTGTCTTATCAGGACAGCGCTCTAACCGACTGAGCTATAGGCCCGTGGGGGATTTCCCGGAGCGACCGGTTCCTACCACCGACAGACCACTTTACCGGCGCCGTCCGGCGCCGTCCAATCGAAGAGCCCTGCTGTACGGCACATCACAGCGTCAGGCGTCGAGCGTACAGTGCCCTCATCCCAGCCCGCACCAGGGATCGAGGAACCATGTCCGATGCGCCCGCTCCTCCATCCTCGCCGCCCGCGCTCCTGCCGATGCTCGCCGGGATCGTGGCCGGCGGCGCGCTGCTGGCCGTCGCCGAGCTGACCGGCCTCGTCCTCGGCTCCTCGGCGACGCCGCTGGCCGTCGTCGGATCGGTCGTCGTCGATATCGTCCCCGCCGGGCTGAAGGACCTCGTCATCTCCCTGTTCGGGACCGCCGACAAGCTCGTGCTGATGCTCTGCATGGGCATCGTGCTGACGCTGCTGTGCGCGGGCATCGGGGCTCTCGGCGCACGGAGGCCGGGCGCCGCGGCGCTGGCGCTGGCCGTGCTCGGGCTGATCCCCACGGCCGCCGCGCTCACCCGCGCCTCGGCGACCGCGGCCGACGCGGCGCCCTCGCTCGTCGGCACCCTGGCCGGCGTGATCGTGCTGTCGGCGCTGCTGTCCTCCGTGATCCCCGACCCGGCCGGTCCCGCCCCCGTCGGCCCCGCCCTCGCGGATCCCGGCACCGGCGAAGGCCGGGTCCGTGAGACCGCCCGCGGCCGACGGAGCCTGCTCGTCCTCGGCGCTGCCGGCGCTCTCGCGCTCGTCGTCGGCGGCGGCTCGCGGCTCGTCGCCGGCGCCCGCTCGACCGCCCAGAAGGCCGTCGAGGCCTTCCGCGTGCCGACGCCGGACCGCAGCGCGCCCGCCGTGCCGGCGGATGCGCAGGTCACGATCGTCGGCATGCCCGACGTCATCACCGCGAACGACGACTTCTATCGCATCGACACCGCCCTCGTCGTGCCCCGGGTCGACACGGAGGACTGGTCGCTGCACATCGACGGCCTCGTCGAGCAGGAGCTCGAGCTGAGCTTCGCGGAACTGCTGGAGGAGTCGATGATCGAGACCCGGGTGACGCTCACCTGCGTGTCCAATACGGTCGGCGGGGACCTCGCCGGCAACGCCACCTGGATCGGCGTGCCCGTGCGCACCCTCCTCGCCCGGGCCGGCGTCGCGGCCGATGCCGACATGGTCCTGTCCCGCTCGGTCGACGGCTTCACCGCGAGCACGCCCCTGGAGGCCCTCACCGACGATCGCGACGCGATCCTCGCGGTCGCGATGAACGGGGAGGCCCTGCCGCGGGAGCACGGCTATCCGGTGCGGATGGTGGTGCCGGGACTGTACGGCTACGTCTCGGCGACGAAGTGGGTGGAGCGGCTCACCGTCACGCGCTTCGCCGACGACACCGCCTATTGGACCGACCGCGGCTGGTCCGAGCGCGGGCCCATCAAGACGGCGTCCCGGATCGACGTGCCCCGCTCCGGCGGCTCGCTCGAGCGCGGGGCCGACGGCGCCGCGATCCTCGGCGGGACCGCCTGGGCGCAGGGCCGCGGGATCGCCGCGGTCGAGGTCAGCATCGACGACGGCGACTGGCAGCAGGCGGAGCTCGCGGCCGCCCTCAGCGAGGACACCTGGGTCCAGTGGTCGCTGCGCTGGGACGACGCCGCACCGGGGGATCACACGGCGACCGTCCGCGCGATCGACGGCGAGGGCGAGGCCCAGACCGAGGAGGTCGCCCCGCCGGCGCCCGACGGAGCAAGCGGCTGGCACAGCATCGGCTTCACCGTCGTCTGAGGCCGCGGACTACCGTGGAGCCATGACCGAGAATCCTGCCGTCGAGAATCCTGCCGTCGTCGCCCTGCAGGCCGCCGGCCTCGAGCACCGGCTCGTGCGGCATGGGCGCGTCGCCTCCCTCGCGGAGGCGGCGGCCGTGCGCGGCGTCGAGCCCCGCGACATCGTCAAGACCCTCGTGGTGCGCCGTGGGGAGTGTGACTTCCTGTTCGTGCTGGTGCCCGGGGATCGCGAGATCTCCTGGCCGAAGCTGCGGGCCGTGCTCGGCGTGAACCGGATCTCGATGCCCGACAAGGAGGTCGCCCGCGAGGTCACCGGGTACGAGCGCGGCACGATCACCCCCTTCGGGGCGAGCACCGCGTGGCCCGTCGTCGCCGACGCCTCGCTCGTCGGTGAGCCCGGTCGACGGATCTCGCTGGGCGCGGGCGAGCACGGGGCCGCCGTCGTCGTCGAGGCGGAGGCTGCCCTCGCGCATCTCAACGCCCAGGTCGCCGACGTGACGGTCCTCCAGCAGCTGTCCTGACCGGACGGACGGCGCCGCGACGCCGCGACGCCGCGAGGCCGCGAGGCCGAACGGCACAGCGGGCGGGCACCCTTCCCCAGGTGCCCGCCCGCTGCGGTTCGGAGGGACCCCGCGGGGCCCGCGCTCAGCGCCTCACTCGTCGGTGAAGGTGAGCTTGAGGCCGCCGAGCAGGGCGGCGACCAGGTTGTAGAGGAACGCGAGGAGCGTTCCGAGCGCGGTGATGATGACGACGTTGATCACGGCCACGACGGTGCCGTAGCTGACCATCTTCGAGAAGCTGAAGAAGTCCATGAAGGGCAGAGGCGACCCGCCGTTGAGATCGCGCCCCAGTTGGTCGATCTGGCTCCACAGGCCGATCGCGTCGACGAGGTTCCACAGCAGCACCACGGCCACCACGGTCGCCACGCCGATCGCGATCGCGATCAGGAACGACAGCTTCATGACCGAGAACGGGTCGAGCCGCGCGAGGGTCAGGCGCACGCGGCGCGGACCGCGCCGCTCGGCCCCGTCGGCCGTCGGCTTCACGGGGCTGCGGCTGGCGCCCTTGGACGCCTGCCCCTTGCCGCCGCCGAGACCGGTGTCGAGCGATCCCGTGTGGTCGGGGTTCGCCGACGGGCCGCTGCTCCCCGACGCCGGGAGCGCAGAGGTCGCACCGGACGTGCTGGTCGGTGTATTGCTCGTGCTCACGGGGTCACTCCTCGGTGGTGCTCTCGCCGAACGCCGTCGGATCGGTCGGGTCGGACGCGTCCGAGCCTAGAGCATCGCCCTCCGCCGACGCGTCAGCCGCCACGGTCTCCACCGAATCGCCATCCTCGCGTTCCACGGCGCCCTCAGCCTCCGGGTCGACGAGCTCCGGCGCCTCGACGCCCTCCAGCTCCTCGTCCTCCTCGGACTCGGGGCTGGTGGTGACCAGCAGGATGCGGTCCTTCTTGTCGGGCTTGGCGAAGACGACGCCCATGGTGGTGCGGCCCTTCGGCGGGATCCCCGCGACGCGGGAGCGGACCACACGGCCCTTCTCCATCACCACGAGCAGCTCGTCGGTCTCGTCGACGGTCGCGGCGCCCACGAGGTGACCGCGGTCGTCGGGGAGCTTGGCGACGCGGATGCCGAGGCCGCCGCGGCCCTGGATCCGGTACTCGTCGATCAGCGTGCGCTTGGCGAAGCCGCCGTCGGTGACGGTGACGACGTAGCTGCCGGGACGGGCGACGTCCATCGCGAGCAGCTCGTCGTCCCCGCGGAACTTCATGCCGGTGACGCCGCTGGTGGCGCGGCCCATGGAGCGCAGCACGTCGTCGGAGGCGGGGAAGCGCACCGACTGGCCGTTGCGGGAGACCAGCAGCAGATGGTCGTCGGCGTTCACCGCGCGCGCCGCGATCACGCGATCGGGCTCGGGACCCTCGGGGCCGTCGATGTCGCGCAGGTTGATCGCGATGATGCCGCCGGTGCGGTTGGAGTCGAAGGCCGTCATCGCGGTCTTCTTCACCAGGCCCGAGCGGGTCGCGAGCACCAGGTACTCGGCGTCCTCGTAGGTCGAGATGGCGAGCACCGAGGCGATGTGCTCGTCGGGCTGGAAGGCCATCAGGTTCGCGACGTGCTGGCCCTTCGCATCGCGCGCCGCCTCGGGCAGCTCGTAGCCCTTGGCCCGGTAGACGCGCCCCTGGTTGGTGAAGAACAGCAGCCACTGGTGGGTGGTCGTGGTGAAGAAGTGCTCGACGATGTCGTCGGCCCGCAGCGCGGCGCCGCGCACGCCCTTGCCGCCGCGCTTCTGCGCACGGTACTGGTCGGTGCGGGTGCGCTTGACGTAGCCGCCGCGCGTGATCGTGACGACCACGTCCTCCTCGGGGATCAGGTCCTCCATCGACATGTCCGTGTCGAAGGGGAGGATCTGCGTGCGACGGTCGTCGCCGTAGCGGTCGACGATCTCGCCGAGCTCCTCGGAGACGATCTCGCGCTGCCGCACCGGGGAGGCGAGGATCGCCGTGTACTCCTCGATGAGGGCTTGCAGGCGGTCGTGCTCCTCGATGATCCGCTGGCGCTCGAGGGCGGCCAGGCGGCGCAGCTGCATGGCGAGGATCGCGTTGGCCTGGACCTCGTCGATCTCCAGCAGGCCCATCAGGCCGGTGCGCGCCTCGTCGGCGTCTGGTGAGCGGCGGATGAGGGCGATGACCTCGTCGAGCGCGTCGAGCGCCTTGAGGTAGCCGCGGTAGAGGTGGATCTGCTCCTCGGCCTTGCGCAGGCGGTAGCGGGTCCGCCGGACGATGACCTCGATCTGGTGGCGGGTCCACTCGCGCACGAAGGCGTCGATGGACAGCGTGCGCGGCACGCCGTTCGACAGCGCCAGCATGTTCGCGGAGAAGTTCTCCTGCAGCTGGGTGTGCTTGAACAGGTTGTTCAGCACGACCTTCGCGACGGCATCGCGCTTGAGGGTGATGACGAGGCGCTGGCCGGTGCGGCCGGAGGTCTCGTCGGTGATGTCGGCGATGCCCTGGATCTTGCCGAGCTTGACCATCTCGGCGATCTTGCGGGCGAGGGTGTCGGGGTTGACCTGGTAGGGCAGCTCGGTGACGACGAGCGACATGCGCCCGTTGATCTCCTCGGTGGAGACGACGGCGCGCTGGGTGATGGAGCCGCGGCCGGTGCGGTACGCCTCCTCGATGCCCTTGGTGCCGACGATCGTGGCGCCGGTCGGGAAGTCCGGGCCCTTGATCCGCTGGAGGCAGGCCTCGAGCAGCTCGGGCTTGGTGGCCTCGGGGTTCGTCAGCAGCCACTGGACGGCGTCGGCGACCTCGCGCAGGTTGTGCGGCGGGATGTTCGTCGCCATGCCGACGGCGATGCCGGCGGAGCCGTTGACCAGCAGGTTCGGGAAGCGGGCGGGCAGCACGACGGGCTCGTCGACGGTGTTGTCGTAGTTGCCCTGCATATCGACCGTCTCCTGGTCGATATCGCGCACGAGCTCGAGGGCCAGCGGTGCCATCTTGCACTCGGTGTATCGCGGGGCGGCGGCGCCGTCGTCGCCGGCGGAGCCGAAGTTGCCCTGGCCGAGGATCAGCGGGTAGCGCATCGACCACGGCTGCACGAGGCGGACCATGGCGTCGTAGATCGCCGAGTCGCCGTGCGGGTGGTAGTTGCCCATGACCTCGCCGACGACCTTCGCGCACTTCGAGAAGGAGCGGTCGGGGCGGTAGCCGCCGTCGTACATCGCGTAGACGATGCGGCGGTGCACGGGCTTCATGCCGTCGCGCACGTCGGGCAGCGCGCGCGAGACGATCACGCTCATCGCGTAGTCGAGGTAGGAGCGCTGCATCTCCTGGTTGAGGTCGACCTGCATGATGCGGTCGGCCTCGCCCTCGTCGAGCGGGTCGACGAGCGTGACGGTGCGCTCGGCGGCCTCGGCGCCGGAGAGCTCGGTGGAGCCCTCGGGGACCGTGCCGGCCGGGAGGTCGGGCGCGCCGGGCAGACCGGCGTCGGGCAGACCGGCGTCGGCGCCGCCCGTCCCGTCGGGGATCGGGCCGGAGCCGTCGGGGGTCGGGCCGGAGCCCGGCTGCTCGGGAGTGCTCGGGTCCTGCGGGGTGTCGCTCATGCGGGAGGCCTTTCGGGTCGGGCCGGTTCTGCGGCCCCGCGCGCGCCGTGCTCGTCGTGCTGGTCGAGCACGGCGCCGCGGCGGGGGCCGACGGATCGGAGGGGTCCGACGCCGGGTCCGCTCCGACGACGGGTCGGGCGGCCGCGGCGGCGGGCCGGGGGATCAGATGTCGAGGAAGCGCACGTCCTTGGCGTTCTCCTGGATGAAGCGGCGCCGGGACTCGACGTCGTCACCCATGAGGACGGAGAAGATGGTGTCAGCGTCGGCGGCCTCGTCGACCGTGACCTGCTTCAGGGTGCGGGAGTCGCGGTCCATGGTGGTGGTCTGCAGCTCCTTCCAGTCCATCTCGCCGAGGCCCTTGTAGCGCTGGATGCCGTTGTCGCGGGGGATCCGCTTGCCGGCCGCGCGGCCGGCCTCGAGGCTCGCGTCGCGTTCCTCGTCGCTGAACACGTACTCGTGCGGGGCGTTGGACCACTTGATGCGGTACAGCGGCGGCATGGCGATGAAGACGTGGCCGAGCTCGATGAGCGGGCGCATGTACCGGAACAGCAGCGTCAGCAGCAGCGTGCAGATGTGCTGGCCGTCGACGTCGGCATCGGCCATCAGGATGATCTTGTGGTACCGCAGCTTGCCGGCGTCGAAGTCCTCTCCGATGCCGGTGCCGAAGGCCGTGATCAGCGAGCGGACCTCCTGGTTGTCGAGGGCGCGGTCCAGGCGCGCCTTCTCGACGTTGAGGATCTTGCCGCGGATCGGGAGGATCGCCTGCGTGCGCGGATCGCGGCCCTGCACGGCGGAGCCGCCGGCCGAGTCGCCCTCGACGATGAAGATCTCGCACTCGGCGGGGTTCCGGCTCGAGCAGTCGCGCAGCTTGCCGGGCATGCCGCCGGTCTCCAGCGGCGACTTGCGGCGGGTCGCGTCGCGGGCCTTGCGGGCAGCCTCACGGGCCGCGGCCGCGGCCTGCGCCTTCGACACGATCGCGCGCGCCTCGTTCGGATGCGACTCGAACCAGGCGGTGAGCTGGTCGTTCATGATCTTGACCATGAACGTGCGGGCGATGGTGTTGCCGAGCTTGGTCTTGGTCTGGCCCTCGAACTGCGGCTCGCCGAGCTTGACGGAGACGACGGCGGTGAGGCCCTCGCGGATGTCCTCGCCGGTGAGGTTCGGATCCTTGTCCTTGAGGATCCCCTGCGCCTTCGCGTAGCGGTTCACGATCGAGGTGAGCGCCGTGCGGAAGCCCTCCTCATGGGTGCCGCCCTCATGGGTGTTGATCGTGTTGGCGTAGGTGTGGACCGACTCCGAGTAGGCCGTCGTCCACTGCATCGCGACCTCGGCCGCGATGTGGTTCTCGGTGTCCTCGGACTCGAAGGAGATGATCTCCGGGTGGATCACCTCGGCGCGCTTGGCGCCGTTGATGAACTCGACGAAGTCCTCGAGACCGCGGTCGTACTTGAAGGTCCAGGTGCGGGGGCCCGCGGGGGCCGCCTCGGCCTCCTCGCCCTCGATGCCGGCGTCCTCGACGTCGTCGAGGGCCTCCGTGGCGACGGGGCGCTCGTCGGTCAGCGTGATCGCGAGGCCCTTGTTGAGGAAGGCCATCTGCTGGAAGCGCTTGCGGAGGGTCTCGACGTCGTAGACCGTGGACTCGAAGATCTCCGGGTCCGCCCAGAAGGTGATCTGGGTGCCGGTCTCCTCGGTCTCCTCGCCCTGCTCGAGCGGGGTCAGCGGCGTGCCGCGGCCGTAGGCCTGGCGCCAGACGTGGCCGTCGCGGCGGATCTCGACCTCCATGCGGGTCGACAGCGCGTTGACCACGGAGGAGCCGACGCCGTGGAGGCCGCCCGAGACGGCGTACCCGCCGCCGCCGAACTTGCCGCCGGCGTGCAGCACGGTCAGCACGAGCTCGACCGCGGGCTTGTTCTCGGTGGGGTGCATGGCCACGGGGATGCCGCGCGCATGGTCGACGACGCGGACGGCGCCGTCGGCCAGGACCGTCACCTCGATGGAGTCGCCGTGCCCGGCGAGGGCCTCGTCGACCGAGTTGTCGACGATCTCCCACACCAGGTGGTGCAGACCGCGCTCACCGGTCGAGCCGATGTACATGCCGGGACGCTTGCGGACCGCCTCGAGGCCCTCGAGGACCGTGATGTCCGAGGCGTCGTAGTGCGTGGGGGAATGCGCCTCGGTCTCACCCGCGCTCGCGTGCGACGCCTCCGGGGCGTCGGCCTGTTCGGGCATGGGTCGATCGCTCTCGCTCACCTGATGTGGCTCCTCGCAGTCCGGGACCCCCGGTCGAATGCGGCACCGAGGGCGGTCCGGCGTGAGCGGGGAGGCGGCAGCGGTTCCGCTCTCGTGCGATCGGCGCGCCATCGCGCGCTCGCGAACGACCCCGCACGATCGGTGCGGAGGCGGAACCGGCGTCGTCCCCCTGAACAGTCCCGGGGTCGCCCCCGGAGCATCTGCCGGACCTGACCCATTCTAGCGCGCTCAGAGCGTCTCCGCCCGCATACCGCCCCGATTTCTGTGGACAACTAGAGGAGGATCTCGCGTTCTACGGCCCGGAGCGGGCCCCAGAACCGCTCAGGGGCACCGCTCGGGAGGTCGGGTACACGTCCGGGGGTCCTGGAGCGCCTGCGGGGCGTCTGCGGACGGCCCGTCGGCGCCCGGATCGCGGGCGCCGGGACCCGTCGGCACCGTCTGCCGACACCGCCCGACGGCACCGCTCGTCGGCACCGCCCCGACGCCTCAGCCGTAGGTGTCGCGCGGTCCCCGCCAGGTGACCGTCCGACGCCCGCGCTTCCAGCTGCGCTCGGCCGCCGCCGGACCGGTCACGCGCATCTCGGAGACGACGTGCGCGCCCACGTGCTTCTCGATCGAGGTCACGATCTGCGGGGTCAGCATGCGCAGCTGCGAGGCCCAGGCCGACGACGACGCGCTGACCACGAGCACGCCCTCCTCGAAGGACACGGGCCGGCAGTGCGCGGCGACGCGCTCGCCCACGATCTCGTCCCACTCCTCGAGGACCCGTCCGGTGCTCATGCCCTCGTTCCAGCCGAGATCGGAGAGCACCCGGCGCAGCACCCGCTCGACGCCCTGCGGGTCGCGCGGATCCGGCCGCGCGCCCGAATAGCCGGGCGAGCGTCCGCTGCGATCGCGGACATCACGCCTGGCCTGCGTCTTCGCCGAGATCGGGAAGAGCCCGCGGTCGCGGGCGGCGGCGCGCGAGCGGTTCACGGTGCGGCGCGCGAGCTCGAAGGGATCGTCCTGGCGGGCGAGCTCCGGCGGATCGACGAGCTCCTCCGGGGGAGGACCCGGCCGACGGTCGTCCTCCTCGCCGACGGGGCCGCCCGGCCCGGTGTCCACGACCCTGTCCCGCCAGGCGGCCCGGGCCTCGCGGAGGTCGCGGTCCGTCCGCAGCTCGCGTCCGACGGGCGCGGCCCGCATCGTGGAGCGGGCCGGGGGGCGGGATGCAGGATCGGCGGCGCGGCGCAGTGCAGGATCGGCCGAGGGGCGGGATGCAGGATCGGCCGCGGGGCGCGGTGCCGGCGCCGGGGTCTGAGCCGGGTCCTCGATCATCTCGTGCAGCGGCAGCGGGGTGGCGGAGGCGCTCGACGTGCCCCGCCTCGGAGTCCGTGCCGATCTCGCCGCGGGCGCCCCCGGCTCGTCGGTCTCCGCGGCGGAGCGCGTCCAGGTCGAGAGGTCGTAGGGGTTCGCGAGCCGCGGTCGCGCCGATGCGGCATCGTCCACCTGGTCGCCGACGTCGCCGGCGCCGTCGGCCCCCCTCCAGCCGCCGCCGCGGGGCGGTCTCATGAGGCCCACCCGCTCATGAGGCCCACCCGGTCCGGGTGCGCGGCACCGCCGATCCGAGGCTCACATCGACCAGGTGGATCTCGCCGGCGAGCGACGCGGGGATGTCGGAGTCGTTGGCCGTGGTGATGAGCACCTGGGAAGCATCGGCGACTATCCGTCCGAGCCGCTCCCGACGATGCGCATCGAGCTCGCTGAACACGTCGTCGAGGATCAGGATCGGCTCCCCGTCGCCGAGGTCGCCCTCCTCGAGGCGCAGCAGATCGTAGGAGGCCAGGCGCAGCGCGAGCGCGAGCGACCAGGACTCGCCGTGGCTGGCGTAGCCCTTCGCGGGGAAGTCGTGCAGCCGGATCTCGAGGTCGTCGCGGTGCGGACCGGCGAGGCTGACGCCGCGGTCGACCTCCTCGTCGTGGCGTCGGGCGAGGATCTCGAGCAGGGCGTCATGGATCTCGCGGGTGCCGGGCAGCTCGCCCGGACCGGCGCCCAGCTCGTCGAGGACGTCGGAGCGGTAGGCGATGTCCGCCGGGGAGGAGACCTCTCCGCGGCGCTCGGGCGGCAGGCCGAGCGCCTGCTCGGCCCCTTCGTCGGTCGAGACCCGCAGGTAGGAGTAGCCGAGGTGGGGCCGCAGGCGGTTGACCAGGTGGAGCCGGGCGCGGAGCAGCTCGGCACCGTGCCGCGCGAGCTGCTGGTCCCAGACCCCGAGGGTGCTCGCCGCCGACTCCGCCGGGTCGAGGCCGCCGACGGAACGACCCGCGCCGCCGCGCTTCATGCCGCGCATCTGCTTGAGCAGGTTGCTGCGCTGCTTCAGGACGCGGTCGTAATCGGCCTTGACGGCCGCGAAGCGCGGGGCGATGACGAACAGGAGCTCGTCGAGGAAGCGCCGACGGCCCTCGGGATCGGCCTTGACCAGGCCCAGATCCTCGGGGGCGAAGAGCACCGCACGGACCTCGCCGAGCAGGTCCCGCAGGCGGGCCACGTTCTGCCCCTGCAGACGAGCGCGGTTCGAACGGCCCGGCGTGATCTCGAGGTCGACCTGCAGCGGACGCCCGGCGCGCACGAAGCTCGCCCGCACGATCGCCGTGGACGCGCCGCGATGCACGAGCGCGGCGTCGTGGGAGACGCGATGGCTCGAGAGCGTCGCGAGATACCAGACGGCCTCGACGACGTTGGTCTTGCCCTGGCCGTTCTTCCCGACGAGCACGGTGATGCCCGGGGAGACGCCCAGCTCGAGGCGCGGATAGGAGCGGAAGTCGGTCAGCTCGAGAGCGGTCAGCTGCACGGGGTCACCCCCGGCGTCAGATCCGCATCGGCATGATCAGGTACCGGTACGAGGTGTCGGGGGTGCCCTCGAGGGAGTCCTGACCGCTCATCACGGACGGCTTGATCGAATCGATGAAGTTCAGACGGGCGAAGTCGGTGCCGAGCGCGCCGAGCCCGTCGAGCAGGAAGCCCGAGTTGAAGCCGACGACGAGGTCCTCGCCCTCGAGCTGCGCCTCGAGCACCTCGCTGGCCTGCGCGTCATCGCCGGCACCGGCCTCGAGAGCGACCTGGCCCTGCGTGAAGGACAGGCGCACGGGGGTGTTGCGCTCGGCGACGAGCGACACGCGCTTGACGGCGTCGATGAGGGCACCGGTCGCGACCACGGCGGTGATCGCCGAGGACTCCGGGAACAGCCGGCGCACCGGCGGGTACTCGCCGTCGACCAGCGTGGAGGTGGTGCGGCGACCGCCGGCCTCGAAGCCGACGAGGTTCGCGCTCTCCTGATCCGACAGGGCGATGCTGACGCTGCCGCCGGTGGCGAGGGAGCGGGCGACCTCGTGCAGCGTCCGCGCGCGCACCAGGGCGGTGTGCTCAGCGCCCGGCGTCGCGGGGTTCCAGGTCAGCTCCCGCAGCGCGAGGCGGTAGCGGTCCGTGGACATGAGCGTCATCGTCTCGCCGCTGATCTCGACCTTGACGCCGGTCAGCAGCGGGAGGGTGTCGTCCTTCGAGGCGGCGACGGTGACCTGCGAGATCGCCTCGGCGAAGACGTCGGCCGCGACCGTGCCGGCCGCCGGCGGCATGCCCGGCAGCTGGGGGTACTCCTCGACCGGCAGGGTCGCCAGGGCGAACCGCGCGGAACCGCAGCGGACCTGCAGCTTCGTCCCGTCGAGTGCGATCGAGACGTCCTTGTTCGGGAGCGCGCGGACGATGTCCGAGAGCATGCGCCCCTGCACGAGGACCTCACCGGGCTCGTCGACCTCGGCGTCGAGCGTGATCTGCGCGCTCACCTCGTAGTCGAAGGTCGACAGCTGCAGCTGCCCGGAGCTGTCGGCCACGATCCGCACGCCCTGCAGGATCGGCATGGCCGGTCGTACGGGGAGGGTTCGGGTGGCCCAGGAGACGGCGTCGCCGAGGACGCCGCGATCGAGGTGGAACTTCACCGTTGCCACTCCTTCGCAGTGGTCGCTGACAGGTCGGGTGACAGCGTATCGGTTCCGTGGGCCATCCGCCGACCCGTCGGCCGGACTCCCGCCATCCGCGGGCCGCCGGCGGCGGTTCCTGACCGTCCTCGCGCCGGTCCGAACCGTCCCGAGCGAATCCTGCGCCTGTCCGGGCAGCGCCTCCGCTCGGGACTCCGGGCTCTCCTCCCGACCCCGATCCGGGGTCCGCCCGACGGCCGGTCGTGACCCGCCGCCGTCCACATCCCCGTTGCGAACCTAGAGACAGTCCTCTTCATCACGGCTGTTGATCCTGTGGATGACGCTCATCGGCGCAGGTCGCTGCGCATGGCACGAGAACTTGTCATTCGTGGAGGAACGGTCTGCTCCCGGGGGCGGGCTGTGCACAGCCTCCCTCCGCTCGGGGATTCGTGTCATTCCGCTGTCCACATCGACTCCTGGGCGGATGCCGAGCAGTCCACACTGTCCACAGAGTTATCCACATTGGGGATTCTCGAGGCCCTCTGAGGGGTGTCAGATCCCCGGGAACCGGCCTCGCCTGCCCGTTTCGACCGATTCCGTGTGGAGAGCGGTGAGCCCGTCATCCACAAGCGGGCGTCCGCGAGGGGGTCAGCCGCGCGAGCTCGAGCTCTTGATCTTCGCGGTGAGCTCGGTGACCTGGGTGAAGATCGCGCGCCGCTCCTTCATGAGCTCGGAGATCTTCTTGTTCGCATGCATGACCGTGGTGTGGTCGCGGCCCCCGAACTCCTCGCCGATCCGGATCAGCGGCATGTCGGTGAGCTCGCGGCACAGGTACATGGCGATCTGCCGCGCGGAGACGAGGCGCCGGCTGCGGCCGGAGCCGGTGATCTCCTCGACCGAGAGCCCGAAGTAGGTGGCGGTCTGCGCGATGATCGTCGACGCCGTGATCTGGGCGCCGTCGTCGTGCGAGAGGAGGTCCTTCAGGACGCTCTCGGCGAGGGTGACGTCCATCGGCTGGCGCGAGAGCGAGTGCAGCGCCTGGACGCGGATCAGGGCGCCCTCGAGCTCGCGGATGTTCGTCGCGATGTGCGAGGCGATGTACTCGAGGACGTCATGCGGGACCTCGCCCGTGTTCTCCTGCGCGACCTTCTTGCGGAGGATCGCGATGCGGGTCTCGAGGTCCGGCGGCTGCACGTCCGTCATCAGGCCCATCTCGAACCGCGAGCGCATCCGGTCCTCGAATCCGCCCAGCTCCTTCGGGGGCAGGTCCGAGGTGATGACGATCTGCTTGTCCGTGTTGTAGAGCGTGTTGAAGGTGTGGAAGAACGCCTCCATCGTCTCGGGCGCCCGCTGCAGGAACTGGATGTCGTCGATGAGCAGGATGTCGATGTCGCGGTAGCGGCGCTGGAACTCCTGGGCCTTGCCGAACTGACCGGACTGGACCGAGTTGATGAAGTCGTTGGTGAACTCCTCGGAGTTCACGTAGCGCACCACGACGTCCGGGTACAGGCTCTGCGCGTAGTGGCCGACGGCGTGCAGCAGATGCGTCTTGCCCAGGCCCGAGCCGCCGTAGATGAACAGCGGGTTGTAGGCCTTCGCGGGGGTCTCGGCGACGGCGGAGGCCGCGGCCGAGGCGAACCGGTTCGAGGCGCCGATGACGAAGGTGTCGAAGGTGTACTTCGCGTTCAGCCGCGAGTCCTCGCCGAGGGTCGAGGACCCGTTCGTCAGCCGACCGGCGCGGAACGGCGACGGCATCGGGGAGGGCGCGCTGGAGCCCGTGAACGCCGAGGAGACCGAGAGGCCGCCCGCCGCGGGGGCCTCGTAGGCGGGCGGCTCGTCCGAGAGCCGGGGGCCGCCGGGCAGCGAGGCGCGGCCGCCGAGCGCGTCCGAGGGCTGCACCGAGCCCCCGTCACGGCGGAACGGAGTGCTGTGGATATCCTGCGGGAGGTTGTCCACACCTCTGTCCACATTGTGCACAGAGGGACTGGAGGATGCCGAGGTCACAGCGGACATCAGGGGCGTGTCGTCGTCGTCCCCATCCATCAACAGCGACTCGTCGACGGAGACCGCCAGGCGGATCTCCCGGCCGACGGCCTTGGACAGCGCGGACTTCAGCTCGGTGCCGATACGGTGCTCGAAGAGGTCCTTCGCCGAGGTGTTCGGGGCTGCGACCAGGGCAGTCTCTGCCACGATCGCCATCAGGCGGGAGAGCATGAGCAGCGCGATGACGCGCTGGGAGACGGCGCTCTCGCGGCGCAGGATCTGCAGGGTGCGGTCCCAGATCGCGTCCACGGACTCGTCGTTCATCAGCACTCCAGGGCGGGGTCGGGGACTGTCGAGGTAGTTTTCCACAGTATCCACGCCATTGTGGACCAAAATTGTGGATGAGGAGGGCGGGGCCGACGGCGCGCAGGACCGACGTCTCGTCGCGGACCGCTCGCCGACTCTTCGCCGGCCTCCCGCCCGCCCCTGGCCGGTCCGGGGGCGGGTCGCGGGTACCGCAGGACGGGGAGCGGGCCCCGGGAGCGGCACGTGAGAATCCGGCCACACCTGACCGACGGCGGGCCCCGATCCGTTGACCCGCCCAGGGGGCGCGCCTAAGCTCGTTCAGTCAGCGCTGCGCGCCGGCTTCCTGCGGTTGCCCGGATCACCACGATCCGTCCGTCGGTCCGGCTCGGTCTCTTGGCAGTCGCCCTGCGAAAGCGGGCGCGCCCGACGCGATCGTCCGTGCAGCACGCCCTATACCGCCGCGAGGGCGCACCCGTGCCCGCGAACGAGGAGAACCGATGAGCAAGCGCACGTTCCAGCCGAACAACCGTCGCCGCGCCAAGAAGCACGGCTTCCGCGCCCGTATGCGCACCCGCGCCGGCCGCGCGATCATCAACGCACGCCGCTCCAAGGGCCGCGCCGAGCTCTCGGCCTGAGGCCGAGGGCCGACGACGGGCCCGGGGCGATGTCCTGGTCCCAGCACCGGCTCCGCTCCGGCGACGACTTCCGCGCCGTCACCCGAGGCGGCGTGCGCGCCGCACGATCCCACGTGGTGGTGCATCTAGCCCAGCTCCCGCAGCAGGGCGATGCGCCGCGCGTGGGATTCGTCGTGTCCAAGAAGGTCGGCAACGCCGTCGTCCGGAACCTCGTGGCCCGTCGGCTCCGCGAGATCGTGCGTGCGCACCTGGACCGCTTCCCCGCGGGCTCCTCGACCGTGATCCGGACGTCCCCGGGCATCGACGAGCTCCCCTTCACCGACCTCGAGGACGAGGTGCTGGGGGCGCTGGGCTCGGCGTGCCGGAAGCTCGAGCGGCGAACGGCCCCGCGATGAGCAGCCCCTCGCAGGCGCCGGCTCGTCCCGCCGGAGAGGGCGCCCCGCGCACGATCCTCCGTCGGGTCCTGGGGC
Source organism: Brachybacterium netajii (SeqCode) (assembly GCF_054114245.1). NCBI lineage: Bacteria > Bacillati > Actinomycetota > Actinomycetes > Micrococcales > Dermabacteraceae > Brachybacterium > Brachybacterium netajii (SeqCode). Next base: position 124,739 of record NZ_JBSYXB010000007.1, on the reverse strand, counting down.
TCCCGCGCCTGCTGCTCCTGCTGCTGGTGCGCGCCTACCAGCAGGGGATCTCCCCGTACACGCCGCCGGCCTGCCGCTACGAACCGGTGTGCTCGCAGTACGGCGTCGACGCCCTCAGGGTGCATGGAGCCCTGAAGGGCACGATCCTGACCGCGGGGCGGATCCTGCGGTGCAATCCGCTGACCCGCGGCGGTCCCGATCCGGTGCCCGCGCCGGGCATGTGGAGGAATCCACCCGGACTGCGGCGCCCCGGCCCGTAGGGCCTACCCTTGACCCAGACTCCCGACCACAGCCGTCACATCGTATGAACGTCATGCGCATCCGGACGGCAGGAAGACCAGGCCGATGAACATCCTCTACCCGATCGAATGGCCCGTCGCATGGGTCATGGTGAAGTTCCATGCCCTGCTGTCGCTGTTCATGGACAGCAACTCCGGCTGGACCTGGCTGCTGTCGATCGTCGGCCTCACCGTCGTCGTCCGCACGGTGATCACGCCGCTGTTCATCCGGCAGATCCGCTCCTCCCGCGCCATGCAGGCGGTCTCCCCGCACCTGCAGGCCGTGCAGAAGAAGTACAAGGGCAAGACGGATCAGGAGTCCCGCCAGAAGATGGCGGAGGAGATGCAGGCGATCTACCGGGAGGCCGGGGCCAACCCGCTGTCCTCCTGCCTGCCCGTGCTGCTGCAGATGCCGATCTTCTTCGCGCTCTTCCGCGTGCTGTTCTACAAGCTCCCCGAGGCGGCCGAGGGCGCGCAGTTCGGTCCGCTGACCGTCAAGCTCGCCCAGAGCGCCTACCACGGCAGCCTCGTCAACGGCGTCACCATCGCCGACAGCTTCCTCGACTCCGGTGACGGCGGCGTGGCGACCAAGGTGTTCGCCGGCGTCATCATCGCGCTGATGTGCCTGACGACCTTCGTCACCCAGAAGGAGCTGACGATGCGGAACATGCCGCCGTCGGCCCTCGAGGGCCCGATGGCGAGCACGCAGAAGATGATGCTGTACATGCTCCCGTTCATCTACGTGATCACGGGACCGGGCATGCCGATCGGCGTGCTCATGTACTGGCTCACGACGAGCCTGTGGACCCTCGCGCAGCAGCTCATCGTCGTCCTGACCTACCCGACGCCCGGCTCGCCGGCGGAGACCTCGCGTCACAACCGCATCAACGCCAGGCGCGAGCGCAAGGGCCTCGAGCCGCTGGACTTCACCCCCAAGAAGCCCGTCGTGGTGATCGACGAGGACACCCCGATCCGCGTGCAGCCCAAGAAGAGCGACGGCGGCCGGAAGCTCACCGACCAGGAGCGTCTGGCCCAGGCCCGCGAGGCCCGCGCCAAGGCGCAGGAGGAGCGTCGTCGCCGCATGGCCGCGGAGGCCGCCGAGAAGGGCGAGGACCCGTCGGACGGCAAGGGCTCCCGCAAGAAGCGCAAGTGATCCCTCCCCCGGGGGCGCTGATGCTCCCGGGGACCCTGTTTTCCCCTGTACTCCGGAGGACACCATGAACGACACCACCACCCCCGGCTCCGCGCAGGACGACGCCGTCCCCGCCGCGGTCCCGACTGCCGAGACCGTCGCCGAGCCGACGGCGGCCGAGCCGACGGCTGCCGAGCCGACCGAGCCTGCTGAGCAGGGCGCCCCGTCCGAGCCGACCCCGTCGGCCGGGGCGGCCGGAGAGCCCGAGGGCGAGTCCGACGGCGAGTCCGCGAGCGAGTCGCCGGAGGAGCGCGTCCGCCGCCTCGAGGAGGAGGGCGACATCGCCGCCGACTATCTCGAGGAGCTGCTCGACATCGCCGACCTCGACGGCGACATCGACATCGACGTGGACGGCGATCGCGCGTCCGTCGAGATCCGCGGGGCCGAGAGCCTGGCGACGCTGAACCGCCCCAAGGGCGAGCTGCTGGACGCGCTCCAGGAGCTGACCCGCCTGGCGGTCCAGACCCGCACCGGCAACCGGTCGCGCCTCATGCTCGACATCGGCGGCTTCCGCGCGGAGCACAAGGACTCCCTCGAGCAGCTCGCGGCGGAGGCCGTGGAGAAGGCCCGCACCGAGGGCGCCCCCGTGCCGCTGCGGCCGATGAACCCCTTCGAGCGCAAGGTCGTCCACGACGTCGCCAAGCGCGAGGGCCTGCGTTCCGAGTCCGACGGGGACGGCAAGGGCCGCCACGTCGTCGTCTACCCCGCGTCCTGATCCCCGCGATCCGCTGCGCTTCCTGAGGACCTGGAGGTTCTTCCCGCCGTGCTTCCCCTGCCCGACCATCTGCGAGCTCCGGCCGAGCGCCTCTTCGGCGACCGGCTCGACCTCGCCCGCCGTTTCACCGACATGCTCGCCGACCAGGGGCCCGAGCGCGGGCTCATCGGGCCGCGCGAGGTGGACCGGCTGTGGGAGCGGCACGTGGTCAACTGCGCGCTGATGGCCGACGCGATCCCGGCCGGCACCCGCACGCTGGCCGACGTCGGCTCGGGGGCCGGGCTGCCCGGCGTCGTCCTCGCGATCGCCCGCGGCGATCTCCAGGTGACCCTCATCGAGACCATGCAGCGTCGGACGACCTGGCTGGAGGAGGTCGACGCCGAGCTCGGCCTCGGCCTCGAGGTCGTCCGCGCCCGCGCGGAGGAGCTGCACGGCCGACGCAGCTTCGAGGTGGTCACCGCCCGTGCCGTCGCCGCGCTGGACAAGCTCGCGAAGTGGACCCTCCCGCTGGTCGCCGACGACGGTCTGCTGCTCGCCCTGAAGGGCAGCTCCGCGTCCGACGAGGTCGGGAGCGCGCGCAGGACCCTCACCCGTCTCGGAGGGGTCGACCCGACGATCGTCCAGTACGGCCTGGACGAGGTCGAGGTTCCCACTACAGTGGTCCAAGTGCGTCGTCGCGCACTGGAATCCAGGAAGGGTGATCCGCGTGGCTGACCTTCACGAGGGCTCCTCCCTGAGCTACGGGGACTTGGAGGACACTCCTCTGATGCGCGAACTGCAGCGTGACCACGAGCGGAGGGAAGCCCTCGAGGGACTGAGGTTCGCCGCCCCCGCGTCCACCCGGATCATCACCGTCGCCAACCAGAAGGGCGGGGTCGGCAAGACCTCCACCACCGTCAACATCGCCGCCGCCCTCTCCATGGGAGGCCTGCAGGTCCTCGTCATCGACGGCGATCCGCAGGGCAACGCGTCGACGGCGCTCGGGATCGAGCACCATGCGGCGGTCGCGAGCATGTACGAGGTGCTCGTGGAGTCGACCCCGATCGCGGAGGTCGTCCAGCCGGTTCCCGATATGGAGAACCTCTGGTGCGCGCCCGCGACGATCAACCTCTCCGGCGCCGAGATCGAGCTGGTCTCGCTGGTCGCCCGCGAGAACCGGATGCGCAACGCCATCCACGACTACCTCCAGCACCGCGAGGAGCAGGGGCTGCCGCGGCTGGACTACGTGCTCGTCGACTGCCCGCCCTCGCTGGGCCTGCTGACGGTGAACGCCCTGGTCGCGGCTCGTGAGGTGCTCATCCCGATCCAGGCCGAGTACTACGCGCTCGAGGGCCTCTCGCTGCTGCTGAACAACATCGACCTGATCCGCCAGCACCTGAACCCCGGTCTCGTGGTCTCCTCGATCCTCATCACGATGTTCGACGCCCGCACCCGGCTCGCCGCGCAGGTGTCGGAGGATGTCCGCGAGCACTTCCCGGAGCAGACCCTGCAGGTCTCGATCCCGCGATCGGTGCGCATCTCCGAAGCGCCGAGCTACGGGCAGACGGTGCTCACGTACGATCCGCATTCGAGCGGCGCACTGGCCTATCGGGTCGCGGCCCACGAGCTGACGACGCGTCCGGCACCATGAGGATGATGCCGGTGAGGACCCGGGACGCCCTCGCGGAGGGGGACCGTCGCGCCGACGGCAAGAGGCGATCACCCAGGTGGACATGTGATCCGGAAGGACGACGGAGATGACGCAGAAGCGAGGACTCGGGCGAGGGCTCGGCGCCCTGATCCCCGGTGCGGGGCTGCCCGCGGCCGCGCCGGCGCTGCGCACCCGCACGCAGGCGGGAGCAGTGGACGCCACGGGCCGGGATGCGTCGGCGCGCCCCGTCGACCTCTTCTTCACGGGCGATCGCGTCGAGCGCGACGCCGAGGAGGAGACGCCGCGCGAGCGCGGTCGTTCCCGTGACCTCGCGAGCGACATGGCGCGCGCCGCCGCGGAGCGCCGCGGCCGGTCGGGATCCTCGCGCTCGCGCCGCGGCTCCGCGTCCTCGGCCGGTTCGGCATCGTCCCCGTCCACAGCCGCCTCCGCGACGACGGCGGCGACCCCCGCCTCGCCGTCCTCGCCCGCCGACGTACCGGAGGCGGACGAGACCGACCAGAAGGCGACCGCGAAGGATTCGACCGCGCAGGAGACGACCGCGCAGGAGTCGGCTTCGGCGTCGACGAACGCGTCCGCACGTCCCGCGACCCGATCCTCGGCGAAGACGCCGGCGAAGAAGGCCCCCGCGAGGAAGGCTCCGGCGAAGAAGGCGCCTGCGGAGAAGGCTCCGGCGAAGAAGACCCCGGCGAAGAGGTCGACCGCGACGACGACTGCCGCTCCGAGCACGGCCACGGAGCCCGCGACGATCAAGGGCTCGACCACGACGGGCACTGCCGCAGCGAGCACCGCTGCAGCGAGCACTGCCACGAAGCCTGCGGAGCAGAAGACGGCAGCGAAGTCTGCTGGGCAGAAGGCCGCGGTGGAGAAGCCCGTTGCGGAGAAGCCTGCCGCGAAGAAGGCATCCTCCGCCCGATCGGCCGCCGCGAAGACCTCTGCCGCCGCTTCGGCTGCACCGTCGGATGATTCTGCGGACCGCACGAGCACGGGCGAGGACAGCCCGGTCGTCGACGTCGAGAAGGTTGCTCTGACGCCGGCCTTCGAGCCCTCGACTCCCGAGACGCCGGCCACCGCGACGCTGGCCCCTGAGCCCGCGGTCGCTGAGGCTCCGGCGACCACTCCCGCAGCGTCGGCCGACGACGCCCCGACCGAGCCGACCGAGCCGACCGAGTCGACCGGGCAGACGTCGACTGATGGCGAGGATGCGCCGGCCATCACGAGCGAGAGCGAGCTGCTGCCCGTGCCGGGCGCCGTCTTCGCCGAGATCCCGATCAACGAGATCCGGGAGAACCCCCGCAACCCGCGCACGCTGTTCGACGACGAGGAGCTCGATGAGCTCGCCTTCTCGCTGCGTGAGGTCGGTGTGCTGCAGCCGGTGGTCGTCCGGTCCATCCCGGTCACGGAGAACGGCGAGTCCTTCGAGCTCGTCATGGGTGAGCGCCGGTGGCGGGCCGCCCGACGGGCAGGACTGGCAACAATCCCTGCGATCATCCGCGAGACCAGCGATGACGACCTCCTTAGGGATGCCCTCCTGGAGAACCTCCACCGCTCCCAGCTGAACCCGCTGGAAGAGGCCAACGCGTACCAGCAGCTCCTCGAGGACTTCGGGTGCACGCAGGACGAGCTCGGGGAGCGGATCGGTCGGTCCCGTCCGCAGATCAGCAACACGCTGCGACTGCTCCGCCTGCCGGCGCTGGTCCAGCGGAGGCTCGCGAGCGGGGCGCTCAGCGCCGGTCATGCGCGAGCTCTGCTCTCGCTCGATGACCCGGCTCTCATGGAGGAGCTCGCCCAGCGGATCGTCACCGAAGGTCTCTCGGTGCGTGCGGTCGAGCGTCTCGTGTCCGCCGGAGGAGCACAGCGCACCACCGGCATGCGCACGGCGCGTCGCACCAGCTACGACCCGCACGTGGTCGACCTGACGAGCCGGCTCGCGAACCGGCTCGAGACGCAGGTGCGGATCGATGTCGGCAAGCGCAAGGGACGCATCACCCTGGAGTTCACCACGATCGACGATCTCGAGCGACTGATCTCGACGCTGGGCGTCGACCCCACGGTCGAGGAGGACGGCGAGAGCGCACAGGACGCGACCACCGACTGAGGTCTCCACCGGTCTCCATCGGTGGGCGCGGAAGCACCCGGACGACGCCCTCGGGCCTTCGAGCGATGAATGCTCGCGGGACCGGGGGCGTTGTCATTGCGGTATCCGGTGGCCTGCTGCTCCGTCGTGCCCTCGCTCGCTGCTGCATCCGTGGCTCGGCTCGGCTCGGCGGGGCGGTACGGGCCGGTCCCCGAGCGGGTGGTCTGCAAGAGCGGCGAGCTCCTGGAGGACTGGTTCATGGGTAGACACCTCTCGAACCGATAGTTGAAGATGAAATGAACTGTTGTCATGTGCAGGGGGCGCACGGACATCCATCGGGGAGGGGCCCGTTGCAGCAGTCCAGGGTCCGCACGGCTGGGCGAGCGGACGGGTGAGAGCGGACAGCTGCACCCTGGTGATGGCGAGCGATCGTTGTGCACGGACTGTGCGCACCACGGGAAGAATGAGACGAACGCGCTGGTCATCTCGCTGACGCTGGAGTATCCACCACTGTGCACAACTCTGTGGATTGCGACGACACACCGTTGTCGCGGAGACAACATGGCGACGGCAGCCTAGGGGTGACGGCCGATGAAGGTCCCGGGGATAGGCGTGCTGTGGGTCCGTCGACGTGGCTCTGGCTCGGCCTGGGTGAGAGAAGCTCTTGAGGGGAAGTGCCTCGCCTTTGACGGAGGAGAGGCTACCTGAGCAGGTGGGCGTGCTCTCGGACCGCGCATCGCGAGAGGCGCAAGGGCGAGGAGTTCCTATAGAGCGGCCCGGTGCACGGTGCCCCCGCTGCTCCGAGAGATCCGAGGTAGACATCGAACTGCGGTGTTTCCCGTGGAACCTACCGCCTCGCTTCTATGCTCAGTGGCCGGATCAGCGAGCTGTGGAGTGATCAGTTCGCAGAGGGGCCCTTGGGGAAAGTGCTCGGCAGAGGTCGAGTCTTCATCGCTGCACCTGCGGTGTGCGGTCACAGGAGGAGTTTCACGGGAAACACTGGCGCCGGCCGGGGTACGGAGGCGCCTGGCGACGTCGTCGGGGCGTGTTCGTCGGCTGGTTGCTCTACGCCTCCGAAAGGTTCCTGGATGATCTGCCCAACGATGTCGGTGCTGACGGGAGGAGTCTTGCTCATCCAACATCCCTGAGAGCCACGCAAGGCATCCCACGTAGCACGAAAGTGTCACGGCGGTGGCTGCATTGAACGGTGCAGGGGGCAGTTGGGGTAGCCGATCGTCTGCATCACCCAGGCGTTTCACGTGAAGCACGGGGCTGACGGCGCATCCCCATCCCCTTTGCACCGTGCACCGTGCGCCGCCCACCATCCCGTTCAACGACCACTGGGGCGAGGCGAACAGGAGTGAGCCGGAGTGGAGAGGCGGACGCGGCAGCGGGGATTCGTAGGCATCTCGAGAGTTTCACGGGAAACGAGATCCGTGTGTGCAGCCAAGACCCAAGAGCGGACCGCCGCATCAAGCAGGAGTCGGCATCTCGCTGCGTGGCTAGCGGATCACCTCTGAGCAGCATGGCGACCCTGTCATCCCATGGCGGGCTGCGGTGGGCAAGACACGTCTCAGGGACAGTGCTCGCATCCACGAACCGTGTGCCAGGAGCAGACCCCGCTCGCGGTCCATGGTCCGACATGACTAGATCAGCACAGACAACTCGTTGCCTGACTTGCTCATGAGTCGATAGGCCGATGCCTCCCCAGGTCGGTGGTGTGCTGTTCTCGCTCTGTCGGTCAGTGCCCGAGGGGAAGCGGTCATAGAGATCGACGAGTAGATGGATGCCAGGCGGATCCCGTCTGGACTCAAGGGACGGCAGCCGCATTGGGGGCCATGGTGGCAAGCGACCCCTGGAAGCGCGGGGCGACTGGCGGCCTGATGACGGAGGATCCGAAGTTTCACGGGAAACGGAGGGACGATGCGGAATGAGCAACAGTCAGAAGGGGCTCCACGCATCGTCTGGAACCGCACCGCGCCGCGCCGCTGTACTGACGCGCTCTGTGCTCTGTGCTCTGTGCTCTGTGCTCGGCGCGCTGCAGCCATAGAGCGGGCGGACTCAGTTGACGGGAGTCGAGCTTCCATCCGCCGACATGGAATGTGAGTGGGAGGTCCTCCAACGGCCACGGGCAAGCCCTCGCCTGCTAACGCGCGCGGCATGGCACGTGTGGGGGCCATCTGGTCGGGCGTGATCGTGACTGCGATGGCCATGTTTCACGGGAAACGCAGCTATAGCGGCTACCACTTCCGTCTACCGGTGTTGCTTGCGCCATTGGGCGCGATTGCTCGTAGAACAGGTCCTCGGCGAGGTGGCCCAAGGAGGTGGGTGTCGGGCTCGATCTCGGGAGCTCAACCCGGTCTGGACATCTCGGCCGGGCCCTCGTCGATCTCTTAGATGAGAGCTGGTTTCACGTGGAACGACGCGGCCGCGCGGCTTCGCGAGGAACACAGGCCACTGGATCCGCGGAGAAGGAATGAGACATCCAGGACGAACAGGACCCGTGCTGTAGGCCTGCACCGCTCCCCGCGACATGTCGATGCCTGGTACGCGGCATCCGTCCAGTCCCTCCCACGTGCGCGAGCTTGGAACTGCTCTGACACTCTTGCCCGCCACAACGTTCGTGACCCCATCTTGCTCCCCGAACTGTCATGATCTGGGAGAGATGGCAGTCGACGTTTCACGGGAAACACTGGTCCCGCTGGTTGTGGCGACAGCATGCCTCTGGAGGGTGGACCAGCCAGCTGTAGGCCGCCGGCTGCGGGGATGGCCACCTCTTCGTGTACGCCCCTTGCGTCGACGAGGGGTCGGAGTTCGCCACCCGTTCCGTCTCCCGGAGTTGCTTGATGCGTAGACGGGGATGTGGAGATGCTCCAGACATCTACCGCCGTAGAAGTAGGAAGGTGAGGCGCAGAAGCCCCTCGATGCTCAGCGCTGGATTGCCCGCTACCCGCGCTCGAGCGACGCCATGGTCGTTCGCGAGGTAGAAGTTGGATCCGTCCGGCTCGCTGGAATCACGTCAACGTGCCCGCCCAGTCCCATGCAACATCGTGCGCGGCCTACGACTCAACGTTTCCCGTGAAACGCTCCCCTCGACAAAGAGCAGCTGGCTCCTCACGAAGGCCAGCCGAAGCCGTCTCTCTGTGGTGCTGACGAAGGGAACGGCATGAACACTGAGGCGGCGATTCTGCCAGGCGAGATGCTGGGGCGACCGCAGCCCGCTGAGGGATGCAGCTGGGCTTGTCATCGAGGGAAAGGCTTTGCGCGAACTGGGCAGCCCCGCGGAGGGAGAGCCGCTGGCCTACTCTCTGAGTGGCTGGCAAGTTCCTTGATTGTCTCCGGGTGCTCTTGTCCGACTCTTCCCCGAGGAGGCTTCGATCGCGGTACTGCCGAGGATCGAAGCCACGGAGTGACCTAGGCCACTTCGGTGTACGAGGTTTAGCGGGTCCTCGGCCTGGGTGGCGTTTCACGTGAATCGTGAGGATCGCGGCAAGTGCGCCGTCGAGGGTGCCTGCCACTCGCGGCCGGCCCAGGCGTGGGAGAGCTCTTCACCAGTGATGTCGGTGGTGCGGGGAGGAAGTCCACATGACGAGTTCGATTGACCAGAGGCGACGATCTCACGCCACGCAGGAGAAGCTGGGCCTGCTGGCGACCCGCGGTCGGGGTGCTGAGGCGGTCCCTCACGAGACGTCGTAACGCCAGCACTTCACGTGAAACCTCGCAAGTCGACATCCTGACTTGCCACGCCCCCCGAGACCAGGGTGTTGTTTCATGTGAAGCCGAGCTTATGGGGCTGCCGTCTGGTCAGAGCCAGCCAACGTTCCGCGCATGCACCCCTCCTCCTCCTCCTCCTCCGCCTCTCGGGCGATCGCGCCTGCCTGCGGGGAAGCGCAGCTGCACGTTGCGGGGCATAGCGTCTCGCCGCCGGTCTCTTCCTGTGCGCTCCGGGAAATGATGGACGCGCGACTACTCGAGCATCTGGAGGGGCGGGCGGTTCACGTGGAACGGTGCCGCGACGAGGTTTTGCACAGTGTGTGCAACTCTGTGGACAACAGTCGCGGACGAGATCACGGACAGATCTCAAATCCTCAGCGGTCTGCACAGTGCTGTTCGCGAGTTCTCAGCCGTCAGCCCCGTTTCAGCAGGTCAGAAGCCATTTTGGCGTGTCGCGCCATCTGAATCTCTCGTCGGGTTGTCCACATTCAGATGTGGACAACCATGTGGATGGAGGCCTGGAGCACTGTGTACACAGATGTGGATAAGCATGTGGATGACGGCGTCCGCGCACGTCATACGGCTCCTGCGTCAGGAAGTTGACAGCACTCGTCAGGCGAGTCGTTCACTCCGCTCCAACGCCTGATCGACGAGGTTCGCGACCTCGTGCTTCGGGAGAGCTCCAGTGCGTCGGGAGATGACGCGCCACGTGCCGGGGAGGACGACGCGCGAGCTGACCTCACCGGCATCGACCTCGGGGGAACGCGCGGGGGCGGTCGTCCTCGGCGGCGTCGATCCTCCGCTCAGAGGACTCGCGCCGCTCGGGATGGTGAAGTCCTGGACCACTCCGCCTCTCCCCTCCTGAGACTCTTCCGCCCCGCGGCTGATGGACGGGAGCTCGTCCTGCTCGGTGTCCGGGGCCGGTGTGCTCGTCTCGTCCTCAGCATTGCTCTCGCCGCTGTCCGAATCGGCGAGGCGACGGAGGATCAGCCATGTCGGCAGCACGTCGACGTCCAGAAGGTCGAGGACGGCATCATCAGGATCCTCGAGAGCGAGCGTCGTGATGGTGTCCCCCCATCGTCGGCCGAGCTCCCGGAGGACTGTCGGCGCCGGGCGCGACGGCGCCGCCCATGGAGCCCACAGGACGAGGACGGCGGTGCCGGGCCCGCCGATGGGTCGCTGGGAATCGTCCATGGACTGTCTGCACCTCGCGGAGTCGCATCGCCGACGCGGCACCGCCCGCCGCGATCGCGCGGCGGGCGGTGCAGGGGTCAGCGTGCGGCGACGGTCTCCGCGGTCTCCGACGCGGTGGAGGTCTCGGCGGCGGCGCGGTCGGCGAGCCAGCGCTCGGCGTCGAGGGCGGCCTGGCAGCCGGAGCCGGCGGCCGTGATCGCCTGACGGTAGGTGTGGTCGACGACGTCGCCGGCGGCGAAGACGCCCTCCACCGAGGTGTAGGTCGAGCGACCCTGGCAGACGATGTAGCCCTGGTCGTCGAGCTCGAGCTTCCCGGTGAACAGTTCGGTGCGGGGCAGGTGACCGATGGCCTCGAACACGGCAGAGGTCGCGAGCTCGCGCTCCTCCCCGGTGACGGTGTCGCGCAGGGTCACGGACTCGACCTTGTCGCCGCCGTTGATGCTGACGAGCTCGCTGTTCCACGCGAACTGCAGCTTGGGGTCGGACTCCGCTCGTCGGCTCATGATCTTCGAGGCCCGCAGCTCGTCGCGGCGGTGGATGAGCGTGACGTTCTTGCCGAAGCGGGTGAGGAAGGTGGCCTCCTCGACGGCGCTGTCGCCGCCGCCGACCACGACGATGTCCTGGTCCTTGAAGAAGAAGCCGTCGCAGGTCGCGCACCAGCTGACGCCCTTGCCGGAGAGGCGCTCCTCGCCCTCCACGGAGAGCTTGCGGTAAGCGGAGCCGGTGGCGATGATCAGCGCCTTCGCCCGGTACACGGTGCCGTCGTCGAGCGTGGCGGTCTTGATCTCGCCCTCGAGGGAGACCTCGACGACGTCCTCGAGGATGACCTCGGCACCGAAGCGCTCGGCCTGCTCCTGCATGGTCGCCATGAGCTCAGGGCCCTGGATGCCCTCGGCGAAGCCGGGGAAGTTCTCGACGTCGGTCGTGGTCATGAGCGCGCCGCCGGCGTCGAGCGCCCCGGCGAGGACGATCGGCTTCATCTCGGCGCGGGCGGCGTAGATGGCGGCGGTGTAGCCGGCCGGTCCGGAGCCGACGATGACGACCTCGTGCACGGTGTCGTCCTGCACGGCGTCGACCGCGGGGGCGGCGTCGGCCTTCGGGGTGACGGAGCCGAGGATGTTCAGGGCCTGGATGGGCTGCGACATGGATGTCCTTCCGAGAACGGATGCCGGATCAGCGAGCCGGCGGAGTGCGTGCGATGTTCGTGAGGCGTGAGGCGTGAGGCGTGAGGCGTGACGCTGGGCCGTGGTGCGTGACGCGGGGCCGTGGTGCGCGGTCAGACGCTGCCGATCAGGACGGATCCCGACCAGAGCTGCTTGTCCGCGGCACCGGTGTCGTCACCGTTCCCGCAGGTCGGCAGGACGACCGTGACCTTCACGGTGCCCCCGGCCGCGCGGAGCGTGTCCCGGTCTCCCGGGCCGTAGACCAGCAGCCAGGCGGGCGTCTGCGCTGTTCCCCATGCGACCTCCTCCATGATCTGCACCGAGTCGGTGATGCCGAGCTCCGCCAGGCACTGCGCCGCGTCGAAGCTCGTCATCGGCTGGATGGCGCCGGTGTCGACCTGACGCTGCACCTCCGTGCCGAGGGTGCTGTCCGTGACAACGGGGAGACCGGACGAATTCTTCCCGGTGGTGCTCGTGGAGTCGACGGACGTGATGGCGCTGGAGCGGGTCGTCGTCGCGGTCTCGAGGGCGCCCGAGAGCTGCAGGCCGACGACTGCCGACAGCAGCAGCGCGATGACCAGCAGCGGAGCCGGGATCCCCAGCATGGTGGAGATCCGGGGCACCCCGCCTCGGCGGCGCTTCAGACGCGCCAGATGGGCATCCGCCGGCGAGATCATCCGACCTGGATCTCCGCGATGCGACCGCGATATCCGTCACCCTTGGAGTCCGAGGGCAGCTCGGAGATCCACAGCGCCACCCGGTTTGCCTCCACGGGCTCGTCGGGCTGGAGGGTCAGCGTGCCGTCGCCCGCGAAGGCTCCGGTCGCCAGGACGTCCCCGAGCGAGTCGTCGTCGTTGAGCGCGCGCAGCTCGATCGTGCCGCCGCTGTTGCGGGCGGTCGTCACGGTCACCGAGGTCAGCGTGGAGTCCTCCGCGAAGGTGAGCTTCAGGGCGGTGCCGTCCTTGAGCCCTCCGAACTGCGGGCTCTGGTAGATCTTCGTGGACCAGAAGGTCTCGGGGTCGCCGTCGGTGATGGTGCCCGTCTGCTCCGGGTGGTCGAGGTTGTCGCCGTTCGGGGAGAACTCCTCCACGCCGTCCAGCTGGGCGGCCGGCAGGGTGGGCTCCTCCGACGTCGGCTCCTCGGTCGTGGGCTCCTCCGTCGGCTCCGCCGAGGCGGTGGCCGACGGTTCGGCGGACTGCGTGGCCAGCGGGTTCTCGACCCGGTCGCGCAGGCCCGAGGTGATCGTCGAGACGGCGAAGACGAGGGCGACGATGACCAGCAGGACCGCACCGATGATGATCCACTGCGACTGCCGTGAGCGCTCCGCCGGCTGCGAGGGTCCGAGGGCGAAGGTGTCCGGGTCGCCGTTGTCGACGGCGACGCCGACGACCTCGCGGAACAGGGTGCTGCGGGAGGCCGTCGCCGGCGTCAGCCGGGTCTCCTCGTCCTCCGTGCTGGAGCGGGAGCGTCCGGGGACGAGGATGGGCCCGTCGGCCGCGTCGGGGGTCACCCGGTCGACGCGACCGGTGACCGCGACCGGTCCCGGCGGGGAGACGGCGGCCCCCTGGTGGATCACGGGCGCCGCCGGCTGCGCGGACGGGACGGGCTGAGCAGACGGGACGGGCTGAGCAGTCAGGAAGGGCTGGGCGGCGGACGGCGCCTGCGCGGGCGTCGTGTCGGCGGGCGTCGCCCCCTGCGCGCCCGGGGGCACGCTCGCCGGTGCCCCCTGCTGCGGTGCCCCCTGCTGCGGGGCCGACGGGACGGGCTGCCCGGTCGGCGCGGAGTGCGCGGGCGGGAACGGCTGCGCCGACGGAGCCAGCGGTCGTGCGGGAGCCGAGGCCGGATCCTGCCCCTGCCCGGCGGTGGCGAAGGAGACCGCGGCCGGGGCGGCCGACGGCGCGGACGGGACGACGGGATGCTGGCCGGTCTCGAGGTGGCCCGGGAAGGCGCTGCGGGTGCGACGCTGCGTGAGGTGCAGGTCGTCGACGAGAGCCCTCGCGTCCGCCGCGGAGGCGGCCGCGGCGTCGGCCGACGGCGGGGGCGTCGCAGCGCGCGCCTGGGCGGCGGAGGGCCGCAGCACGGTGTCCGCCGTGTCGGGTGCGGCCGCGAGGGGTGCGGAGGGCGACCCCGCGAGGGATCCGGAGGGCGAGCCCGCGAGGGAGCCGGAGGCGGCGTCGGCTCCGGGGCGGGGCCGCAGGACGGTGTCGGCGACGTCCGGTCCGTCGGCGGAGCTCGGCGGGCGATCCGTGTACGCCTGGAGGGTCACCGGGATCGACTGCCAGGGGGCGAGCGCGGCGACGAGGCCGCGCGTGGAGTCGGGCGCGTCCGCGCCGGCGCCGTTCAGGACGAGGTCGCACAGGAGGTCGAGGTCCTCGGGCAGGGGCGCGCCGAGCCGCACGGAGGGGCGGGGCACGCGGCCGGAGGCGTCGCGGCGCGGACCGTGGCCGGTCAGGCAGCGGTACAGGAGCGCGACGAGGGCGGAGGCGTCGTCGGACCCGGCGCCGTCGCTGCCCTCGAGGTCCGCGCGGGAGGCGGCCTCGACGCCGATGCCCAGCACCGTGACCTGCCCGGAGGCGGTGTCGACGAAGATGCGGTTGGAGTCCAGGAGCCGGTGGCGCAGGCCCCGTCGTCGGCCGACCTCGAGGCCGCTCGCGGCCTCGCCGATGATCGCGCGCGCCGTCTCCGGATGCAGGGGGCCGTGGCTGAGCATCGCGGCGAGCGGCGGCGACGTCGGCATCGGGTACTCGACGACGGTCGTCGTCGGCAGGCCGGAGCCGTCGGCCGGACCTCCGGCGGCCGGACCGGAGCCGTCGGCCGAGGGGGCGCCCTCGCCGGGAGCGCCGAGGACGAGCACGTCCTTCACCGGGAGGAGCCGGGGGTCCTCCACGAGGGCCGCGCGACGGACCGCGTCGGCGGTCTCGAGCGCCGTCGGCCCCCACACGATGAACAGGGCGACGGGTTCGCCCGTGCTCACCGAGCGCGCGCGCTGCCAGGCGGCGTCGGCCGCGACGCCGGACAGGGGGATGCCGCCCTCCAGAGTCCACCGGGAGAGCAGGGCATCCTGATGCGGAAAGCTGTTCACGGACCGTCCTTCTCCTCGTCCGGGCGGCGTGGAACCGCCTCGAGCGCTCTCCATGCTACGAGGTCCTGCCCCTCAGACGGCGGAGAGCCGTGCCGCCGAGTCCGATGACCCAGCGGACCTCGTCGACCTTCAGCAGCCAGCCGACGCCGAGGAACACTCCGGACATCACGACCCCGACCACCGCGCCGATCACGACCGCCATGCCGCGGTGCGACCAGATCAGATCGTCGGCCGCGAGCACCATCAGCGTCCCCACCAGCCAGGATGCGACCGTCGTGCCCAGCAGCCGGGCGCCCAGGACGAGGCCCTCCCGCAGCGGGGCCATCGGGGTCCCCCGCAGCGCGGACTGCCGGCGCAGGACCCACAGGCCCAGCAGCCAGGCCACCAGGTTCCCGAGGCTCGACACGCCCGCGGCGCTCACCGCCGCGTACCGCGGGTCGACCGCGAACAGGATGATCGGCACCGCGATCAGCGCGAGCACCGTGATGGGGATCTGCACCATGAACGGGGTGCGGGCATCCTCGTACGCGTAGAACACGCGCTTGACCAGGTACAGCGCCGCGAACGGCACGAGCCCCAGCATGTAGGCGACCAGGACGGTCCCGTTCGCGCGGGCCGCGATCTCGCCGGTGCCGCCGCCGATCACCCACATGATGGGCCCGGACAGCGCGATGAAGATCGCCGTGCACAGCAGCATCGGCATCGCGAGCAGGCGGTTGGTGCGCGCATAGCCGTCGAGCGCGGACCGGTGCGCCCCCTCGGCCGCATGCCGCGAGATCGCCGGGAAGGTCGCGGTGACCAGGGAGACCGCGATGATCCCCTGCGGGATCATGAACGCCAGATAGGCCCAGTCCAGGGACAGCAGCGCCGGATACCGCGCGGCCTCCTCGGGCCGGCCCTGCAGCTGCTCGGTCATCGCGACCGCACCGCCGGTGGACCAGCGCGCCGCCCACACGCCGATCTGGCCGAGGCCCAGCATCGCGAGGGTCCACAGGCCCAGCCGGCTGAGCTTGCCGAGCCCCAGGCCCCGCAGGCCCCAGGCGGGCCGCAGGCGCAGGTCGAGCCGCTTCACGTACCAGGTCAGGAACACGACCTGGGAGGCGGACCCGCCGACGTTGATCGCCGCGATCGCGATGATCATCCCGAGGGTCCACTGCGAGGGGTCGCCGGCGGCGCCCCACAGGCCCAGGAACAGCAGCGCACCGACGATCGCCACGAGGTTGTTGATGACCGGCGCCCACTGGTACGGCCCGAAGGAGTCATGGGCGTTCAGCAGCTGCCCGCACATCACGTACAGCGCCGAGAACAGGATCTGCGGCATCATCCAGTAGCCCATCTGGACCGCCAGCGCGTACGTCTCCGCGGGCAGGACGCCGCTGGTCAGCACCAGCAGCAGCGGGACCGCGACGATGCAGACGGCGGTGAGCGCCGCGGAGGCGGTCACGACCAGCGTCATGAGCTTCGAGATGTACTCGCTGCCGCGGTCCGGCTGCTTCACGGCGCGGACGATCGCGGGCACGAGGATCGCGTTCAGCGTGCCGCCGCCGACGAGCAGCCACACCGTGTTCGGCAGCGCGTTCGCGGCGCTGAAGGCGCTCGCGGCGGAGGTCGCCGATCCGGCGAGGACCATGCCGAACAGGTAGTTCCGCACGAAGCCGAGCAGGCGCGAGACCATCGAGCCCGACGCCATCAGGACGCTCGCCTGCATCAGGCGCGAGCGCGAGGACGGGGTCCCGCGCCGGCGATGCCGGGGGACGTGATGGGAGCGCAGCGTGCTGTCGTCGCTCATGGCCTCTCCTCCGGGGTCTCGGTCGGCGGGCTGTCGGGCGGTGGGATCTCGGTGGTCGGGGTCGGGGTCGGGGTCGGGGTCGCGGACGTCGGACTCTCGGAGGTCGTGGGCGGTGCGGGGCCGTCGTCGGCCTCCCCCGCGGGGCGGGATACGCCCGTCTCCGACAGCGCGACCGGGTCCTCGGGGCCGTGGACGGCCGGGGCGCGGGTCGAGGCGCCGACGCGGCGGGCGCGCAGCACGCCGACGACGACGAGCAGGCCCATGCCGACGACGAGCAGCATCGTCGTCCAGTTCTCCCAGGCCGGGTTCGCCGTCAGCGGCACCTCGACGGGATCGGTCAGGGTCCGGCCGTCCTCCGTGGTCAGGCGGGTGGTCAGGGTGACCGTGCCGTTGGCGATCGCCTCGACCGGCACCGTGGTCTCGACCCGGCCGTGGGCGGGGACGGTCACCACCGGCCGGTCCGTGATCTGCACGAGCGGACGGTCGGCCTCCACCGCGATGCGCACCGTGACCGAGGAGTCGAGATCGTTGGTGATGGTGATCGGGACGCCCGCCGCATCCGAGATCAGGTTGTAGCC
This sequence comes from Brachybacterium netajii (SeqCode), assembly GCF_054114245.1. Taxonomy (NCBI): domain Bacteria; kingdom Bacillati; phylum Actinomycetota; class Actinomycetes; order Micrococcales; family Dermabacteraceae; genus Brachybacterium; species Brachybacterium netajii (SeqCode). Next base: position 107,309 of record NZ_JBSYXB010000007.1, on the reverse strand, counting down.
CGAGGCGGGCACGACGTGCAGGGCGTCGAAGAGCTCCGCGGTCTCGGCCGCGGCCGCCGCCGCACGGTCCGCGCCGGCCTGCGGCTCCTCCAGCAGGGCCGACGAGACGGAGGTCAGCAGCGCCCGACGCGCGGGCTCGAGCGAGGAGGCGTCCTCCATCGTCGAGGCGAGCAGGTCGAGGCTGTCCCAGGTGCCCTCGACGGCCGCGACGAGGCTCCGGTCGACATGCTCGGCACCCGCCTCCGCGGCCGCGGACTCGTCGAGATGCGCGGGCAGGCCGTCGGCGCCGACGGCCGACGGCACGACCTCCTCGGGGCCGACCTCCGCGGTCCCGAAGAGACCGCCGTCCTCGGAGAGGGCGTCGGTCGTGATCCCGTCCTCCGCGGCGGCGTCGAGCAGATCGGCGGTGCTGCCCTCCGTGATCCACGGGGCCTCGTCGAAGGCGTCGAGGGCGGCGGCCACGGCGTCCGCGTCGAGACCGGCGAGGGTGGGGGTGCTGAGCAGCAGGTGCCGCGGCGCCGTCGCGTACTCCGAGGCGACGGTCGCGGTCTCGGCGAGCATCCGCTGCACGACGAGCTCGGCGTCCGCGTCGGAGGTCAGGGAGGACAGCTGGGCGGAGAGCCCCGAGTCCGGGGCCAGCAGCGTCAGCGGGTCGGCATCCTCGGAGGACCGGTAGACGGTCGCCGAGCTGGGGGTGACGGTCGAGGCGAGGTCGGTGCGGATCGAGGCCGACGGGACGATCACGGCCTCGGCGCCCGCCGCGGACGCCGTCTCGAGGGCATCCGCATCGGCCGCGGCGCCGTCGACGGAGAGGGCTGTGAGCTGCGGCGACACTCCCGTGGACGCCCAGGTCGCCTCGGCGCGGTCGGTGAGGACGGACAGGAGGTCGTCGGCCCCGGCGCTCTCGAGGCCCTCGACATCGGCCCGGGCGTAGGGCATGGCGAGCACGGTCCGGTCGCCGACGGCCGCGACCAGCTGGTCGGCGATCTGCGCCGAGAGCGCGTCCTCGGAATAGACCGTCGGGCCATCGGACGCATCGCCCTCGCCGCTGTCGCCCTCGCCGTCGGTGCCGTCCTCGCCGTCCGTGTCACCCTCGCCGTCGGTGCCGCCGTCGCCGGCCGCCTCGCCGGACTCACCGGATGCGTCGTCGGCGCCCCCGGCGTCGGAGGCACCGCCCGCGTCGGAGGCGAGCGAGTCGTCTCCGGACCCGTCGTCCGTGCTGCCGCCGGCCTCCTCGCCGGTGCCATCGGCGGAACCGTCGCCGGTGCCCTCGTCGGTGTCGGTGTCGGTGTCGGTGCCGTCGCCGGAGCCGGTGGTGCTCTCGGCCGTGATCGGCGGGTCCAGGAGGGCCGGGTCGAGCCACCAGTCGACGTCGTCGCGCGGGGCGAGGGCGAGCACCGTCGCGAGGGCCCCGTTCTCGGCGGAGGCCGCCAGGGCATCGGGGTCGACGACCGCCGCTCCCGGATCCTCGGCGGCGACGGGCAGCAGCACGGACTGCGTGATCGCGTCCGTCGCGCCTGAGGGCCGCCACACCACGAAGGTGCGCAGCGAGGCGACGGCCTCGCCCGCGACGGAGGTCCTCGTCCCGCCGCTCGTGCCGTCGACGGCGGTGCCGGCGCCGGAGGCGTCGTCCGCGGCGGATGCGCTCTCGGAGTCCGTCGAGCCGTCGGTGTCGTCGGCCTCGACCGTCACGAGCTCGCCGGTCACGACCGTCAGCGAGATGCGGCGGGTGCCCCAGTAGTAGGACTCGGCGGAGAAGCCGAGGTCGTCGGCGGCGACGGACACGGTCAGCTGCGCCGTCGCGCCGGGGGCGATCCTGCCGGAGGGGTCGGAGACGGCGGCGGCCTCGCCGACCTCGTCGGGCCCCGTCGCCTCCTGCCACTGGGCGATGGTGGTGCGATCGGTGACGCGCGAGCTGCGGGTGCGCAGCTCGAGTGCGGCCGCCTCGATCGGCTGCGACGAGGTGTTGGTCACGGCGACGACGGCGGTGAGGGTGCCTCCCGGGGCGAGGGAGGTCGGATCCAGGGACACGAGGTCGAGCGCGACGGGGGCGTCGTCAGAGCTCGCAGTCCCGTGGTCGGCCTCCCCATCATCCGGCGCCGCCGGACTCGCGACCGTGCCCGATGCGGCTGTGACCTGCGTGTTCACCGATGCCATCGCGCTCGGTGCGAGCGCCGGCACGAGCCCTCCCGCGAGCGCCGGGCCCGCGAGCATCAGGAACGCCAGCAGGACCGCGAGGAGCGGACGCGACGGCGACAGGGGCGTGGGCATGGGGACACTGTAAGCGGCCGCTACCGTAGAGGACCTGCGTGCCGTCTCCCGAGCCGGACGGCCCGCGGCCCGCCCCCTTCGCGCCCCGAGGATCGCCCGTGACCGAGCCTGCCGCCCCCTCCGCCGAGAGCACCCCCGACCCCGCCGTCGGATCCGTCGATGCCGCTGGCGACCCGGCCGTCGATGCCGCCGCCGACCCGGCCGCCGAGGCCGCCCGGCGGCTCGAGATCGCCCGCACCCGCGCGACCTCCATGTTCGAGGCGCTGCCGGAGGAGATCCATGATCTCGGCCGCCGCTTCGAGGCCGCCGGCCATGAGCTGGCCCTGGTGGGCGGGCCCGTGCGCGACGCCGTGCTGGGCCGGTCGAGCGCCGACCTCGACTTCACGACCTCCGCGCGCCCCGAGCAGACCGAGGCGATCCTGCGCACCTGGACCCGCGACGGCGGCATCTGGGACATGGGCCGCGAGTTCGGCACCCTCGGCGGCATCCGCGACGGGGTGAAGGTCGAGATCACCACCTACCGGACCGAGTCCTACGATCCCTCGAGCCGGAAGCCGCAGGTCGCCTACGGCGACACCCTCGAGGGCGATCTCTCGCGGCGCGACTTCACGGTCAACGCGATGGCGGTGCGGATCCCGTCCCTCGAGCTCGTCGACCCCTTCGACGGCCTCTCCGATCTCGCCAAGGGGGTGCTGCGCACCCCTGTCGCCCCCGAGCAGTCCTTCGACGACGACCCGCTGCGGATGATGCGCGCGGTCCGCTTCGTCGCGCAGCTCGACATCCGCATCGAGCCGCTGACCGCCGCCGCGATCGCCGACCTCGCCGAGCGCATCACCATCGTCTCGGCGGAGCGGGTCCGCGAGGAGCTCACCAAGCTCCTGCTGGGCGTCGCCCCCCGCCGCGGCCTCGAGCTCATGGTCGAGCTGGGCCTCGCCGACCACGTGCTGCCCGAGCTGCCCGGCATGCGCCTCACGCTCGACGAGCACCACCGCCACAAGGACGTCTACGAGCACTCGCTGACGGTCCTCGAGCAGGCGATCGACCTCGAGAGCCCGGCCGGCAGCGGCGGCCCCTGCGAGGGCCCCGACCTGATCCTGCGCCTGGCCGCGCTCCTCCACGACATCGGCAAGCCCGCGACCCGCCGCTTCGAGGAGGGCGGGGCCGTGACCTTCCGCTTCCACGAGACCGTGGGTGCGAAGATGGCGGCGAAGCGGATGCGCGCGCTGACCTTCGACAAGGACACCACGAAGAAGGTCGCCCGCCTCGTCGAGCTCCACCTGCGCTTCCACGGCTACGCGGACGCGCCCTGGACCGACTCCGCCGTGCGCCGCTATGTCGCCGACGCCGGCGACCTGCTCGAGCATCTGCATCGGCTCACGCGGGCCGACGTCACCACGCGCAACCGCCGCAAGGCCCGCCACCTCTCCCGCTCCTACGACGACCTCGAGCAGCGCATCGCCGAGCTCGCCGAGCAGGAGGAGATCGACCGGATCCGCCCCGACCTCGACGGGAACCGGATCATGCAGATCCTCGGTCTCGCGCCCGGGCGCGAGGTCGGCCAGGCCTACCAGCATCTGCTCGAGCTGCGGATGGAGCACGGCCCGCTCGGCGAGGAGCGCGCCGAGGCGGAGCTGCGCGCCTGGTGGGAGGCTCGCTCGACGGGGACCGCGGAGGGCTGATCCGCGGCCGCTGCGATCCGTGTCGCGGCGGACGTGAGGGAGATGTGAGGGTCCGCGGCCTGACGTGGACACCGTGTGTCCTTCGCCGCCGCCGCGTTCCGGACACAGGTCCGTCTGCTCATACTTATGGGTCGCCCCGCCGCCCGGCGGGCGCCGCCCGCCGCCTTCCGGCGGGCCCGTCCGTGCCCCCGACGCACCAGGAGCAGCAGTCATGAGCGATTCCGGACGCTCGTCGCGGCGATCGAACCGATCGTCGAACGGCGGAGCACGCCGCGCGGCCGGAGTGCGCCGCACGCAGGGCCCGTCGGCGACCCGATCCGCCGCGAGCTCCTCGTCGTCCGCGCAGCCGCCGTCGAAGCACACCTCGCGCACGGCCCGCACCGGCGGAGCCGGGGCGGGCACGAGCCGCAGCGCCAGCGCCTCCTCGTCCTCCGCCGGGAGCCGGTCGGCGGCACCGGCGGCGAGGGCGTCGGCCGCGAGCGGCGGCCGCTCGACGAACCGCACCTCGGTCAACGCCCGCCACGCCGGGACCGGCGCCGCCGGGTCCCGCACGGCCGCCGCATCGACCTCCCGCGCCGCCGCGGGGTCGCGCGGCCGGAAGCAGAAGCAGGCGCCGAAGAACTTCCTGAACTACCCGCGCGCCAACGCGCGCAACCCCTGGCGCTGGATCCCCTCGCTGCGGATGATCGTCGGCGCGATGGCGCTGTTCGTGCTCGCGGGGCTCGGCGCGACCGTCTGGCTGTACAACACCACCGATGTGCCCGAGGCCTCCGACTTCGCGCTCGCGCAGACCACCCGCGTCTACTACTCCGACGGCGAGACGGAGCTGGGCCACTTCAGCGACATCAACCGCACCGTCATCGACGACGACGACATCCCCGACAACATCAAGGATGCCGTCGTCGCGAGCGAGGACTCGACGTTCTACGAGAACCGCGGCATCTCCCCGAAGGGCATCATCCGCGCCCTCGTCAACAACTTCTCCGGCGGCTCCCGCCAGGGCGGCTCGACGATCACCCAGCAGTACGTCGAGCGCTACTACACCGGCACGAACACCTCCTACTTCGGCAAGGTCCAGGAGATGTTCATGGCGATCAAGATCGACCAGCAGCTGTCGAAGGACGAGATCCTCTCCGGCTACCTCAACACCATCTACTTCGGCCGCGGCGCCTATGGCGTCCAGGAGGCCGCCCAGGCGTACTTCGGCAAGGACGCCGCCGACCTCACCGACGCGGAGGCCGCCCTCCTGGTCGCGGTGATCCCCGGCCCGTCGATCTACGATCCCGCGGTCAACGCCGAGAAGGCCTCGGAGCTGTGGACCCGCGTCATCGAGCGCCAGGTCAACGACACCGGCTTCCTGACCGCCGCCGAGGCCGACGCGCTCGAGTTCCCCGAGACGGTCGCGACCACCACCTCGAACTCGCTCGGCGGGACCGACGGCTACCTGATCATGGCCGTCAAGAACACGCTCCTGAACCAGGGCTACACCGAGGACGAGCTCAACACCGGCGGCTACACGATCGTCTCGACCTTCGACAAGGACGTGCAGCAGGCCACGGTCGACGGCGTCGAGGGGATCGGCGAGCGTCCCGAGCGCAACCGCGTCGGCACCGTCACCATCGATCCCTCGACGGGCGCCGTGCGCGGGATGTACGGCGGTGCGGACTACGTCACGCAGTCGATCAACGACGCCTCGCAGTCCAAGATGCAGGGCGGCTCGACGTTCAAGGCGTTCACGCTCGTGGCCGCCCTCGAGGACGGCTATCCGCTGACCACCCGGCTGAACGGGAACTCGCCGCAGACGTACTACGACGGCACCTGGACGGTCAACAACTTCAGCTCCACCAGCTACGGCCGGATCACCCTCTCGAAGGCGACCACGCACTCGGTCAACACCGCGTACGCGGAGCTGAACATCGACATCGGCCCCGAGCGCACGCAGGAGACCGCGGTGACGCTCGGCCTGCCCGAGGACACCACGGGCCTGAACGCCGAGGCCTCCAACGTGCTGGGCACCGCCTCGCCGACGGTCATGAACATGGCCGAGGCGTACGCGACGATCGCCTCCGGCGGCATCCACCACGACCCCTACTACATCGAGAAGGTCGTCGCCTCCGACGGGTCCGTCGACTTCGAGCACGAGGACGACGGCGAGCAGGTCATCTCCGAGGAGGTCGCCACCAACGCGACCGTCGCGCTCCAGGGGCCGCCCTCGACGGGCTCCGCCGACGATCTCGTCGACATGATGGACGGGCGCGAGGTCGCCGGCAAGACCGGCACCTCGGAGAGCTTCCGCTCGGCCTGGTTCGTCGGCTACACGCCGCAGCTGGTGACCGCGGTCGGCATGTTCCAGCCCTCCGAGGACGGCAGCACCGAGGAGCCGCTCACCGCCTGGGGCGGCTACACCAACATCACCGGCGGCTCCTATCCGACGGCGATCTGGGGCGGCATCATGTCCCAGGCCCTCGCGGGCGAGGAGCAGATCGACTTCGCCGACGAGGTGGACCTCCCCAACGAGCGCGTCGTCGAGACGCCGACGACGTCCGCTCCGAGGACCTCCGAGCCCACGCAGGAGACGACGACGGAGGCCACCCAGGAGCCCACCGAGGAGCCCAGCGAGGAGGCCACCACGGAGCCCGAGCCCGAGGTCACCACCGAGCCTGAGCCCGAGGTCACCGAGGAGCCCACCCAGCAGGAGACCACCGAGCCCGAGGACGACGGCGGATGGGACGACGGATCCGGCGACGGCGACGACAGCTCGAACAGCGGCAGCTCAGGGAACTCCGGCAACTCAGGGAACTCCGGCAACTCGGGAAACTCGGGGAACTCGGGGAGCAGCGGCGGGAGCTCCGGGAACAGCGGTGATGGCGGCTCGACCTCCGGCGGCGGCGACAGCGGCTCGAGCGGCGGGTCCGGCGACGGGTCCTCGAGCGGCGGCGACTCGGGCACCGCGGCCGGCGACGGCTCCGGCCAGACCACCGGGGGCTGACGCCCGGGCGGCCGACCCTCGTCGGCCGCCCCTCGGCCGCCCCTCGGCCGCCCGCCGGCGGTCAGTCGGCGAGGATGCGCTCCCACCAGCCCAGGACGGCCTCGAAGCGCTCGATGCGATGGCGGGGCCGTCCGCTGCGGGTGAGCTCGTGGTCCTCGCCGGGGAAGATCAGCATCTCGGCGTCGACGCCCGCGCGGCGCAGCGCCGCGTAGTAGCGCGTCCCCTGCTCGAGGGGGCAGCGGAGATCCTGCTCCGCATGGATCACGAGGGTGGGCGTGCGCACCTGGTCGGCGATCGCGAAGGCGCTCTGGCGGGCGATGTCCTCGGCGGAGGTGCCGATGTACTCGTCGCCGAAGTAGCTGCCGATGTCGCTGGTCCCCTGGAAGCTCAGCGGATCCAGGAAGCCCCGCTCGACGATCGCGCCGCGGAAGCGGTGGTCGTGGGCGATCGTCCAGGCGGTGAGGTAGCCGCCGTAGGAGCCGCCCATGATGCCCAGGCGCTCGGCGTCGAGGCGGCCGTCGTCGGCCAGCGCGCCCTCGAGCAGGTCGAGGACGTCGTCGGCGTCGACGGTGCCGAAGCCGCGCCGGACCGCGCGGCCGTGCTCGCGGCCGTAGCCCGCGGACCCGCGGGGATTGCCGTACACGACCGCGAAGCCGGCGGCGACGAGGGTCTGGACCTCGTCGAACAGGGAGACGCCGTAGGCGGCGTGCGGGCCCCCGTGGATCAGCAGGATCGTCGGGAACGGGCCCTCGCCCTCGGGCGCGGCCACCCAGCCGTGCACCGGGTATCCCGAGCGTCCGGTCAGCTCGAGCTCCGTCGGCGCGGCCAGCTCGACGCCGTCCAGCGCCGCGCCCATGTCCACGAGGGTCCGCGCGGCGGCACGACCGTCGGCCGCGGATCCGACCGGCTCGCCGGCCGCGGATCCGGCCGGCGGCGCGTCCGCGGCCGGGAGGGGCAGGTCCAGGAGGTCGAGGCGTCCCGGCGAGGCCGGCGCCGTGAGCGCGGCGAGGATGCGGTCGCCGTCGGAGGTGCGCACGGCATCGATGCCCGTGACCTGCACGTCGCCGTCCAGGATCGTCGCGGTAGTCCCCGCGCGGTCGACGCGCAGCAGGTGCGTGCGGCCCCGCGAGAGGAGGCCGACGAGCACGTCCTCGTCGAGGGCGACGGGACCGATGCCCGTGCCGCCCACCTCGTGGACCGCGGGATCGGTGAGCCGGCGGGGCGCCGTGAAGCCCGGGATCGGGGCGTCCTCGGCGTCGGTCGGCTCGAGGATCCAGAGCGCCGTGTCGGGCGCGACGAAGTTCCGCCCCTCGGCGGGGGTCGAGGCGAGCAGCAGGATCGCGCCGTCGGGCGCGACGGCGAGCGAGGAGATCGCGAAGCCGTCCTCGGCATCGAGCAGGATCGTCTCCTCCTCCCCGTCGAGCGGGATCGACACGAGCTGGTTGCGCAGGTCCCGGCGGTCGGTCTCGAACTCCTCGCGGATCGCGAGCACCGCCCAGCCGTCGGCGGTGAAGACGGCCGACGAGTGCTCGGCGCCCTCCTCGGTCAGCTGCAGCGGCTCGGTGGGCAGGAGGGCGGGGGACGCCGGCGTGCCGTCGGGCTGCGGGGCCGACGCGTAGGCGGGCTCATCCTCGAGGGACGGGACGTCCAGCACGAACACCTGCGTGGTGCGGTCGGTCGCGTAGCCGAGGCCGTTGGCCTGCCAGCGGACCGTCGTGATGCGGCGCGGGGACTCCGCGGCGGCGGCGAGCCCCTCGACGCTCCCGTAGCGGCCCGCCTCGGGCACCCGGGCGAGCATGACCAGCTGCGAGGCGTCGGGCGCCCAGCGGAAGGCGGAGACGCCCAGCGGCTCGTCCGTCAGCCGCAGCGGCTCGCCGCCGCGGGCGTCGAGCAGGTGCAGCTGCGGGCGGTCGCGGTCGTCGGGGCGCAGGAAGGCGATGGTCTCGCCGTCGGGCGAGACCTGCGGCGCGGTGTCGTGGACGCCGCGGGTCAGCCGGCGCGGCGCGGGACGATCGTCGGACGCCTCGGGACCGGCGGATCCGGCGGGACCGGCGGCGGGCAGGTCAGTCCGCCAGATCTGGCCGACGGCGCGATCGGCGCGCAGGTCGGGGCGGGAGGACGCATGGACGGCGAAGGAGCCGTCGGGGGCGAGGGACGGGCGCGAGAGAGCGGTGAGCAGCTCGATGTCGGTGGGCTCCATGGCGGCACGCTATCCGCCTGTGATCCCCCGCGCACGTCCACAGGGGCCCTGGCCGGTACGCGTGTCGCCGGGTAGGGTTGGACGGTCCGTGACATGCGCCGCCGGCGCAGCGCCGCGGACGGCATGAACCCTCCTGCCACGGAGAGACCGTGGCCGCAGAGACCACAGGAGGTGGGTACCAGAACATGCGCGCTTACGAAATGGTCGTCATCCTCGACCCGTCCGTCGATGAGCGGACCGTCAGCGGGACCTTCGAGAAGCTCGTCCAGGTCGTTCCGACCGAGGGCGGCACCATCGACAACGTCGACGTCTGGGGCAAGCGGAAGTTCGCCTACGAGATCGACAAGAAGTCCGAGGGCATCTACATCGTCCTGAACTTCACCGCGGAGCCCGCCACCGCCCAGGAGCTCGACCGCCAGCTCGGCCTCAACGAGTCCGTCCTGCGCACCAAGCTCATGCGAGCCGAGTCCAAGTGATCGTCGGGGGCGCCGCGTCGCAGTGCGGCAGGGCGCCCCGCACCTCGCCCGTCGCCTGAGGCGCGGGCACCATCGCCGGTCGCGCCCCCTCGGGCGGCGACCGACCCGCACCACCCATCCGACCTCGGAGCACAGGAGCATCCATGGCGAATGACACCGTCATCACGGTGATCGGCAACCTCACCGCCGACCCCGAGCTGCGTTTCACGCAGTCCGGGCTGGCAGTGGCGTCGTTCACCGTCGCGTCGACCCCCCGCACCTTCGACCGTCAGGCGAACGAGTGGAAGGACGGCGAGGCCCTGTTCCTGCGCTGCTCGATCTGGCGCGACGCCGCGGAGAACGTGGCGGAGTCGCTCGAGAAGGGCTCGCGCGTCATCGTGCAGGGCCGTCTCAAGCAGCGCTCCTACCAGGACCGCGAGGGCAACCAGCGCACGTCCATCGAGCTCGACGTCGAGGAGGTCGGCGCGGCCCTCCGCTACGCCACCGCGAAGCCCGTCAAGGTGCAGCGCGGCGGCGGGGGCGGCGGACGCGGCGGCTTCGGCGGCGGCCAGCAGGGCGGCGGCTACGGCGCCCAGCAGGGCGGCCAGCAGGGCGGCGGCTACGGCGGCGCCCCGCAGGGCGGTGGCCAGGGCGGCTACGGCGGCGGCGCACCCCAGGGTGCGGGCGCCGACCCGTGGGCCGGCGGCGGCAACCAGGGCGGGTACGACGACCCGCCCTTCTGATCGGCGACGGGGGCGTCGCGCCGTGCATCGCACGCGCCGCTGACCCCGCACCGCATCATCGACAACATCAATCCATCCCGGGTGCATGCCCGGGCTCCCTTTAGGAAGAAGGAGCACCACGATGGCTAAGCCTGTTCTTCGCAAGCCGAAGAAGAAGCAGAACCCGCTGAAGGCCGCAGGCCTCGAGACGGTCGACTACAAGGATGCTGCGCTGCTGCGCAAGTTCATCTCCGACCGAGGAAAGATCCGCGCCCGTCGGGTCACCGGCGTGTCCGTCCAGGAGCAGCGCAAGATCGCCAAGGCCGTGAAGAACGCCCGCGAGATCGCCCTGCTGCCCTACTCGACCTCCGGTCGCTGAGCGAGGAAGGGAAGCACATGACCACCAAGCTCATCCTCACCAACGAGGTCTCCGGCCTCGGTGCCGCCGGCGACGTCGTCGAGGTCAAGGACGGCTACGCGCGCAACTACCTGCTGCCGCGCAGCCTCGCGACCCCGTGGACCAAGGGCGGACAGCGTCAGCTCGATCAGATCCGCGCCGCGCGCGGCAAGCGCGCGATCGCCAGCATCGAGGACGCCCAGTCCCTCAAGGCCGCCCTCGAGTCGAAGCCGATCGTCGTCGCCGAGCGCGCCGGCGAGAACGGCCGCCTCTTCGGCGCCGTGACCTCCTCGGAGATCGCGGACGGCGTCAAGGCGACGTTCGACCGCGAGATCGACCGTCGCACGGTCGAGTTCCCCACGCCCGTCAAGGCGCTGGGCGAGCACAAGGTCACCGTGCGCCTGCACGAGGACATCTTCGCGAACCTGGTCGTCCAGGTCGTCGCCGCGAAGGGCGCCAAGGCCTGATCCCTGCGATCAGCCTGCCCTGAACGGCGCCTCGCGCCGTTCCCGGAGCGCCCCGCACCTTCCGAGGTGCGGGGCGCTCCTGCATGTCCGGGGCCGTCGGATCGGGCGGTCGGGCCGGACGTCAGCGGCCGGGCCCCTCCGCCTCGATCTCGGCGAGCACCTCGAGGCCGCGACGCAGCTCGTCGGCGCGCCCGGAGAAGGGGATGCGGAGCGCATGCGGCCAGCCCGTGCCGCTCGGGGAGAAGAGCGCGCCGGGGCTGAGCGCGACGCCCCGTCGGCCGGCCTCCTCGACGAGCTCCGCGGCAGGACGCCGGGTGCCGGTCGCCCAGATCGAGAGGCCGCCGTCGGGCTCGCGCCACTCCCAGTGCGGGAGCCGCTCCCGCAGGATCCCCGCCGCGACCTCGTAGGAGGCGGCGATGTGCGCGCGATGGGCGGGGACGGCGGGCGAGCGGCCCGCGTCGTCGTCGACGTCGACGTCGGGATCCGGGGCGGAGAGCAGGCGGGCGGCGATGCGCTGCTCGAGCGGCGGGGCCCCGAGGTCCACGCCGAGGCGGATCCGGGAGATCGCGTCGGCGATCTCCGGCGCGGTGCGGATCCAGCCGATCCGCAGACCTGCCCACAGCGACTTCGAGACGGAGCCGACGAGCACCGTCCGCGCCCCGGAGCCGGCGACCGGCGCCGGCGGCAGGATGCCCGGGCGCCAGGCCATGCCGGTCAGGGTCTCGTCGATCAGGAGCGGCGTCCCCGTGCTCGCCGCGGCGCGCAGCAGGCGCGAGCGGTCCGCGGCCCCGAGCAGGCGGCCGCCGGGATTGTGGAAGTCGGGGGTGAGCACCGCGGCGTCGAGGGCGCCCGAGCCGACGGCCCGGACGAGGACCTCGCCATGGGCGTCGGCGACGTCGAGCGGCACCGGGCGCCGACGCGCGGCGGCGATCACCCGGGCGGTGTTGGGGTACCCGGGGTTCTCCGTCCCCACCCGGGCGCCCGGGGAGGTCACCGCCCGCAGGGCCAGGTGCAGTCCGCTGACGGCCCCGGTCGTGACGAGCACCTGCTCGGGCTCCGTCGGCAGCCCGCGCCGCGCGTAGTGCGCGCAGATCGCCTCGACGAGCTCGGGCAGGCCGTCGGCCGGGACGCTGCCCCAGGCGGCATCGTCGACGAGGTCGCCGACGGCCGCTTCCGCGACCTCCTGCAGGCGCGGATGCGGCGGCAGGACGGTCGCCCGGAGGTCGACGGTCCCGGCGGGCGGCGACTGCGTGCGGGCGGTGAGCGACTCGACCGGGCGCGACCGCCCCGGCGGCGCGAGGACGACCCGCCCCGACCCCTGGCGGGAGGCCAGGACGCCGCGGTCCCGGGCCGCGTCGAGGGCCCGCACGACGGTGCCGCGGGAGAGCCCGAGCTGCTCGGCGAGGCGACGCTCCGAGGGCAGACGCATCCCCGGCGCCAGCCGTCCCTCGGTCGCGAGCGCGACGAGGCGCGCCGTCAGCCACTCGGTGCGGCCCTCCGCCGGCGGCGCGCCGAGCAGCGGGACCAGCGGCGGAGCAGGGAGCGGGGCGAGGGGTGAGGGGGGTGAGAGGGGTGAGAGCGGGGAGGCCACGGGGCCAGTGAACCATGATTGGCCCTATGGCACGGGGCCAGATGCCGGCAGGATGCTCCTATGCCCGCTCCCCTCCAGAACGTCCCGCTGCGCGAGCAGCTGCGTCTCGACCGCCTTCCCCTGCGCCTGCTCACCCTCGCCCTCGGCCTGACCGGCTTCGGCGCGGGCATCGCGCTGATCCTGCGGGCCGGCCTCGGCGCCGCCCCCTGGGACGTGCTGTCGGTCGCGATCGCCGAGCGCACCGGGCTCACCATCGGCACCGTCACCGTGATCACGAGCTTCCTGGTGCTGCTCGCGTGGATCCCGCTGCGGCAGCAGCCGGGCATCGGCACCCTCGCCAACGCGATCTGGGTGGGCGTCTCCATGGATCTCACGCTGCGCCTGGTCCCGCCCGCCGAGAGCGCGCTCGCGGGGGTGGCGCTGCTCGTCGGCGGGCTCGTCCTGAACGCCGTCTCCGACGCCGTCTACATCGGCGCCCAGCTGGGCCCGGGCCCCCGCGACGGCCTCATGACCGGCATCCACCATCGCTGGGGCCTGCGGATCGGTCCCGTCCGCGCGGTGATCGAGGTGGCCGTGCTGGCGGCGGGCTGGCTGCTGGGCGGGCCCGTCGGCCTCGGGACGATCGTGTACGCCCTGGGCATCGGCCCGATCGTCCACCATGTGCTGCCGTGGACCACGCTCGCCGTGCGCCGTCGGGACGCGCCGCTGCCGGAGGAGCCCGTCGCCGCGGATTAGGCTCCTGCAGGGTGAGCACTCCCCTCCCCGACCCCGCGACCCCGCCGACGGATCCGTCGGCCGCTCCGCCGTCCTCCGACGGTGCGGGCGGCCATGCGCTCGCCCGCTCGCTCGGGCACGGCCAGATGGCGATGATCGCCATGGGCTCCGCGCTCGGCACGGGTCTGTTCCTCGGCTCCGGCGAGGCCATCGGCTACGCCGGCCCGGCCACGATCCTCTCCTTCGCGCTCGGCTCCGTGATCGCCGCGACGATCGCGCTGGCGATGGGCGAGATGGCCTCCCGGCATCCCGTCCGAGGCGGCTTCGGCACCCTCGCCGCCCGCTACCTCTCGCCCTACTGGGGGTATCTCGCGCGCTGGCTGTACTGGATCGTGACCGTCGGCGTGACCGGCACCGAGCTGGTCGCCTGCGCCGCCTATCTGGCCTACTGGTTCTCGGCGGTGCCGATCTGGGCCGGGATCCTGGTGTTCGCGGCGATCATCGTGGGCATCAACCTCGCGAGCGTCGGCTCCTTCGGCGTCGTCGAGTTCGCGCTGAGCTCGATCAAGGTCGTCGCCGTGCTCGTGTTCATCGCGATCGGCCTGTTCCTGGTGGTGTTCGGCCTGCCCGAGCAGAGCGCCCCGGGGCTGCACCGGCTCGTGTCCGACGGCGGCTTCCTGCCGATGGGCTGGTCATCCGTGTGGGTGGCGCTGTCGGTCGTCATGTTCTCCTTCGGCGGGATCGAGCTGCTGTCGATCACCGCCGCCGAGGCGAAGGATCCGGCTCGCTCCATCCGCACCGCGGCCCGCACGACGATCGTGCGCCTGGCCTTCTTCTACGTCCTGTGCATCGGCATCGTGCTCGCCCTGGTGCCCTGGCGCGAGGCCGCCTCCTCCGGCGGAGAGGTCGCCACCTCGCCCTTCGTCATGGTCTTCGACCGCATCGGCGTGCCCGGGGCGGCCTCGGTGACGAACCTGATCGTGCTGATCGCCGCGCTCTCGGCCGCCAACGCGAACCTGTATGCTGGCTCCCGCATGCTCCACTCCCTCGCCTCCGACGGCCTCGCCCCGCGGATCGCCGCCCGCACGACGGCGCGGAGGGTGCCGCTGGTCGGCATCGGCGCGAGCTCGATCGGCATCGTGGGCGCCGCGGTGCTCGCCTTCAGCGGCGTCGGCGGCGTGTTCGGCTACATGATGAGCCTCGTCGTGTTCGCGGTGATCACCGTCTGGCTGCTCATCCTCATCACCTACATCGCGTTCCGCCGCTCCGGGGTCGACGGCGCGACCTTCCGCATGCCCGGGGGGATCGTGACCGCCTGCGTCGGCATCATCGGCCTGCTCGCGGTCTTCGCGACCGTCTTCGTGCGCGAGAGCATGCAGGTCGCCGCGATGGTCGGGATCCCCGCGGTGATCGTCGCGACGGTCCTGTACGTCGCGGTCGCCCGCCGCCGGATCGACCCGGCCGACGTCGACGAGGCCTTCGCCGAAGCCGAGTCGATGCGCTGAGCCGGCGGGCTGGGCCGGCGCGCTGAGCCCGTCGGGCGGCGACCGGATAGGTTGGAGCCATGTTCGGAGAATCGAAGCAGCTGCGACGCGAGAACGAGACCCTGCGCAGCCGGATCAGGTCGCTCGAGGGCCTCGTCACGGAGCTCGCGCGGCGGGCGGGCGTCGGCGAGGCGGAGCTCTCCGCGATGCGCGGGAGCGCCCGACCGGGCATGACCGCCGAGATCGACCAGGCCCTCGCGCAGGGCGCGAAGATCCAGGCGATCAAGCTCTACCGCGAGCACACCGGCGTCGGCCTCAAGGAGGCCAAGGACACGATCGAGGACTACGAGCGGAGCTCGCGCGGAGGCTTCCTGGGCTGAGTCCGGCGCCCCGTCCGGCCGACGGGCAGGATGCTGACGTGGCGTGCGTTACGTTGGCCCGTTCCGGTTTGTTCGTCGGGTTCTTGCAGGGTAATCTTGAGGAACCTTCGGCGTTGGTGTGTACAGCCTGGTGTCGAAGATATGCGCGAGTGGCGGAATAGGCAGACGCGCACGGTTCAGGTCCGTGTGCCCGAAAGGGCGTGGGGGTTCAACTCCCCCCTCGCGCACCGCAGGCAGAGTCCCTGTGGCCAGCAGAAATGCTGACCATGGGGACTTTTGTCATGCCGGGGTGCTTCGGTGGTCGGGCGCTTCGGTCGTCGGGCTCGTCGGTCCCCGGGGCCTCTCGGTCTCCTGGCGGCCCGCGCCGCGCAGCAGTCCGGAGGCGCGGGCGCGATCAGCGGGCCGCGTCGTCCAGGACGATCCGCAGCATCGCGCGCGCATGCTCGAGCGTGTCGGCATAGCCGGCGGCTCCGCCCGCCTCCGCGCAGGCTCCGCCCGCCTCCGTGCAGGCTCCGCTCGCCTCCGCGGCGGCCGCGTGGGCGGACCGCTCATGGGAGAAGGTGCCGACGACGCGGATCATGCCGGCCATCAGATGGGTGACCACCACGGCGATGTCGCGGATCTCCGCCTCGCCGCGGTCGGGGTGCTGGTGTCGCACCCGCAGCTCGATGATCTCGCGCAGATCGGCCTCCAGGGCCAGGATCCGCCGCATCTGCGCCGTCATCAGCGTCGGATGCGAGCTGATCACCTGCAGGCGCTCGTCGAGGGAGACCGCCTCGACGTCCGGCGGAGCGGTCACGATCCCCATCGCCTCGAGGAGCATCGGACCGTCCCCCACGATGAACCGCCGCACCGCGGACTCGTCGATGTGCGGCATGTGGCGGCCGAGGAGCGCATCCTCCTTCGCCGGGTAGTGGTTGAAGAATGTGCGCTGGCTTATGCCCACGACGTCGCAGATCATCGCGACGGTGACCTCGTCGTACCCGTGCTCGAGTACGAGGTCGACGGCGGCCCTCTCGATCGCGTCGGCGGTGCGCTCGCCGCGGGTCCTCGCTGCCGGGGCGGACTTCTCGCTCATGCCCCCACAGTACGGCGCGCCACACCCTGCTGGACGCACAAAGATGCAGTGACTAAAGTTCCCGACTGCAGAGACTGCAGATTGCAGCGCGTCGATCGGAACCGAGGCCCTATGACCACCACCGCCGCACCCATGGTGCTGACCCGACGTCGGGTCTGGACGATCTTCGCGGCCCTGCTCGCCGGCATGCTGCTGTCGAGCCTGGACCAGACGATCGTCTCCACCGCCATGCCCACCATCGTCGGCCAGCTCGGCGGCGTGGACCACCAGATGTGGATCACCACCGCCTACCTGCTCGCCACGACGATCGTCATGCCGATCTACGGCAAGTTCGGCGACGTCCTCGGGCGCCGCCACCTGTTCCTCATCGCCATCGGCCTGTTCACCCTGGCCTCGGTGGGATGCGCCGTCGCCACCGACTTCTGGATGTTCGTGATCTTCCGCGGTCTGCAGGGCCTCGGCGGCGGCGGGCTGATGATCCTCTCGCAGGCGATCATCGCCGACATCACGCCCGCCGACGAGCGCGGCAAGTACATGGGCGTCATGGGCGGCGTCTTCGGCCTGTCCGCGGTCGCCGGGCCCCTGCTCGGCGGCTACTTCGTCGATCATCTGACGTGGAACTGGGCGTTCTACGTGAACATCCCCGTCGGCATCGCGGCCTTCATCGTCGGCGTCGTCGCCATGAAGCTGCCGACGAAGCGCGCGACCCGGAGGATCGACATCCCCGGGGTGGTCGCGCTGTCGATCACGACGGCCTCGCTGATCCTCTTCGCCGACTTCGGCGGGGACGACGCGCACGGCTGGGACGCGGCGACCACCTGGCTCTTCGGCGCCGCCTTCCTCGTCGCGGCCGCGGCCTTCGTGCTGATCGAGTCGCGCGCCGAGGATCCGATCATCCCGCTCTCCCTGTTCCGGAACCGGCTGTTCATGCAGGCCACGCTGATCGGCTTCGCCCTCGGCATCGGCATGTTCTCCGTGATCGGCTTCATGCCCACCTTCCTGCAGATGGCCTCCGGCACCTCCGCCGCCGAGTCCGGTCTGCTGCTGATCCCGATGATGGCCGGGATGATGGGCATGTCGATCCTGTCCGGCGCGCTCGTCGCGAAGACCGGGAAGTACCGCGTCTACCCGATCGTCGGCGCGGCCGTCATGATCATCGGGACCCTGCTGTTCGCGACCATGACCGCGCAGACCCCGATCTGGGTCATCTGCGCCTACCTGTTCGTGTTCGGCTCCGGCATGGGCCTGATCATGCAGATCATGGTGCTGGTCGCGCAGAACTCCGTGGCGGCGACGCAGGTCGGCACCGCCACCAGCACCAACAACTACTTCCGCGAGGTCGGCGCCTCCCTCGGCACCGCGGTCTTCGGCACCGTGTTCACCACGCGCCTGACCGAGCGCCTGATCGCCGTCTTCTCCGAGTCCGGGGCCAGCGGCGGCGACGCGGCCTCGGCGGCCGCGACGATCGATCCGGCGAGCATGTCGGAGCTGCCCGAGGCGGTCCGCGACGGCATCGTCGGCGCCTACGCCGACGCCCTCACGCCCGTGTTCTGGTATGTGCTGCCGTTCCTCGTGGCCGCCCTGATCCTCGCGCTGTTCCTGCGCCAGATCCCGCTCTCGCACGAGACGGGCCTGGTCGCCCGCGGCGAGGCCGTCCTCGGCGAGGACCTGGGCGGGACCGCCGTGGATGCTGCGGACGGGAAGGGCCTGACGGGCGAGGCCGACCCGACGGATCCCGCGGACCCGTCGGATCCCGCGGACCCGTCGGATCCCGCCAAGGAGCCGCAGAGGGTCTGATCCCGACGGGGATGCAGAACGGGCCCGCGCCGACGGTCGCATCGTCGGCGCGGGCCCGTCGGCCGTGTCAGAGGATGAACTCGAGCGGGTCGAACTCGTCGATCTCGATGATCCGGACGCGCGGCAGGCGGCCGGTGAACGCGGAGACGTCGTACTCGAGGTCGAAGAACTCGATCCCGGGGACGGTCCGCAGCTCGTTGGACATGAACTCCTGGAACCCGACGATGCCGGTGCGGCGCTCGGGGTCCTCGGCCAGCTGCGTCATCTGCGGGGCGAAGTCGCTGTCGTGGCTGACCAGCATGACGTCGGCATCGCGCTCGACGAGGGCCTCGGCGGTGCGCTGGATCGCGATGTCCACGACCTTGCCCTCGCCGCGCAGCGGGATGGTCTTGTAGCCCAGCGCCAGCAGCGCCTGCACGAAGCTCATCGGCAGGGAGTCGCCGACGGCCAGGAAGAACAGGCCGCGGACCTCCTGCTGCCAGGTCTCCTCGGCGTAGGACAGGAGCTTGTTCCAGCGCGGACGCTCATCGGGCTGGGGGCGGCGCCCCAGGACGGAGACGCCGAGCGTCGCATCGATGTTCTCGCCGTCGACCAGGAGGAAGGTGGTGCGTTCCGTCATGGGTCGACCCTACGCGTTCCTGGAGGTTCACAGGGCGACACGCCGCCCCTCGTCGTCCGTCGGCCCTCCGCCGTCCACCTCCGCGGGCCGCGCGGGTGCGGGCGGGGCTACGGTGAGGAGCATGCCCTGGCCCGCGCTGCATCAGACCTACGCCGCCGCCGTCCCCGAGCTCTCCGTCCCCTGGGCGGCCGAGGCGCCGTCCGCGCCGTGCCTGCTGTGGCTGAACGAGGAGCTCGCACGGGAGCTCGGCCTCGACCCCGAGGGCCTGCGCACGCCGGACGGCATCGCCCTGCTCGCCGGGCAGGTCGACGGGGACGGCGGTCCGCGCGCTCCCGGCGCGGCCGCCCCCGAGCCGCCCTTCACGACCGCGCAGGCCTATTCCGGCCACCAGTTCGGCAGCCCCAATCCCCGGCTCGGCGACGGCCGCGCGGTGCTCCTCGGCGACCTCGTCGACACCCTCGGGAACCGCCGGGACCTGCACCTCAAGGGCTCCGGGCGCACGCCCTTCGCGCGCGGCGGCGACGGGAAGGCACCCCTCGGGCCGATGCTGCGCGAGGCGATCGTCGGCGAATCCCTGCACGCGCTCGGCATCCCGACGACGCGCGCCCTCGCCGTGCTCGCGACCGGGGAGCGGATCCCGCCCCGGCAGGGGGTCGTCCCCGAGCCCGGGGCGATCCTCGTGCGCGTCGCCGCGAGCCACCTGCGGGTCGGGACCGTCCAGTTCGCCGCCTGGCACCATGATCTCGACGTGCGCCGCGCGCTCGTCGACCACGCGATCGAGCGCCACCATCCCGCCGCCCGGGACGCCGAGAACCCGCCCCTGGCGCTGCTGCGGGCCGTCATGGAGGCGCAGGCGGAGCTGGTCGCGCAGTGGATGCTCGTCGGCTTCGTCCACGGCGTCATGAACACCGACAACATGACGCTCTCCGGGGAGGGCATCGACTACGGGCCCTGCGCCTTCCTCGGCGTCCAGCGCCGCGGCGCCGTCTTCAGCTCGATCGACCGCGAGGGCCGCTACGCCTACGGCAACCAGCCCGGCATCGCGCTGTGGAACCTCTCCCGCTTCGCCGAGGCCCTGCTCGAGCTCATCGACCCCGCCGAGCCCGACGCCGCCGTCGACGCCGCGACCGCCGTCCTCGAGGACTTCGCCCCCCGCTATCGGCGCGCGCACGCCCGCGGGCTCGCCGCGAAGCTCGGGATCGCGACGGCCGCGACGGCCGGGCCCGTGGCGGCAGGCCCGCGGGAGGCGGCCGACGACGCGGCGCTGCTGGAGGAGGTGCATGCGCTGGGGGAGGAGCTCTCCGCGCTGCTCGAAGCGCAGGGGATCGACCGCACCGGCTTCTTCCGGGCGCTCGCGGAGGAGGCACCCGCGGAGGAGGCGCTCGCGGAGGGGGCGCCCGGGATGCAGGGCGACGCCCCGGCCGACGGCGCCGCCGCCCTGTTCGCGCAGCCGGCGCCCTTCAACGCCTGGCGGGAGGAGCTCGAGCGGCTGCGCTCCCGGGCGCCCGCGGCCGACGCCGAGGAGGCGGTCGCGCGCATGCTCCGCACGAACCCGGTCCACATCCCCCGCAACCTCGCGCTCGACAGCGCCCTGCGGGCCGCTCACCTGGGAGACCTCGGTCCGTTCGAGGCGCTCATGGATGCCGTCCGTCGGCCCTTCGAGCGCCTGCCGGGGCTCGAGCATCTCGAGCGCGGCAGCGGCGACGACGACGGATTCGTGACCTACTGCGGGACCTGACGACCCGCCGCATTTCCCGTGAAGTGGTGGACGTCACACTCGGATCGGTGCATGCTGGCGGGGCGAGGAGCGCCCGGGGAGTGCTCCGCAGGGGGTTCCTCGTCGTCGTCGGACCGGAGACGGGCCGACGGCCGGACCGTCGATCCCGAGCATCGGAGAAGACCGTGAATCCCCTGGAGTCCTACGACTGGGCGGGGCTGGGCCTGAAGATCCTGGCCGCCGTCGTCGTCATCATCCTGACCGCCATCCTCGCGATGCTCGTCAGAGCCGGCGTCGCGAAGCTGACGCAGAAGGTCCCCGCCCTGCGGCGACCCGGTGCCGACGGCGCCGGCATCGGCAACGCGCTCGGCACCATCGCCTCGATGCTCATCTGGCTCCTGGGCCTGATCGTCGTGCTGGGGATCTTCCAGCTCTCCGGCGTCCTCAGCCCCGTCACCACAATGCTCGAGCAGGCGCTCTCCTTCATCCCCAACATCGTCGGCGCGATCTTCGTGTTCGTCATCGGCCTGACTATCGCCAAGATCGTCAAGGCGCTCATCGTCACCGCGCTGAACGCCGTCGACTTCGGGAAGCTGCTGGGCACCGCCCAGTCCGGCCTCGACCGGGCGACCGGGGGCATCGCCTCCGCCGCTCCCGCCGCGAGCCCGGCCGGCGCCCACCCGTCGGCCCCCGCCGGCCAGCATGGCCAGCAGGCCCCCGCCGGTCAGCCGGGCCAGCAGGGGCATCCGGCCGCAGCGGGCCGTCAGCGCTCGCAGGTGCCCGAGATCCTCGGCTCCGTCGTGTTCGCGCTGATCATGATCGTCGTGTCGATCGCCGCGCTGCAGATCCTCGGCATCGCCTCGATCTCGGATCCTGCCGCCGCGATGCTCACCGCGGTGTTCACCGCGATCCCCAACATCATCGCGGCCGTCGTCCTCGTGGGCCTCGGCGTGCTCATCGCCCGCTTCGTCTCGGGCCTGTTCCGACCGATCCTGGACGCGTCCGGGATCGACGCCTGGCTCGTCAAGCAGGAGATCCTCCCCGAGGGCTCCTCCGCCACCCCGGTGGTGCTGCGCATCGTCGAGATCGCCGTCGTGCTGTTCTTCGCCGTGATGGGCGCGCAGGTCCTCGGGTTCCCGCAGATCACCGCGATCCTCTCGGAGATCCTGGCGCTCGGCGGCAGCGTCCTCTTCGGCGGTGCGATCATCGCCGCCGGCTTCTTCCTGGCGATGATCGTCGGGAAGATCCTCTCCGGCACCGTCTCCGTCGTCGTCCGCTGGGCGATCATCATCCTGTTCATCGCCATGGGCCTGCAGTCGATGGGCGTCGCCGACTCGATCATCGAGATGGCCTTCGGCGCCCTCGTCATCGGCGGTGCGGCCGCGGCCGTGCTCGCCTTCGGCCTCGGCGGACGCGACGCCGCCGCCCGCCAGCTCGCCAAGCTCGAGCACGCCCAGCAGGGGAAGGCGCCGGCCGGCGCCGGCTCCGGGTTCGCCTCCTCGCCCGACGGAGGGCTGTCGGCCCCGGGCTCGGCGCCGTCGGCCCCGTCGGGTCCCGGCGCGGCACCCGGCTCCGTGCCGCGGACGGACCCCGGTCCCAGCGCCTGAGCGCTGGCGCACCCTCCCAGGACTCCGCAGGCGGCGGCGCCGGACCGCTGCCGTCTGCGGGTGCATCCGCGGCCCCGTCGGCCCTCCCGGCCGACGGGGCCGCGGCGCGCCCGGAGCGCCGCCCGGATCGCTCGCCGAATAATCCGTTGCCCCCTGCGCGGGCCGGGTCTAGCGTGGAGGCACACAAGGAAGGAGGTGATCCGAGGAATGATTTCCCATCGGACATGTGAGGTGGCTCGCCGCTGAGGCGACCATCGACCTGATCCGCTCCGGCGGACCTTCAGATCGACGGACCCGCAGCGAATACCACCGAGCTGCCCGGACCCGCAGGGGTCGGCCTTCGTCCAGCCGACCAGCGCGAATGCGCAACCTGCGGGTCTGCCCCTGCCCAGACGCGGTGGCCGATACGCTCGCACCATGAGCCAGTCCTCGCCCGTGCAGCCGCCGACCCCCGCCGTCGCGCTCATCGCGCCGACGATCGACGAGAGCGCCGTCGTCCGCGTCCCCGGACCGCGCCAGGACGCCCCGCTCGTCGTCCTCCTCCACGGCCTCGGCAGCCACGAGCGCGACCTCGTGGGCCTCACGCCCTTCCTGCCGACGGACTTCCGCTACGTCTCCCTGCGCGGCATCTACGCCTACGGCCAGGGCTACGCCTGGATGGACTGGCCGCTGGACCCCGAGGATCCGACGTCCGTGGAGACCTCCGCCGCCGCCGTCGCGCGCTGGATCGCCGCGCAGGACGCGCCCGTCGTCGGCGCCATCGGCTTCTCCCAGGGCGCCTGCCTCGCCCTCCAGCTGCTGCGGCAGGACCCGCAGGCCCTCGACTGGATCGTGCAGCTCTCGGGCTTCCCCTTCCCCGCCCCCCTGCCGGGCGACGCCGCGCTCGCCGAGGCCTCGCCGCGCGCGCTGTGGGGCCACGGCGGTCTCGACCCGCACTTCGGACCCGAGCGGGAGGACGCGATCCGCGCGTTCATGCACGCCCACTTCACCCTCGAGGAGGAGCGCCGGCCCTCCCACGGGCACGCCGTCGACGAGGTCGAGCTGCGGGCCATCGCGGCCTTCCTCCAGCGCCGCGCCGACGAGCGCGCCGACGCCGCCGGAACCGGTTCCTGAGACGGCGGAGCCGTTGCCCACAGGACCATGCCGCCGCCCAGGGAACGGGCTGTAGCATTCCGTCATTCCGTCGCGAAGGACGCGACGGCCATGAGGAGCACCAGGAGATCATGAGCGCCGTCGGCGACGCCCCCTGTGACAGTCCCGGGCCTACGGGCCTGACACCGAACACCTCCCCCCAAGGGGACTCTCTGACCTGCGGCGACGATGCCGATGGCGGAGAAGCCCCCGAGGAGGGGCATAGTCCCGAGGTCGGACTCCGCTCCGACCGGGCACGAATTCCCGAGCAGGACCGCCGATGGAACTGATCGGCATCCTCCTCTCCCTCGCGGCCAGCCTGCTGCTGATCGCCGCCTGCGGCGGCTTCGTCGCCGCCGAGTTCTCGCTGATCACCGTCAACCGCAATGACGTCGAGGCGGCCGCCGCGAAGGGCGACAAGCGCGCCCAGGGCGTCCTGCACGGCATGCGGACGCTGTCCACGCAGCTCTCGGGCGCGCAGCTCGGCATCACGGTGACGAACCTGGCGATCGGCTTCCTCGCAGAGCCCGCCATCGCCGACATCATCGCGCCGCCGCTCGAGGACCTCGGCCTGAACGCCGTGGCCGCCCGCTCGGTGTCCGTCGCGATCGCCCTGATCCTCGCCACCGGCCTCACCATGGTCTTCGGCGAGCTCGTCCCCAAGAACCTCGCGATCGCGAGACCGCTCGGCACGGCGAAGGCCGTCGTCGGCTACCAGCGGGCGTTCTCGACGATCCTGGCGCTGCCGATCCGGCTGTTCAACGGCAACGCCAACGCGATCGTGCGCCGCTTCGGCATCGAGCCGCAGGAGGAGCTCAGCTCCGCCCGCAGCGCCGACGAGCTCTCCGCCCTGGTCCGCCGCAGCGCCGCCGAGGGCGCGCTCGCCGCGGAGACCGCGCATCTGGTCCAGCGCACCCTCGCCTTCGGCGACCGGCGCGCCCATGACGCGATGGTCCCGCGCGGGCGCATGGACTCCCTCGACGTCGACGACACGGTCGAGGACATGCTCGACCTCGCCCGCGAGTCCGGCCATTCGCGCTTCCCGGTGCTCACCGAGGAGAACGAGATCGCCGGCATCGCGCACATCCGGCGGGCCCTCGCGGTGCCCTTCGCCGAGCGCGGCGAGGCGCGCGTCGACGCGATCATGGACGCCGCCACCTTCGTGCCGGACACGGTCCCGCTCGACGACCTGATGGACACCCTCCGGGCCGGCGGCCTGCAGATGGCCGTCGTCGTCGACGAGTTCGGCGACCATGCCGGCCTCATCACCCTCGAGGACCTCGTCGAGGAGATCGTCGGCGAGGTCCGCGACGAGCACGACGAGGAGACCGACGACCATCCCGAGCCCGATGGCTCCTGGGATCTCG
Organism: Brachybacterium netajii (SeqCode); assembly: GCF_054114245.1. Lineage (NCBI taxonomy): Bacteria > Bacillati > Actinomycetota > Actinomycetes > Micrococcales > Dermabacteraceae > Brachybacterium > Brachybacterium netajii (SeqCode). Next base: position 82,644 of record NZ_JBSYXB010000007.1, on the reverse strand, counting down.
ACGCGCGCCTGCGGCCCGACGAGGCCGCTGAGCGGCTCGGCGTCACGGTCCCCGAGCACGAGGACTACGACACCCTCGGCGGCCTGGTCACCCTCGAGCTCGGCCGTCTGGCCGAGGTCGGCGACGAAATCGTCGTGGACACCGATCCGGTCCCCGGCGAGGACCCCGCGCGCCTGCGCATCGAGGTCCGCGAGATCGACGGCCTCCGCATCGAGACCGTCCACGTGAAGGTCGAGGCGATGCCCGACGACGAGGACTCCGAGAGCTCCGAGAGCACGTCGGGCTCCGAGAGCGCGGCGGACGCCGCGGCCGACGGCGACGGCGAGCCCGGGAAGAGCGGGAGGAACGGCAAGAACGGCAAGAACGGGAAGCGCGGCAAGCGCGAGAAGCGGGAGCGCCGCGAGGCGCGTGCCGCGCAAGACGAGGACCGGCCGGAGGCGGACCGATGAGCGACTACGGGGGCATCGCCCTGACCATCGTGCTGCTGCTCGCCAACGCGTTCTTCGTCGGCGCCGAGTTCTCGCTGATCTCCGCGCGCCGATCGATCATCGAGCCCAAGGCCCTCGAGGGCAGCTGGGCCGCGAAGATCACCGTCTCGGCGATGGAGCAGGTCTCCCTCATGCTCGCCGGGGCCCAGCTCGGCGTGACCGTGTGCTCGCTCGCGCTCGGCGCGATCAGCGAGCCCGCGATCGCGCACCTGCTCGAGGTGCCCTTCGAGGCGATCGGCGTGCCGGAGGCGCTCCAGCATCCGATCTCCTTCGCGATCGCCCTGTCCCTGGTGACCTACCTGCACGTCGTCTTCGGCGAGATGGTCCCCAAGAACATCGCGCTCGCGGGCCCGGAGCGGATGGCCCTCATCCTCACCCCGGTGCTGATGGGCTTCACGATCATCCTGCGTCCGGTGCTGTGGAGCTTCAACGCCGCCGGCAACCTGACGCTGCGGATCCTCGGCATCGAGCCCAAGGACGAGGTGACCAGCGCCTTCACCCGCAACGAGGTGGCGGCGATGGTCAGCGAGTCCCATGACGACGGCCTCCTCGAGGACAACGACGAGGCGCTCCTGCTCGGCGCCCTCAGCTTCGAGCAGCGCAGCGTCGCCAACCTCGTCATCCCGCTCGCGCAGGTCACGACCCTCCCCGAGGGCGTGACCCCCGCGGCCGCCGAGGCCGCGGCCGTCGAGGGCTACTCCCGCTTCCCCGTGCGCGCCGCGTCGGGGGAGCTCACCGGCTACGTCCACATCAAGGACCTGCTGGAGGCCGACGCCGAGCATCGCGAGCTCCCGATCCCGTCCGCCCGCATCCGGCATCTGCCCGAGGTCGGCGCCGAGCAGCCCCTGCGGCAGGCGCTGACCAGCATGCAGGCCTCCGGCGCGCACCTCGCGGCCGCGACCGACGCGGGCGGGACCGTCATCGGCATCGTCACCCTCGAGGACATGCTCGAGGAGCTGGTGGGCCAGATCCGGGACGACTCCCGCCTGGCCGCCTGATCCGGTGCTGGTCCGATCCGGCCGACGGGCCCGCGGAGCCTCCTCCACGGGGCGCTCTGCGGGCTTCGCCGCGACCTTCCGTCCTCGCCGGGTCGCCGTGGAGGCGGCACCATAGGGGGATGAGCATCCCCCTCGGCCCGTCGGCCTCCACGCCCGACCCCTCCGCCTCCGCATCGATCGTGCCGCCCGTCCCGTCCGGGCCCGAGGGGCCCGCGACCAACGTGTGGACGGCGGCGGTGCAGCGCAACCCCCAGCATGCGCAGGCGTTCGCCGAGCGCTGGCGGCGGATGGCCGCGGCCGGGCAGGACATCGTCGGCGAGGCGCGGCTGATCGACGCCATGGCGGGTCGCGGCGCCCGCATCCTCGACGCCGGCTGCGGGACCGGCCGCATCGGCGGCTACCTCGCGGCGGCCGGGCACGAGGTCGTCGGCGTCGACCTCGACCCGGAGCTGATCGCCGTCGCCGAGGCGGACCATCCCGGGTCCCGCTGGGAGGTCCAGGACCTCGCGACCCTCGATCTGCGCGATGAGGACGGGCAGCCCCTGCGGTTCGACCTGCAGGTCAGCGCCGGGAACGTGATGACCTTCCTGGCGCTCGACGAGCGTCGCCCCGCGCTCGAGCGCCTGGCCGCGCATCTCGCCGCGGACGGTCGGCTCGTCGTCGGCTTCGGGCTCGCCCGCGGCTACTCGGCCGAGGACTTCGCGGCCGACACCGCGGCCGCGGGCCTGCGGATCCAGCAGCGGTTCGCGTCCTGGGATCTGCGCCCCGCCGACGACGACTTCCTCGTCGCCGTGCTCGTGCACGGCTGAGCGCGGGCGCCGGACGCGCCGTCCGGCGGTCGTTCGCCGTCGCCCGACGACGGGCGTCGGGCGGCGATCAGGCCGCGTCGTCGCCGTGGGACTCCTTGCCGGGGATGCTCGTGACCGTGGTCAGCAGGAAGACGGAGTCGTCGAGCGCCTCGACCGAGTGCCGGTGATGGGTGAGCGCCTCGAGGCTGCCCGTGGCCAGCTCGACGGCCTCCTCGCCGGTCACGCGGACCCGACCGCGGATCACCTGGATCGATGCGGCCGGCGGGGAGTTGTGCTCGGCGAGGCGGACGCCCTGCATGAGGGCGATGACCGTCTGGCGCAGCGGACCGTCGTTGACCAGCAGCTCGGCGTGCCGGCCGTGCTCGGACCTGCGGGCCTGGTCGATGACCTTCTGGATCTCGTCGGACAGGGCAGCCATGGGAACCTCCTGGTCGTGTCGGGGTGACGCGCCCAGTATCCGCCAGCGCGCGGTCCGCGTCAGGCGATCGGCGGAACCGCGGCGGGCTCCGCGCCCCAACCGTCGTCGGACCGATCGTCGGCCGACGGCGGATCCGCGAGGGCGCGGGCCTCGGCGAGGACCTGGCGCTCGCTGAGGCCGAGCGCGGCGGCAGCCGCGGCGACGTCGCGGAACTCGGGCTCGCGGCGGACCACTGTGCCGTCGGCCGCATGCGCGACCTTCACGGCGATCCGCTGGCCCCGCACCGCGATGCTCTCGAAGTCCCGCCGACGGATCACCCGCTCCACCCGGTGCATCCGCACGCCGAGGCTGCCGGTGAGATCCATGATCCGCAGCGCCGCCTGCTCCGCGGACCCCTCCCTGACCAGCGCGTGGATCGTCACGGCGGGGCGTCCGCGCTTCATCACGATCGGCGTGGTCCAGGCATCGAGCGCACCCTCGGCGAGGAGCGCGTCGACCGCGCCGGGCCACAGCCGCGGGTCGAGGTCGTCGACGTTCGCCTCGAGCTGGATCGCGGACTCCGGGGTCGCATGCGCGTCGGCCGGTGCCGGGATCGTGCCGGCCGGCAGCGCGGCGTGGTCGGCCGACGCCGACGCTGACTCCGGTGCCGACGCCGACTCCGGTGCCGGTGCCGCTGCGCCGGGGACGCCGGGGCGGCCGACGAGCACCCGCACCACGTTCGGGCGGCCGGGGGTGTCCTTGGTGCCGGCGCCGATGCCGACCGCCTCGAGGGTCATCGCCGGCTGCGGGCCCGCGACCGACGCCAGGCCCCGCACGAGCGCCACCCCCGTCGGGGTCGCGAGCTCGCCGATGCCGGGGGCGACACCCGCGGGAACCCGTCGGCCGCCGTGCTCATGCGGGCCGCCGGCCATGTGCGCGGGCAGGTCGGCGTCGGAATCCGGGACCTCGACCGGATGCGCATGGGAGTGAGCGTGGTCGTGATCGTGGGTGTGCGGGTGCTCGTGCGTGTGCTCGACGGCGGGGCCGTGCTCGTGCGCGTGGTCGGCATCGTGCGGGTGCTCGTGCGGATGCGGGTGGTCGTGGGTGTGCGCGGGGGCGTGGCCGCGCGGGGGCAGGAGCTCGCCGGCGACCGTCGGCCAGCCGATCGCGAGGCGGACCACCGCCGGGACCGGGACCGGGATGTCGCCGTGGGCGGCGCGGATCCGGCCGGAGCCGACGGCGATGGCGCCGCCCGCGCCGTCGGTGACGCCCAGCTGCCGCCAGGCCTCGCAGGCGCCGATCACATCGGCCAGGGAGTCGAGCGCGCCGACCTCATGGAAGTGGACGTCGTCGGCCGGGACCCCGTGGGTCTCGCCCTCGGCCTCGGCGAGACGGCCGAAGACCGCCAGGGCCAGGTCGATCGTGCGCTCGGGGACGTCGGCGCTCCCGCGGGCGCCCTCGAGGAGCGCACGGATCGACGCCCAGGTGCGGTGCGGCGGATCCGCGGCGAGCACCTCGACGTCGACCTTCGCGGCCCCCTGCCCGCCCCGGTCCACGCGGCGCAGGACGAAGCGCACCGAGCCGGGGACCAGGGCGTCGAGCACCCGCTGGACGCCGTCGAGATCGGCACCGGCGTCGATGAGCGCCGCCAGCAGCATGTCGCCCGCGACGCCCGCGGTGGCGTCGATGTAGGCGAGGCGCCGCGGCGCTGCGGCAGGGGAGAGGGCGGAGGTCGAGGTCATGGATCGATCGTAGGGCGATGCCGAGGCCGACGGGCGGGCGGCCCGCAGGGCGTCCCTCGGGATCGGCCGACGGGGTCAGCCCTCCTGCGGGGCGCTGATGTTCGCCTGCCAGCGGATCCCGTAGCGGTCGGTGAGGGCGCCGTAGACGTCGCCCCACATCTGCTTCTCGAGGGGCATCGTGATCTGCCCGCCGTCGGCGAGGGCCTCGAAGGCCGAGCGGATCAGCTGCTCGTCGTCGCCCATGAGCGCGAGCGTCATGTTCGATCCGGGGGTGAACGGCTCCGGCGACATGCCTTCGATCCAGTCCGACACGTAGAGCCTGATGAGGTCGGAGACCTCGAGGCTCCCGTGCATGATCAGGTCGGTCGCCGGGTGGCCCTCGGGGACCGCATGGAACTCGCCGAAGGTCGCGAAGGTCGGCGTCCCCCCGAGCGCGCGGCCGTAGAACTCGAGGGCCTCGCGGGCGGTGCCGGGGAAGTTCAGATAGGGATGGAGTCCTGCAGGCATGGTGTGCTCCTCGGAGTCGTCGTGTCCCGGGCGCGCCGCCACGGATCCGGCAGCGGGCCCGCGCGCATCGTAGGCACGGAGGAGGGGATGACGGAAGGGTCTCCTCAGCCGCCGTCGGCCTCCCGCCGGAGCCGGTCCAGATCGTGCAGGGAGGTCCAGCGGCGACCGGAGTCGACGATGCCCTCCCGCTTCCAGCGGCTCATCACCCGGGAGACGGATTCGGGCGTGGAGCGGGCCAGGCCCGCGAGATCGGCGCGGGAGAGGGGGACCTCGAGCAGGATCCCGTCGGCGCCGCGATCCTCGCCGAGCTTCCCCGCGAGGCGGAGCAGCGCCATCGCGACCCGCTGCGGAACCGTCTCGGTGACCTGTCCGCCGATGTCGGCGCGGGCCCGGGCGAGACGGGCGGCGACGTCGTCGAGCACCCGCAGCGCCACCACGGGCTGCTCCATGAGCACCGTGCGGAAGTCGGCCTGGCCGATGCGCAGCGCGCACGTGCCGACGAGCGCGATCGCCGACTGCCGATGATGCGGCTCCCCGAGGGTCCCCATCGCACCGAACAGCTCGCCCGGCACCAGCAGATCCGTGACGGTCTCGGTGCCGTCGGGCGTCAGCTGGGACAGCTTGACCCGGCCCTCGGCGACGACGAAGAGAGCGTCGGCGGGCTCGCCGGCGCGATAGATCGGCTCGTCGGCCGCGAAGGTGCGGGTCCGCAGCAGGGAGTCGACGCGCAGCAGCGTCTCCTCGCCGAGGCCGCGGAAGTACGGGGTGCGGTCCAGGACCGTGAGGCGGACGGGCTGCGGACACTCGTGCGGCAGCGTGATCTCCCGCAGCGGGATCGTGCGCCGGGCACCCGGCCGATCGGCCCGCTGCTGCTCGTCCTGCACCGTCACGGCGTCCTCCGCTGCCTCGGATCCCTCGCCGGTGCGGCGCGCGCAGCGCGGCACCCGGCCTGGTCGCAGCAGACTATCCAGCTCTCCGGACGCGTGGGGGGGGACGGCTGTGCGGACGATTGACGGCCGTCATGGGACGCCGCCCCGGACCTCCCTACGGTGAGGCCATCACCCGGGGAGACGCCCCGGGGACATCCCGGAAGGACGGCCCGCCATGACCGCCAGCACCAGCCCCCGCATCGTCCGCACGACCCTCCGCGCCCAGGGCTTCAGCTGCCCCTCGTGCGTCGCGAAGATCGAGAAGCAGGTCGGCCGCCTGCCCGGCGTCCAGGGCGTCGAGGTCCGATTCGCCTCGGGCCGCGTCGAGGTCGACCACGACCCCGCGGTCGCCACGACCGACGATCTCGTCGCCGCGATCGCGAAGGCCGGCTACACCGCCGTGCCCTCCGCCTTCTGACGCCCGCCCCGTTTTCCGCCGGGCCCGCCCGGCCCGCCCCGCATCCCGATCGCCCGCTCTCAGGAGAGGAACGCCCGTGTCCCCGTCAGCACCCCCGTCCGCGTCGGAGTCCCCGTCAGCGTCGGAGTCCCCGACCACGGCTCCGTCGCCGTCCGTCTCGCCGTCCGTCTCGCCGCCGGAGCGGCCGCGGACGCCGCGGCTGAGCCGGTTCCTGCGCGGACCCTGGCGCGTCCCGGCCGTCGCCGGCCTGCTGATCCTCGCCTCGGCGGCGCTCTCGCTCGCCGCCGGGACGAACCCCTTCGGCGGCGGCCACGGGGAGCTGGGCCTGGCGCTGGACCGGCCCCTCCCGCTCGTCCTCGCGGACCTGCTGATGATCGCGGCCGCCGTCGTCGCCGGCGCCCCGATCCTGGTGGCGGCGGTGCGCGCGCTCCGTGTCCGCACCGTCGGGATCGACCTGCTGGTCTCGGTCGCGGCGCTGGGCGCCCTCGTCGTCGGCGAGCACTGGGAGGCCGCCGCGGTGACCTTCCTGTTCGCCGTCGGCCATGCGCTCGAGGCGCGCACGATGGATCGCACCCGCTCCGCGCTCGCCGAGCTCGTCGCCGTCGCGCCCGACCTCGCCGTCGTGCTGGAGGACGGCAGGCAGCGCGAGGTGCCCGCCGCAGAGGTGCGACCGGGGCAGACCGTCCTGGTCAAGAACGGGGCGAAGGCCCCCGTGGACGGCATCGTGCGGGGCGGCGCCGGGGCGCTCGACGAGGCGTCCATCACCGGCGAGTCGATCCCCGTCGAGAAGGGCGTCGGCGACCGCGTGTTCGCCGGGACCGTCTCCACCGGCGGACTGCTGCAGGTGGAGGCCGTCGACGTCGGCGCGAGCACGACGCTCGCGCGGATCATCCGCCGCGTCGAGGAGGCGCAGGACGCGACCGCCCGCACCCAGTCCTTCCTCGAGCGCTTCTCCGCCTGGTACACCCCGGGCATCATCGTCCTCGCCCTCGTCGCCGGGCTCCTGACCGGCGACGTCGTGCTCGCGCTGACCCTGCTCGTGATCGGCTGCCCCGGCGCGCTGGTCATCTCGATCCCCGTCGCGATCGTCGCCGGCATCGGGCGCGGCGCGCGCGACGGCCTGCTGATCAAGGGCGGCGAGCACCTGGAGACCAGCGCCCGCATCGACGCCGTCGCGCTCGACAAGACCGGCACGCTGACGGAGGGCCGCCCGCGCCTGACCGACGTGATCGTCCTGGATCCCGCCGTCGACCGCGACGAGGTGCTCCTCTGGGCCGCGCGCGCCGAGGCTGGGTCGGAGCACCCCCTGGCGCGGCCCGTCCTCGAGGCGGCCGACGAGGCGGGCCTGAGGGTCGTCGGCCTCCCCGAGAGCACCGAGCCCGTGCCCGGCCGCGGCATCCTCGCGACGATCGACGGGCGCCGCGTCGCCGTCGGCACCCTGGGGCTGCTTGCCGTCGCCGAGGCGACGGGACCCGTCGGCGCGGCCGGGCCGTCGGCCGACGGAGCTCCGGCCGCCGGATCCGCGGACCTCGACCGTGCGCGCCACGAGGCGGAGCGGCTCGCGGAGGCCGGGCGGACCCCGATGATCGTCGCCGTGGACTCCCGTCCGATCGGCGTCCTCGGCGTCGCCGACCGACTGCGCCCCGAGGCGGCCGAGATGGTCCGACGCCTCCGCGCCGTCGGCGTCGACCGGGTCGTCATGCTCACCGGCGACGCCCGGCCCGTGGCCGAGGCGGTCGCCCGGGAGGTCGGGATCGACGAGGTCCGCGCCGAGCTGCTGCCGGAGGACAAGCTCGCGGCCGTCCGCGGACTCCGCGCCGACGGGCGCACGGTGGCGATGGTCGGCGACGGCGTCAACGACGCCCCCGCGCTCGCGACCGCCGACATCGGCATCGCGATGGGCGCGGCCGGCAGCGGCGTCGCCATCGAGACCGCCGACATCGCCCTCATGGCCGACGATCTCCGGGCGCTGCCCGCGGCGATCGGCCTCGCCCGCCGCACCGTCGCCGTCATGCGCCAGAACATCGTGATCGCCCTGGTCACGGTCGTGGCGCTGCTCGCCGGGGTGATGCTCGGCGGGGTCACCATGGCGATCGGCATGCTCGTCCACGAGGCCTCCGTGCTGCTGGTGATCGCCAACGGCATGCGCCTGCTGCGTCCTCGGACGACGCCGACCCGGTGACCTCGCCGGCCGGGGCCGGCGCCCGCGCGATCCGCCCGTGTGATCCGATAGGGCGATGACCGCGCCGCGCCCCCTCGACGACGAGCCCGCCCCGCCCCTGCCGCGGATCCTGCAGGAGCTGGGGATGCCCGACGCCCCCGTCCGCTCCCCGGAGCGGGCGGGGGTCGTGAACCGCGTGGCGATCGTCGGGCCCGCCGGGGCGGAGGTCGTCGTCCGCTGCCAGCGCGCGCCGGACGCGGCCGAGTTCGAGTGCGAGCGCTGGGCGTCGGACGCCGCCCGGGCCGCCGGGATCCCGACGCCCCGGATCCTCGCCGTCGGACACCTCGTCGACGCTGGGCCCGCCGACGGCGGGGACCTCGACGCGGGGTCCGCCGACGGCTGGGCGTGGTCGGTGCAGGAGCTGGTCGACGGCACCCTGGGGGAGCATGCGGCGGACCCGTCGGCCGTGTGGCGCGAGCTCGGGCGCCTCTCCCGCCGCATCGCCCGCCTCGATCTCGCCGGCGCGCCCGACGGGCTCTTCAGCCGCTTCGGCCGCGACCTCGACGCGGCCTGGGAGCAGCACCACGCCTACGGGCTCGACGAGCTCGCCCCCGGCGATCCGCTCGTCGGCCTCGGCGTCTACCGGGACGAGGACCGCTCCCGGCTCCGCGAGATCCTCGCCGGGATCGGCGGGACGGCCGGCGGGACGGCCGACGGGAGGGCCCGTGGGAGCGCCGGTGCGGGGGCGCCGGTCGAGCAGGGGCTCCTGCACGGGGACCTCGCCCTGCGCAACGTCCTCCTCGACGCCGACGGGCAGGCGGTGCTCATCGACTGGGGGAGCGTCCGCACGGGGCCGGTGCCGCTGCAGGAGACGGTGCACCTGCTCGGCGTGGAGGACGGGGATCCGGGCGCCGACGGGATCCGCGCCTTCCTCACGGGCTTCGCCGGGGATGAAGGGGGCGCGGGGGATACAGGGGACGCAGGTGATGCGGGGGACGCGGGCGTCGACGCGCTGCTCGCGCAGGCCCGGGCGCTGCAGGTCCTCGAGACCCTCGACCTGGTGCGCTGGGCGCTCGACCGGGCGCCCGCGCAGATCGACCAGCGGGCCCGCACGGCCCGCGCGCTGGTCGGCCGTGTCCTCGCTCGCGGAGCCGGGCCCCTCGGCTGACCCGGCCGGACGCGGCTGGCAGACTGGGGGCATGACCGACACCCCGGATCCCCGCGTCGCCGTCTACCTCGACTTCGACAACATCGTCATGTCCTGGTACGACCGCGTCCACGGGCGCAGCGCGTACAGCAGGGACCGGCAGAAGATCGCCGAGGACCCCACCCAGCCGGAGATCGCCGAGCGGCTCGCCGCCGCGACCGTCGACGTCGGCGCGATCATTGACTACGCCGCCTCCTTCGGCTCCCTCATGCTCACCCGTGCCTACGCCGACTGGTCGGCGCCCGTGAACGCCGAGTACCGCTCGCAGCTCGTGGCCCGCGCCGTCGACCTCGTGCAGCTGTTCCCCGCCGCCGCCTACGCGAAGAACGGCGCCGACATCCGCCTCGCCGTCGACGCCGTCGAGGACATGTTCCGCATCCCCGCGCTGACCCATGTGGTGATCGTCGGCGGCGACTCCGACTACGTCCCCCTCGCGCAGCGGTGCAAGCGCCTGGGCCGCCGCGTGATCGGCGTCGGCGTCGCCGGGTCGACGGCGAAGTCCCTGGCCGCGGCCTGCGACGAGTTCGACTCCTACGAGACGCTCCCGGGCGTTCGCGGCACCGAGAAGGCCGCGGCCGTCGCCGCCAAGCGCAACGGCGGGCGCAAGGGCCGCGGCGGAGCCCGCGAGGACGGCGCCGGACAGCAGGCGGATGCCGCGGCGGGCGAGGACAAGCAGAGCCAGGACAAGCAGGGCCAGGACAAGCAGGACCAGGGCGGCCGCCAGGACAGGCAGCAGGCACAGGGCGGCGGGTCACGTCGGGGCGGCGGCCAGAAGGCCGATGCGAAGAACGAGCAGAAGCCGGACCAGGCGTCGGACCAGAAGGCGGACCAGAAGTCCGACGCGAAGAACGGGCAGAAGACCGGCGAGCAGAAGGCCGACGGGCAGACGTCGGGCCGCGGCCGTGGCCGCAGTCGGACGCGGACGAAGCCCGAGGAGACGGAGGAGACCGGCGCTGTCGAGGACGGTCCGGCGCGCGGCGGAGACGGGTCGGGCGAGGCGTCGACGAGCTACGCCCTGCAGTTCGACGACGGGCGCGGGCGCCGCGAGGACGAGGCCGTCGACCTGACCTGGCACGGCGATCACGACGATCTCGGCGATGACGACGACCGGGACGACGAGGACCTCGACGAGGTCGCCGCGCGCCTGCTCGAGCGGGCCATGCACCTCAGCGACCCCGACGAGTCCGAGTGGCTGCACAGCTCGGCCGTGAAGACGTACATGCGCCGCATGGACCCGTCGTTCAGCGAGAAGGCGCTCGGCTTCCGCTCCTTCTCGGACTTCCTCAAGCACTTCGACGACGTCGTCGAGCTCTCCGAGCGGGGCACCGAGCGCCTCGTGCGCATCCGCGACGACGTCCTCTGAGCGGACGCGCGACCCGCCGGCGGACGGACGATCCGCCGACGGACGTATGACGGCCGGGCCCCTGCACGGGGCCCGGCCGTCGTCGTCCGTGGAGCCGGACCTCAGGAGGCGGCGTCGGCACCGGCGAGGGCGGACTCGACGAGGTTGCTGCGGGACAGCACGGTCCCCGTCGCGAGGGCGTCGGCCCAGTCGGCGGCGGTGGCCACGGCGGCCAGGTTCGAGTGCAGGATGACCATGAGGGTCTCGTGGACGGTGCGGGCGTCGACGGCGCCCGCGGCGTTGGCCAGGTGGATCGCGCCGGTTGCGTCGCGGAGCACCTCGGTGGTCAGGCCCAGGCCCTCGGCCTCGACGGACGAGGCCAGGATGCAGTTGTTGGTCATGTAGCCGACGAGGGCGACGGTGTCGACGCCGCGCTCGCGGAGCTGCTCGGCGAGACCGGTGCCCGCATAGACCGAGCCGAAGGGCTTCACCACGATCATCCAGTCCGCGGTGCGGCGCGCCTCGATCTCCGGGTGCAGGGCGAAGCCCGGGGTCGAGGGGTCGAAGATCGGGGAGCCGACGCCGCCGTCGTGCTGCACGGCCACGATCGGGATGCCCGCGGCGGTCGCCGCATCGATGGCCGCGAGGATCACCGGCAGCGAGTCCGCAGGGGCGGGATGGCGGATCTCGAGCACGCCGTCGAAGTAGTCCTGCTGGACGTCGACCAGGATGAGCGCGCGACGCGGCGCATCGGCGGGCGAGGACGGGACGGGACGGTCGGTCATGGTGACTCCTGGTGAAGCGGCGGGGCGGGCCGCGATGAGGCGGGACCCGGCCGACGAGCTCGTCGGCGCCCTGCCATCCTCGGCGCTCGCCGTGCCATCATGACAGTGGCGCAGATGCCGTCCTCCGATGGATCTGCGCCATGACGTGCGACGTGCGACGTGCGACGTGCGACGTGCGGGGGACGGAGAGGAGCGGGAGCGGATGAGGATCGGGATCTACGTCTTCGACGGCATCACGATGTTCCATGCGGCGGTGCCGCAGATGGTGTTCGACGAGGTCGCGCGGCAGGGCATCGCCCCCTGGGAGACCGTGCTGCTGGGCGACCGGCGCGGGTCGATCCGCACCGCCGAGGGCTATCGCGTCTCCGGGCTCGAGGGCCTGGCGGCCGCGGCCGACGTCGACGTCCTGGTGGTCCCGTCCTGGTTCGCCGACGGTCGTCCGCTCGGACGCCCGGCCGAGCGCGCGGTGCTCGCGGCGCATGCGCGCGGCGCGACCGTCGTCGGCCTCTGCCTGGGCGCGCTGCCGCTCATCGAGGCGGGCCTCCTCGCGGGCCGGCGCGCCGTCACCCACTGGGACGCCTTCGCGCGGCTCGCCCGCGAGCACCCCGAGGTGGAGCTCGACGCGACCGTGCTCTATGTCGACCACGGGGACGTGCTGACCTCGGCGGGCACCGCCTCCGGGCTCGACGCCTGCCTGCACCTGGTGCGCGACCGCCTCGGGGCCGACGCCGCGAACCGCGTCGCCCGCAGCCTCGTCGTCGCCCCGCACCGGGAGGGCGGGCAGGCGCAGTACATCGAGCGCCCGGTCCCCGAGGAGTCCGACGACGACGCCGTCTCCCGCACCCTCCAATGGATCGACGCGCACCTCGAGGAGGACCTCGTCGTCGCCCGCCTCGCCGAGCGCGCCCACCTCAGCACCCGCACCTTCCTCCGCCGCTTCCGCGCCGCGACCGGCACCACGCCCGCCGCCTGGGTGCGCACCCGCCGCCTCGACGAGGCCCGTCGGCTCCTCGAGACGACCGCGCTGCCGATCGAGAGGATCGCTGCGAGCTGCGGGTTCGGCAGTGCCGTGACGATGCGGCAGAACTTCGCGAGCGCTCTGGGGATCTCGCCGGCCGAGTATCGGCAGCGGTTCGGCGGGGGAGGCGACACAATATCCACAAAGAGCGCACCCTCCACTGCCGGAGAGCGGGATCATCCGTAGGATCGGGCGATGGGGGAGCTGCATGCATGGGTGGACGAGAGCATGCGTGCCACGGGAGTGCCTGTCCCGGTGTATCTGCTCGGAGCGGCCATCGCACGGAAGGATGTCACGCCGTTCGTAGACCGGCTCCGGCGCCTCGCTCCTCGGGGTGGAAAGCTGCATTGGCGGGACCTTGGTGAACGTGGTCGGGCGGCCGTGGCCCGTGAGATCCTCACCGAGGAGATTCAGCATGTCATCGTCATCGCCTCGCCGTTGACGCCTGGTGGCCAGGAGCGCGCCAGGGGCCGTTGCTTCGAACGCCTGCTATGGGAGCTCGAACGACGGAGCGTGCAGGACGTGGTCGTCGAGTCCCGATCCGATCGTCAGGACCGGTCCGACCTCAGAAGGGTCGATGGTCTGCGGTCCCGAATGATCGTTTCGCGGGAGATGAGGGTCGAGTGGAGACCCGGCGGAGAGGTTCCGATGCTCTGGGTGCCCGATGACGTGCTCGGCATGGTCGGCGACGCGTACCGCGACGAGGTCGACATCGGGCATCGCGCCAGTGCGCTCATCACCCGGATATACATCCCAGTATGAGCAACGCGAAGGCCAGGCCCCACGAAACCGCGGGCGTCCTGGCCTCTACTTCCATCCTCCCAGCGGGAGGCGGCATCACCATTAGAGCGCGCTCGGACGTCAAGGTCAACATCATCGCCGGAGCGGGGGATTCGGGAAGGTGCCCGTCGTTGTGCCGAATGACGGGTGCGGCCTTCCTCTAGCTCAGGGTGCGGGTTCACCGCGCGATGAGGCGCGGCTCCGCTCCCATCGAGTCAGAGGGCCAGCAGCCGGGCCGCCGCGTCCTTCGCCTGCACGGCGGATCCCGCGTCGCCCTCGAGCCCTGCGGTCGCCATGCAGCCCTCGACCAGCAGGAAGATCGCGTCGGCCGGGGGAGTGACGGCCGGGCACCCTACCGGGTGCCCGGCCGCTGCCATGCGGGGAGGGGTGCCGGCTCAGGTCAGCCGATCATCGAGCCCAGCACGGAGCCGAGGTCGCCATTCAGCGCGGTCAGGCCGAGGCCCGCGGCGCCGAGGGCGACGAAGACGATGATCCAGCCGACCATGGCCAGCAGGTTCAGGGCGATGCCCCAGCCGGCGCGGCCGCGGGCGTCGGGCTCGCTGCCGAGCGAGCTGAGGCCGAGGATGAGCCCGGCGGTGGGGGCGATCAGCACCCAGCCCGCCAGGAGCGAGCAGATGCCGAGCAGGAGGCTGGCCGTTCCCTTGCCGGTCCCGTGGTGGGCGATGGTGCTGTGGACAGTCACGTCGGTTCTCTCTTCTGCGTGGATCCCCGCGTCCGCGGGGGAGGTCCGCCCGGTCTTCCGGGCTGATGACTACACAGTAGGAACGAGGGCGTCGTCGTCGGATCCACCCCGGGGATGGTCGGCGTCCCCCTGTGGGTGGATCGTCCCGTCGCGAATGCTCCGGCAACCCTGCGCCGACAGGTGCGAGGCTGTCTGTCTCGGTGGGGACGGCGGCCCATGGAGGAGCATCGGCCGCGAGGTGAATGGCCCGTTCTCGCCGTGCCCCGCTCCGATAGCCTGCGGAGGCCATGACGACGCGAGCGAAGGAGCTGCGGCAGATGAGTGACCTCCGGCCGACGGGACTGCTGCTGGACCTGCAGGAGCGGGCCGCCGGCGTCGACGGCGCGGCCCTGCGCTTCTCCTGGATCGTGCCGATGCTCGGCGACGCCCGCCAGCGCACCTACCGCCTGCAGATCCTCGCGGATCCTGCGGAAATTGCGGATCCTGCGGACTCCGGTGCCGACGTGGCCGACGTGGCCGACGTGGCTGGCACGACGGTCTGGGACTCCGGGGACGTCGCCTCCGACCGCTCGACCGGCGTGCTCGTCGAGGATGTGCCGCTCGCGCCCGCCACCCCCTACTGGTGGCGGGTCCGCGTGGAGACGTCGCAGACCGGCAGGTGGTCGGAGCCCGCACTGTTCACCACCGCGCCGTCGGACTGGCCGGCGACGCCGATCTGGGCCGCGGCGCCCGCCGCATCGTCCGCGTCCGCTGCCATCCCGGACTGGGCTCTTCTGCGCACCGAGATCGAGCTGCCGGACGTGCCCGTCCGCGCGGCCTTCATCGAGGCCATCGGCCTCTCGCCCGACGGCGGCCCCGAGGGCGGGCCCTGGACGTCGGCCGACGATGCGGCCGACGCCGGCGTCGATGCCGGCGTCGACGAGTCCGCTCCGGGGCCGCGCGGCGGACGCCAGCACGTCTACAAGCTCTGGACGAACGGGCAGGTCGTCGGCTTCGGCAGCGTCCGCAGCGAGGATGAGCGGCCGCGCCTGCACACGCACCATGTCGCCGAGCACCTGCGCCCGGGACGCAACGCGATCGCCGCGCTCTGCTGGGCGCAGCACGGTCGGCAGTTCGCCGCGCGGCTCGTCGTGGTCCTCGCCGACGGCACCCGCATCGAGCACCTGACCGGCCCCGACACCTGGCAGGCGATGCCCGGGTCGGCGCTGCTGCCGGGCGAGGGGAACGTCGGCGGCTGGTGGTACTTCGCGCCCGCCGAGGACTGGGACCTGCGCGAGGAGCCCGTCGGCTGGACCCAGCCCGGGTTCGGCGTCGACGAACCCGCCGTCGGATCCGCCTCCGAGGCGGCGCGCGGCTGGGTCCCGGCGTCGGCCGCCGATCCCCTGCCGGCGCCGCCCGTGCCCGCGACCGTGAGCCTCGGCCTCACGGCGGGAGCCGACGCGCAGCTGGTCGCCGTCGGCCCGCGGACCCTGTCCTTCGACCTCGGGCGCGAGATCGTCGGCGGCCTCCGGGTGCGCCTGACCGCCCCCGACGGGCGCGATCGGGCCGACGGGCGCGACGGGTGCGGCGGGATCGACGGGCGCGGCGGCGCCCGGCTGGCGGTGCGGCTCGGCGAGCAGCGGGACGCCGACGGGCGCGTCGTCTCGCCGATGCCCACGGGCAATCTCTACGAGGAGACCTGGACCCTGCGCGCCGGGGCGCAGGAGGTCGAGCACTGGGGGTACCGGGCGTTCCGCTACGGCGAGCTCGAGCTGCTCGAGGAGGAGCGTGGAACGGATGGCGCGTATGGCGCGGACGCTGCGGGGCGAACGAGCGCCTCCGACGCGGCTCTCGCCTCCGATCTCCTCGCATCCGTGCAGGTCACGCCCATGATCCTGCATTCCCCGCATCGTCATACGGGTGCGTTCGCCTCGTCGGAGGCGGATCTCGACCGCGTGCACGAGCTGTGCCGGTACTCGATCGAGGCGACCGCGCTGGACCTCTATCTCGACACCCCGGCGCGCGAGCGGCTGCCCTACGAGGGCGACGCCTTCGTCAACCAGCGCTCGCAGTACGCGTGCGAGCGGTCGTACGCGCTCGGTCGGGCGACGACCTCGTACCTCGCGCGCCGCCCCACCTGGCCCGCCGAATACCACCTGATGCCGGTGCTCAACGCGTGGGACGAGTACCTCGCGACCGGCGACGACGCCCTGCTGCGCCGCGACCTCGAGCTCTGGCGGGCGGCGAACTACGACCGCTTCCTCGAGCCCGACGGCCTCCTGCACAAGGACCCCGGCGTCTCCAGCGCGTGGGACGCCGACCTCGTGGACTGGCCCGAGACCTGCCGCGACGGCTACATCCTCACCCCCGTGAACACCGTCCTGAACGCCTTCCAGGCCGCCGCGCACGAGGCGCTCGCGAAGATCGGCACGGCCCTCGAGGAGTCCGACGTCGCGGCGCATCACGCCGGTGTCGCCGCACGGCTCCGCGCCGGCGTCGAGGAGCACCTGGTCCGGCCCGACGGCACCTACCGCGACGGCCTCGGCACCGACCATTCCGCGCAGCACGCGAACGCGGTCCCCGCGGCCCTCGGCCTCGTCCCCGCCGAGCGCGCGGACGCGGTCGCGGAGGCGCTCGCCGCCGGCGGCATGCGCATGAGCGTCTACGGGGCGCAGCTGCTGCTCGACGGCCTGTTCGCGCTCGGCCGGGCCGACGCGGCGATCGCGCTGATGACCGCCCGCGGGGAGCGCTCCTGGCTGCACCTGATCGACGACCTCGGCGCGAGCATCGTCCCCGAGGCCTGGGACCCCGGCCTGAAGCCGAACATGACCTACTCGCATGCCTGGGGGACCGCCCCCGTCAACGTCATCGCCCGCTGGGTGCTCGGCGTACGGGTCGTCGCGCCGGGCGCCGCGCGCCTCGAGATCGCCCCGCAGCCCGGACCGCTGACCCGGATCGACGGCACCGTGCCGACGATCCGCGGCGACGTGCGCGTGCGCCTCGAACGGGCCGACGGGCGGGCTGGCGAGCGGGCTGGTGGGCGGCCCGACGGGCGGGCCGTCGGCGGTCTCCTGCACGTCGAGATCCCCGCGAACACGACCGCTCGGGTGCGCTGCGCGGGGATCGACCGCGAGGTCGGACCGGGGACGACCCGGTTCGACCTTCCCCGGCCTCTCGATCATCAGTCTCCCGATCCCGGAGGCCATCGCTGAGCAGATCCCCGGGCCGGCAGCGGTCAGGCGCTGAGGTCCCGGGTCAGGAACACGCTCAGCGGATCCGGCACGTAGTCGCCGAAGGGGTCGCAGGCGACGAAGCCGCTGCTCAGATACAGGGCACGGGCCGGGGCGAAGGCGTCCTCGGTGCCGGTCTCCAGGGAGACCCGGACGACGCCGCGCTCCCGCGCGTCGGCGAGCACCGCCTCGAGCATGCGTCGGGCGATCCCCCGGCCGCGATGCACGGACGAGGTCCGCATCGACTTCAGCTCCTCGTGCCCGCCGCCGAGATCGACGAGGGCGAGGGTGCCCACGACGTCCGCGCCGATCCGCGCCTCCCACTGCTGCACCTCCGGCCTCCGCAGCGCATCGAGATCGAGCACATGGCAGCTCTCCTCCGCCGGGGTGATCGCGTGCATGTCGGCGACGTGCTCCGCGAGCAGAGCCTGCAGACCGGGATCGTCGAGATCGGCGCGGCCGATGCGGAGGGCGTCGGCGCGTGCGTCGGCGGGATGCGCGTCGGCGGGGCGTGCGTCGGCGGTCGGAGTGGAGTCGGTCGAGGGGCCGACGTCGGGGGAAGTGCTCACGGACATGCGCCGATCATGCGTCCGTCGGCCGCGGAGGCGCCAGCGCAGGGACCGCAGTTGCCGTGCCGTGACCCGTATCAGCGGGGTGCGGGGTCAGGAACCGGGGCGATGCTCCGCGTGCGGCGTCGGCCGATCGCGATGATCCCGGCGGCGAGGCCGACGACGATCGCCGCGATCCCCACGATGTACCCCGCGACGCCGACGAATCCGCCGGGCACCAGATGCGGGTCGAGGAACGGATACGGGTACCACCAGGCCTCGCCGGTCGTCGGCGAGGTGACGAAGGGCGCCCGCGCCATCGTGTAGACCGCCCAGACGATCGGGAACGCCGCTGCCGCACCCAGTGCCGCCCACCGCGGGCGCCGCCGACGGGGCGCGAGCAGCACGTCCGCCAGCAGGAAGAGCGGGCCGACGGTGTGCACCGCCTCATTCGTCGCCAGCCACCAGAAGCCCGTCATCGACGCATCCCGCAGCAGCAGGTTGTAGACCACCCCGGTCACGATCATGTACGTGCTCACGCAGATCAGCGCCGTGGTCAGCCAGGCCGGCTCGTCGGACGCGTCGGAGGTGTCGGACGCGTCGGAGGCGCTGGCCGGAGCGGCGCGGTGCCGGCCGCGCAGCGCGCGGATGCCGGCGATCGCCAGCACGGCCGCGGCGGACAGGTTCGAGAGGTTCGTGAAGTAGCTGAAGAAGTTCGCGACGGCCGTCGGCCCCTGCCCGGGGTACTCGACGGGGATGCTCGCGATCAGCATCCCCAGCTGGATCAGCACCGCCCCCGCGCACAGCACGGCCGCGGCCAGACGCGCCCAGGGCCAGCACCTCTCGCGGAGGCCGGTCGGGGTGGCCGATTCGGTCGGGGTGGCCGGTGCGCTCGTCGGCCGAGCGGTCGGTCGCTCAGGCATCCGTCGGCCGGATCCCCGAGGCCTCGGCGACGTCGGCCGCCCCGGACCACTTCGCGACCGGCGCCTCCCAGCCGCGCAGAGCCTCCAGCAGCGCCTGCGGCTCATCGACGACGATCACGGAGGAGCGGAACCGCTCGGCGAGGAACCCCGCCTCGGTCATCGCATCGATCGCGGCGATCAGCGGGCGCCAATAGCCCTCGACGTCATGGAGCGCGACCGGCTTCGCGTGATAGCCGAGCTGCTGCCAGGTCCACACCTCGAAGAGTTCCTCGAGGGTGCCGAGACCGCCGGGGAGCGCCACGAAGGCATCGCCCAGATCGGCCATCCGCTGCTTGCGCGTATGCATATCGGGCACGACCTCGAGACCGGTCAGCCCCTGATGCCCGACCTCCTTGTCCATGAGCGCCTGCGGGATCACCCCGAGCACCTCGCCGCCCGCCGCCCGCGCCGCATCGGCGATCGTGCCCATCAGCCCCACGCGTCCACCGCCGTAGACGACCCCGAGGCCCGCCTCCGCGATCGCCCGTGCCACCTTCGCCGCCTCTTCCGCATACACCGGGGAGAACCCGAGCGCCGAACCGCAGTAGAGCGTCACCCGCTGGAGCGCCCGACCGCTCGGAGCTGCGGCAGCGGTGCCGATGCTGCTTCCGGTCGATCCGGCGTCGACCCCGGTGGTGCCGGTGCTGGCGGTGGCGCCCGTGGCGCCGGTGGGATCGCCGGAGTCGGAGGTGGGGGCGGGCTCGGGCATGAAGGGGCCTCCTGCTGGTCGATGGCGGCGCCGGGACACGGACTCCGCATCCAGAGTCTTCCACGGCCTCGGGCGCTGGCATCGGCGGCGCGGCTGTCGGACGGGGTGGATCCGGCCCTGAACGGCGGTGATGCCTCGGGGCGGTGGGGGTTTGGGGTTGGGGGCTGTGTTCGGGGGAAGTCGGGGCCGGGGGCCGGGGGCCGGGGGCTGTTGGGGGCTGTTCGCGGGGGGAGTGCTCGGGAGGTGAGGGGGAGGGGTGTCCGCCAACGGGACGTGAGCGGCATCTGCCCTGCTATATGCAGGGCAGATGCCGCTCACGTCCCCTTCGTGGACAGGGCGTCGGGGACTGGGGTCGAGGGCGGGGCCGGAACAGGCTTCAGGAGCCCTGGTCAGCGGAGGATGCCGAGGTCGCGGGCGGCGGAGACCGCGGCGGTGCGGGAGGAGACGTCGAGCTTGGAGAAGACGTGCACGAGATGCGACTTCACGGTCGCGTCGGTGATGTGCAGACGCTCGGCGACCTCGCTGTTCGACGCACCGGCCGCGACCAGGCGCAGGACCTCGATCTCCCGCGCGGACAGGCTGACCCGCGGGGACCGCATCCTCGCCATCAGCCGGCTCGCGACGGCAGGGGCCAGGGCGCTCTCCCCGGCGGCCGCCGCGCGCACCGCGGCGAGCAGCTCCTCCGGCGGCGCGTCCTTGAGGAGATACCCGCTGGCCCCGGCCTCGACGGCGCCGAGGATGTCGCCGTCGCTGTCGTAGTTCGTGAGCACCAGGACATAGGGGGCGGCCTCGTCGGCGCGGATCCGGCGCGTCGCGTCGGCGCCACCGGCGAGACCCCCGCTTGCACCCCCGTTCGCACCGTGCGCACCGCTGCCTGCGCTGCCTGCGCCGCCGGTGCTGCTGCCCACGGGCCCGAACTGCAGGTCCATGAGCACGAGGTCGGGGTTGAGCTCGGCGGCGAGGGCGACAGCTTCGTCGGGCGTCGAGGCTTCGCCGATCACCTCGACATCGGGGGCGGTGTCGAGGAGAGCGTGCAGGCCGGCGCGGACCACGGGGTGGTCGTCGGCGATGACCAGGCGGATCATGCGGGATCGACCTCCAGGGTGACGACGAGCGAGGTGCCCCCGGCAGAGGCGCCGGTAGGCGGGGTGCCGGTGGGCGAGGTGCCGGCGCCGAGCGAGGTTCCGGCGGCGACCGGCGCGTCGGCGGGGGTGCTGGTGATCTCGAGGGTGCCGCCGAGCTGCTCGACCCGTTCGCGGATCGCGCGCAGGCCGAAGGAGTCGCCGCGGCCGGTGTCGGCGCGGACGGTCGCGGGGTCGAAGCCGATGCCGTCGTCGCGGACCTCGAGCCGTGCCCGCCCGCCGTCGACCGCGAGCGTGATCTGGGCCGTCGACGCCCGAGCGTGCTGGGCCACGTTCGCGAGCGCCCCCTGGGCGATGCGCAGCAGGGCCGTCTGCACGTCCATCGGGAGCGCCGCGACCGGATCATCGCCGACCCCGCCGGTCGCGCCCGCCCCACCGGCCCCGCCGGCCTCCTCCGCAGGGAGCGCGACCTCGATCCGCAGGTCGGGGCGCTGCCACTGGGCGGCGAGGCGCTGCAGGGCGGGGCCGAGGCCGGCGTCGAGGGCGGGCGGGGCGAGCTCGCGGATGAGGCCGCGGGCGTCGGCGAGGGCGTCCGCCGCGGTGGAGCGGGCGAGGCGGAGGTGCTCGATGCCGGGGCGCTCGCCGTCGGCGGCCTCGGCCGCGTGCAGGAGCATCCTGATGCTGGAGAGCGACTGCGCGACGGTGTCGTGGAGATCCCGGGCGAGGCGCGCCCGCTCGGCGAGGACGCCCTGCTCGCGCTCGGCGGCGGCGAGGCGGTCGCGGGTCGCGAGGAGCTCGGCGAGCAGGGCCTCCCGCTCCGCGGCCTCGCGGGCGAGGGTCCGGTAGCCGAGGCCGATGAGGAGGGCGACCCCGGCGCCGACGAGAGGCCCGACGACCCCTCCGACGCTGAATCCCGAATGCGCGCCGAGCGCGAGGACCGCGATGGCCGTCGTGAGCACCACCGCGATCGCGCCCAGCGGGGAGCGCAGCACGTGGAGGTACAGGAAGAACAGCGGGAAGGCGAGATAGGCGGCGTCGGGGACGAGCAGGAGCATGCCGATCCACAGCAGCGTCAGCACGGCCGCCCACAGCGCCGCCGCCCATCGCGCGGGCACCCACGGCGCCGCCGCCCGCAGCGCACCGCCGGAACCGCGGCGCTCCGGGCGCGCGGGGCGCACCCGCGCCGTCAGCCCGCCGAGCACGTAGACGATCGCGAAGGCGGCGACCAGCACGATCGCGGCCGTCGTCGTGCGCGGTCCGCCGACGATCGCGGCGCGCACGGCGGTCAGCACGAGCAGCGCGGCGACGAGCGTGTGCAGTCCGATGCGGAGGCCGAGGAAGACGGGGGCGAGGGTGCGATGCGGCATGGCGCATCCAGCCTAGGACGCGGCGGGCGGCGGCGTATCCATCGAAAGTTCGATCGCAGGACCGCTCCTGCGGGCGATGGATCCTCGGGCCGCGACGACGAAGGTGGATCCCGGCGTCGGGGAGGGTCCGCGGCGCCGGAAGGGAGCACATCGTGTTCGTCGCCTGGCGGGATCTCCGCCATGCCAAGGGGCGCTTCGCCCTCATCGGCGCGGTCGTCGCGCTGATCACCCTGCTCGTCGGCTTCCTCGCCGGCCTCACCGGCGGCCTCGCCGAGCAGAACGTCTCGGCGGTGCTGGACCTGCCCGGCGACCGCCTCGTCCTCGCCGAGGACGCCGACGGCACCGCCTCGTTCGCGCAGTCCTCGCTCGACGAGGCGACCGTCACCGCCTGGACCGATGCCGACGGCGTCGAGTCCGCGACCCCGATCGGGATCCTCCAGGGCCGGGCCGACGACACCGCGGTCGCGATCCTCGGAGTCCCCGCCGGAAGCTCTGCCGGAACCTCCGCAGGCGATGCCGCGGGCACCTCCACGTCGCCGATCGTCGCGCTGGCGCCGTCGGCCGACGACGCCATCGGACTCTCCGCCGGCGCCGCCGACGACCTGGGCGTCGCCGTCGGCGACAGCGTGCAGATCGCCGGCAGCGACTATCGCGTCGAGAGCATCGGCGCCGACGCCTGGTACAGCCACACCCCCGTCGTCGTCCTCACGTCCGACGCCTGGGCATCGGCCTCCGAGCGCCTCGGCGGGACCGGCGAGCCGACCGTCCTCGCGGTGACCGGCAGCCCCGACTGGGACGCGCTCGCCGCCGAGACCGGGACGCAGGCCGCGAGCCCGCTCGCGAGCCTCGGCGCCCTCGAGACCTTCCGCTCCGAGATCGGCTCGCTGGGCCTCATGATCGCCCTCCTGTTCGGGGTGTCCGCCCTGGTCGTGGGCGCGTTCTTCACCGTCTGGACGATGCAGCGCAGCGCCGACGTGGCCGTCCTGAAGGCCCTCGGCGCGTCCACCGCGGCGCTGGTCCGCGACGCCCTCGGGCAGGCGCTCGTGGTGCTCGTCGTCGGGATCGGCACGGGCCTGCTCGCCGTCCTCGGCCTCGGCCTCCTCGCGAGCGGCGTGCTGCCCTTCGTGCTGAGCCCCCTGACCACCCTCCTGCCGGGCGCCGTGATGACGGTCCTCGGCCTCGCCGGCGCGGCCGTCGCGCTGCGCACCGTCACCCATGCCGACCCCCTCACCGCCCTCGGGAGCGCTCGATGATCACCCTGGACCGCATCACCCTCACCTACCCCGACGGCGACGGCCGCCTCACCGCCGTCGACGACGTGACCCTCACGGTCCCCGCCGGCCGCGTCGTCGGCGTCACCGGCCCCTCCGGCTCGGGGAAGTCCTCCCTGCTCGCCGTCGCCGCGACCCTCATCCGCCCCGACTCGGGGCGCGTGCTGATCAGCGGGGCCGACGGGTCCAGCGGGTCCGACGGGTCCGACGGGTTCGGTGCGTCCGGGCCGACGGGCGGGGCGGGCGTCGTCGATGCCGCGCAGCTGTCCCCGGCGGAGGCGACGACCCTGCGCCGCGAGCGCATCGGGATCGTCTTCCAGCAGGCGAACCTCGTGCCCTCGCTGACCGCCCGCGAGCAGCTCCTCGTCATGGGCGAACTCGGCGGACGCGGCGGTCGTGGCGGACGCGGAGGCGTCGGGGGCGGGCGTCGTCGGCGCGCCGTGCTGCGGGCCCGGGCCGATGAGTTGCTGGACGCCGTCGGCCTCGCCGCCCAGGCGGACCGTCGCCCGGCCCAGCTCTCCGGCGGTCAGCGGCAGCGGATCGCCCTCGCCCGAGCGCTCGTCCACGACCCGTCGGTGCTGCTCGTCGACGAGCCCACCAGCGCCCTCGACCAGGAGCGGGGCGCGGAGATCATGGACCTCATCGCGCGTCTCACGCATGAGCGCGGCACCGCGACGATGCTGGTCACGCACGATCTCGTGCACCGCGACGCGCTCGACGATCTCGTCACCGTCGTCGACGGGCGTCTCGTGGAGACCGCTCGGACGGGGGATCGGATGGAAGCTCGGACGGAATCTCGGACCGCCGCTCCGGTGCGGAGCCGGGCGTCGGCTCAGGTGCCCGTCGGGGCGTCGGCCTCGGCGCTGTCCGAGGCCGGGGTCTGAGGCCGGGTCCGCACGGCGGCGGAGACCCAGAAGACCTCATAGTCGAAGACCTCTGCGGGGGAGTCGGTTGCGGAGGAGCCCGTGGCAGGGGAGTCCGTGACGGGGGAGTCCGGCGTCGAAGAGTCTGCCGCGGAGTCGGCGTCGCGGGCCTGTTCGATGAGGGCGTCGATCCGCGTGTGCAGCTCCTTCGCCGCGGCGCGCGTGAGGCGCAGGCCGCGATGGCTGAAGCCGGCCGGCCAGGGCCGCGGATCACCCTCGGGCGGGGGCGGGACGGAGAGCGCGCGGTCGAGGTCCGTGCGGAGGTTCTGCATCATCGTGCCGCCGACCGCGGCGTCGGGCTGGCCGGTCATGCGCATGCCGTCGGTGCTCGCGCGCCAGGGGCGCTCGCGGCCGTCGGCGGAATCCGCCTGCTCGACGAGCCCGAGCTTCGCGAGCCGCCGCAGGTGGTAGCTCATCGCCGACGGCGTCAGTCCCACCAGGGAGGCGGCGTCGGTGCTGGTCAGGGAACGTCCGGACCAGAGCTCCTGGAGAACGCGCCAGCGTGCGGGGTGGCTGACGACGCGCATGCGCTCGAGATCATCCAAGCGGGCGGGCTGCGGGTCCATGAGCCCATCGTAGGTTGCCAGGGGTGATCTGAAGCAGTACCTTCACAGCTGTGAAACGAATGCTTCGCAGTTCGACGGAGCGTCCGACGGAGCGTCCGACGGAGCGTCCGACGGAGCGCCCGACGGAGCGCCCGACGGGGCAGCCGACGGGGCAACAGGCGGACCGCTCGTCGGACCCTCGATCGGCCGCCCCGGGGGCCGACGTGCTCCCGCTGCGCCGCAACGCCCGTTTCCAGTTCCTCTGGGCGGGCGCGGCCTTCTCGACGCTCGGCACGGAGATCAACCGGGTCGCCCTGCCGCTGATCCTGCTGGCCACGACCGGGAGTGCCGTGCGCGCGGGGCTCGTCGCCGCGACGCTCACCGCCGCGATGCTGATCGCGCAGATGCCCGCCGGGATCTGGGTGGACCGCCACGACCGTCGGCGGATCCTCCTGATCGCGCAGGCGGTGCAGGTGCTCAACGCCCTCGTCCTGCTCATCGGTCTCGCCATCGGCGGCGCCGGCCTCGTGAGCTTCCTGGCCTTCGCGGTGGTCGACGGCGTCTGCCAGGCGTTCCTCGGGCCGGTGCGCCAGGTCGCGATCCGCTCCGTCGTCCCCGCCTCCCAGCTGCACAGCGCCTTCGCCCAGGAGGAGGCGCGCTCGCATGCCGGCCGTGTCGTCGGCCCGGCCCTCGGCGGCGCCCTCTTCGCCGCGGGAATGCTCGCGCCGTATCTGGCGATGGCCGCGAGCGTGGCCATGGCCTGGCTGTTCGCGCTGCTCGCGCGGATCCCGCGACGGTCCGACGGAGCGGGGCCGGTGACCGGGACGTCCCAGCGAGTCCCCGGCGCCCCGTCGCGCGGCGCGCGCGGAATGCTCGCGGAATCGGGGGAGGCGCTGCGCTGGCTCGTCGGACGACCGGGCCTGCGCGAGCTGACGCTCGTGATCATGGCGATGAACTTCTTCGGCGGTGGTGTCACCCTCGCGCTCATCGTGCGCATCACCGCGCTCGGCGGCGGCGAGTCGCTCGCGGGGCTGGTGCTGACCGGCATCGGCATCGGCGGCCTGCTCGGTGCTCTCGCCTCCGGGTGGATCACCGGACGCGTGCCTGCAGGACGGCTCGCGATCGGCGTCCCTGCGATCCTCGGCGGGTGCCTGATGCTCGCGGCGCTGCCCCTCGCCCCCTGGTGGCCGTTCTTCCCGATCCTCGCGTTCAGCCTGGTCACGCCCGCGCTGAACGTCGCCGCCGGGGCCGTGACCGCGCAGCTCGTCCCCGCGGACATGCTCGGCCGCGTCGGCGCTCTGCTCCGCGTCGCGAGCATGCTGCTCTCGCCGCTCGGCCCGCTGCTCGGCGGTCTGCTCGCCGGGACTCTCGGCGGAGCCTGGGCGCTGTGCATCGCGGGCGCGGGCTTCGTGGGGACCGCACTGGTGGGGGTGCTCAGTCCGATGCTGCGGAGGTTCGGGTCCCGATCCGTCGGCGATCCGGAATCAGGCGACTCCTGAGCCGGAGGGCGGCGCGGAGAGAATCCGTCGTGCGTCCTCTCCATCCACAACAGTGCTGGCCCGGCTCCTCACCCCTGCATGCTTGCCGGATGACGCCATCACAGCAACGCTCTCCGGGACATGTGGATAACCGGCGGCGCCGTGCCGCGGTCCTCTCTGCGAGCCTGTCCACGGCCCTGGCCGCCCTCGCGCTGAGCGGGTGCGCTCCGGCGCCCTCCCTCTCGACGAGGCGGCCTCCGCCTACGACGCCGAGAAGAAGGGGACGAGCCAGGCGGCGCGCGTGCGCGCCCTGGCCGACGAGCTCACGGGGCCGCTCGCCGAGCACGGATTCGATGCTCCGGAGGATTACCAGGCCCCAGGGGGCTGGTCCGGGCTCGAGAGCACGAATGGCCATGGCGGCCGATTGACGATCCTGGAGGGCGGAGGATGGGTCCAGGTCTCCGTGAGCGGACCGGTGGAGGTCGACCTCGACCGATGCGATGATGCCGCACTGGCCTGAGCGGCGCGGCGGACGGGCGGAGGAACCGGGGTGAACGGGATGAGCGGGACGAGCGGGATGGGGCGCGCGCGGGGGACGACGATCCTGCGGATCGTCGTCCCCCTGCTGATCCTCGCCGCCGTGCTCTACGGAGGGCGGGTGCTCTGGCTCCTGGCCATGGCCACCGAAGGCGATGTCCCCTCGATCGCTGCGGTGGGCCTGCCGGCGGGGACTGAGGTCCTCGGTCAGACCACGGAGTGCGCGAGCGGCGGCTGCTGGGTCGAGGCGACGGTCAGCCCGCCCGACGGGATGACGCCGGAGGAGCTCGCCGCCGAGATCGGGGCGACGCCGCAGGCCCGGATCCCAGGGAACCTCCTGGACCCGCGCACCGTCTCGGTCCATGCGGAGCCGAGGACGCGCACCCTCATGCTGCGCCTGGACTACTTCTCCCCGCCCGAGGTGCCGTAGGGCGGCTGCGCCTGCTCCGGAACCGGACACGGCCCCTGCGCCATCGGCGTCGCCCCGGCGCTGGGGCCGCGCCACCGCCCGTACGCATCGCGACCGGCGGCGGCGTACGGGGCGGCTCCGGCGGAGAGCCCGGCGGAGAGGTTCCGCAGGGCCTGGAGGGCGCTGACGCGCTCCCCGGCGGCGATCTGCTGCGCGCGCAGGGCCTTCAGCTCGGCGCGTCGGGTCCGGAACTGCGAGAGCTTCGTGCGCATCGAGCGGTATGCCGAGCGGAACAGGAAGAACAGGGCGATGCCGCAGGCGACGGCCAGCATGCCCAGGAGGGCCGCGATGAACGGCAGGAGGATCGCGAGGACGATCAGGGCGAAGGCGCTCAGGTCCTAGAGGACGCTCCGGACCACCTGCGAGACGGGCTCCGGGAAGGCGGCGGTGAGGCCCGCCGTCAGACTGCCCTTGCCGAGGCTCACCGGGGTCGCCGTCCCGACGCCGAGCATCGTGTTCAGGACGGCGAACTCCGGCCCCGCGGTCGACCCGAGCTGCATGCCGACGAGCGCGCCGAAGATCGGCCGGATGATCTGGTTGAGGGCCTCGAACGGAAGGTTCAGGCCGAGGACCTTGTCGATGCCGCAGTCGCCGATCGCGAGCAGCGCGCAGAGCCCCGCGACCCACGGGTTCGCCAGCAGCGGCGGGATCTGGGCCGCGGCGACGCCGATCAGCAGCGGGGCGTCGTCGGGGATCGTCATGCCGGCGATGCTCAGGATGAGGACCGTCAGGTAGGGGCGCAGACCCGACGCGGAGCCCGAGCCGATGGCCATGAGGGAGGAGGTGATGCCGTCCATGTCGAGCGTCCTTCGAGGAGGGGGAGGAGGGGATGCCGAAGCGGTGACGACCATGAGTCGTCGCGGACGCCCTGTCGGTTGCAGCGGATCCCGACGAGCCCCTCGTTCTTCCTCCCTCTTCCCCTCTACTCCGCGACGACCCGGAAGCTGTAGGTCGCCCGGATGTCCGTCCCGTCGGGCGCGGTGGACCGCAGGACGATCACCGCGCGGCCCGCGCTCGTCGGCGTCACCGAGACCTGCTCCCGGTCGGCGACGAAGCGGCCGGTCGGGAGCGTCCACGCCCACGAGTCCGCTCCCTCGACCTCGGCCGTGAACACGGCCGTCTCGCCGACGGCGACCTCGCTGGGACCGCTGATCGCCACGGAGGCGCCGTCGGCGGCCGCCGGCGGGGTGTCATCGCCCAGCCGCCAGCCGGCCCATCCGCCGACGAGCAGGGCGAGGGCGAGCGCCGCGGCCATCGCGCTGCGCATGATCCGCGAGCGGCGTCGGCCGACGCCGGTGCCAGCATCGGTGCCGGTGCCGGTGCCGGTGCCGGTGCCGGTGCTGGTGCCCGCGCCGATGCCGGATCCTGCGCCGACGCCGGGAGCGTCCGTCGGCGGAGGGTCGTGGCGCAGGGCGTCCTCGACCTCCCGGAGCCAGGCGGCGGCGTCCGACGGGCGGTCGTCGGGGGAGGCCGCGGTGCCGCGGACGAGCATCGCGCCGAGCCGCTCGGACTGCTCGGCGGTCAGGCGCGCCTCGTCGGCGAGCCAGGCCAGCAGTGCCGACATCGCCCAGACGTCCGCGCGGATGTCGACCATGCCCAGGCGTTCCTGCTCGGGCGGGCGGAAGCCGGAGGTGCCCGCCCCGACCGTGAGCCCGGAGTGCTGGGCGAGGTCCTTGAACAGTCCCAGGTCGGCGAGCAGCAGCCGCTCGTCGGGCGCGATCAGCGTCGTGGCGATCCGGCCGACGGGCGCGCCGTCGGCCCGGAGGTCCGTGCGGACGCTGACGCCGGTGTCCCCGCGACCGGCCGTCAGCAGCAGGTTCCCGGGGCTGAGGTCGCGGTGCACGAGGCCCGCGCTGTGCACGGCGTCCACCCCGGTGGCCAGCGAGCGCGCGAACATCAGCAGGTCCCCGCGGGTCGCGCGCCAACCATGGGTGCGCAGGGATGCGACCCGCGCATCGAGCGTCCCGCGATCGGCCAGCTCCATCACGAGGTACGGCTGATGCCGTCCCGGGGTCTCGCCGATGTCATGGACCAGGATGCAGTGATCGCTGCCGATGCGGCGCAGCGCCCGGGCCTCGCCGAGGAACCGTTCGCGGACATCCAGGTCCAGGGTGTGGTCGTCCGCGAGGATCTTCACGGCGACCGCGGTGCCGAACCGCTCGTCGGTCGCCCGATGCACCGTCGCGAAGGACCCGGAGCCGATCACCTCCCCGAGCGTGTAGGGACCGAGCTGCGTGCTCATCCCCGCGGGTCCGTCGCGGGATCCCGATCGGAGGCCCGATCGGAGGCCCGATCTGAGGCCTGATCGGAGTCCGGGGCCAGATCGGACAGGAGGCCGGCGACCATCGCTCGCCCGCGGCTGATCTGCGCCTTCACCGTGCCCTCCTTGCGGCCCAGGCGCGCGGCGATCTCCGCATAGGGCAGGCCCTCGATGTCGCGCAGCACGACGGGGTCGCGGTACAGCTCCGGCAGCTGATCGAGGGACGCCCGCACGCTCTCGCGGGTCGCGATCATCGAGCTCATCCGCTGCGAGGGCAGCAGCTCGTCCTCGAGGGGCGCCGACGTCTCCCGCTGCCGACGCAGATGATCGACGACGCGGCGCTTCACGATCGGATGCACCCAGCTCGTGAACCTCCCCTGGCCGCGATACCCCGAGATTGAGCCGACGACGGAGATGAGCGACTCCTGCGCGACGTCGTCGACGGCGGTGCGGTCCAGCAGCACCGCGCCCGCGAAGCCGTGGATGACGCGGGAGGCGTCGAGGGTCTCGATCAGCAGCTCCAGCAGGGCGCGGTCGGTCGCGGCCGTGGTGTCCAGGGCGGTGCCCTGCCCGGTGCCCTGGGCGGTGCCTTGAGCGGTGCCCTGCGTGGTGCCCTGGGCGGCGCTCCGGGCGGCGACATGGCGGGCGAGGGCGTCGAGCGCGATCCCTGCTCTTCCGTCCTCGACCAGGGCGCTGGCCGTGCGGCGGGCGGCGGGGACATCGCCGATGCGCAGCGCCTCCGCCAGCTCGGCCTGCAGAGGGTCCTCGTGCTCGGGCGGGGAACCGTCGGTGCGCATGCTGGGAAGCTTAGCGAGGACCCTCGGCGGGGTGTTCGGGGTGTCTGGGGTGTCCGGGGCGGGTGGGGCGGGTGGGGGTGTCCATCAACGGGACGTGAGCGGCATCTGCCCTGCTATATGCACGGCAGATGCCGCTCACGTCCCCTTCGTTGCCGGGGGTGCTGGGGAAGGACGGCCGGCATCGGGCCGGGTGGCGCCGGGGAGTCGCCGGGCAGGCGCCGGACAAGGGCGGATGGAGATGATGCCCGGTTCAGTTCGGCGGCGCCGGCCTCACTGCATCGAGTGATGGGCTCACTGCATCGAGTGACGGTCCCACTTCATCGAGTGATGGCGTCACTGAACAGAGTGACGAGCTCAGAGAGCGGACGGCGCCGGACGAGCGCAGGCTGCCCTCCGGCGATCTGTCGCCCGCCTCCTCCCGTCGACCCGCCAGCGCCCCCCGGCACCCCATGGCAACAAGCCGCGCCCGTTGGCAACCGTGCACTTCGCGGCGCATGATGGGGCGATGAGCGAGCAGACTCCGACGACGCAGGCGCCCACGCACATCCCCACCATCCATCCCATCCCCGAGGGCCTGGCCGAGCAGGCCGCGACCCTCGGCGGCCCCGAGGGGATCCTCACCGAGGAGCAGATCAGCGGCTTCGTGGCCGAGCAGATCGCCGGGGCCGACATCGACGGGAAGTCCGTCTGCGTGATCATCCCCGACGGGACGCGCTCCGTGCCGCTGCCCAAGGTCATGCGCCCCCTGCATGCGGCGCTCGCCGGTCGCGCGTCCTCCGTGACCGTGCTGATCGCGCTCGGCACCCACGCGGCGATGAGCGAGTCGGCGATCGCGACGCTCCTCGGCGCCGAGGAGGAGGGCGTCGAGGCCGCCTACCCGGGCTGGGAGGTCCTCAACCACGCCTGGCACGACGAGTCGCAGATCGCCGACCTCGGCGAGATCTCGGCGGAGGAGATCTCCCGCCTCAGCGGCGGACTCCTCACGAACACCCCGATGCGCGTGCAGATCAACCGCCTGTGCGCGGAGAGCGACGTGAACATCGTCGTCGGCCCCGTCTTCCCCCATGAGGTCGTCGGCTTCTCCGGCGGCAACAAGTACTTCTTCCCCGGCTGCTCCGTGCACGACGTCATCGACGTCTCCCACTGGGTGGGCGCGCTGATCACCGCCAGCCGCATCATCGGCACCCTCGGGATCACGCCCGTGCGCCAGCTGATCGACGCCGCGACCGAGCTCGTCCCCACCGAGAAGCTCTGCTTCACCATGGACGTCGCCTCCGGCGGCCAGGACCTCGGCGCGATCGCCTTCGGCGACCCGCAGGCCGCCTGGGCCGCGATGGCGAAGGTCTCCGCCCTCACCCACATCACCTATGTCGACAAGCCCTATCAGCGGATCGTCGCGATCGTCCCCGAGATGTACGACGACATCTGGACCGGCGCCAAGGGCTTCTACAAGTCCGAGCCCGTGTGCGCCGACGGCGGCGAGGTCATCATCTACGCCCCGCACATCACCGAGGTCGCGGCCATGCACCCCGGGATCCGCGAGATCGGCTACCACAACATCGAGTACTTCACCAAGCAGTGGGACCGCTTCAAGGACCACCCGTGGGGCGAGCTCGCGCACTCCACGCACGTGACCGGCCTGGGCACCTACGACCCCGAGACCGGCGTCGAGACCCAGCGCGTGCGCCGCTCCTTCGCGACCCGGATCCCGAAGGAGGTGTGCGAGGAGTACAACGTCACCTACGTCGACCCCGACAGCCTCGACTTCGACGCCCTCCGCGCCGACCCCGACACCCTCGTGATCGACCACGCGGGCGAAGTGCTGTTCCGACTCGCCGAGGAGCGTCAGCCCCTGTGACCATCCATCCCCTGTCCGACCACCGCCCCTCGGCCGACCACCGCCCGTCGGCCGAGGCTCCGACCTCGCTCTTCCATCCGGCCTACGGCGGCTTCGGCGTCGCCGCCATGACCCCGGAGGCCCTCGAGGGCGAGACCCTCGCTCTCGCCGACGCCGTGGACCGCGAGCTCGCGGGCGTCGGCCGGCTCGGCGTCGCCTACTCCGGCGGCGTCGACTCGGCGACTCTGCTCGCGCTCGCCGTGCGCAGCCTGGGTGCTGAGAACGTCGTCGCGCTGCTCGGGGTCTCCCCGTCGCTCGCCCGGCGCGAGCACCGTCTGGCGCTGCGCACCGCCGAGGTGATCGGCGCCGAGGTCGTCGAGGTCCATACCCATGAGGGCGAGAACCCGGAGTACCAGAAGAACGACGCCTCCCGCTGCTTCCACTGCAAGGACGAGCTGTTCACGCGGATCGACGCCGAGATCGTCGCCGAGCACCGCCTCGACGCCGTCGCCTACGGCGAGAACGCCGACGACGCGCAGAAGCACGACCGCCCCGGTGCGGGAGCGGCCACCCGGCATCGCGTGCTGCGGCCGCTGTCCGTCGTCGGCATGACGAAGAGCCAGGTCAGGGATGTGGCGCGGGCGATGTCCCTGCCCGTCGCCGACAAGCCGGCCGCGCCCTGCCTCGCCTCCCGGGTCCCTTTCGGGCAGAGCGTCACCCCCGAGAAGCTCCGCCAGATCGACGACCTCGAGGACGCCGTCTACGAGCAGGGCTTCAGCGACTGCCGGGTCCGCCACCACGGCGAGCTCGCGCGCATCGAGCTGCCCACCGGCGAGATCGCCCGCGCCCTCGATCCCGCGGTCCGCGGCGCCCTCGTGCAGGCCGGCAAGCAGGCCGGCTTCCTGCACGTCACGATCGACCTCGACGGCATCCGCTCGGGCCTGTTCTCGCTGCAGGTCATCGGCGCGAGGCCCCGTGGCTGAGCCCGGCTCCGGGGCGTCGGGCTCCGGTCCGACGGGCGGCGGTTCGTCGGCCGACGGGTCGTCGGGCTCCGGTCCGTCGTCGGCCGACGGGCGCATCGAGGGGATGCTCGAGCTGGATCTCGACCGGGCGCGCCGTCGCGGCGCCCCCGAGGCCGTGCTGTGCGATGCGAAGAGCGTCGAGCAGGTCGCGGAGATCGCCCGCGAGTACGCGCGGGTCGCCGACCGTCTCGCCGCGGAGAGCACCGACGCAGGGAGCGCCGACGCGGAGGGGCCCGGCGCCGACGCCCGTGCCGCCCTCGGGCCCGTCCTGTTCACGCGGGCCGACGAGCAGCGCGCCGCCGCGATCCTCGCGGCCCTGCCCGGGGCCTTCCACGACCCCGTCGCCCGTCTGCTCGCCTGGCCGGCGGAGCCGCCCGCCCCGAGCGGCGGCCTCGTGATCGTCGCCTGCGCCGGCACCTCCGACCTGCCCGTCGCCCGCGAGGCCGAGGCGACGGTCCGCTACCTCGGCCGGCCCGTGCGGCTGATCGCCGACATCGGCATCGCCGGCCTCCATCGCCTGCTCGCGCGGCTGCCCGAGCTGCGGGAGGCGGCCTGCGTGATCGTCGCCGCCGGGATGGACGGCGCCCTGCCGACGGTCGTCGCCGGCCAGATCGCCGCGCCGGTCGTCGCCCTGCCGACCTCTGTCGGCTACGGCGTCGCCGAGGGCGGGCGCACGGCCCTGCTCACGATGCTCTCCGCCTGCGCCCCCGGCATCGGCACCGTCAACATCGACAACGGCTACGGCGCCGGCCACCTCGCCGCGCAGATCGCGCGCTGGGCGCCGCCGCCGACTCCCTGATCTGCAGGCTCTCTGATCTGCCGACTCTCTGATCTGCGGGGTCTCAGCCCTGGGGGTCTCGCCGGCTCTGCTGGCGGACCGCGTCGCCGGTGAGGGCGAGCAGCGTCTCCGCGGCGGCGAACAGGGTGCGGAGCGCCTCGGGATGCTTGAGCGAGTAGACCGACGCGCGGCCCTCCGGCCGCGAGACGACGAGCCCCGTCTCCTTCAGGCTCGCGAGGTGCTTGGACACCGTGCTCTGCGCGAGGCCGAGGTGCTCGGTGAGGTCGACGACGCGGTGCTCCCCGAGGCGGAGGTGGCGCAGGATCACGAGGCGCGAGGGGTCGCTGACGCTGTGGAAGAGGGATGCCACGACCGTCATCTCGTCGATCTCGTCCGCCCAGGGGGCGGCATCGGTTTCTGAGCTCTCCATCGCCATATGGCGATGATACTCCTTCTCATGGAGCGGCTCGGATCATGCTCGCGCGCGACCGCGGACCTCGCCCGCGGGCGACCGCGGGCCTCACTCGTGGGTGACCGACTCCGATTCGTGCGCGGCGATGTCCGCGGTCTCGATCTGGAAGGTCGAGTGGTGCACGGAGACCGCGAAGTGCCCGGCGACGCAGTCGCGGACGGCCTGGAGGGTCTCGGCGGCATGGCCGTCGGTGAAGCACTCGTCGTCGACGACGATGTGGGCGGTGAGCGTCGGCAGGCCGGTCGCGACCGTGGAGGCGTGCAGGTCATGGACGTCCTGCACGTGGTCGAGGGCGAGGATGTGCTCGCGGACCGCATCGAGGTCGAGGCCCTTCGGGGTGAACTCCATGAGCACGCCGACGGTCTCCCGCATGAGCGAGAACGCGCGCGGGACGATCAGGGCGGCGATGAACAGGCCGGCGATGGCGTCGGCCTGCTGGAAGCCGGTGGTCGCGATGACGATCGCGGCGACGATCACCCCCAGGGAGCCGAGGGCGTCGTTGAGGACCTCGAGGAAGGCGGCCCTCATGTTGAAGTTCGCATCGCGGCTGGAGGACAGGATCGCGATCGCCACGATGTTCGCCAGGAGGCCGATGACGCCGAAGACCAGGAGCTCGCCCGCCGGCACCTCCGGGGGCGCGACGAGGCGTCGGACGCCCTCCACGGCCGCATAGGTGCCGACGACGAGCAGCAGCGCGGACTGCCCGAGGGCGGCGATCACCTCGATCCGCCGGAACCCCCAGGTGCGCCGGGAGCTCGGCGGACGGAGCATGAGCGTCGCCGCGATCAGCGCGACCAGCAGGCCGGAGGCGTCGGCGACGGCGTGCGCCGTGTCGGTGAGCAGCGCGAGGCTCCCCGTGACGACGGAGCCGACCGCCTGCGCGAGGACGATCGTCGCGGTGATCCCGAAGGCGATCCAGAGCGTCCGACGGAAGTCCCCGGGCCGGCCCGCCTCGGCTGCTCCGTGGCTGTGGCTGTGGCTGTGGCCGTGCCCTGCGCCCATGTCGTGCCGCCTCCGTCTCCTCCGCGGCTCCGGCCGCGAGTGGATCATGCGAATCATCGTCTAATAACGATGATAGCTTTTCTCGGCGATGTCGACCAGAGGTGACGAGGTGGCACGGACGACAGCCGGGGCCGTCGGATCAGGAGCGCACGAGCCGACGGACGGCGTCGGTCGCCTCCTGGATCTTCTCCCGGGCCTCCTCGTCGCCGAGCTTCGCGGCATCGAGGACGCAGTGCGTGAGGTGGTCGTCGAGCAGGCCGGTGGCCACGCCCTGCAGCGCCCGGGTCAGGGCGGAGATCTGCGTGAGGATGTCGATGCAGTACTGCTCCTCGTCGATCATCCGGGAGATGCCGCGGGCCTGGCCCTCGATGCGCTTCATCCGGCCGAGGTACCGGTCCTTGTCGCTGATGTAGCCGTGCTGGTGCGGCGGGGCCTCCGCGTCGTGGGCGATGGGCGTGGCGGGAGAGACGGGAGAGACGGACGGGGTGGTGGTCATGGCTGCTTCCTTCACTTCCGGTGCTCCAGGACGGAGCGGGTGCTGGCGTCGGGCGAGAGGTCGATGCGACGCAGGAGCTGGGCGTTGAGGGCGACCACGACGGTGGACGCCGACATGAGGATCGCGCCGACGGACATCGGCAGCACGAACCCGATCGGGGCGAGGATCCCGGCCGCGAGCGGCACGGAGATCAGGTTGTAGCCGGCGGCCCACCACAGGTTCTGCGTCATCTTGCGGTAGGCGGAGCGCGACAGCTGGATCACCGAGAGCACCGACCGCGGGTCGGAGCTGGCGAGGATCACGCCCGCGGAGGCGATCGCGACGTCGGTCCCCGCGCCGATGGCGATGCCGACGTCGGCCTGGGCGAGGGCGGGAGCGTCGTTGACGCCGTCGCCGACCATCGCGACCTTCCGGCCCTCGTCCTGCAGCCGGGCGACGGTCGCGGACTTGTCCTCGGGGCGCACGCCCGCGAAGACCCGGTCGACGCCGAGCGCGTCGCCGACCTCGCGGGCGACGGCCTCGGCGTCGCCGGTGATCATGACGACCTCGACGCCGAGCGCGTGGAGGGCGTCGACCGCGTCGCGGGACTCCGGCCGGATCTCGTCGGCGAGCCGGAGCCCGCCGACGACCGCGCCGTCCCGCAGGACGTGCAGGATGATCGCGCCCTCGGCGCGCCAGGCGTCGGCCGCGGGGACCTCGTGCTGGCCGGTCTCCTCGAGGAGGCGGGGGCCGCCGACGCGGATCTCGTGCCCGCCGACGGTCGCGGTCACGCCGACGGCCGGAGAGGAGACGAAGCCGCTGGCCCGCTCGAGGACGAGGCCGCGGTCCTCGGCGGCGCCGACGATGGCCGCGGCGAGCGGGTGCTCGCTGTCGGCCTCCGCCGCGGCGGCCAGGGCGAGGACGGCGTCGGCGTCCAGCGCGCCGACCGGCTCGACGCCGGTCACGGTGGGCTCGCCCTTGGTGAGGGTGCCGGTCTTGTCGAACAGCACGGTGTCGACCTGTCGCATGGACTCCAGCGCCAGGCGGTCCTTCACCAGGACGCCGCCGCGGGCCGCGCGCTCGGTCGCGATCGAGACGACGAGCGGGATCGCGAGGCCCAGCGCATGGGGGCAGGCGATGACGAGGACGGTGATGGTGCGGACGACGGCGTCGTCGGGCTGGCCGTTCAGCGCCCAGACGACGGCCGTGATCATGGCGGCGACCAGCGCGAACCAGAACAGCCAGGCGGCGGCGCGATCGGCGATGCGCTGCGCCCGCGAGGAGGAGCTCTGCGCCTCGGCGACCAGGCGGTCGATGCCGGCGAGGGCGGTGTCCTCCCCGGTCGCGGTGATCTCGATCCGCAGGCCGGAGTCGGTGGCGACGGTGCCGGCGGTGACAGCGTCGCCCTCGCTGCGGGCGACCGGGCGCGATTCGCCGGTGATCATGGACTCGTCCATGTCGGCGCGGCCCTCGCGGATCACGCCGTCGGCCGGGATGCTGCCGCCGGGCCGGACGATCACCAGATCGCCCACGCGCAGATCGGCGGGGGAGACGCGGACGACCTCATCGCCCTCGATGCGCTCGGCCTCATCGGGCAGCAGCGCGGCCAGGGAGTCCAGCGCCGACGTCGTCTGCGCGAGGGACCGCATCTCGATCCAGTGGCCCAGCAGCATGATGACGATCAGCAGCGCGAGCTCCCACCAGAACTCGAGCTCATGGTGGACCAGGCCGAGCGTCGCCGCCCACGACGCGAGGAAGGCGACCGTGATCGCGAGCGCGATCAGCAGCATCATCCCGGGCGTGCGGGCCTTCAGCTCGTCCCGGGCGCCGGTGAGGAACGGCCGCCCGCCGAGCACGTACATGACGGTGCCGAGGATCGCGGCGACCCAGCCCGCCCAGGCGGGCACGGAGTAGCCGAGCAGCATCGCGAACATCGGCGAGAGCGCCACCACCGGGACGGCGATGACGAGATCGATCCAGAACAGGCGCCGGAACTGCGCGACATGATCGCCGTGGCCGCCGTGGCCGCCGTGGCCGCCGTGGCCGGAATGGCTCGCGTGGTCGCTGTGCTCCGGCGCCGACGTCGCGACGGCATGATGCTCGTGCTCGTGCTCGTGCTCGTGCTCGTGCTCGTGCTCGTGCTCGTGGTGGTCGTGGTGCGGGTCTGTCATCGCTCTGCATCCCTTGGTCGGGTCGTGCTCCACCGGTGGAGGGCCTCGGCGGCGGGCGTCCGCGACCGTCGTGCCGCGCGCCGCCCGCACCAGCGGACCTCGTTCCTTCGATCTGATCAACGATATACCCCCTAGGGGTATTCCGTCAGGGGTGTGATCCCGGCGGTCGACGACTGACGGCCGTGACCGCCGGGATGCCCGTCACTGCTCGGCGACGCTGCGGAACCCGCGCAGGCGGAGGCTGTTGCCGACGACGAAGACGCTGGAGAACGCCATCGCCGCGCCGGCGAGCATGGGGTTGAGCATGCCCAGCGCCGCGATCGGGATGGCCGCGACGTTGTAGGCGAAGGCCCAGAACAGGTTGGTCCTGATCGTGCCGAGGGTCTTGCGGGAGAGGCGGATCGCGTCGACCGCGGCCCGCAGGTCGCCGCGGACCAGGGTGATGTCGGAGGCCTCGATCGCGACGTCGGTGCCGGTGCCCATCGCGAGGCCGAGGTCGGCCTGCGCGAGCGCGGGGGCGTCGTTGACGCCGTCGCCGACCATCGCGACGACCTTGCCCTCGCCCTGGAGGCGGGTGACGACGTCGACCTTGTCCTGGGGGAGGACCTCGGCGATGACCTCGTCGATGCCGACCTCGGCGGCGATCCGCTCCGCCACGGCCCGGTTGTCGCCGGTGAGCAGCACCGGGGTGAGGCCCAGGGCCTTCAGCCCGCGGATGGCCTCGGCGCTGGTGGGCTTGACGGCGTCGGCGATCACGAGGATCCCGCGCGCCCGCCCGTCCCAGCCGACGGCGACGACGGTCTTGCCCTCGCCCTCGGCGGCCGCCTTCGCGGCGGCGATCGCGGGGGAGAGCCGCTGGCCGGCGTCAGCCAGCAGGGACTCGCGGCCGACGAGCACCTCGTGCCCGTCGACGACGCCCCGCACGCCCTTGCCCTCGATGCTGGCGAAGCCCTCGACGGTCGGGAGCTGGCCGATCTCCTGGACCGCGCCCTGGGCGACGGCCTGGGCGATCGGGTGCTCGGAGGCGTCCTCCAGGGCTCCCGCGAGGCGCAGCAGCGCGGCGCGGTCGGTGCCGGGCTCGACGATCGCGTCGACGAGCGTCATCTTCCCGGTGGTGACGGTGCCGGTCTTGTCGAGCACGACGGTGTCGACCTTCCGGGTGGACTCGAGGACCTCGGGGCCCTTGATGAGGATGCCCATCTGCGCGCCGCGGCCGGTGCCGACGAGCAGCGCGGTCGGGGTCGCGAGACCCAGGGCGCACGGGCAGGCGATCACGAGGACCGCGACGGCGGCGGTGAAGGCCGCGGAGACCGGGAAGCCGGCTCCCAGCCAGGCGCCGAGGGCGACGACCGCGATCACGATGACGATCGGGACGAAGATCCCCGAGATCCGGTCGGCGAGGCGCTGGACCTCGGCCTTGCCGGTCTGCGCGTCCTCGACGAGCTTCGCCATCTGCGCGAGCTGCGTGTCGGAGCCGACGCGCGTCGCGCGGACGACGAGGCGGCCGCCGGCGTTCACCGTCGCACCGGTCACGGGGTCGCCCGGGGCGACCTCGACCGGCACGGACTCGCCCGTCAGCATCGAGGCGTCCACGGCGGAGGTGCCGGAGACGACCTCGCCGTCGGTCGCGATCTTCTCGCCGGGCCGGACCACGAACTCGTCGCCCACCTGGAGCTCCGAGGTCGGGATCCTGACCTCGACGCCGTCGCGCAGGACCGCGACCTCCTTCGCGCCGAGCTCGAGCAGGGCCCGCAGCGCGGCGCCCGCCTCCCGCTTGGACCGCTTCTCGAAGTAGCGGCCCGCGAGGATGAACATGGTGACCCCGGCCGCGGCCTCGAGGTAGATGTTGCCGGCGCCGTCCGACGGGGCGATCGTGAACTCGAAGGGGTGCGTCATGCCCGGAGTGCCCGCGGTCCCGAGGAACAGCGCGTACAGCGACCACAGCAGGGCGGCGCTCGTGCCCATCGAGATGAGCGTGTCCATCGTCGCGGCGCCGTGCTTGAGGTTCGTCCAGGCGGCCTTGTGGAACGGCCAGGCCGCCCACACGATCACCGGCGCGGCCAGCGTCAGGGACGCCCACTGCCAGTAGGTGAACTGGAGCGCGGGGATCATCGCCATCGCGATCACCGGGACGGTGAGCACGATCGCGCCGATCAGGCGGTGGCGGAGCGCGGTCAGCTCCGGATCGGAGGCGTCAGCGCTGTCGTCGTCGGCATCGCCGGAGCCGCCGGAGCCCTGGGCCTTCGGGGGCTTCGGGAGCGCGGCGGTGTAGCCGGTCTTCTCGACCTCGGCCACCAGCAGCGCCGGGTCGTAGCCCGCGGGGACGGTGACCTTGGCCTTCTCGGTCGCGTAGTTGACCGTGGCGCTGACGCCGTCGAGCTTGTTGAGCTTCCGCTCGATCCGGTTCGCGCAGGAGGCGCAGGTCATCCCGCCGATCTCGAGCTCGATGCCGGCGTCCGCGATCAGCGGCGCTCCGGTGTCCGCTGCCGTTAGCGTGCTCACTGCGTGTCCTCTCCTGTTGATGCGGCGTCGACCGCGAACTGCGCGGTGCGGACCTCCCCGTCGACCTGGAAGTCCAGGTGGAGCAGGTAACGGCCCGCGGTGGGGGCCTCGGTGCGGAAGCCGATCTCCGGGCCCCCGGTCTCGCCCGCGGCCGGCGCGTCGCCGGTGGGGTGGATGCGGAGGTAGGCGAGATCGTCCTCACGCAGCGCGACCAGATGGCCGAACGCGCCGAGGTAGGGCTCGAGGGCGGTGACGGGCTCGCCGTCGCGCTCCACGGTGACCGTCAGGTCGCTCGGGGATCCGGCGGTGAGCTCGCCCTCGAGGGCGACGGTGTACCCGTCGACCTCGTCGGTGCGCGACTCCGGGGACTCGACGGACGCGGCGTGGCCCGCGACGTCGCCCTCGTCGTGCGAGCTCGCCGCGCTGCTGGCGGCCCAGGCGGTCACGACGCTCTCGGGGATGACGACGCCGGCGAGCCCGAAGGCTCCGCCGAACGCCACCACGAGACCCGCTCCGTAGACCGCGAGCCTGGTCGGCGCCTTCATCAGATGCGCACCGCCGAGTATCCGGCCTCCTCGACGGCGGCCAGCACCAGCGCATCGTCGATCTCGGCGGGGCCGGTCACGACGAGCCTGCCGGTCTGGGCGCTGACCTGGATGTCGGTGACGCCGGAGATCTCGCCGACCTCCTCGCGGACCGACATCTCGCAGTGGCCGCAGGTCATGCCCGTCACCTGGTACTCGTTCGCGCTCATGGAGGTCCTCCTCGGTTCCGGATACCCCCTATGGGTATCGCTACGAGACAGGACGCTATACCCCCTTGGGGTATTCCGCAAGGAGTGCGGGGGAGCGATGGGAGAGACGGGGGTCACATCGTCGGGATCGGTGGAGCGACGGGTGGGATGACGGGTGGGACGACGGGTGGGACGACGGGTGGCGGGTCCCGTCCGTCGGCCGACGGAGAAGCCTGTGACCGGGAGTCTTGCCAGAAGTTGCCTGATTCGGCGGTATGGTTCTGCCCAGGCGGCCGGACGGCCGATCGGCCGCAGGGCCGAGCGGCGGGAGGCCGACGACCGGATCGAGGGCGGTGACGCCCGGACGTCGAGGACGACGAAGGAGACCGATGTGACCGACGACGAGCGCGTGACGATCTACGACGTGGCCAAGCTCGCCGAGGTCGCGCCGTCCACGGTCTCGCGGGCGTTCTCGCGGCCCGGCCGCGTCAGCGCCGCGACCCACGCGAAGGTCATGGCGGCCGCGAAGGAGCTCGGCTATCGCACCTCGGCGCCCGCCTCGCAGGAGCGCGACCAGCGCCATCACCGTCTCGGCATCGAGATCCCCGACCTCACCAACCCGTACTTCGCCGAGCTCATCTCCGGCATGCAGGAAGCGGCGAAGGAGCACGGCTACCTGCTGCTCCTGCTCGACAGCGTCGAGGACGAGGAGCGAGAGCGCGAGAGCCTCGAGAGCGCGGTGAACGTGGTCGACGGCGTCGTCCTCGCCGGGACGCGGCTGCCCGACGCCGTCCTGAACCACCTGACCAAGCGACTGCCCGTCGTCGTCCTGAACCGGCGCGTCGCCGGACTGGACTCCGTCACCCCCGACTACGAGCACGGCATGGGCCAGGCGATGGCGCATGTCGCCGCCACCGGCGCCCGTACCGTCACCTACATCGCCGGCCCGGTGAACTCCTGGTCCGACGGGGAGCGCTGGCGCGCCGCCCGCACCGCCGCCCGCGCCCACGGCCTGCACATCGTCCGCCACGGGCCGTACTCGCCCACCGCCCTCGGCGGCGAGCAGGCCTTCGCGGAGATCCCCGAGGTCCCCGACGCCGTGATCTGCTACAACGACCTGATCGCCCTCGGCTTCCTGGTCTCGGCGGTCCGCGCCGGCGTCCGGGTCCCCGGGGACCTCTCCGTCGTCGGCCACGACGACATCCCGCTGTCGCGCTTCGTCGGTGGCGGCCTGACCACCCTCGTCACCCCGAAGCGCGCCCAGGGCCGCGCGGCCGTCGAGCGCCTCGTGCGCCGCATCGAGAACCCGTCGGCGCACCGCACCCCCGTCGAGGGGTCGCTCCCGGTCAAGCTCGTGCCCCGCGGCTCGAGCGGGCCCCGCTAGGGGCGCTGAGCCGGAAGGCGCGGACCGCACCCGTCGGCAACCTCCG
This sequence comes from Brachybacterium netajii (SeqCode), assembly GCF_054114245.1. Classification (NCBI taxonomy): domain Bacteria; kingdom Bacillati; phylum Actinomycetota; class Actinomycetes; order Micrococcales; family Dermabacteraceae; genus Brachybacterium; species Brachybacterium netajii (SeqCode). The sequence continues at coordinate 39,781 of NZ_JBSYXB010000007.1, read as the reverse complement.
CCGGCCGCGCACCCGCCGGCGGGCCGTCCGTCGGCCGCCCGCCCGTCGGCCGCACCCGATTCCGCAGGTCGGAACGCGGTTGCCAGATTCGGCAACCGACGACAACGACGAGCAGGATCCGGGCCGGGCACGCATCATGCCGGTATGAGCAACGAGGCCTACGTTCCCCATCAGGACAGACTGCTGCCCGCCGACCCCGCCGTGCGCGACATCGCGCGCTCCCTCTACGCGCGGATGGCCGAGCAGCCGATCATCTCCCCCCACGGTCACGTGGATCCGCGACTGCTGCTCGACGACGAGCCCTTCCGCGACCCGACCTCGCTGTTCATCACGCCCGACCATTACGTCAACCGGCTGATGTTCTCGCGCGGCGTGGACCTCTCGGAGCTCGGCGTCGGCCGCGGCCCCCTCGACGAGGCCGACTCCCGCGCCGCCTGGCGCCTCCTCGCCGAGCACTGGCACGCCTACGCCGGCACCCCCTCCCGCCTGTGGATGGAGCACGAGTTCCACGAGGTCTTCGGCCTGACCACCGTGCTCTCCCCCGAGACCGCCGACGCCATGTTCGACGAGATCTCCGCGAAGCTCGCGCAGCCGGAGTTCCGTCCCCGCGCCCTCTTCGAGCGCTTCAGGATCAGCGTCATGGCGACGACCGACGACCCGACCGACGACCTCGCCCCCCATGCCGCCCTCGCGGCCGACGACGCCTTCACCGGCGAGGTCCTGCCGACCTTCCGCCCCGACAAGTACCTCGAGCCCGGCCGCGCCGACTTCCGCGAGCTCGTCGAGGCCCTCGGCGCCGCCGCCGGCGTCGACACCGGCAGCTACGACGGCCACCTCGAGGCCATGCGCACGCGCCGCCTCTACTTCCGCGACCACGGCGCCGTCTCCTCCGACCACGCGCACCTGGATCCGGGCACCCAGCGCCTCGAGATCGAGGACGCGCGCCGGATCTACGCGTCGGCCCTGGCCGGCACCGTCACGGCCGACGAGGCCGTCGCGCTGCGCCGCCACCTCCTCGCCGACCAGGCGCGGCTGGCCTCCGAGGACGGCCTGGTCATGACGATCCACCCGGCCGTCGACCGCAACCACAACGACGCGATCTTCGCGAAGTACGGCGCCGACGTCGGCTTCGACATCCCGACCTCCGTCGACTACGTCCACAGCATCCGCCCGATGCTCAACGACGTGGGCCTCGAGCCGGGCTTCCGCTCGGTGCTGTTCACGATCGACGAGACCGTCTTCTCCCGCGAGATCGCCCCGCTGGCCGGCGTCTACCCGTCGGTGTACGCCGGTGCGCCCTGGTGGTTCATCGACGCGCCCGACGCGATCCTCCGCTACCGCCGCGCCGTCTCCGAGACCATCGGCTACAGCCGCACCTCGGGCTTCATCGACGACACCCGCGCCTTCTGCTCCATCCCGGCCCGCCACGACATGGCCCGCCGCCTCGACGCCACGCATCTCGCGGGCCTCGTGGCCGAGCACCGCATGCGCGAGGAGGACGCGGCCGCGATCGCCGACACCCTCCCCGAGCAGCAGCCCCGCCACGTGTTCCGCCTCGACCAGGAGGACGCCGCATGAGCACTGCGACCCCGACGCATCCCGCGCACCCCGCCCCCGAGGGCCGCCTCGTCCACCTGGGCATCGGCAACTTCGCCCGCGCCCACACCCTGCTGATGACGCAGCGCGCCGGCGGCTGGACCGTCAGCGCCTTCACCGGCCGCTCCGCCGCCATGGCCGACGCCCTCACCGCCCAGGGCGGGAAGTACGGGCTCATCGTGCGCGGCGCCGAGGACGACGCCGTCGAGATCATCGACGTGCTCGACGAGGTCCTCCCGGCCTCCGACGTCGACGCGCTCGTCGGCCTCGTCGCCGACCCGCTGACCGCCGTCGTCACCCTCACCATCACGGAGAAGGGCTACGCCGCCGGGAACGATCCCGCGGTCTCGGCCCCCGCCCGTCTCGCCCTCGGCCTCAGGGCCCGCCGCGAGGCCGGCGTCGAGGACACGATCGCGCTCGTCGCCTGCGACAACCTGACCGGCAACGGCCAGGTGCTGCGCGAGGCCGTCCTCGCCGCGGCCGACGACGACACCCGCGCCTGGTTCGACGATCACGTCGACGTCGTCTCCACGATGGTCGACCGGATCACCCCCTCGGCCGACGACGGCGCCTCCACCCTCGTCGCCGAGCGCACCGGCCTCGCCGACACCGTCCCCGTCGTCACCGAGCCCTTCAGCGAATGGGTCCTCGAGGACTCCTTCCGCGGCCGACGCCCCGAGTGGGAGAAGGCCGGCGCCCAGTTCACCGACGACATCGAGCTCCACGAGCTGCGCAAGCTGCGCCTGCTCAACGGCGCCCACACCCTCATGGCGTACGCCGGGCAGGTCGCCGGCGTCGAGCGCGTCGACGAGGCCATCGCCCACCCCGAGGTGCGCGCCCTCGTCGAGGCCCTCTGGTCCGAGGCCCGCTCCACCCTCGACCTCCCCGTCGAGCAGCTCGACGCCTACACCGCGGCCCTCGAGGAGCGCTTCCGCAACCCGCGCCTCGCGGACAACCTCATCCGCATCGCCGCCGACGGCACCGTCAAGCTCCCGGTCCGCGCGCTCCCGGTCATCGCCGAGCGCGGCGGCCCCGAGAACGCCCCCGGCGAGGTCTCCGCGGTCGCCGCCTGGACCGCCTGGGTCACCGACCGCGTCCGCGCCGGCCACGAGGTCTCCGACCCCCGCTCCGCGGACATCGCCGCGGCCGTCGGCGGCGGTGCCGGTGCTGCTGGCGCCGGCGCGTCCGACGAGGCGGCCGACGTCGCCCGCGTGACCGCCCTCCTCGCCCTCCTGGGCGTCGAGGCCGGCGACCCGCTGGTCGCCGCCGTCGTCCGCGAGGAGCAGCGACTGCCTCGCGCCTGAGAGGCGCTGGGCGCCTGATCGGCGCTCGACCGACGCGCCGACTGACAGAAGCATCGTGGGTGCGACCTCCCGACAGGGGGTCGCACCCACGATGTCGTTCGGGCGGCGTTCAGGGGGCGTCGTGCCGGGGGCGTCGTGCCGGGGGCGTCGTGCCCGGGGGCGACGTGCCGGGGGCGTCGCGCCCGGGGGCGTCGTGCCCGGGACATCGTGCCGAGGCGACGGGCCGCGGAGAGGCCGTCGAAGGCCCGGGGCTCAGCGCGTCGGCGGCCCTCCCGGGGCGGATCCGTCGTCGGCCCGCTTCGTGGCGGAGACGGCCGCGATGACGACGAACACCAGGCTCAGGCTCAGGAACACGAGGCTGAGCTGGGGGATGCCCGCGAGGAAGAAGAAGCCGGCTGCGACGAGGAACAGCACCGACGCGACGACGTACAAGACGTTGTTGGTGCTGTTGGTGCTGTTGGTGCTGTTGCCGGGATTGCCGCTGGTGCCGGCAATGCCGGGATGGCCGGTGCTGCCGGGCACGGGAGCGCCGCCCGCACGGTCTGCCGGGCACGGGAGCGCCGCCCGCACGGTGACCGTGCGTCGCCGGGTCGCCCGACGGCGGCTCGGAGGGGGACGTCGGGATGGGAGGCAGGGGAGAAGACATGCCCCGAGGATCCCCGATCCGGAGCGTCGGGGGGACCAGTCGTCGGAGTGGTGGGGCGGTCGACGACGGTCGAGGGCTGAGGGCGAGGCGCTCCCCGGGGGCGCCCTCGGGCCAGGCGATGACGCCGGTGACCTCGTCGTCCTCGACGACGGAGTGGGCGATCAGCAGGTTGCCGCGGAGGGGAGGGGGCGACGCGCCCGTATCGCCCGGCGCACGCGTCGGTCGCGTGACTCCGGGCATCCGTTGTGAGACAGTGCCATCTACAAAGTTAGGCATGCCGAACAATGACGAGAGATGAAGCGAAGAGGTGGCGCCGTGAGGCGAGGAGCACGAGGCGGGACAGGAGCGGTCGCTGTGGTGGCGACGCTGATGCTGCTGCTGGCAGGGTGCGGCCCGAGCGGGGCCGGGAGCACGGCGGGAGAGGGGCGTCCGATGGTGCTGACCACCTTCACCGTCCTGCAGGACATCGCGCAGAACGTGGCCGGAGACCATCTCCGCGTCGAGTCGATCACCAAGCCCGGTGCCGAGATCCACGGCTACGAGCCCACCCCCGGTGACGTCGCCAAGGCCTCCGAGGCGGACCTGATCCTCGACAACGGCCTGCACCTCGAAGCCTGGTTCGCCCAGTTCGTCGAGACGGCCGATGTCCCCCATGCGGTGGTCTCCGACGGGGTCGAGGTGCTCGACATCGCCGGGAGCCCGGGCACGCCGAATCCTCACGCCTGGATGAGCCCCGAGGCGGCGCAGGTCTATGTCGAGAACATGGTCACGGCCTTCAGCGCGCTCGACCCCGAGCACTCCGAGGACTACGAGCGGAACGGCGAGGCCTACTCCCGGCAGCTCCAGCAGATCCACGACGAGCTCGTCGAGACCGTCGGCTCCCTCCCTCAGAACGAACGCGCGCTCGTGACCTGCGAGGGCGCCTTCTCCTATCTCGCCCGCGACGTGGGTCTCGAGGAGCACTACATCTGGCCCGTCAACGCCGAGCAGCAGGCCACGCCGCAGCAGATCGCCGCGATCATCGAGACCGTCCGCGACCAGGGCGTCCCCGCCGTGTTCTGCGAGTCGACCGTCTCCGACGCCCCCATGCAGCAGGTCGTCGAGGCGACCGGCGCCCGCTTCGGCGGCACCCTCTACGTCGACTCGCTCTCAGAGGAGGGCGGCCCCGTCCCCACCTATCTCGACCTGCTCCGGCACGATGCCGACGTCATCGTCGAGGGCCTGACCGGGACGGAGGCCGCCGCATGAGCATCCATGCGGACGACCTCACGGTCCGGTACGGCGAGGTCACCGCCCTGGATGGCCTGAGCGTGCACGTCGCGGCCGGGGAGGTGACCGGCCTGGTCGGTATGAACGGCGCCGGGAAGTCCACCCTGTTCAGCGCGATCATGGGCACCGTCCCGATCGCCTCCGGCCGGATCCTCCTCGGCGACGAGGCGCCCGTCCGGGCCCGCCGCCGCGGAGCGATCGGGTACGTCCCGCAGGGCGAGGCGATCGACGCGGCCTTCCCCGTCAGCGTGGCCGATGTGGTGATGATGGGCCGCTACGGCCACCAGGGCCTGACCCGTCGGCCCCGCCCCGCGGACCGTCGCGCGGTCGCCGAGGCGCTCGAACGGGTCGAGCTGACGGACCTCGCCCGTCGGCCGATCGGACGGCTCTCCGGCGGGCAGCGACGCCGCGCCTTCGTGGCCCGAGGCCTGGCCCAGGGCGCCCGCACCCTCCTCCTCGACGAGCCCTTCGCCGGGGTCGACAAGCGCAGCGAGGCCCTGCTCGTCGGCGTGCTGCGCGAGCTCGCGGCCGACGGCTGCACCGTGCTCGTCTCCACCCACGACCTCCACGCGCTGCCCGAGCTCGCCCACTCCGCCGTGCTGCTGCGGCGCCGGCTCCTGTTCCACGGCCCGGTCGTCGAAGCCCTGGAGCCGGCGATGCTCGCCCGCGCCTTCGGCCTGGACCCGATGGCTCGGGAGGCGGCCGCGCGATGAGCCCGCTCGACCTGGTCGCCGAGCCGCTGCAGTACGACTTCATGCTGCGCGCGCTCGCCGCCACCTCCCTCGCCGCGGTGGTCTGCGCTCTCCTGTCCTGCTGGCTGGTGCTCATCGGCTGGTCGCTGATGGGGGACGCGGTCTCGCATGCCGTCCTGCCCGGCGTGGTCCTCTCCTACGCGCTGGGCCTGCCCTTCGCGCTCGGGGCGATCGTGTTCGGGATCCTCGCGGTGGTGCTGATCGGCGCGGTCCGCGCGTCGCGCCGGGTGGCGGAGGACGCCGCGATCGGGATCGTGTTCACGACCCTGTTCGCGCTGGGGCTCGTGCTGGTCTCCATCACCCCGAGCCACACCGACCTCGGACACATCCTCTTCGGCAGCGTGCTCGGCGTCTCGAAGGCGGACCTCGTGCAGATCGCGGTGCTCGCCGGGATCGTGCTGGTGCTGCTGCTCATGCGGAGGCGCGACCTCACCCTCTATGCCTTCGATCCCACGCACGCCCGGGCGATCGGCCTGTCCCCGCGCCGGCTCGGCGCCCTCCTGCTGGGGCTGCTCGCCCTCACCGCGGTGGTCGCGCTGCAGGTGGTGGGGGTGATCCTGGTGGTCGCGATGCTGGTCATCCCCGGCGCGACGGCACGCCTGCTCACCGATCGCTTCTCCCGCATGCTGCTGATCGCCCCGTCCCTGTCGGTCGCGGCGTCAGCGCTCGGGATCCTGCTCAGCTACTGGCTCGACGCCGCCTCCGGCGGGCTGATCGTGCTCGTGCAGGGGGTGCTGTACGCGCTGGTCCACCTGTTCGCGCCCCGCTACGGGCTGCTGGCCCGGCGCCGGGAACGGCGCGGCGACGGACGGGCTCAGCCCGCGGGGAAGGGCGCGGCCGATGCCCAGATCGACTCGGTCGCCGAGCGTCCCAGCGGCACCGCGGCGTCCGAGCCGAGGATCGACACCTCGAGGGCGTCGGAGAACTCCGGCCCCTCGCGGATCTCGAGCTCCGCCCCGACCACGATGCCCTGAGCGGCGCAGAAGGTGAGCAGGCGCGGGTCCGCGTCGGATATCCGCTCCACGCGGGCCCGCGTCCCCGCCGGCAGGGCGGAGAGGAGCTGCGCATCGGGCCGGTCGACGGACCCGTCGGCCGCAGGGATCGGATCGCCGTGCGGATCGCGCGAAGGCCGGCCGAGATGGGCGTCGAGCCGCTCGACGAGCAGGTCGGAGACCGCGTGCTCGAGCTGCTCGGCCTCGTCGTGGACCTCCTCCCAGCCGTAGCCGAGGTCGCGCACGAGGAACGTCTCGATCAGACGGTGCCGACGCACCATGGCCAGCGCATGTCCGCGCCCCGGCTCGGTCAGCGCGATCGCACCGTAGCGGGTGTGCTCGACCAGGCCCTGCTCGCCGAGCTTCCGCAGCGCGTCGGACACGCTGGAGAGACGCACTCCCACCCGCTCCGCGATCGCCGAGACCGTCACCGGCTCCTGGGACCACTCACCGAGGCTCCAGATGGCCTTGAGATAGTTCTGGGCGCTGGTCGACAGCTCGGAGACAGACATGAGGCCAAGGTAGCCAACTCCGCGGCAGCAGTGGAGCGACCGGCCCGACGCTCGGGGGGATCAGCGGATCGGCCCGGGTGCGATGCCGCTGCTGTCGGAGCCGACCGCCGAGATCGCTGATCTGCGCGTTCATCGACGTCCACCCTCAGATGCCCCGCGAGCCCGATGCGCGGTCCCCGTTCAGGCCAGGTCGGACAGCTTCTCGAAGCGCTCGAGCCGCTCGCGGTAGTAGTCGGCGTGCGCGGCGACGGGCTCGACGCGGCGCAGCACGGGGATCTCCACGGACGGCGCGTCGGGCGCGACCTGCTCGAGGGCGAGGACGGCGGAGCCGCGCATCGTCGACCGGGACACGGCGACATGGTCGATCGGGGCGCCGAGGGCGTCGGCCAGCAGGTGCAGCCAGCCGGGGATCGCCTCGGTCATGCCGCCGGACAGGACGATGCGCTCGGGCTCGCCGCTCATCTCGCGCATCTGATCGGCGATGCGCAGGTACGACAGGGCCACGCCCTCCATCGCGCCGCGGAGCATGTCCTCGGCGGTGGTGGACGCGGACACGTTCGCGAACATCGCGCGGGCGCCGTCGCGCCACTTCGTGCCGCGCTCCCCGGAGAGGAACGGGATCACGATCGGCGTGCCCTCCGACGGGGGCGCCGAGAACAGGGAGGCGGTGTCCGTGAGGGAGATGTCCTCGGGGATCGCCAGCTGGAAGCGGGCCCAGTCGAGCACGCGGCCGCAGTCGCTCATCGCGGAGCCGACGAGCGTGCGGGCCGCATCCACCCGGTACGCCCACAGGCCGCTGGGCAGGGTGCCGTCGTGCGTGGGGATCAGCTGGCGGATCGCCCCCGAGGTCGCCGTGGAGATGCCCCAGGTGGCGCCGCCGAGCGCGCCGATGCCGAGGTTCGCGGAGAGGCCGTCGCCGATCACCGGGACCCACACGGCATCGCTCAGCTGCGGGAACTCCGCGGCGAGCGGGGTCCCGCCGACGGGGACGCCCTGCGACGGATCCAGCGGACGGCCCATCGCCGACTCCGCGACGCCGACGGCCTCGAGCAGCTCGGGCACGTACTCGCCGGTGCGCCGGTCGATCATGCCGGACCAGGCGGCCGACGCCGTGCCGAGGGCGGGCGTGCCCAGCAGCTTGAACGCCGCGTACTCGCCCAGCGCCATGAACCGCTCGGTGCGGGCGAAGACGTCGGGGTGCGCCTCGCGCAGCCAGGCCAGGCGCGGCGCGGTGTAGGAGGAGTGCAGGCGGGCGCCGGTGCGCTCATGCAGGGCATCGACGTCGAGGGACTCGCGCAGCGCGGCGACCTGGGTGCGGCAGCGGGTGTCGGCATAGGTGATGCAGGGGGTGATCGCGTTCCCGCTCGCGTCGACGGCGACGAGGGACGAGGCGAAGGTGTCGAAGCCGATCCCCAGGACGGGGCCGGCGAGGCGCTCGTCGAGCACCGCGCCGATCGCCGTGCGCAGCTCGTCGACGATCTGGTCGGCATCGATCGTGGAGGTGCCGTCGGCCTCGGAGGTGAAGGTGTGCGCGACCTTGTGGTGGCGCTGACCGACCTCGCGTCCGCTCGCGTCGTACACCGCCGCGCGCGTGCCGCCGGAGCCGATGTCCAGACCGATGACGAAGGGGGCCTGCGCATCGTCGGTGGGGATGCTGAAACGGGGGGTCACGAGGGTCTCCTGCGGGTCGGCGGCGCGTCGTCGGGCACCCGCGCCGGGGGAGCGGTCACGGCCCAGGATAGGGAGCGCCCGCCCGCCGCAGGAGGATGACGCCGCCGGTTGCCACCGAGAGCTGTCCGGTTGCCATGATCCGGGCGGTGGTGGGAGGGCCGGCGCGCGAGGTTGCCGCCGGTGGGGCTCCGGTTGCCGTCGTCGCGTCCCTCGCCGGGGTTCTGGCCGGGATGTCGCGCCCCTCGCCGGGACACTGGCCGGGATGTCGCGCCCCTCGCCGGGACACTGGCCGGGATGTCGCGCCCCTCGCCGGGGGTGCTGAACGTGAAGGGGACGTGAGCGGCATCTGCCCTGCTATATGCAGGGCAGATGCCGCTCAGATCCCGTTCGTGGACGCACCTCCGATCGGCCGGAGGACGAACCGGCGAATTGTCCTGATCTCAGGCCTGCTCGGTCTGGCTCCGGCGCTGTGCGACCAGGAGGAGCTACTCGAGCACCGTCTGGCCCAGGTACTCGCCCTCGGCGCAGCCCGGCGGGATCGCGAAGACCGCGGAGCCGATGGGCGTGGTCCACTGGTTCAGCAGGTCGAGGTCGGAGAGACGCTGCTGGATGGGCACGAACTGGCCCAGCACGTCGGCCTGGAAGGACACGAAGATCTGCCCCGAGTCGGACAGCTCCTCGGATCCGATCTCCGGTGCCAGCTCGTAGTTGTAGGGCCGGCGGAAGATCGTCTCCCCGCCGCCCGACTCGCTGCCCGACCCGCTGCCGGCCTCGTCCACACCCCGTGCCCGACGCATGTGCGAGAACTCGGCGATGACCGCGAAGCCGTTCTCCGAGACCGCCTCGAAGTCCGGGTCGGAGCCTTCGGTGCCGCCGGTCAGCGGGGCGCCGTCGGCGAGCCGCGTGCCCGTGGACTCCTCGCGTGCGGTGCGGTCCACGCGGTCCCATTCGTCGAGGTCCATGCGGATCCGGCGGATCACCATCGAGGTGCCGCCGGCGAAGTCGCCCTCGGTGATCCACACGGTGCGGGCGAAGGAGTCCGCGTCGCCGGCGTCAGCTCCGTCGGCCTCCCCGCCGTCCGCGCCGGTGGGGAGCGGGTTCGCGGTGCCGTCGAGCTGGCCGAAGAGGTTGCGCAGGGTGGTGCCGGGGCGCTGGGTGCCCCAGGCGCGGCGGAAGCCCTGCTGCACCCAGCGCACGGTCGTGAAGGAGCGGGCGTCCTTCAGGAGCATGCGGGCGGCGTGCGCGAGGGTCAGCGGATCGTCGGCGCAGACCTGGAGCAGGAGGTCGCCGTCGATGAAGGCGTCCTCGAGCTCGTCGATCTCGAAGGCGGGCAGCGGGGCGAGCCATGCCGGGACCTCCCGCTCCGCGCGCTGGAGGAGGCCCGGCCCGAAGCCGACGGTGACCGTGAGGCTCGCAGGATCCTCCGCCATCTCCTCCTCGGTGTCGGCGAGGGCCGCGCGCCCCTGGGTGAGGCGGGCGGCGTCGTCGGTGAGCAGGCGCAGCATCCGGATGATGCCTTCGCGGTCGACGTCTTCGCGCAGGTCCAGTGCGATGAACGACGCGAAGCCCTGCGCGGGCGTCGCGATGCCGGCCTGATGCTCGCCGTGGAAGGGGACGGTCGCCCCGCCGTGGAGGAGCGCCGCGGACGCGTCGGACGCGCCGGACGCGTCGGAGGCCGAGGACCCGCCCCCCGATCCCAGGGCGCGGTCCAACCCGATCGCGGCGGCGCCGACGCCCACGGCGCCCGCCCCGGCCGTCCCCGCCAGCAGCAGCTGACGGCGACCGGGCCGGCGCCGGGCTCGAGCATCGGCGCGATCGACGGGCGCCGACCCACCGGCGGGTGCTGACCGCCCGCCCGAAGAGTTCCGGCCGCCGGGCGTCTCGCGGGGGCTCATGCCTCACCGCCGTCGGAGGCCGCATGGTCGCCGTGGCCGGCGTCCCCATCGTCCTCGGCGTCCTCGTGATCCATGTCGTCCATGTCGCCGTGGTCCATGTCGTCGCCGTAGTTCTCGTCGGCGCCGGTGAAGTCCTTGATCGTGGCGGACATCGGCACCTCGGCGCCGTCGGCGAAGACGAGGGTCAGCTCGAGGACGTCGCCGGCGAGGAGCGGCTCGGCGAGGTCCATCAGCATGATGTGGTTCCCGCCGGGTTCGAGGACGAGGGTGCCGCCCGCGGGGATCGCGAAGCCGCCCTCCTTCTCCTGCATGCTCATGCCGCCGGAGCCGTCGGCGGAGGTCTCGTGCAGCTGCACCATGTCGGAGACGTCGCTGGTGACGGACACGAGGGTGACGTCGGAGGAGGTGGTGTTGGTGAGGGTGCCGAAGGCGGCGGTCATGCCGGACTCGGCGGCCTTCGCCCAGGGGTCGGTGATGGTGATGCCGGCCCCGTCGGCGGCGTCGGCATCGGTCGTGCCGCCCGAGGTCCCGCCGTCCGAGGCGGCGCCGCCGTCGGCATCGGCATCGTCGGCGGTGTCGGAGGAGCAGGCGGTCAGGGCGAGGCCGGCGACAGGGGCGAGGAGGAGGCCGGCCAGGGCGGCGCGGCGGGAGACGAAGGGGCTGCGGGCAGGGGAGATGCGGGGAGCGCGGGCAGTGCGGTGCACAGGGGAGTCCTCTCGGGGAGGCTCGACGCGGAGCGCGCAGGGGCGCGCGGGCGCTGGGGCCCGGTGACGGCGGGACCGGACGGGACGGCGCGGCTCCGCGGCATGCCGCCGCGCGGGGGCGGGGTCGCTGGGAGGGGCGTCGCATCCGGTCGGGCCGGGCGTCGAGCAGGGGGGTGATCGGTCCGGGAGCGGCCGCGGACAGCGCACGTCGGCCCGTCGTCACGCAGCGCGCGGGAGAGACGGGACGACCAGCAGTGCTGGTCAGGCGGCCAGGACGACCGGAGGTCCCCGCCTCAGCTGCGGAGAGAGGACCGCGCGACGGACGCGCCGCACGCGCGCGGTCGAGGGGCCGACGCGTCGGGGCGCCGGCAGCACGAACGTCGGGACGACGACGCGCACGGGCCGCAGGAACGCGAGCAGCGTCCGCGCCAGGCCGAAGCAGCGGAAGAGCATCGTCTCGCCGCGCTGCAGCAGCACGATCGTCACGACCGCGGCCGCGAGGTGGCCGATGATCATCGGCCATCCGCCGACGCCGCCGAGCGCATGCTCGAGCATCGAGTGGGTCGTGTGGACGGACGCGTCCGACGATCCCGTCGCCCCGCCCGTCGGCGTATGCGCGGCATGGCTCGCGGCCGACGAACCGGCCGATGAGCCGGCCGACGACGCAGCCGACGACGCGGCCGTGCCGCCCATCAGGTGCGCATGGTGGTCGAGGCTCTTGCCGGGAGGCGCCTGCAGCACCACCGCGGAGTCCGTGACGGTGCCGGCCATGAACAGGCCGTGGAAGAGCACCTGGCTGGTCAGCACCGCGGCCGACATCCTCGCCGGGGAGAACCGGGAGCCCGCGAGCACGGTGCAGGCCGCGACGGACAGCCACCAGGGCACGAGGACCCCGAGCCAGCCGGGCATGTCGCCGCCGCCGATCACGTGGCCGCTGAGCGCGACCGCCGTGGCGATCGTCGCGGCGGCGCCGCCGCGCAGCAGGCGCAGCGGGGATCGGCTCGAGGACATGGCCACCATTGTGCCGTGCGGACGCCGTGCCGTGCAGGCCGCCCTGGGTGACCCTGCCCTGCCCTGCCCTGCCCTGCCCTGCCCTGCCGTGCGGACTACCCTGCCGTGGCATGGACCTGCTCTTCACCGCCGAGGCGATCGCGTGGCGCGGCCCGGCGCCGTACGTGTTCGTGCCCGTGCCCGCCCCGGAGGCCGGCGCGATCGCCGCGGTCGCGCGCGAGGTCACCTACGGCTGGGGCTGCATCCCGGTGTCGGCCCGTGTCGGCGGCACCGAGTTCACGACCTCGCTGTTCCCCCGGGACGGCGGCTATCTCGTGCCGATCAAGGTCGTCGTGCAGCGCGCCGAGGGCGTTGGCCCGGGCGACGCCGTCACCGTCGACCTGCACATCAGCGGGGTGTGAGCGGGCTCCGCGGTTCCGGGTTCCCGCTCTCTCCTCACGCCGTCCGACGGCGCAGCGACAGCGAGCCGATCACGAGGAACGCGACGGTGAAGCCGCAGATCACAGCGATGTGAGCGCCGGCGGCGGAGAGATCGGCGTCGGGGGCGGCGAGCTCGGCGAGGGCCTCGAAGGAGTGCGTCATCGGGAGGATCCGCGAGAGCTGCTCGAGGCCCGTCGGGAGATCCTCCGTGGGGACGAAGAGGCCCGCCAGCAGGATCTGCGGGAACACGAACACCGGCATGAACTGGACGACCTGGAACTCGGTCGCGGCGAAGGCGCTGGTGAACAGGCCGAGCGAGGTGCCCAGCACGCCGTTCAGCGCGGCCGCGAGGAGCAGCAGGGTCGGATGCTCGCCGATGTCGACCCCGCACACCCACACCGCGACGCCGACGCACACGAGCGACTGCACCACCGCGAGCAGACCGAAGGCGAGCGCGTAGCCGATGATCAGGTCGCCCTTCCCGACGGGCATGCTCAGCAGCCGCTCGAGGGTCCCCGAGCGGCGCTCCCGCAGGGTCGCGATCGAGGTCACCAGGAACATCGTGATGAACGGGAACATCGCGATGAGCGACGGGGCGATCCCGTCGAACACCGGGGTGTCGGAGAAGATCCAGGCGACGAGCATCAGCAGCAGCGAGGGGACGACGAGCAGGAGCGCGAGGGTCCGACGGTCGTGCCGGATCTGCCGCAGCACCCGTTCGGCGGTCGCGAGCGTCGCGCGCGGGGTCACGGCCGAGCCCCCGGCCCGTCCGCGGACTGCGCCGAGCCGTCGGCGCCGGCCGCGCTGGCCGCGCTGGCCGCCCCGCTCGTCGCGAGCGCGATGAACGCGCCCTCGATATCGGCCGCGCCCGTGCGCGTGACCAGGGCCGACGGGGCGCCCTGCGCGATCGTGCGGCCCTCCCGCAGCAGCACCAGGTCGGTGCAGTGCGCGGCCTCGTCCATGACATGGCTCGAGACCAGCAGCGTCGTCCCGTCGGCCGCGAGGCGCGCGAACATCGCCCACAGCGATGCCCGCAGCAGCGGGTCGAGGCCGACGGTCGGCTCGTCGAGCACCAGCAGCTCCGGCTCGCCCAGCAGCGCCACCGCGAGCGACACGCGGGAGCGCTGGCCGCCGGAGAGGGCGTCGACGCGCCGGCCGGCATAGGGGGCGAGCTCGGTCGCCGCGAGCGTCGGCGCCACGCGGTCCGGCCGGCGCAGCAGGCGCGCGAAGTACGTCAGGTTCTCGCCGACGGTGAGGTCGTCGTAGACGCTCGCCGCCTGCGTCACGTAGCCGACGTGCGAGCGCAGCCCCGCGGAGCCGGCGCGCTCGCCGAGAACCTCGATCGTGCCGCCGGTGATCCGCTGCGAGCCGACGATCGCCCGGATCAGCGTCGTCTTCCCGCTGCCGGAGGGGCCCAGGAGCCCGCAGATCGTGCCGCACGCGACCTCCAGGTCGACGTCGTGCAGCACGTCGCGGCGTCCGCGGCGCACGGTCAATCCGCGCACCGCGACTGCGAGTCCGGTCGCCCCGGCCCCGGGCGGGCGGTCAGTCACCGCTCGCCTCGCCGAGCTCGTGGCCGAACTCCTCGGCGAAGCCGCGGCGCAGCTCCTCCCAGCCGTGGTCGAGGGCGTCGCGCCCGACGATCCGCTCCTGCTCGATGCCCTGCAGCTGCGCGTCGAGGACGGCGAGGCACACCTGCCAGCCGGCCGCGAAGTACTGGGCGTCCTCCAGGCGCGGGAGCCCGACCTGCAGGTCCAGGCGTCCCTCCTCGATCATCCAGCCGACGGTCGCATCGCCCCAGCGGTGGGTGACGGCGTGCTCGCCGGCGACGGCGAGGACGTCGGCGGCGACGGGCTCGTCGTCGGGGTTCTCGCGCGCGAGGGCGGGGCCGACGGTCGTCAGCGGCCGGTCGGGGACGACGGGGGACCAGCGGGCGAGCTGCTCGGGGTCGGTGAGGGCGCGCCAGAGCTCGTCCTCGCTGCCGGCGATGTCGACCTCCATGATCAGCGTGTCGTCGGCGATCGTCGCCCAGACGGACAGCTCGCGGATGCGCCGGTCGATGTCGACGCCGGTGCCACGGCTGCTGTCGGTGCCACGGCCGCTGTCGGATGCGTCGGTGCTGGTGGACTGGGTGCCGTCGTCGGCCATGGTGGGATCCTCCGTCGCTGGGCTGTCCCTCCATCATGCTCCTGCGACGGGCGGCGCGGGAGGGCCCGATGCGGGATCGGCGCCCTCTCCGGCGTGCTGCGTGCCCCCAGCCCCCAGCCTCTCAGCCCCGCAGGGCGGTGACGCCGGGGACCGTCGCGGCGGTGTCGTCGGCGATCTCGTGCAGGCGGCGGACGATGAAGCGGGTCGCCGGGCTGTCGGCCGCGGAGCGTCGCACCCGCACCTGGACCCGGCGCTCGGGGCACGGGCGCCGCAGCGGGATCGCGGCGACGCCGGGCAGCGGGGTCGCGGCGATGAGCGAGGGCTGCACGCTGATGCAGTCGCCGGTCGCGACGAAGCCGCCGACGGTCGCGAAGTCGGACGGGTTCACCTCGACGCGGGGCGCGAAGCCGGCGGCGCGGCAGGCCGCGAGGATCCGCGCGAACCACCAGGAGTCCAGCGGGTCGTCGGTCGCCCAGGCCAGGTCGGCGAGCTCGTGCAGGGCGATGCCGTCGCGGGCGGCGAGGGGATGGTCGGCGGCGACGAGCACCGAGTAGACCTCCTCGACGAGATCGAGGCCGGTCCACTCGGGGCCGAAGTCGGGGGAGTCGGCGTCGGCGATGATCACGTCGTAGCGCTGCCCCGCCTCCTGCATCGTGCAGTCGCGGTGCATGAGCTCGAGCTGCAGGTCGGGGAACACGCGGCGGACGTCGCTGGCCACCCGCGGCACCCAGGTGGCCGCCACGGAGGTGGCGTAGCCGAGGCCGAGGGTGCCGGTGCGTCCGCTCGCGAGCTCGCGGGCGAGGCGGTCGACGTCGTCGAGGGCCTCGAGGGCGGTGCCGGCCCGCTCGGCGAGGCGATGCCCGGCGGCGGTGACGACGATGCCGCGCCCGCTGCGCTCGACGAGCGCGACCCCGGTGTCCCGGCGGAGGGCGGACAGGTGCTGGCTGACGGCCGAGGGCGTGTACCCCAGGGCCTCGGCGCTCGCGCGGATGCTCCCGGTCTCGGCGACCGAGCGCAGCACGCGCAGCTTCACGGGATCGAGCATGCGTCCCACCCTAGGGCGGCGAGCCCGCAGAATGCGACAGCAGGACTGAACAGTCCATCATGAATGTTCGCTTGTCCTACCGGGTCATGGTCCGCAGGATCGAGGCATGACTCCCGCCGACGGCACCGCGCTCCCCCTCCCCGACCTGCTCATCGGCCTGGTCGCGATCCTCGTGATCGCCGCGGTCCCCGTCGGCCTCGGCGTCCTGGGCACGCTCCTGCTGGGCCGCCTCGCCCCGCCGCCGTCAGGGGCCGACGGCCGCTCGCGCATCGGCGATCCGCCGGTCGGCGGCCCGGCCGACGACGACCCGGCCGCCGCCGCCCGGGCGGCGGGCATGCCGGAGGAGCGGGCCCTCACCCCCGCCGAGGCCTACGCCCGCGGCGCCGGCCGGCTCCTGGCGACGCTGCAGCCGGATGCGCTCGTCCCGATGGTCCGCACCGCCGAGGAGCGGGAGCCGGGCGCACTGCGCCCGGCTCTGCGGCGGCCGACGGAGATTCGTCGGCCGCCTGCGGACGCTCAGCCGCCTGTTCAGCCGCCTGGTCAGCCGTCCGCGCGGCCGAAGCGGGGCGCGGGCAGCGGCGGGGCGACGGCGGCGGGCGTCTGCTCGAGCAGCGCGAAGGCCTCGGCGACGCCGCGGGCGAGCTGAGGATCCTCGCCGGCGACCCAGGCGTTCGGCGGGAGGGGGACCTCGATGTCGGGGTCGACGCCGTAGTTCTCGATCTCCCAGTCCTGGCCCTCGAACCAGCTCGCGTACTTCGGCTGGGTGATGCCGGTGCCGTCGACGAGGTCGTAGCGGCCGTCGATGCCGATCACGCCGCCCCAGGTGCGGGTGCCGATCACCGGGCCGATGCCCATCGACTTCGCGACCGCGTTGACGATGTCGCCGTCGGACCCGGCCTCCTGGTTGGTCACCAGCACGACCGCTCCGCGGGGTGCGAAGGACGGATAGGTGCCGGGCGTCTGGTGGCGCGGGTAGTCCCAGGACAGGACGCGGCGCGCGAGACGGTCGGTGACGAGCTGCGAGGTGTGGCCGCCGCTGTTGTAGCGGACGTCCACGACGATGCCCTCCTTGGTCGAGGCCTCGCGGAGGTCGCGGTGCAGCTGCGCCCAGCCGGAGGAGACCATGTCGGGGATGTGCACGTAGCCGAGGCGGCCGTCGGAGAGCTCGGCGACGAGCGCACGACGGGAGGCCACCCAGTCCTGGTATCGCAGGGCGTCGTCGCTGGCCAGGGGCGTGACGACGACGCGACGCTCGGTGACACGGGGCGAACCGGCGTCGCCGCCGTCGGCCCCCGCATCGCCGTCGTCGGCCCGCTCGAGGACCAGCTCGGTGGGCTTCCCGGCGCGGCCGGCGAGGAGCGGGCCGACGCCCTCGGGCCAGACCTTGCGCCCGCCGATCCGGACGATCACGTCGCCGACCTCCGCGGCGACGCCGGGGGCGAGCAGCGGGGAGCGGGCGTCGGGGTCGGAGGAGTCGCCGGGGAGGATGCGGGCGATGCGCCAGCGGCCGTCGACGAGCTCGAGGTCGGCGCCGAGATAGCCGGGGACCATGGGGGTCGTCGGCTGGAAGGGCTCGCCCATGATGTAGGCGTGGGAGGTGCCGAGCTCGCCGACGACCTCCCACATGAGGTCGTGGAAGTCGTCGTCGGTGACGACGCGGCCGATGACCGGGTCGTACCAGGAGGTCATGGCGTGCCAGTCCTGGCCGTCCATGTCGGCGCGCCAGTACTGCTGCGCCATGATCCGGTAGCTGTCCCACAGCATGCCGCGGCGCTCGAGCACGGGGTCGACGGTCAGGTGCAGCCGGTCGATGTCGATGACCACGCGCGCGGGGTCCTCGTCCTCGGCCTTGCGGGTCGCGGGGATCTGCACCCAGCTCTCGCCCTGCTTCACGACCAGCGTCTCGCCGTCGCCGGAGGCCGCGAGATCGGTGACGCCCTCGGCGAGGACCGTGAGCTTGCGGTCGGCGAGGCTCCACAGCTCGAGCGTCGGCGCCGGCGGCTCGCCCTCGACGCCCGCGCGGGACGAGCCGAGGACGACGGGCTGCGGATGCCGCAGCCACACGAACCCGCCGGTCACGGCCGTGAGGTGCGAGTAGGAGCCCGAGGCGACGGGGAAGGGCACGAGGCGGGACTCGACGGCCTCGAGGTCGACGACGGTCCGCGGGGCCCGCGACGCATCGTCGGCCCCGGCGGGGCTCGTGGCGCTCGCGGCCGGCTCCGCACCGGCGCTCGCGGCGACGGCCCCGGCGTCGGCCGACGAACCGGCCGACGCCGACGCCGACGCCGATGCTGACGCTGACGTCGATGCCGACGTCGCGGGGGTCTTCTCCTCGGCGGCGCCCCAGCCGTCGGGGTGCGGGCCGAAGGGATCCGCGGTGGTGCGCTCGAGCGGGATCAGGTGGGGGCGCTGCGCGTTGACGAAGCCGAGGTCGAAGACCATGTCGTCGTACTGGGTCTCGAAGGTGCGCAGGGACAGCAGCGCGAGGTGCTTCCCGTCGGCGCTGAACGCGGGGGAGGAGTCCTGGAAGCGCCCGGAGGTGAGGGCGCGGCCCGTGGGCTCATGATCCTCGGCGTCGGTGATCATCAGGCGCGAGAGCTGCCAGGAGTCCGGCTGTGTCCACACCAGCCAGCGGCCGTCGGGCGACCAGGCGAGATCGCGGATCTCGCCGCCCGTGGAGCGGCCGACCTCGCGCACCGAGTCGAGCACGGGCGCGGCCGGCTCGTCGGCCGACGATCCCGCGGCGGAGGTGCCTGCGGGGTCGACGAGGCCGCGCAGGGTCACCAGGCGCACCGTGTTGTCGGAGGTGGAGAGCGCGATGCGGGAGCCGTCGGGCGAGGGGATCGCGTGCAGCACGCGGCCGATCTCGCCGAGGTCGTAGCGGATCTCCGGGGCGCCCGCGTCGAGGCGCCGGAGCACGAGGACGTCGGAGCCGACGCCGCCGTCGACCACGTCGTGGCCCGCCTCGACGTCGCTGATGAACATGGCGAAGGGGGAGCGGCCGAGGGGACGGGCCTCGCGCAGGCGCAGCCCGCAGGTGCCGCCGAGGAGGCGCGAGGGACCGCCGCGATGGGTCAGCAGATGGACGCTGCCGCGCAGCTCGACGATGCTCGCACGGGCGTCGTGCACCGGACGCATCGACAGCAGACGGCGCGCGGGCGGCGAGGTCCGCGGGAGCCGGGCGGCGCCGACGCCGGTCGTGCGGACCTCGACCTCGCGGGGCTCCGCATCGAGGGAGTCGAGGGCGAACAGGCGCCCGCGGGAGGTGTAGACGATCGTCGTGCCGTCGGTCGCGGGCTCCCGCAGGTAGCCGTCCTCCGACCGCAGATGCGTATGGACCTGCAGGTCGGAGCCGTCGAGGGCGACGGACCAGAGGTTCGCGGTGGCGCGGTCCGTGCGGGCGGCGCCGGCGCCGGGGGTGTCGGAGGCGAAGATCAGACGGTCCCCGTACCAGGCGATCCGCGTCTTCGAGGCGAGCAGCTCGTCCAGCAGCGGCTCCCAGCGGCGCTCGCCGTGGGCCGACGCCGGGGCGTCCAGCGGCACGTCCTCGCGGGAGATCCAGAGCTTCACGGCGGTGCCGCCCTGGTAGTGCTTCCAGCCGGCCTGGTCGCGGTTGTACGGGGTGCCGACGACGGTCGCGCCCGAGGGATGGAACGCCACCTCGCGGGAGCGGCCCAGCGGCAGCAGCTCGGAGGCGCTCTCGGCGTCGTCCCCGGGGTCGACCGCCCAGATCTGCAGGTCGCGGGACTGGGGCGCCAGGTAGCTCGAGGCGACGAGGACCCGCCCGTCGGGGAGCCAGCCGACGGTCTTCGTCGACGGCTTGCCCCAGACCGTCAGGCGGCGCGGAGCGGTCGAGCCGTCCGCGGCGACGACCCATGCCTCAGGGCTGCCGGAGGCGCGGGAGGTGAAGGCGATCAGCGACCCGTCGGGGGAGAAGCGCGGATGGGCGACGGGGGCTCCCTCGTTCGTCAGCCGCCAGGCGTTCCCGCCGGTCAGCGGCACGATCCAGAGGTCGTTCGCGGCGGTGAGGACGACGCTGCCGCCGTGGACATCGGGGTGGCGGAGGTAGGCGGCATGGGCGGGGAGCGCAGCAGAGGTCATGCCTGCCAGGGTAATCCCGGGGCGTGACGGGCGTCATGGAGATGACGGCGGGAGACGGGAGCGCTCCCGGTGCGACTCAGCCCAGGGCGTCGGAGATCGCGGCGTCGGCGGTGTGCAGCGCGGCGGCGAGGGCCCGGCGGGTGAGCTCCGCGCCGTCGAGCACGATGCTCGGGGCGACCTCGTCCCAGTCCCCGCCCAGCGACACGAGCGCCGGACGCACCAGATCCGCGAGCATCGCCGCGGCCTGGGCGCCCGTGGCGGTGTCGGCGGTGCGGATGCGCAGCTCCGTGTCGCCCCAGAGGACGGCGCGGCCGTGCAGCCACAGCGCCGCCTCGCGGCACGGATCGGAGTCCTCGAGGTCGACGAACACCTGCGGCGCGGCATCGACGTCGACCTCGGGCGCGCCCGCGAGCCGGTGCAGGGCGAGCAGCAGGTCGGTGCGCGCGAGCACGCCGTCGGGATCGTAGATGCCGCTGTCGAGCGCGGGCAGGACGCCGGTCTCGTGCGCCCAGCGGATCGCCTCGAGCGCCGGATCGTCGGTGTCGACATCGGGGAACTCGCTGTCCCCGGACCCGCCGATGCCCAGCGCGGCCAGCGCGGACACCCCGGCCGGGTCGAGCTTCAGCCACACCAGTGCGAGGGCCGGGACCGCGACCGCCGCCGCGGCGCCGGCCGCCAGGACGGCGCGCCGACGGGGCCGATGCGACCGGCGGGCGGCGGCGTCGGGTGCGGCGGCCGGGGCGGCGGCGGAGGCAGCGGCGGAGGCGGCGGGAGCGGCATCCGGGGCGGGCGCGGGGAGCGGCGGGAGCGGAGACGGCGGGAGGACCGGAGCCGGAGCGGGCGTCGGCTCCGCGGCCTGCGCCGGGGTGCTCTGCGCGGGCTCGTCCGGCGCGGGGGCCTCCGGGGCATCCTGCGGGGTGAGGCGCGGGGCCACGGGTCGTCTCAGAGCCATCTCAGCTCCCGCATCCGGCGCACGAGCGCCCAGCTGACGGCGAGGTTGCCCCAGCCGTTGAGGTGGATGGCATCGGAGGCGATCAGCATCGGCGGCACGACGCCGCGCTCGAGGGCGTCCTGGGAGGCGCCCTGCTCGAGCACGGCCAGCCCGGCGATGGGCGAGCAGCCGAGGCCGTCCTCGCTGGTCAGGAGCGTCTGGACGTCGAGGAAGCGGTCGCCGTAGCGCTCCTTCTGCTCGGCGTTGACGCGCGCGAGGGCGGTCGCCGTGGTGGAGCCGACGGGGTCGTTCTCCGTCGCCCACTGGCCCAGCACGATGGTGTCGTGCTCGGGGTCGTCGGCCGCATCCCAGATCCGCTGGGTGTCCGCGAGGACCCGGTCGACGTCGCCGATGTTGTTCTTGCCGACCCACAGGATCTGGCGGGCGCCCGCGGCGATCTCCCGCAGGGCGGAGACGAAGGTGCCCTCGACGACCTCCGTCTCCGGGGTCGAGGGCGTGAAGATCCAGGTCCCGGAGGTGCCGTCGAGCGTGCCGGCGACAGCGCCGAGGGTGCCCGGCACGTTGATCGGCCCGTAGGGGGCGAGGCCCGAGTCGAGGGAGACGGCGACCGCGCCGGTCTCCGGATCCGGGTCCTCGACCGGGGACGCGAGGGGCGTGTCGAGCCCGCGCATGAGCACCGTGTGCTGCGAACGCGTCGCGCCGACGCCGTACGCGTGGACGATCGCCGGATCCGCGGCGAGCGCCAGATGCTCGTGGATGCGGATCGGCAGCGGGGTGCCGTCGGCGCCGCCCTCGGAGTTCATCGAGGAGGAGCCCCACAGCGTGATCGCCTGCTCGGGCGCGTCGGGGGTGAAGGCGCTGCGCGCGGCCGACGAGCCGGTCCGGGCCGACGACGGGGCAGCGGTCGCGGCGACGTCAGGGGCGGCGGGCGCCGTGATGCCGGGGGCCGCGGGGGCTGCGATGACCGGAGCTGCTGGGGCTGCGATGCCGGGGGTCGCCGAGACGGTGGCGTCGGGGCTGGCGAGCAGGGGTGCCGCGGGCGCTGCCGGGACGGCGGCGAGTCGCGGCGTGGGCATCGGCGTCCTCCGGGACAGGGCGAGGCGGCGCAGGCGCACCCCTCGGCGCCCGTCGGACACACTGTACGTGACCTGCGCACTCGACACGCGGGCGCCTATGCGTGCTGGATCACATCCGAGGGTTCTCAAGGCCTCCGAGGTCGTAGTCCACGACGACGGGCGAGTGGTCCGACAGCCGCGTGCCGCGGTGTTCGCGGTCGACCTCGGCGCTCACCGCGCTGCGCGCGAGGCGGGGCGTGGCGAGGTGGTAGTCGATGCGCCAGCCCGAGTCGTTCGCGAAGGACTGCCCCAGCCAGGACCACCACGAGTAGGGGCCGTCCTCCTCGGGGTGCAGGCGGCGGACCACGTCCACGAGGGTGCGCGGCGAGAGCTGCTCCCCGAACCACTCCCGCTCCTCGGGGAGGAAGCCGTCGGTCTGCTGGTTGCGGCGCCAGGCGGCGAGGTCCTGGCGCGTATGCGCGATGTTGAGGTCGCCCATGAGGAGGAACTCCCGGCCGTCGGCGGCGGCCGCGCGGCGCGTCCGCGTCAGATACCGGGAGAAGCCGGCCAGGAAGCGCATCTTGCGCTCGTAGCGGGCCCCGCCGTCGGGCGCCTCGCGCATCCGCTCGGGACGCTGCAGGTGCGCGGGCAGACCGCCCTTGGGCAGGTAGAGGCAGGCGATCGTGAGCGGCGCGTCGGCGAGATCGACCTCGAGGTAGCGGCCCTCGCGGACGAAGGGGCCGAGCCCGCGGGCGAGCGCCGTGCGGTCCTGTGCGGGGATCTCGACGAGGCCGGGGCCGACGGCCGTGCCGCCGTCGACCGTGCCGCCGTCGGCCGGCTCGGCATCGGTCTCGCCCTCGGGGCGGCCGACGAGCGCGGTGCCGCTCCAGGTGCGCACCGCCTGCGGGGCCCGGCGCGTCAGCACGGCGACGCCGTTGCGGCCGGGGAGCGTGCCGGTGTCCAGGGCGACATGGAAGTCGCCGAAGGCGCCGGCCGGCAGCCTGTCGGCCTGCGCGCGCACCTCCTGCAGCGCGACGATGTCGCAGTCGCGCCCGGCGAGCCAGTCGCCGAACCCCCGGCGGTGCGCGGCGCGGATCCCGTTGACGTTGGCGGTGGCGATGCGGAGCATGCCCCGAGCGTAGAGGGGTGTCGATGGGGCGAGCAGTCCGATCGTCGGCCGATACCTTGCGGCGTGCACGGGTGGTGACGTTCGGGTGCCCGGCCTGGTCGCAGAGGTCGATGCAGCTGGTGCGAGCGCAGGAAAGTATCGGTTCGGGGCATCGATCGTGCTGGACCGGCCCCGCGCCGACCTGCCACGCTGGCGTCGTCCGGCCGTCGTCTCCCCGCCGCACGAAGGAGTGCCCATGTCCACCACCACCCCCGGCTCCTCTGCCTCCGCCGCTGCCACGGGTGCCGCTGCGCCCGCCGCTGCTTCTGACGCTGCTTCTGACGCTGCGGCGCCCGCTGCGTCTGCTGCGTCTGCGACGATGCGCGCCGTCGTGCTCCAGGAGAAGGGCCGCATCACCCTCGAGGACGTGCCGCGGCCCGGCGAGCCCGGCCCCGGCGAGGTCCGCATCTCGATGCGCACCGTCGGCATCTGCGGCTCCGACGTGCACTACTACACGCACGGATCCATCGGCGACTTCGTCGTCGAGGCGCCGATGATCCTCGGCCACGAGGGCTCCGGCGTCGTCGTCGCCGTCGGCGAGGGCGTCGAGCACCTGGCCGTCGGCGACCGCGTCTGCATGGAGCCCGGCATCCCGGACCCCCGCTCCCGCGCCGCCCGCGAGGGCATCTACAACGTCGACCCGGCAGTGCGCTTCTGGGCGACCCCGCCGTACGACGGCTGCCTCGTCGAGGAGGTCATCCACCCCGCCGAGTACACCTACCTCCTGCCCGACTCCCTCTCCTACGCCGAGGGCGCGCTCATCGAGCCGTTCGCCGTCGGCATGCAGGCCGCGACCAAGGCCCGTCTGAAGCCCGGCGACATCGCCGCGGTCGTCGGCTGCGGGACGATCGGGATCGTCATCGCGCTGGCCGCGCTCGCCGGCGGCGCCTCCCGCGTCTACGTCTCCGACATCTCCCCGGAGAAGCTCGCGCTGATCGAGGACATCCCGGGCCTGATCCCCGTGGACGCCTCCCAGGAGGACCTCGGCGAGCGCGTGCGCCGCGAGACCGGCGGCTGGGGCCCGCAGGCCGTGTTCGAGGCCTCCGGCGCGGCCGGCTCCTACCGGACCATCTGGGACGTCCCCGCCCCCGGCGGCGTGCTCGTCGTGGTCGGGATGCCCAGCGGGCCCGTCTCCTTCGACACCACGAAGGCCCAGGTCAGGGAGCTGCGCATCGAGACCGTGTTCCGCTACGCGAACGTCTACCAGAAGGCGATCGACCTCGCCGCGGGCTCCGGCGTGGACCTCTCGCCCCTGGTCACCGAGACCTTCGCCCTCGAGGACGCACTCGCCGCCTTCGACCGCGGCGCCGAGGGGCGCCCGACGGACACCAAGCTGCAGATCGTCGTCGGCGAGGATTGATCCGGCCGACGGGCGGGCTGTCGACCGGGGTCGACGGGCGGGCTGTCGACCGGGGTCGACGGGCGGGCGTCGGCCCCGGTCTATAGTCGGCGGGCAGGCGAGGGGCTGGCGAGGAGCGGAGGGCGGAGGGGCCATGGTCGGTGCATCGGATCCCTCCGTGGCCGTGCGCGAGCTCATCGTCATGGATCGCTCGAGCGCGCTGCGCTGGTTCCAGCACGACTATCCGCATCCGCTCGCGCGCTGGCACCACCACCCGGAGATCGAGCTGCACCTGATCACGGGCTCCTCGGGGATCGCGCAGATCGGCGGGGCGGCCCGCGCCTTCGGGCCCGGGGACTTCTATCTCATCGGTGCGGGGCTCCCGCACAACTGGGTGTCCTCGATCGCGCCGGGGGAGACGGTCGTCGGCCGCGATGCGCTCATCCAGGCCGATCCGGCGCTGCTCGTGCGGCTCGCCGAGCAGGTCCCCGACCTCGCCGACATCCCGCCGCTGCTGGAGGCGGCCCGGCACGGGATCCAGTACCACGGGCGCACCCGCGAGCGGGCCGCCGAAGTGCTGATGGACGTCGCCGGACGGCGCGGCGCCGCCCGCTTCGCCGGCCTCCTCGACCTGCTGGACGTGCTGGTCACGGCCCCTCCGGCGGAGCGCGAGCTGCTGAGTGAGCGGGCGATCGACTCCTCCCTCGGCCAGCACGACTCCGAGGTCTTCGATCGGGCGATCGCCTTCGTCCACGAGCGCCTGCAGGATCCGCTGCGGCTCGAGGACGTCGCCGCTGAGCTCGACCTGAGCCCCACGCACGTCTCGCGGCTGTTCACGCGCGCGACGGGCGTCGGCTTCGCCCGCACGGTGATCCGGCTGCGGGTCTCCGAGGCCTGCCGCCTGCTGCAGCGGACCGAACTCGCCGTCGCCGACGTCTGCTACGCCGCGGGCTTCTCGAACCTCTCGAACTTCAACCGGCGCTTCCGCGAGGAGACCGGCACCTCGCCGCGCGTCTTCCGCGCGGCGCGCACGACGGACCCGGGGGCGGCGCCGTCGTCGGATTGTGAGGTCGTGCCCGGCTGAGCCGGCCGGCTCGTCGACCCCGTCGGTCCCGTCCGCCCAGCGGGTCTCAGCGGACAGGGTCCCCCTGGGCCGGCCCCTCCGTGTTGGGCTTCCAGCCGAGCGCGGGCGCCACGTGCTGCGCGAAGGACTCGAGGATGTGGAGGTTCAGGTCGACGCCGGCCTGGCTCGGGATGGTGAGCATGAGGGTGTCGGCGGACTGCACGGCGGCGTCGGCCTTCAGCTGCTCGATCAGCTGATCGGGCTCGCCCGTGTAGGTGCGGCCGAAGGTCGAGCGGGTGCCGTCGATGATGCCGATCTGGTCGGAGCCCTCGCCGGGTCGGGCCCCGAAGAGCATCCGGTCCTGCTCGGTCACGATGGGGAAGACGCTGCGGGAGACCGACACGCGCGGGGCGTGCGTGTGCCCGGCCTCGCGGAAGGCGGTGCGGAAGGCGTCGATCTGCTCGGCCTGGAGGTCGCCGAAGGCGGCGCCCGTCGCCTCGGTGAGCAGGGTCGAGCTCATCATGTTCAGGCCCTGCGCGCCCGTGCGCTCGGCCGTCGCCCGAGAGCCGGCGCCCCACCAGATGCGGCGGATGAGGTCCGCGGACTGCGGCTCGATCGCGAGCGGCGCATGCGGGGCGGCGTCGGACATGTACGGCTGCGCGGCCGCGCGCGTCATCGGATGCCCCTGGATGGCCTGCAGGAAGGTCTCGAACTTGGCCATGGCGATGTCCGCGCCGCGCGGGTCGGTGGAGCCCGTGTAGCCGAAGGACTCCCAGCCGCGCTCGGCCGCCTCGGGGGCGCCGCGGGAGATGCCGAGGGCGACGCGGCCGTCGGCGATGAGATCCAGCGCGGCGGCCTCCTCGGCGAGGTAGAGGGGGTTCTCGTAGCGCATGTCGATCACGCCCGTGCCCACCTCGATCCGCTGCGTGCGCGCGGCCACGGCCGACAGCAGCGGCATGGGCGACGCCGACTGGCGGGCGTAGTGGTGGACGCGGAAGGAGGCGTTGTTGACGCCCAGCTCGTCGGCGCCGACGGAGATGTCGATGGCGTCGTGGAGCATCTGCCGGGCGCTGATGCCGCCCTGGGCGGGGCTGCCGCCGTAGTGGCCGAAGCTGAGGAATCCGAAGGCTCGCATGGCTTCACAGTACGCGATGATTGAAAGTTGCACCAGTGGTGGGGTGTGGGACGCTTGCCCCCATGAACGGGACGACCCCGCAGGACCCCCTCGTCGTCGCCGACGGCGCCGCCTGGTCGGCATGGCTGCGAGCGCACGACGGCACCAGCGACGGCATCTGGCTCGTGCTCGCGAAGAAGGGCACGCACGAGCCGACGACGCTCTCCTACCAGGAGGCGCTCGAGGAGGCGCTGTGCAGCGGCTGGATCGACGGGCAGAAGCGCTCGCGCGACGCCGCCACCTTCCTGCAGCGCTTCACGCCCCGTCGGCCGCGATCGATCTGGTCCGCGCGCAACGTCGGCATCATCGCCCGCCTCGAGGCCGAGGGTCGGATGCGCGAACGCGGACGCGCCGAGGTGGACAGGGCCCGGGCCGACGGCCGCTGGGACGCCGCCTACCCCGGCGCCGCCACCGCGGAGGTCCCCGCCGAGCTCACCGCGCTCCTCGACCGGGACCCCGCCGCGCGCGCCGCCTTCGACGCGCTGCGGGGGAGCGCCCGCTACAGCGTGCTGCACCCCGTGCTCTCCGCCCGCACCGCCGCCGGCCGCGAGCGCGCCGCGGCGCGCATGCTCGCCCGCCTGCACGACGCGGCGGCATCGGGCGACTGAGGTCGGGGCCGACCCACGGGCAGCGGGGTCGGGGCGTCGGCGCAGGGGCGATCGCGTCGGGGTGTCGGTGCAGAGGTGTCAGCCCTGCTGCTGTCCGCCCACGACGATCGCCCACAGCACTCCGAAGCGGTCCTTGACCTGGCCGTAGTGGTCGCCCCAGGGCGCCAGCTCGAAGGGCATGGCCACGCCCCCGCCCGCTGCGACGAGCTTCTCGATGAGCGCCCGCGCCTCCTCGACCGTGTCCAGACCGATGAGGAACGAGTACACGTCCGAGCCCAGCGGCGGCAGCTCATCCCCTGCCGCCGCCATCCCGTCGCCCCCGGCGAGGGTGACCAGGCCGCCGTGCAGCTGAGCATGCGCCACCGCCCCGGGCGGCGGCGTGAACGGGAAACCCGAGAGATCCCCGAACCGGTCATAGGTCATGATCTCGAGCTCCCCGCCGAAGAGCTCGCGGTACTCCTCGAACGCCTCGGCGGCATTCCCGGGGAAGCTGATGTAGGGGCTGAACTGCGGTGCGGCCATGGTCGGTCTCCCTTGACGTCGACAGGCGGCGATCCTGCCGCCGCGCACAGTGTGGCACGGGGCGCGGAGCTCCGCACGGGCAGGGCGCGGCGGGAGGTCCGACCGCCGGCGGGACGCGGACGGCCTCAAGTCAGCTCTGTTCGCGTCTCTGCGCATCCCGGGATGCGGCACGGAGCGCCTCGGCGGCCTCGGAGGCCATCAGGGGTCCATCCCGGTGCGGGCGACCGAGATGGGTGTCGCGGTGGGCTGCTTCAGCGGCGGAGCCGCGACGCCAGACCTGGTAGCTGCTGACGGAGCCGTTGTCCTGAGCGAGCTCGCGGGCGACGGCTTCGGAGCGGGAGCGACCGTCGGGGCCGTCGAAGAGGTCGCGCACGAGGCTGCTGGGAACCCATCGGCCGCCCAGAGCGCCTGCCTGGCCATCGCGGGCCTGGATGTGCTTCTCCGCCCAGCGCCGGCGGATGGCCTCCTCGGAGACCGCGTAGGGAACCTCGACATCCACGATGGTGATGTCGTAGCCGGCACGGGCGAGTTCCTCTCCGAGCCGCCGAGCGCCCTCGGGATTGGCCAGGACGCCGTCGATGATGAGGTTGGTGCCGTCGGACATGGCGGAGTCGCGGAGCCGGCGGATGATCATCGAGGACTCCTCATGCACCAGAGGGGCCATCTCCAGGGGATGGATCGTCTCGCCTGAGCGCTCGAGGTCCCGGATCTCCGGAGGCTTGATGGCGGCCCCATAGGTCTCGCCGCCGTGCACGTGCCGCAGCAGGAGAGCTTCCTTGACCCGGTCGGCGTCCAGGCGGAGGTAGTCGCGCTCCGCCTCGCCGAGCACCGACGTGAGGATGCTGCCTTTGCCGGCGCCGGGAGGGCCGGCCAGGACGATGGCCTTCCCGTCGACTCGGGCATCGGGAAACTTCTCGCGGTACTCGGTGCGGATCTCTCGATGCATCCGGCGATGCGCCCCGAGCGGCTTGACGATTCCTCCGCCGCTGCGCTTGAACCGTTCGGGATGGTTGACGGTGGCGTAGGGCGAGTCGGTCGCGAGCGGCCGCCCTGGGCGCGAGAGCTCACGGACGAGATCGATGTGCCGCTGCGTTGCGTCGTCCACGTGGTGTCTCCCCCGAGATCGTCGTGGTCAGTCGTCCTCCGGAAGTGCGTCGATCACGTCATCCAGGAGGTCGTCGTCGATCAGGCCATCATCGGCTGCACGCTCGACCTCATCCCATGAGCCGGGCGGGGAGAAGCTCAGGGCGTCCCACGCGTCGTCGAGCGTGACGGGCGCGGGGTAGGGCCACCGCGAGAGCTCGTCGATGAGCTGCTCCCGGCTGAGCTCGCCGATCGCGTAGAGCTGGCAGATCTCGCGAGGTGAGGCGCCGGAGAACCCCTCCGGGACATCCGCGATGTCCTCCGAGCCCTTGAGCGCCTTGGACAGGGCGGGCTGAGAGATGTGCAGGCGGCGTGCGACCACGGACTGCGAGACCAGCTTGTCCGGGGTGCGCCGGAGCTTCTTGAGATGGCGCTTGTACTGGAGCTCGGCGACCTCGACGCGCGACCGGGCCACCATCAGCTCATGCAGGGCCGACCCCCCGTGCGTGCTCTCGCGCTGGATGGACACACCGACCACCTCCGTTCATAACCAAAGTTATAACAGGCGGGTCCTGCTGTCCACCCGGGGCGGGGCCCGGCGAGAGCGGGGCCCGGCGTGATCGCCGGGCCCCCGCCGTGGGTCACTCGTCGTCGGCCTCGGTGCCGCCGGCGGGACGCTGGCCCAGCTCGGCGTCGAGACGCAGGATGCCGGAGCCGTCGTCGCCGATCAGCTTCACGCGGCCGATGATCTCGGAGACGGTGGCCTCCTCCTCGATCTGCTCGTCGACGAACCAGTTCAGCAGCGGGCGGGAGTCGTAGTCGCCCTCCTTGTCGGCGCTGCGGTACAGCTCGCGGATGGACTCGGAGACCTTCTCCTCGTGGGCGAGGGAGGCCTCGAAGATCTCGAGCACGGACAGGCCGGGCTTCACGGCCGGCGCGTTGATCGTGCCGATGGAGGCGTGGTTGCCGCGGTCCGAGACGTGCTGGATGAACTTGTTGGCGTGGACGATCTCCTCGTCGGCCTGGTGGCGGAGCCACGCGGCGATGCCGGGGAGGTCCTGCTCGTCGGCCTCGATGGCCAGCTGGCGGTAGGTGATCGACGCGGCGAACTCGAGCGTGATCTGGTCCTGGAACTTCTTCTCAAGGTCGTTGGAGAGCTTCATGCCAGCGAGGGTAGACCCCTTCGGCGGACTTGTCAGCCATGGCGAGGCTTCCCTCAGAAATCGTGAAAAGTGAAGCCTCACCTGCGCTTTCGTCGCAAATGGATACGCCCCCGGGTGGTTGGCGGAACCTGTTCCCGCCTGTCGGCGCCGCACTCTCCGCCCATCAGCGCCGCGCCCGCCGCCGGTCAGCCGCGGCCGTCGGGCGCCGACGCCCAGGCGAGGGCGACCAGCTCCCGCAGCACCTGCTCGTCGACGTCCGCGAGGCTGTTCGCATAGACGCAGCCCGCGCCGAGGCGATGCTTCCCGAGGCGGTCCAGGAGGGCGGCGGAACCGTCGTGGCACTGCAGGCCGTAGAGCGAGAGGGCGGAGGCCCGCGGCGCGAAGCCGACGCGGAACCAGGTGCCGCGGGAGCCGCCGGACGCGGAGACGTTCTCGTCGGCGCCGTAGCCGATCATGCTCGGCCCCCACATCACCGCCGTCGTGCCCGTGACCTCCCCGAAGAGTGCGAGCAGGCGTGCGCCCTCGCTGCGGCGCCGGGCGGCGGGCAGGCCGGCGCAGTACTCCGCGGGGTCGACGTCGGTGGGGCCGGTCTTCGGTGAGCGAGCCATGGCGCGGAGCGTAGGTCACGAACCTCCGGCCCGCCAGGTCCGCGAGGCCCGCCGAGCCGCCAGACCCGCCAGCCCAGCGGGCCGGGGAGACTAGCGGAGGAAGATGCCCGTTCTGTCGCGTCGAGGTGACGCCAGGATGAAGTTTCGGGACGACTCGGATGGCCGCGGACAGGGGAGGGGGAACGTTTCCTGTACGTACGGGGAACACATCGTGAACGCCCGGACGGCGCTGTCTGACGCGTGCAGGTGCCATCGGCGAGCACGGGTGCCTCCTCGTCGCGAAAAGCCTCCCGACCTGCAGGGATAGGGGGCGTTCATGATCCATTCACCTGCAGTGCAGGGACCTGGCGGGGCGCGGGGAAGCTCCCTACGGTGGGGCCGTCGGCATGAACGCGAACCTCCGGCGATGGGTGCGCTCACGTCGGCCGCGACGCCGCCTCCCCACCCCAGGAGCATCCATGACCCCGCCCCCCTCCTCCGCCCGCTGCCGCTCGCCGCGGACGGTCGTCGGCCTCTGCGCGGGTGCGAACGCTGCAGCCGGGGCGAACGCAGCGGTCGTCGCGAGCTCTGCGGCCGTCGCGAGTGCTGCGGTCGGTGCGGATGCCGGGTCCGGTGCGGGCTCGGCCCTCGCCGTCGACGGCGGGCGGTGAGCGGTTCGATGGGGCGTCGGGGGATCGGTGTGCGCGGTGTGCGCGGCTTCCAGCGCGCGCAGCGTCCGATGCCGGCGATCGTCGGCCATCGCGGGGCCGCGGGCCTGGCTCCGGAGAACACGCTCGCGGCGTTCCGTCGCGCGGTGGAGGAGGGTGCCGCGCTGCTCGAGTGCGACGTCCACCCGAGCGCCGACGGGCTGGACGCCGTCATCCATGACGCGACCATCGATCGCACCGCCCAGGCGGACTCCCCGCTGCGCACCGGCGCGGTCGCCGATCTGTCCCGCGCGCAGCTGGATCGGGTGCTCGTCGGGGCCGACGAGCACATCCCCACCCTCGAGCGGGTCCTCGACGAGGCCGTCCGCGAGGACGGCACCCGGGTGCCCGTGCTCTTCGAGGTCAAGGTCGAGGCCGTGACCGAGCGCGTGCTGAGCATCCTCGCCGACCGCTTCGGCGATGGCGACCGCTTCGGCATCACCGAGCCGGCCGGCGCCGAGCCCGCCGCCGAGCCCGTCGCCGAGCCCGCCGAGCGCCCCGCGAGCGACGCCCCCGCCGCTCCGCCCGCGCCCGTCGCCCCGGCGTGGATCATCTCCTTCCATCCGGAGGTGCTGCGGATCGCGGCGGAGCGCGCCCCGCACATCCCGCGGCGCCTGACGACGACGTCGACCACCCCGGAGTTCTTCGAGGCCGCGGTCGCCGTCGGCGCGACGCAGGTGGGCGTGCGGATCGCCGATGCCCGTCAGGCCGACGTCGAGACCTGCGCCCGGCTCGGCCTCCAGCTGAACCTGTGGACCGCGCGCAGCGCGGAGGAGCTGGAGCGCGCCCTCGAGCTCGGCTGCGACACCCTGACCGTCGACGATCCCGCCTGGGCGCGGGATCGCCTCGCGCAGATCGCGGCCGACGAGGTCGCCTTCTCCGGGCCCCTCGAGGACGGCCCGTCGGCCTTCCTCCCTCCGACCGGCCCCGCAGCGTCCGGCCCCGCCCTGACCGGCGGCTCCGCCCCGATCGACCCCTTCCTCACGACCCCTGCAGGAGGTTCCGCGTGATCCGCCCCCGACGGCTGAAGCCGATGATCATCGGGCATCGCGGCGCCGCCGCCCTCGCCCCCGAGAACACCCTCAAGGCGTTCCGTCGCGGCGTCGCCGCCGGCGCCGACCAGCTCGAATGCGATGTGCACCTGAGCCGGGACCGCCGGGACGTGGTCATCCACGACACCGCGATCGACCGCACCGCCGAGGACGCCTCCCCGCTGCGCAGCGGCGAGGTCGCCGACCTGACGCGCGCGCAGCTGGACCAGGTGCTCGTCGGCGACGGCGAGCACATCCCGACCCTCGGCGAGGTCCTCGACGTCGCCGTCCGGCCCGACGGGACCCGGCTGCCGGTGCTGGTGGAGATCAAGGCCCCGGCCGCCGCCGAGCTCGCCGCGCGGATCCTGCTGGACGCCTTCGACCCCGATCTGTGGGGGAGCGAGGGCCCGGCCCCCGCGCGGATCATCTCCCCGCATCCCGAGGCGCTCGACATCGCCCTCGCGACGGCCCCGCAGATCCCCCGCGGGCTCATCGCGACCACGCTGACCGAGGAGGCGCTCGACGACGCCATGCGCACGAAGGCGGAGATCCTCGGCGTGCGGCTCAGCGACCTGCGCGACGGGGACTTCGACCGCATCCGCGGCGTCGGCCTGGTGCCGTCGGCCTGGGTCGCCCGCACCGACGACGAGGTCCGACGGGCCGTCGACCTCGGCGCCCCCGAGATCGGCGCCGACGATCCGGCGCGCGCCCGTCGCGTCGTCGAGGAGCACCTCAGCGGGGCATGAGCGCATGCCCGTCGGCGCGCCCGTCCCGCGCCTGCTCCTGCACCCGCCCGCTGGCCCGGTCGTGCGCGCGCCCGTCGGCTCAGCCGTTCGTCACCTCGATCTCGAGGCCGGAGTCAGCGGGGCCGACGCTGATGCTCCACAGGTGCTGGACGCCCTCGTCGGCGAAGGCGATGCACTCGGCCTCGTCGTCCCCGGCCGCGGTGTCGACGCCGTCCTGGCATTCGACCTCGAGGGACATCTCGGCGGGCCCGCGCTCCTCGGCGGCCTCCTCGACCACGTCGGCGAGCTCGTCGGAGGTCAGGACCTTCGTGTCATGGCCGAAGCCCCAGCTGCCCTCGAAGAGGTTCACGGTGCCGGCGGACGAGCCGTCGTCCGCATCGTCCCCAGCATCATCCGCGTCGTCCGCATCGTCATCGTCGCTCGCTGCGTCGTCGGTCGCGTCGTCGGCGACGTCGTCATCCGTCGTGTCGTCGCCGTCCGCGTCGTCCTCTGCCGCGTCGTCGTCCGACGCGTCGTCGTCCGTCGCGTCGTCGGCCCCGTCCGAGGCTGTGCCCTCCTCCTCGGGCGTCGTGGCGTCCTCGCCCTGGCCGACGGTCGTCGTGCCGGTGTCGGCCTCGTCCGCCGCGTCGGATCCGCAGCCCGCCAGCAGGGAGCCGGCGAGTGCGAGGGCGGCGGCCGCGGCGAGCGCACGCCCGCGCACCCCGCGCGCAGGGTCCGTCATCGCGAGGTCGTCGCGGTGGTCATGGTTCCGGTGGCCGTCCATGTCGGCTCCTCCCCTTCCGGCGCCTCGGCGTCGAGACGCCTCCGACTAGTGTGACGGAGGGCACCGGCCCCGTCGACCGTCGGTGGTCGCAGCGCTTTCCCGTCCCGCCGCACAGCCCGCTTCCCGCCCCGTCGTCTCTCCCCGCAGCCCCTTCGCCCCGCAGCCTCGCCCGTCCCTCCATCCGTCAGGAGCCCCGCATGTCCTCGCAGCAGACCGCCCCCGCCCCGGCCGGCACCAGCGCCCCGGCCGACGCCGCAGTCCCGGGCGCTCGGCCGACGATCGTCGGCCATCGCGGCGCCGCCGCCCACGCCCCGGAGAACACGCTCGGCTCGTTCCGCCGCGCCCTCGAGGACGGCGCGCTGCTGCTCGAATGCGATGTGCACCTGAGCGCCGACGGGCATGTCGTCGTCATGCACGACGAGACGATCGACCGCACCGCGGACGCCTCCTCACCGATCACCACCGGAGCCCTCGCCGACCTCACGCGGGCGCAGCTCGACGAGGTCGTCCTCGACGGCGGCGAGCGGGTCCCCGACCTCACCGAGCTGTTCGCGGCGACCACGGTGCCGCTGTTCGTCGAGGTCAAGGTCGCGGCCGCCGGCGAGGCCGTCGCCGCGCTCCTCGCGGAGCTGCCCGAGGACTCCCCGGCGAAGGCGTCGACGGTCATCTCCTTCCACGCCGAGGCGCTCGAGGCGATCCGGCGCGGCAGCCCCGCCACCCCGATCTCGTACCTCGTCGGGCAGATCACCGAGGAGGACGTCCGCACGGCCGTCCGGATCGGCGCCGACGGGATCGGCCCCGCGATCGACGGCCTCAGCCTCGCCGCCGCGGCCGCCGTGAAGGAGGCGGGACTGCGCCTGAACCCCTGGACGATCAACCGGCCCGAGCAGCTCGCCGTGGCGCTCGCCTGCGGCGCCGACACCATCACGACCGACGACCCCGCCTGGGTGCAGCTCGAGCTGGACGCCCGGGGCGGGGCTCAGGAGGGCTGAGCGGTCGTGCCGGCCCTTGACCCGGCGCGTGGCACGACGCCCGTCGAGCCCGTCGGGCCCACGGTCTTCGACCACCGGCGCAGCGATGACGGCGAGCACGTCGGCTACCTCGAGATGACCGACGACGACCTCTTCATCCCCTTCGACCTCCTGCGCGTGCAGCGCGGGGAGCCGATGGAGCTCCATGCGGCCGAGGCGGTCCTCGACGAGATCGGGCTGCGCATGCTCGCCGAGGACTGGCTCCTGGCGCTCCCGGGAGAGGAGCCCGTGCGCGTGCGCATCGTGGAGATCGCGAGCGGGAGCGTCACGGTCGCCCCCGCCGTCGCCTCGAGCTCCGTGCATGTCGCGCTCACGGCGGACATGACGGCGGCCCGGACGCTCGATCTCCCCGCCGTCCACCTCCGTCCGCTGCGCGACTGACCGTCGGAGACGATCGGCTGCGAGCTCCGCGCGGCCCGCTACGCTCGGACGATGACCGTCCCTCGGCCCCGTCGCCACGATCCCGATCGCCGCGACCGCATCATCGACGCCTGCCTCGACGTCATCGCCGAGCACGGCGTCGCGGGCACCTCGCATCGTCGGGTGGCCGCCGCGGCGGACGTCCCGCTGGGGTCCATGACCTATCACTTCCGGGGGATGGACGAGCTCCTGCGGGAGGCCTTCCAGCGGTTCGCCGACGAGGTCGCGACGCGGGCGGAGGAGCGCCTCGCCCACGCCGTCGACCGCGACGGGGCCCTCGACGCCTTCGCCGCGAACATCGAGCAGGACGTCTTCGCCTCGCAGCGCGACCTCGTGCTGACCCTCGAGCTCTACACCCTCGCCGCGCGTCGGCCCGAGTTCCGCGACATCACGTCGACCTGGATGGGGCGCACCCGCGCCACGATGGCGCCCTACCTGGACCCGACGACGGCCGTGCTCCTCGACGCCATGATCGAGGGCCTCACGATCCATCGGGCCCTCCACCTCACGGTCCCGGAGCCCGGGCTCGCGAGCGAGGCGGTCGATCGCCTCAGCGGTCGGCGCCGGCCGGATCCCCGCTGAGCTCGACGGCCGGAGCGGCGCTGGGCTCGGCGGCCGCGTCGGCCCGGACCACCGCGTCCGCGTGGGCCTCGACGGCCGCGGAGCGCGAGGACCCATCGTCGGCCGACGATGCCGCGCGCCCGCGCAGGACCCCGGCGAGCAGCACCACCAGCAGCCCCGCGAGCGGCACGACGAGCAGGCCGGCGCGGAGGCCGACGGAGTCGGCGACGAGGCCGACGATCGGCGGCGAGACCAGGAAGCCGAGCCGCATGAGCCAGGAGACCACGGTCAGCCCGGTGCCGGGGCGCAGACCGGGGAGGTCATCGGCCTCCTGCATCGCCGCGGGCACCAGGCTCGCGCTGCCGAAGCCCGCGAGCGCGAAGCCGACGATCGTGCCGGGCACCGTCGGCACCGCGAGCGCGGCGCCCATGCCCACGGCGATGATCGCGCCGCCCGCGCGCGCGACGGCGCGCTGGCCGAAGCGGTCGACCAGCCCGTCGGCGAGAATGCGGCCGACGAACTGCGCGCCGACGAGGGAGATGTACCCGGCGGCGGCGATCTGCGCGCTCGCGCCGAGGTCCCGTCCCAGGTAGAGGGTCGCCCACGAGTTCCCGGCGTCCTCGACGAGCGTCCCGCCGATCGCGATGAGGACGAGGGCTGCGAGCAGGAGGGGGAGGCGCGCGGGCGTCGCCGACAGGCCGGGCGCGGCCGAGCTCGCGGGCGTCGTGGAGGCGCCCTCCGCGGATGTCCCGACCTCGATGCCCACGTCGGCGGCACCGGCGTCGGCACCGGCTCTGGCGTCGGCACCGGCACCGGCGTTCGCACCGTCGGCCGCCTCGTCGTCGGTGCCGGGCAGCGCGAAGCGGAGCGCGACGAGCGCGACCACCGCGAACAGCACCGCCGAGATCCCCAGATGCACGCGCAGCGGGAGCCCGAGCGCGATCGCCGCGGCCGACATCGAGCCGCCGAGGACCGCGCCGATCGACCACACGGCGTGGAAGGAGTTGATGATGGAGCGCCCGTAGCGGCGCTGGACCCGGAGGCCGTGGGCGTTCTGCGCGACGTCGGTGATGGCGTCGAAGGCGCCCGCGGCCAGCAGGGCGAGCGCGAGCAGCGCGGCCGACGGCGCCCAGGCCGCGGCGAACAGGAAGATCGCGGTGAGGATCGTGCCGGCGGCGGCGAGCCGTCCCGAGCCCATGCGGCGGATCAGCGTCGCGGCGCCGAGTCCGGCAAGGATCGCGCCCGCGGGGAACGCGGCGAGAGCGAGGCCGTAGGTCGAGTTCGCGAGCCCGAGCGACTCCTTGATCTCGGGGTAGCGGGGGATGAGGTTCGCCAGGAGCGCCCCGTTGGTCAGGAACATCGCGGCGACGGCGCCGCGCGCCCGGCGGTCGACGACGGACGGCGGACGGCGGGTAGCGGACAGGCCCGGCGACGGCGAGGAGGAGCCATTCATGCGTACGAGTGTACGCATGCGGATCG
This sequence comes from Brachybacterium netajii (SeqCode), assembly GCF_054114245.1. Taxonomy (NCBI): domain Bacteria; kingdom Bacillati; phylum Actinomycetota; class Actinomycetes; order Micrococcales; family Dermabacteraceae; genus Brachybacterium; species Brachybacterium netajii (SeqCode). The sequence continues at coordinate 2,263 of NZ_JBSYXB010000007.1, read as the reverse complement.
TGGGGTGGCGAGGCGGCGGGACGGCCCTGACGAGGCGCGCGCGAGGCTCGCGCTCGTCGCGCCCGCGCGAGGCTTCCCGGCGCCTCGCAGGCGCCTCGCAGGCGTCTCAGGGGCGTCCTCATGCCGGACGTCCCTCGTGCGCCCAGGGAGCGGTCCGTACCCTGGCCGAGGTTCGTGTCCGGTTGACCCCTCCGTAAGGGGCCATTACCGACCCCTCCTCCGGGGTCCCAGAAAGGCCGTCGATGCTCGATTCGACTCTGCAGGCTACGTACGACCAGGTGCTCCACCGCAACCCTGGAGAGCCCGTCTTCCATCAGGCCGTCCGCGAGGTCTTCGAGTCGCTCGAGGTCATCCAGGGCAAGCATCCCGAGTACGCCGAGCACAGCATCCTCACGCGCCTGTGCGAGCCCGAGCGCCAGATCATCTTCCGCGTCCCGTGGGTCGACGACCAGGGCACCGTCCAGATCAACCGCGGCTTCCGCGTGGAGTACAACTCCGCCCTCGGCCCGTACAAGGGCGGCCTGCGCTTCCACCCCAGCGTCAACCTGGGCATCGTGAAGTTCCTCGGCTTCGAGCAGATCTTCAAGAACTCCCTGACCGGCCTGCCCATCGGCGGCGGCAAGGGCGGCTCCGACTTCGACCCGCGCGGCCGCAGCGACGGCGAGGTCATGCGCTTCTGCCAGTCCTTCATGACCGAGCTGCACCGCCACATCGGCGAGTACACCGACGTCCCCGCCGGTGACATCGGCGTCGGCGCCCGCGAGATCGGCTTCCTCTTCGGCCAGTACAAGCGCCTCACCAACCGCTACGAGGCCGGCGTCCTGACCGGCAAGGGCCTCGACTGGGGCGGCTCGCTCGTGCGCAAGGAGGCCACCGGCTACGGCGCGGCCATCTTCGCGAAGGAGATGCTCGCCGCCCGCGGCGATTCCATCGAGGGCCGCAAGGTCGCCGTCTCCGGCTCCGGCAACGTCGCGATCTACGCGATCGAGAAGGTCTCCCAGCTCGGCGGCGTCGCCATCACCGCCTCGGACTCCTCCGGCTACGTCATCGACGAGGACGGCATCGACCTCGAGCTGCTGAAGCAGATCAAGGAGGTCGAGCGCGGACGCATCGCCGAGTACGCCGAGCGCCGCGGCGGCAAGGCCCGCTTCGTCGCCGACGGCAGCGTCTGGGACGCCCCTGTCACCATCGCCCTGCCCTGCGCCACGCAGAACGAGCTCTCCGGCGACGACGCGAAGTCGCTCGTCAAGAGCGGCGTCCTCGCCGTCTCCGAGGGCGCGAACATGCCCTGCACCCCGGAGGCCGTCGAGGTCTTCCGCGAGGCCGGCGTCGCGTTCGGCCCCGGCAAGGCGGCCAACGCCGGCGGCGTGGCCACCTCCGCCCTGGAGATGCAGCAGAACGCGTCCCGCGACGCCTGGAGCTTCTCCTACACCGAGGAGCGCCTCACCCAGATCATGAAGAACATCCACTCCACCTGCCTCGAGACGGCGGAGGAGTACGGGCGCCCCGGCGACTACGTCGTCGGCGCCAACGTCGCCGGCTTCCGCAAGGTCGCCGACGCGATGATCGCCTTCGGCGTCATCTGATCGGCGGAGGGTCCGGGCTGCATGCTCGGGTCCGCCCCTTCTCGTCCGACGGCCGTCGGCTGTGCGCACTGCACAGTCGGCGGCCGTCGTCGTCGTTCGGGGAGGAGGAGGGAAGAGAGGGAGAGGAGGGGAGAGGTGAAGTGAGGGGTAGAGGAGAGAGGCGCATCGAGGCGCGGCCGCGCCGCAGCTCGGTCTCCCCGCGTGCGGCCGCTCGGCGACCTTGCTCCGGGGGTTCCTCCGCTCCTCACCGGATGCCTTCTCTCCGCCGACGGCTCCCGACGCTGATCGACCCCACGCCGCGACGCCGCGGCAGCACCGGAACCGTCGAGCGGTCCGGCCGAGGCGGGGCGGGACGGACCGGGGCGGTGGCGGAAGGGGGCTCGGTGCAGAAGGGGAGCGGGAGCGGAGAGAGAGGGGAGCGGAGAGAGGAGGGACGGGGGAGGAGGCTCGGACCCTCTGCGGCCGACGGCCGGGCACGGCTCGAGACCCCGCTCGAGGCCCCGGATCGACCCCCTCGGACTCTGAGACCGGGCACACACCGTTTCGAGTTGGCACTCCCGTGGAACATGGGTATAGTTATGTCTCGCGCCGGGGCAACGAAGAAAAACTTCTGAGAAGCGATCTTCGCCCGGTACCCGCCTCTGAAGCCAGGCCGCTGAAACGGCCTGATGGATGAT
>NZ_JBSYXB010000006.1:0-169578 GCF_054114245.1 Brachybacterium netajii (SeqCode) | reverse complement strand
CCGGCGGCCGTCAGGCCGTCGGGCCGTCGGGCCGTCGGGCCGTCGGGCCGTCGGGCCGTCGGGCCGTCGGGCCGTCGACGGATCAGGACTGCTGGGGGAAGGTGCCCTCGGCGGCGATTCGCTTGTTGAGCTCGGCGAGGTACTCGTCCTCGTCGAACTCCAGCGGGACCTCGCGGCCGGTCCATGCGGAGAGGTGGATGGCGTTGGCCAGGCGCACGCCGGCGATGCCGTCGGAGCCGGGGGCGAGCAGGTCCTCGCCGAAGAGCACGTGGCGGGCGAAGTTCTCCAGGACGCCGGAGTGCTGGGCGCCCCACGGGGAGGAGTCCTCGATGGTCTCGGTGGTCACGAGCCCGTCGAGCACGGCCGTGTCGCCGGACATGAGCTTGCGTGCGCCCTCGATGTCGACCGAGTCCGAGACCTCCTTCTCCGGCTTCGCGTAGCGGTGCACGGTCGCGGTCTTCGAGCCCTCGACGATGATCTTGCCGGCGGTGCCGAGGATCTCGAAGCGGTCGGTGCCTTTCATGTCGTGGGTCGCGGTGATGAACGTGCCCGTGCGGCCGTCGCCGTAGTCGACGAGCGCGGTGACCTCGTCCTCGACGGCGATCGCACGGCGGAACCCGAAGGCGGCCTTCGCGAAGACCTTCTCGGGGACCCCGCAGATCCACTGCCACAGGTCCAGCTGGTGGGGGGCCTGGTTCACCAGGACGCCGCCGCCCTCGCCGCCCCAGGTGGCGCGCCATGCGGACTGGTCGTAGTAGCCCTGCGGGCGCCACCAGGTGGTGATGATCCAGGTCGAGCGGAGGATCTCGCCGATGTCCCCGCTGTCGACGATCGCCTTGATCTTCTGGTACAGCGGGTTGTTGCGCTGGTTGAACATGATCGCGAAGGGCACCTCGGGGTGCGCGGCGGCGACCTCGTTCATGCGCTTGACCTGGCGGGTGTGCACCGCGGCGGGCTTCTCGACGAGGGTCGGGATGCCCGCTTCGATCGCCGCGATCGCCACCGCCGGGTGGTCGTAGTGCGGGATCGTGGTGATGATCGCGTCGATGTCGTCGGAGGCGAGGAGCTCCTCGGCCGTCGCATAGGTCGGCACGCCGGGGTGGTTCTCGCGGGCGCGCTCGAGAGCGGCGGGGTCGGTGTCGGCGAACGCCCCGATGCTCATGTGCGGCACGAGCCCCTCGCTGATGAAGCGGGCGTAGGCGGAGCCCTGCGTGCCCGCGCCGATGATGCCCAGTCGCACGGTGCGCTCCTGCTCGCCTGCGGTCGGGGAGGACGTCGTCGTCATTGTCTGCGCCTTTCGGTTCACGTCGTGGGCGGATGCCGCGGGGAAGCGTCGAATCGTCCCGCCGCACCGCGATTATCCGGTCCCCCGATCCTGCGGTCTTTTTGCGCAACTCCGCCCGGGTTGCAGGGCGTTGCCCCAGGCAATGCATGGCAACCCTCGTTTCCTCTCCCGCCCGCTCATTAGTGTCGGAGTGCAGTCGGAGACGGTCTCGACGGTCCGCGCCCCACTTTCCGGAGCGCCGGCCGAGGAGACCCGCGGCAGACGCTCGGGCCACCGCCCCGGGAACCGACGCGCAGCACGGTCCCCGGACCGGTGCGGGCGCACTCCGATCCTCACGACGACGAAGACGACGAAGACGACGATCCCAGGAGGACTCACCATGGCGCGCATCGGCATCCAGCTCATGATGCTCAAGGACCACATCGCCGAGCAGGGCGTCCTGCCGGTGCTCGAGAAGGTCCGCGACAGCGGATTCTCCGTGGTCGAGGTCTCCCAGATCCCGATGACCGAGGAGAACGTGGCGGCGATGGAGACCGCCCGCACCGACCTCGGCATCGAGTACGCCGCGATCTCCGGCAAGACCTCCGCCCCCGCCGACAGCGACGACCTCACCCTCGCGAAGGACTTCGACCTCCACGTCGAGCACGCCCAGCGCCTGGGCACCGACAAGATCCGCATCGGCATGATGCCGTTCTCGGCGATGGCCTCGGTCGACACCTTCCGGGACTTCGCCGCGGAGGCCGACGGCTATGCCGAGCGCCTCGCCGCGCAGGGAGTCTCCCTCAGCTACCACAACCACCACATCGAGTTCACGAAGTTCGACGGGCGCACGATGCTCGAGCACCTGCGCGAGCTCGCCCCGCATCTCCGCTACGAGATCGACTGCCACTGGGTCGCCCGCGGCGGACTCGACCCCGAGCGCACCCTCGCCTCCTTCGACGGCGTGCTGGACCTCGTGCACCTCAAGGACTTCCGCATCGCCTGGCCGCCGGCCGAGGTGCTGGAGGCCATGGCCGCCGGCGACCCGAAGCCCTTCTTCCAGTTCTGGGGCGGCGACATCGTCCAGTTCGGCGAGGTCGGCGAGGGCACCCTCGACTGGAAGCCCGTCATCGAGCAGGGCATCGCCTCCGGCGCCTCCCACCTGCTGATCGAGCAGGACCAGACCTACGGCCGCGACATCTTCGAGTCCCTCGCCATCAGCCGCGCCCATGTCGTCGAGATCGGCTTCGAGCAGCTCATCACCGGCTGACCCCGCATCGCGGCCGACGGCCGCCGCGCACCCGCGCGGACCGTCGGCCGCTCCGGCTCTCCCGGCCCGCACCCGCCGACCGCCGTCGGCCGCACGCACCACCGCACCATCGTCCAACGCCTCACCCGCAAGGAGCCGTCATGACCGAGCAGGTCCCGATCTCGTCCCGTCTCGCCCCCGTCCTCGAGGTCGACGGCCTGCGCTTCCGTGACCTCGACGGCGACGGCGAGCTCACGCCCTACGAGGACTGGCGGCTCACCCCCGCCGAGCGCGCCGCCGACCTCGTGGCGCGCATGAGCCCCGAGGAGAAGATCGGCCTGATGGTCATCAACTCCCGCTCCATGGGCATCTCGCAGCATGATCCCGAGCTGACCAGCCATGACGGTGCTCTCGACGAGCAGTACCACCCGGTCAAGATGGATCCGCACAACACGGCCGGCGACCCCTACGAGGGCACCACCCAGCAGATCGCCGAGCTGCACATGCGCCACTTCATCATGCGCGAGACCCCCACGGGATCCCGCATCGCCACCTGGGTCAACGCCATGCAGGAGGTCGCCGAGTCGACCCGCTGGGGCATCCCCGTCATCGTCGCGGCGAACTCGAAGAACGAGGCCGGCGGCTTCGCGATGGGCTCCACCCCGGAGGACAAGGACTTCACGCAGTGGCCCGGCACCCTGGGCCTCGCCGCCACGGGCGACGACGAGCTCATCCGCGACTTCGCCGAGCGCTCCCGGCAGGAGTGGCGCGCCTCGGGCCTGCGCAAGGGCTACATGTACATGGCCGACACCGTCACCGATCCCCGCTGGTTCCGCTCCTACGGGACCTTCGGCGAGGACCCGCAGGCGAACGCCCGCGCCATCAGCGCCGTGGTCCGCGGCTTCCAGGGCGAGGACGGCCTGTGCTCCGAGGGCGTCGCCCTCACCACCAAGCACTTCCCCGGCGGCGGCGCCCGCGAGAACGGCTTCGACCCGCACTATGCGGAGGGCAAGTGGAACGTGTATCCCACGCCCGGCTCCCTCGAGGAGTACCACCTGCCGCCCTTCCAGGCCGCGATCGACGCCGGCACCTCCTCGGTGATGCCGTACTACGCGATCCCGTCGGCCGAGAAGTCCGCGACCCCGCAGGGTCCCGTGACGGAGTTCGAGCCCGTCGGCTTCGCCTTCAACAAGGAGATCCTGGATCTCCTGCGCTCCATGGGCCACGACGGCTACATCAACTCCGACTCCGGCATCCTCAACAAGATGGCCTGGGGCGTCGAGGAGCTGTCCGTGCCCGAGCGCGCGGGCCGAGCGATCATGGCCGGCACCGACATCATCGCCGACACGAACGACGTGCGCTCGATCCGCACCGCCTACATGCAGGGCCTGATCACCACCGAGCGCCTCGACGACGCCGCGCGCCGGCTTCTCATCGAGCTGTTCCGCCTGGGCCTGTTCGAGAACCCCTACGTCGATCCGCAGGAGGCCGACGAGATCGTCGCGAACCCCGAGTTCGAGGCCGCCGCCCTCGAGGCCCACCGACGGTCCGCCGTGCTGCTGAAGAACCCCGTGCAGGGCGACGCGCCCGTGCTGCCGCTGAGCGCCTCGGCGCTCGAGGGCCGGAAGGTCTACGTGGAGCTCTTCGAGCAGGGCCTCACCGTCCGCAAGCTCGACGGCCTGCGTGCCCGCCTCGCGGCCGCGCATCCGCAGATCGCCTTCACCACCGATCACCGCGACGCCGACGTGGCCGTGGTCTTCGCGAACCCGTTCACCGGCGACTACTTCCGCTCGATCGGGCTGCTGGACCTCGCGATCGACGACCACTCCCACGTCGACATCGAGAAGATCCGGGCGATCCGCGAGAGCGTCGACACCCTGGTGGTCGGGCTGAACGTCGTCATGCCCTGGCTGCCCGGGACCCTCGAGCCCCTCGCCGACGCCTTCGTCGCCGGCTTCGACACCCGCACCGAGGTGCTCTTCGACCTCATCCTCGGCGAGTTCTCCCCCAGCGGGCGCCTGCCGCTGACCTTCCCGATCTCCGAGGAGGCCATCGCGGTGGACGAGGACGGCATCTGCGCCTCCCCCAACGACGTCCCCGGGTACGCGAAGGAGCAGCACATGGACGGCCGCCCCTACGTGTACGTCGACGCCGACGGGAACCGCTGGCAGCTCGGCCACGGCCTCTCCTACGACGGCTGACCCCCACCGCGCTCCGGGCTGCCGCCCGCTGTCGTCCGCGACGCCCCGGCCGGCCCGCGGCGCCCCTCCTCGTCCCGCAGCGTCGCCGTGCGTTGCCGGCGGCATCATGGGTACACGGCCTCCGGGCCCCGTCGCCGCCGCTTCCTCGGTGGCGCCGGGGCCCGTCCCCCTCTTGAGGATCCGTACGATGACCCCATGGACATCCTGGTTCTCCTCATCATCTACGGCCTGCTCGCCGCCGTCATCGCCCTGACCCTGTACTGGGTGATCCGCCGCGGCGTCGCCGACGGGATCCGCGATGCGCGCGCCGATGAGGAGCGCCGGCAACAGGCCGACGAACGCTCCGTCGGGGAACGATCGGCCGGGGAGCGATCGGCCACGACGCGCTGAGCGGGCTCGCGGCGAAATCTGCGCGAGCGGCGCGGCCGTGCTCACGGTGTGCTCAGGCGTGCGCACCGAGCGTCCAGAGCGTGGAAGAGGCCCCCTCCCCCGCACATCTGTGCAGGTGAGGGGGCCTCTTCCGGTGAGCGCGAGAGTGGAGACGGCGGGAATCGAACCCGCGTCCGATAGTGCGGAGCCAGGGCTTCTCCGGGCGCAGTCCGTGAAGGCGTTTTCTCAGTCCCGACGATCTCACGGACACGTCGTCGACAGACTCAGTCACTCTGAGGTGTTCATCCGGCCCCGATGACGAGGGACGGCAGCAGTGGCTCCTTTGATGATGGAACGATCCGGGTCAGGAGCACCCCCGGGGTTCCAGACTGCTAACGCTGATCAGGCAGCGAGAGCGAAGTCAGTGCGCTTGGATTCGGCACTTATTGGTTTCCAGAGGACATTAACGAGATGACTCTGGATTCTCGGCCCGCTTCCCCTCGCTGGACAACTACCGTCGAAACCGATCGTCCCCGAGCGTGGAAATGCAGCACAGTGGTGGCGATCTCGAGGATCGCCGTCGCGCTCACGATTCTGTTGTCAACCGCCGGCATCGCTCGCCGGCGGACCTTCCACGTGCCGGATCGCTCCGGCGTCGTCCCAGTCTAGCGCCACTCCGCGACGGCGACCAGCGAATACTCTCCGCTGTGGGCGAAGCCGCCGGGAACGCGCCGTCGTCGCACGGTCATCGGGCCGTCGTCGGGCCCTCGTCGCACCGTCGTCGGACCCTGCGGGCGGGGGCAGGTCACGATCGGTGGACAGCGGACGGGGCCCGGAGAAGGATGACGGGATGGTCGCCTACCTGACCGCCGGCGTGCGGATCACCATCGATGACGACACGCTGCGCGAGACGGCGTCGGACCCGGAGGCGCTCGGCCGCTGGTGCGACGAGCATCCCGACGATCCCCGCGCCGTCATGCATCTGCGGATCCTCGGCCGGCTCGACGATGCGGCGATCGCCGGACGCGCGTCCCTCGCGGACCCCGAGCTGCCGGCCCTCGTGCGGGCGGTGCGACGCACCCGCTACGCCCAGGTGCTGCAATGGCAGGGCGCGTTCGTCGCCGCCGAGGAGGAGTTCGACCTCGCCGCCGAGGAGACCGGCTTCGGCGATCCGACGTCGTCGTCCTCGCTGACGGTGCTGGCGTCGGTGTTCCAGCACCGGGCGAAGAGCCGCCTCGAGCACTCCGGGGCTCTCACCGGGCAGGGCCGCGGCGACGCGGCAAGAACCCTCCTCGAACGGGCGCTGGAGGATGCGCGGCGCGCCGTCGCGATCCGCACCCACCTCGGGGCCGACGACGAGGAGGCGCTCGCCTCCGCCCATCAGACCCTGGACCGGATCGAACGCGCCGTCTGATGCCGCCGCCTGGAGCCGTCGGGGCGGCAGGAGCGGCGAAGGGTCAGATGAGCTCGCGCTGGCGCATGGCGCGCTGCGCCTCGCGCAGATCCTGCTGCTCGCGCAGCGTCTGGCGCTTGTCCCATTCCTTCTTGCCGCGGGCGAGGGCGATGACGACCTTCGCGTGCGAACCCAGGAAATACATCTCCAGCGGGACGATCGTGTAGCCCTTCTCGCGGGTCTTCCCTGCGAGCTTGGCGATCTCCTGCTTGTGCAGCAGGAGCTTGCGCTTGCGGCGGGCGGCGTGGTTCGTCCAGGTGCCCTTGACGTAGGGGGCGATGTGCACGGCCTCCATCCACATCTCGCCGCCCTCGATGTAGCAGAAGCCGTCGACGAGGGAAGCGCCGCGATCGCGCAGGGACTTGACCTCGGTGCCGGTCAGCACGATGCCGGCCTCCCACGTCTGGTCGATGTGGTAGTCGTGGCGCGCCTTCTTGTTCGACGCGATGAGCTGCTTGCGCGGACCCTCGTCCTTGGCCTGGTTCTTCGCCTGCTTCGCCGCCATGGGATCCTCCTGTCCGCGCCCGAGCGCCTCATGCCCTCCGCGAGGGGGTGGTCGTCCCCGCGGACGGTGTTCCTTCCCCGATGCCGGGGCCGACGTCCCAGCCTACGCGGTCGTCCCGACCGCGACCACCGAATATGTCCAGGCCGACGCTCGTGCGTGCCGCCGGGACGCCCGCCAGCCGCCATCTGCCGGTTGCCAGCCGTAGGCCGTCGGCCGTGCATCACACGTAGCCGGCGGGATCGACGGCGGTGCCGTCCTCGTGGACCTCGAAGTGCAGGTGGCATCCGGTCGACGAGCCCGTGGTGCCGACGTAGGCGATGGTGTCGCCGGCGTTGACCTTGGTGCCCGCCGAGACCGCGAAGCCCTGCAGGTGGTGGTACGAGGTCGTGATGACGTGCCCGTTGTTGATGCCGTTGGACATGATCAGCTTGTTGCCCGCGGACGAGTTGTAGGTGGTCTGCAGGACCGTGCCCGAATGCGCCGCCTTGACCGGGGTCCCGCAGCCGACCGGGAAGTCGTCGCCGGCATGGAACTTGCGGGTGCCGTAGATCGGGTGGACGCGCCAACCGAAGGTCGAGTTCATGACGCCGCCGACGGGACGGATCCAGCCGCTCCTGGTGCCGGCGCTGTTCCCGGAGCTCGATCCGCTGGAGCCGCTGGAGCTCGAGGAGCTCTGCGCCTCCCTCTCCAGCCGCGCCCGCTCCGCCTCGGCGAGGCGCTCGATCTCGTCGTCGAGCTCGTTCCCCTGGTTCTCGAGCGAGGTCTCCTGGTCCTCGTACTCGGTCTTCTTCGCCTCGAGGTCGTCGCGCTGGGTCTGCTGCTGCGCATAGAGGTCATCGAGGGCCTGCTTGGCGTCCTCCGCCTCCTGCTCGGCGGTCTCCTTGCGCACGACGGCCTCCTCGGCCTGCTGCTTGAGATCGTCGATCTCCTCGCGGACGGCCTCCAGGCGGTCCGCGGAGTTCTCGGTGACGGCCTGGTCCTCGCGCAGCTGGTCCAGGCGGCTGCCCTGGGAGGCGAGGGTCAGCTTGTAGTTCATGGTGCGGTCGACGGTGGCCTGCGGGCTCTCGGAGCCGATGTACACCGAGGCCGGATTGGGCGTGCCCGATCCCTTGTAGGCGGAGATCGCGATCTCGGCGAGCTCCTCGTCGGAGCGGTCGACCTCGTCCTGGCCGGAGTCGACCTCCTCGGTGAGCTGGGCCTCCTCCTCCTGGGCGCTCTCGAGCCGCTCGCCGACCTGGCGGTCCTCCTCGCGCGCCGCTTCGAGCTCGTCCTGGGCATCCTCGAGGTCCTGCTGGGCCTCGGGGATCAGCAGCTCGGTCTCCGCGAGGTCGAGATACGTCTGCGCGAGATCCTCGTTGACGTCGGCGAGCTCGATGCGGAGGTCGTCGAGCTGCTGGTCGATCGAGGCGCGCTCGGCGATCTTCTGGTCCTTCTCGCCGTCGGCGAGAGCACCCGGCATCGGACCGGCGAGCAGGGGGACGAGGGTGAGCGAGACGGCGGCCAGGGCGCACAGCCCGCGGCGCAGGGCGGCGGTGCGCGCACCGGGGCCCGCGCCGAGCGGACGGGCGCGGAGCATCGGCACGGAGGAGCCGGGGACGGCGTTCGGCATGCTCACACCTTCAGATAGCGGTTCAGCGAGACGACGGAGGACCCGATCGCGAGGACCGCCCCGGCGACCACGAGGATCGGGGCGCACCACAGCAGATCGGCCGCGCTGATGGTGATCAGCTGCGCGCCGAGCGTCGGGGCGAGCCATCCCTCGACGAGATAGTGCACGCCCAGCCACAGCATGCCCGAGGCGATGAGGCCGCCGAGGATCGCGGCGACCGCGCCCTCGAGCAGGAAGGGCGCACGGATGAAGACGTTCGAGGCGCCCACGAGGCGCATGATCGCGATCTCGCGCCGACGGTTCGCGACCGACATGCGGATCGTGGTCGCGACCAGCAGCGCGGCCGCCACCAGCATCAGGACGGCGAGTCCGAGCGCGCCGAGCGTGGACTGGTTCAGCACATCGATGAAGGGTGCGAAGGTGCTCAGCAGGTCGGTGACCTCGTCCACCCCGTCGCGGCCCTGGAAGAACTCGACGACGGCGGCGGAGTCGTCGGCGTCCTGCAGAGTGATGTGGAAGGACACCGGCATGTCCTCCGCCGTGAAGTTCGAGACGAAGCCCTCGCCCGCGAACTGGTCCTGGTAGATCGCGAGCGCCTCGTCCTGATCACGCTCCGTGGAGGAGGCGACGTACTGCGCGAGCACGTCCCCGTCGAGGGCGCTGCGCACGGACTCGATCTGCGCATCGGTCGCCGTGCCGCCGGCGCAGGATGCCGCCGTCGAATGCGGCGAGCACATGTAGATCGTCACCTGCGACTGCTCGACGAGCGTGGACTTCATGTCCATGATCTGCTTCTGCATCAGGAGCCCGACGCCCACGAAGGTCAGGGACACGGCGGTCACGATCACCACCGAGATGACCATGGCGATGTTCCGCCACAGGCCGGTGGTGATCTCCCCGAGGATGTAGCGCGCCCTCATCGGTCGTCCTTCCCCGCGGCGTCGAAGGGGCCGTCCCCGAAGGCGCCGTCCTCCTCCGAGAAGGCATCGACCTCGTCCTCGCGGGCTTCGCGGTCGTCGATGAGCTCCTCCTCGAGGACGTCGTCGGCATCCTGCTCGTCGGCCGGATGCCCCTCGCCGTCGGGCAGGTTCCCGGAGATCACGCTGCTGGGAGCGACCGTGGCGTACGTGCCCTCGGCGTCATCGCGCACGACCTTCCCGCCGACCATCTCGACCACCCGCCGACGCATGCGGTCCACGGCGGCGCGATCGTGCGTCGCCATGACGACGGTGGTCCCGCGCTCGTTGATCTCGCTGAGGAGCTCGAGGATCCCCTCGGCCGTCGCCGGATCGAGGTTGCCCGTGGGCTCGTCGGCCAGGAGGATCGAGGGCCGGTTCACGTAGGCGCGGGCGATGGCGACACGCTGCTGCTCGCCGCCGGAGAGCTCATGCGGAAGACGCCGCCCCTTGTCCTCGAGCCCGACCATCTCGAGCATCTCGGGCACCAGGCGGCGCACCACCTTGCGGGGCGTGCCGATGACGGCGAGCGCGAACTCGATGTTCTGGTAGGCCGTCTTCGACGGGAGCAGGCGGAAGTCCTGGAAGACCATGCCGATGTCACGACGCAGGCTCGGAACCTTCCACGACGGGATGCGGGAAAGGTCCTTGCCCGCCACATACACGGTGCCGCGGGTCGGGGAGGTCTCCTTGAGGACCATCCGCATGAGCGTGGACTTCCCGGAGCCCGAGGCTCCTACGAGGAAGACGAACTCCCCACGGGCGAACTCGATGTCGAGATTCTCCACTGCGGGGTGCTGGCCGCGCAGATACGTCTTGGTGACGGAGTCGAAGCGGATCACGGGTGCCTGTCACGTCGGGGAACGGTGCCTGTCCAGCGTAGGTCCTGGACAGGGACGGAACGGGCATCCGACCCCGGGGAGGCGGACAAAGACTTGGTCAAACCTCGCTGAACGCCTCGCCCGCATGCGGCGGCACCGCGATCAGTCCTCGCTGCGGCCCTGTCCGGCGCGCCAGCGGATGCCGGCGTCGATGAACTCGTCGATCTCGCCGTCGAACACCGTCTGGGGGTTGCCCTCCTGGTACTCGGTGCGCAGGTCCTTGACCATCTGGTACGGGTTCAGCACGTAGGAGCGCATCTGGTCGCCCCAGCTGGCCTTGATGTCGCCCGCGAGCTCCTTGCGCTTGGCGTTCTCCTCCTGCTTCTTCACCAGCAGCAGGCGGGACTGCATGACGCGCAGCGCCGCCGCACGGTTCTGGATCTGCGACTTCTCGTCCTGCATGGAGACGACGATGCCGGTGGGGAGGTGCGTCATGCGGACGGCCGAGTCGGTCGTGTTCACGCTCTGGCCGCCGGGGCCGGACGAGCGGAAGACGTCGATCTTCAGCTCGTTCTCGGGGATCTCGATGGAGTCGGTCGACTCGATCAGCGGGATCACCTCGACGGCGGCGAAGGACGTCTGCCGACGGCCCTGGTTGTCGAAGGGGCTGATGCGCACCAGACGATGGGTGCCGCCCTCGACGGAGAGGGTGCCGTAGGCGAAGGGCGCGGACACCTCGAAGGTGACCGACTTCAGCCCCGCCTCCTCGGCGTAGGAGGTGTCCATGACCTTGGTCGCGTAGCCATGGCGCTCCGCCCAGCGCAGGTACATGCGCAGGAGCATCTCGGCGAAGTCCGCGGCGTCGACGCCACCGGCACCCGCTCGGATCGTGATGACGGCGTCGCGCTCGTCGTACTCGCCGGAGAGGAGGGTCCGCACCTCGAGCTCGTCGAGCGTCTTGTGGATGCTGACCAGCTCGGCCTCGGCCTCGGCGAGCGTGTCGGCGTCATCCTCCTCGGCGGCGAGCTCGACCATGACCTCGAGGTCCTCGATGCGGGAGGAGAGATCGCTGATGCGGCGACGCTCGGCCTGCGCGTGCGAGAGGGCGCTGGAGACCTTCTGGGCGTTCTCGACGTCGTCCCACAGATCGGGAGCCGACGCCTGCTTCTCCAGCTCGGCGATCTTCACGTCGAGGGCGTCGACGTCCGTCACCTGCTCGATCGACGACAGGGTCGAGCGGAGTTTCGGAAGTTCTTCGGAGAAGTCGATGGCAGCCACGAGGGGTGAGTCTACGGCAGGGAGCGCCGGAGCCCGTCGCGAGCGATCTCACGTCCGATCTCGCGGCCGATCTCGCGGCCGATCCCGACGAGCAGCTGCGGGCCGCGCGCGATCGCGTCCTCGAGGCCGTCGGCGCGGGAGATCAGGTCCCAGGCGGCGTCGATGCCGGCCGCCTCGAGGTCCTCCGGCGGGAGCGTGATCGCACCGGCCACGGCGAGGACGCGGCGTCCGGCGGCCGCGGCCCGACGGGCGACCTCCGCCGGTCCCTTGCCCTGGAGCGTCTGCTCGTCGAGCTTGCCCTCGCCGATCAGCACGGCGTCGGCGCGGGCGAGCTGCGCGTCGAATCCCAGCAGGTCCAGCACCGCGTCGGCGCCCGAGACGAAGCGCGCGCCGAGCGCGTACAGCGCGAAGCCGGTGCCGCCGGCCGCGCCGGCACCGGGTCGGTCGCGGTGCGCGAGCTCAGGGGCAGGGGCGGAGAGAGAGGCAGGCGCCGAGCGAGGGTCAGGAGCCGAGGCAGCCGCAGGAGCGGCGGCGGGTGCCTCGACGAGATCGGCGAAGGCTCGCAGCACGTCGTCGGCCGCGGCGATCGACTGCTCGGCCAGTCCCTTCTGCGGCCCGAAGACGGCGGCCGCGCCGCTGGGCCCGAGCAGCGGACTGGTCACATCGCAGGCGGCGGTGAGCTCCATGCCATCGAGCGCGGCGAGCGCGGGTGCCAGGTCGACCGAGGCCAGCGCCGCGAGCCCGTCGTGCCCGGCCGGCACCGGACGCCCGTCCCGGTCCAGGAGGCGGGCGCCGAGCGCGGCCAGGAGCCCCGCTCCCCCGTCGGTGCTGGCGGAACCGCCGAGGCCGATGAGCAGTCGCCGGGCTCCGGCGTCCCGGGCGGCGAGGATCGCCTCGCCGAGACCCGCGGTGTGCGCCGTGCCGTGCGTGAGCCGGCCCTCCGGCAGGCGCCTCAGCCCCGAGCTCTCGGCGAGCTCCAGGACGGCGTCCTCGCCGCGCAGCGCCCAGCGCGCACGGACCGGCAGGCCGGTCGGCCCGGCGACGGTGCTCTCGCGGGCGGTGAAGCCCGCGGCGATCGCTGCGTCGACGGTGCCGTCGCCGCCGTCGGCGATCGGGCAGACGAGCAGGCTCGCCTCCGGGGCGGTCTCGGCGATGCCCGCGGCGAGCGCCTCGGAGACCTCGAGCGCGCTCAGCGACCCCTTGAACTTGTCGGGCGCGAGCAGCAGGACGGGACGGGGACCAGAGGGGTCGTTCATCGGGCGCGGGCCTCTCCTTCGACGGCCACGGGGACCGCGGTGCCGGTCCCTCGTGTGAACCATCCTGCCAGCGGAGGGTCGACGCGCGCGGTGACGACCACGCGGACGGTCCCGTCGGCGTCGACCTCGACGCGGCTGATCGCCACCTCGCGGGAGCGGGAGGCCGTCCCCGCCTGGCGAGCGAGCTGCGCCTGCGCGGCCGTGCGCGCCGAGGATTCGTCGACGAGAGGGCCTCGAACGCCGTCGTACAGGCGCGAGGGCGCCATCGCATCGGCGCCGGCGAGGGCGGCGGAGTCGGCCATGTCCTGCAGCGCCGAGCGTTCGAGGTGGACGCCGGTGACGGCGGTCCCGACGGCCATGACCATGATGATGACGACCAGCACACCCGTCGTCAGGACCGTCATCGATCCGCGCGCATCGGAGAGGCGGCGCCGTGCGCGTCGGACGAGCCGACGGGCGCCGGCGACCGCTCGTCGGAGGATCGGGTCGCGGCCTCGTCCCCGGCCGGCCGGGCGGACCCGGCTCATGCTCCGGGCTCCCGATGGACGTCCACGGGCGCCGAGCGCTGCGCGGAGACCGTGACCGGCCCGTCCATCCCGAGCACCGGGCCGAGCCCCGGGATGGGGACCGTCAACCGGACGGTCGCGGTGACCGTCCCGCCCGCGGTCGCGCAGGGATCGTCGCTGCAGCTGATGGTGATCGCGTCGGCGCCGGCCGCGGTCTCGAGGCCGTAGTCGGCCAGGATCATGTCGGCGTGGGCGTCGGTGCGGGCGGAGGCCCTCCCGGGGTCCCGCTCCACGGCATGGATCCTCGCGGCATCGCGCGCGATGACGTCGGCGGCGAAGACGGCGGACTGCACGGACCCGAGGGTCAGGACCATGTACAGGCTCGGGATCAGCAGGGCGACCGACAGGACCACGAACTCCACCAGGGCATTGCCCGACTCGTCCCGGAGCCGGCGCCGCATGGTCGCGGGCCGGCGCGCCGCCCCCGCGGGCAGCCGGACGGCCGCCGCGCGGAGGCGCCGCCGCCATCGGTCCGCACTCACCAGCTGCCCTCGTCGATCGCATGGCCTTCGACCACGAGGCCGGCCGACGGCCCGAGGACTCCCACCAGCGGCAGCGTCGCGCTGATGCGGACGGTGATGGTGCCGTCGGCCGAGGCCATGCCCGTCGCCTCGACGCCGAGGGCATCGCCGAGGCGCCCGTCCAGGATCTGCTCGGCCCGCTCCGCGCCGTCCTCCGGGCCCGCCCCCATGAGCGCGGCGTGATGGGCGCCGCGGACGGCCGCGTCGATCAGCGTGTTGCGGGTGTGCATGATGAGAGACGCCTGGATCACGGCGAGAGCGATCATGACCACCAGCACCGCGACCAGGGGGAACTCGGCGACGGCGGATCCGGTGTCGTCGGCGAGCGCACGGCTCCGCCGACCGGAGCGGGACACGGCTGCGGCCTCAGAGCGATCCGCCCAGGAAGGGCGCCATCGCGTTGGTGAAAATCTGGACGATCTGCTCCGAGGCCACTGCCCAGAGGGCGACCACGATCCCCGCCGTCATCAGCGTGATGAGGACCCAGCCCGGGACGTCGCCGCGGTCGGAGGCGGCGCGCTGCGCGAGGGTGCGGGCGAGGCGCCGTGCGGGGTCGAGGTTCCCGATGCGGCCGAGGGCGGTGCGGGGGCGAGCCGGGCGGACGACCGATGAGGTGCGGATGGTCATGCTTCTCTCCTTGAGCGGGTCCCGCGGGCTGCGGGACGGGATCGGTGCGGGACGGTTCGGGATGGTGGGGGTTCGGGAAGGTGGGGGTTCGAGGTGACGGCGGTTCGGCACGCCGGTCAGAGCGAGATCTCCAGGACGGAGAGACCCGGGAAGATCGCGAAGACCACCACCAATGGCAGGACGAGGAACACCACGGGGACGAGCATGATCGCTTCGCGTCGACCGGCGGTCTCCATCAGGTCCCGCTTGGAGGCTTCGCGGGCGTCCTGCGCCTGGGCGCGCAGCACGTCGGCCAGGGGCGTGCCCCGCTCGATCGCGATCGCGACCCCCTCGCCGAAGCGCGACAGCGCGTGCAGCGGGGTGCGGGATCCGAGGGACACGAGCGCCTGAGCGATGCCGGTCCCGGCCCGGATGTCGGAGACGGTCGCCGCGAACTCGTCGGGCAGGGCCCCGGTCGAGGAGCGTGCGACGCGCTCCATGGCCGAGATCGGGCTCTCCCCCGCGGCGACCGCGAGCGCGAGAAGATCAGCGATGGTGGGGAACTCCCGTGCCATGCGGGACGCGCGGCGGGCGATCTCGCGGCTGAGCAGGTAGTCGCGCAGGAGGACGCCGAGCAGTGCACCCAGCAGCACGATCACGAGGCCGAGCATGGGGCTGGCGCCCCGCAGCGAGATCGCGGCGATCGCGAGAGTGATCCCGGCGACCGCGCCGGCGGCTCCGAAGACGACCTGCTCGATGCGGAACGAGTCGGTGCTCGAGCTGCGGCCCGCGAGGCGGAGCCTGCGTTCGAGCTGCTCGGCGCCGCCGGTGAGGCGCTCCAGCAGGCCGATCGTGCGCTGGGCGACGGGGCCGACGAGGTTCTCGATGACGATGCGGGCGCGTCCCGCGGTGCGGGGCGCATCGAGCAGTGCGCTCGATCGGGAACGGCGGAGATATGGATCGATGCGCTGGGACAGGTCACGGCGACGGAGCCAGGGCAGGGCCTCGGAGAGCAGTGCGAGACCGATGCCGAGGCAGAGTCCGAGCAGGGCCCCGGAGGCGATCGCGCCGGTGCCGGTCATCGCAGGACCCTCTCGTCCTGGGGGAGCCGGGCGATGACGAGCATGACCCGGTACGCGAGGATCGAGATGACGGCGCCGGCCGCGATCATGACCAGTCCCGCGGGAGTGTCGTACGCCTGCGCGGCCTGCGGCCTCGTCGCCATCAGGGCGAGCACCGCCCAGGGGGCGGCGAGCGCCATGCGTGCGGCGTTGACGGTCCAGGACTGTCTCGTCTCGAGCTCCGCGCGCGTCCGTGCATCCTCCCGGAGGAAGGCCGAGAGGGTGCGCAGCAGCGCTCCCAGGTCGGTGCCGCCGACGTCGCGGGTGATGCGCAGCGCCTCGACGATGCGGTCCCCCACGGGATCCGCCAGCCGCGCCTTCAGCCGGTCGAGGCTGCTGGCGAAGTCTCCGCTGGCCTGGTAATCGCGGGTGAACTCCACGAAGGCGGGCCGGAGCTCGAGCGGTCCCTTCCTGCCGAGCTGGCCCAGCGCCTCGGGCAGCGAGAGGCCCGCGCGGATGGCGGATCCGACGTGATCGACGGCCTCGGGCCAGACCTCGCGCAACGCGGTGGCGCGGCGTCGCGCGGCGGCCCGCAGCACGACCGTCGGGAGGGCTGCGGCGATGATCCCGAGCGCGAGCGCGGGGGCGATCCCCCCGGCCATGGCCCAGAGCGCGGCGGAGATCGTCAGACCGATGCCCGCGCTGAGCAGCGGGACGGCGACGGCCGGGACGGTGCCGAGACCGACCGCCACCAGGTCGTCGCGCAGCGAGTCCATCGCGGCGGCGATGCGCCCGCGGCGGGGCTCCTGCCCGTGGATCTCCCAGAGTGACCACCACACGGCCAGCAGTCCCAGGCCGAGGACGAGGCCGACGAACGCGCCGTCGATCATGCCGCCCCCGCCGAGGCGAGGATTCCGCGCAGATCATGCCCGGCCAGGGCGAAGCGCTCCGGATGCGGAGGATGCCCGTCGGCGCGAGCGAGCCGGTCCCCCTCGAGCACGAACAGGTCGGACACCTCGATGACCTCGTCCTCGACCCGCCCGGTCAGCCCGATGATCTCGCGGACCCGGCGTCGGCCGTCGGAGAGGATGTCGAGGTGGACCACGAGATCGATCGCGCTCGCGACCGTCGGCACCACGAAGCGGCTCGAGACGTTCTCGCCGGCGAGCAGAGGCAGCGTGCACAGCTTCGTGACGGCGTCGCGGGCGGAGTTCGCATGGATCGTCGCCATCCCCGGCAGGCCGCTGTTCAGAGCGATCAGCATGTCCAGCGCCTCCGCCTCGCGGACCTCGCCGACGATGATCCGGCTGGGGCGCATCCGGAGGGACTCGCGCACGAGCCGACGCATCGTGATCTCGCCGACTCCCTCGAGGTTCGCCTGCCGGGTCTGCATCGACACCACATCGCGCAGAGCGAGGTCCAGCTCGAAGACCTCCTCGATGGTGACGACCCGCTCCCGGGCGCCGATCGACTGGGCGATGCACCGCAGGAAGGTCGTCTTCCCGGCGCCGGTCGCCCCTGACGCGATGACGTTGAGACCGGCGCCGACGGCGGCGTCGAGGAAGGCGGCGGCCTGCGGGGTCAGCGATCCCATCGCGACGAGGCCGTCGAGGTCGACCGCCTGGACGACGAACTTGCGGATGTTCACGGACCAGTGCTGACGCGTCACGGACGGGATCACCACGTGCAGGCGCGACCCGTCGGGCAGCAGCGCGTCGACGAAGGGGGTGCTCATGTCGAGGCGCCGCCCGGAGCTGACGAGCATCCGCTCGACGATCCCCTGGATCTCCTCGTCGGTCATGACGATCGTGGTGAGCTCGCTGCGCCCGTTTCGGGCGCAGAAGACCTCTGACGGCGAGTTGATCCAGATCTCCTCGATCGCGGGGTCGTCGAGCAGCTCCTGCAGGACGCCGAAGCCGCCGATGCGCGCGGCGACCTCGGCGACGAGGGTGTCGGAGGCGCGCAGGACGGGCACGGCGCCGGACGCCGCCCGTCGGTCGTAGTCGGCGATGACATCGCGGATGAGGGGTTCGAGCTGGTCCGCTCGGGCGTCGAGCCCCCGGCGGCGGATGAGCTCCCGCGCCTCCGCCTCGATGATCGTGACCGCGTCCATCCGCTCCCTCTCGCCGCATCCCGTGCGCCCCGCCCGCTGCTCCGCGGGGCCCCGGGCCCGTCGCCCGGATGTCGTCGGTCACTGTAGGAAAGCTCCGCCGCCTCCCGCTCGGGCCCGAGCCGGATTGTGGATAACTCCGGCGGGCCCTCCGTCCGACGCCCGCTCGCCGCCCGTTCGCCGCCCGTCCCTCGTCCGCCCGCGACCCGCTGCGCCGTCCCCTGCTCCGCCGCCCGGTTCATGGCAGGATGTCAGCCACGTCACGATCCGCAGCGACCTGTCAGGAGGCGCTCATGGAGGACACCGTCGGCATGCGACAGCGATCGGGGGACCGCGAGGGACGCCGGGGACCAGCGGGCGACGTCGGCGCGCAGAGCGGATCGGAGTCCGCCCGGGAGGGGACGCGCCCCGGCTCCGCGGAGGAGCGCTCGCCGCGACTGCCCCTCTCCACGATCCGGTATCTCGCGAAGCGGACGATAGCCGAGTTCTCCCGCGACGGCGGCACCGACCAGGCCGCGAAGCTCACCTACTTCATGGTGCTGTCCATCGCCCCGACGCTGCTGGCGCTGTTCTCGCTCGCGACCCTGCTGCTCGCCGGGATCAAGGACCAGATCGGCGATCTCATCAAGGACGCGATCGCCGACGCCGCGGGCGGCAGCGGGATGGACCTCGACAGCGCCGTCGACTCGACGCTCGACTCGCTGATGGGCTCGGCGACCGGCGGCACGGTCGCCCTGATCATCGGCATCGGGACGGCGATGTGGTCGGCGTCGGCGTTCATCAAGGCCTTCGGCCGGGTCGCCAACCGCATCTACGGCGTCCCCGAGGGCCGCGGGCCGATCCGGCTGAACGCGACGATGCTCGGGCTGACCGTCGCGCTCGTCGTCGGGATCCTCGTCCTGCTGATCTCGGTGCTGCTGAACCGGACGATCGTCGAGGGCCTGTTCGGGCCGATCGTCGAGCGGACCGGGGCGACGGGCGCCTTCGACTTCCTCACCGACTCGTTCCTCCCGATCTGGGCGTGGGCCCGCTGGCCCGTGATCCTCGTGATCGCCTTCGTGCTGATCTCGCTGCTGTACTGGGGCGCCCCGAACATCGCCAAGCCCTTCCGCCTGGTCTCCCCCGGCGGTGTCTTCGCGATCCTCGGCATCGCGGTCGCCGCGGTCGCGCTGTCGATCTACATGTCCACGATCGCCGGCTATTCGAGCTACGGCGCGATCGGCGGCATCATGGCCGTCCTGTTCGCGCTCTGGGTCATCAACATCGTGATCATCCTCGGTGCCGAGGTCGATGCCGAGTTCGAACGGGCGAAGGAGCTCGAGGCGGGCCGCCCTGCGGAACGGGCCCTGGCCCTGCCGCTGCGGGAGGACAAGGGCGCGGAGAAGGCCGAGGCCAAGCACGAGAAGCTCGTCGACGCCGGTCGCGACATCCGGCTGCGCAACCTCCACCGCGACGCCGAGGCCTATCTCGACGCGCAGCATCGCCTCACCCCCGCGCGCGGCATCCCCGCCGTCGAGGGATCCGACGGCCCCGGGGCCGTCGACCGGTCCGACGACGGCGCGGCGGCCGACGACGCCGGCAGGTCCGGCAGGAAGGCACGCTGACATGTGCGGGCGCTTCGCGTTCTTCCAGGAGATCGAGCCCCTCGTCGACGACCTCGACGCCGTCGACCTCACCGACCCGGGCCTGCGACCGCGCTGGAACATCCCGCCCACGGTGCCCATCCACGTCGTCACCGAGTCCCTGGACCGCGACAGCGGCGAGGTCCTGCGGGCGCTGCGGATCGCCCGCTGGGGGCTCCTGCCGCCCTTCGCGAAGGAGGAGGCCTTCTCCTCGCGCACCTTCAACGCCCGCCGCGAGTCCCTCGCCGAGAAGCCCAGCTTCCGCGGCAGCCTCGCCCGCTACCGGGCGATCGTCCCGATGGACGGCTACTACGAATGGGTCCGCGAGGGCAGGACGCGCAAGCGTCCCTTCTACATCGCCCCGGCCGACGGCTCGCCCCTGCTCATGGCCGCGCTCGTGTCCTGGTGGAAGGGCCCGGGCGATCACACGGGCCCCGCGGCCTCCGACGACGGCCGCTTCCTGCTCACGGTCACGATCATCACGCGCGCGGCCGCAGGCCCGCTCGCCGAGATCCACGATCGCACCCCGGTGATGCTCCGCCGCGACGCGGTCGACGCCTGGCTCGACACCTCCCTCGACGATCGCGGCGAGGCCCAGGCCTGGATCCTCGACGACGCGCATCTGCTGGATGACGCCCTGCTCGCGCCGTACGAGGTCGGGCCGGAGGTCGGATCCGTCGGCAACGACGGTCCCAACCTCATCGCGCCCCGCCCCACCCTGCTCTGACGCCCGGTCCCGGCCCGGCGTCCCACCGCGCTCCGATGCGACGATCCCGCGCGTCCTCCCTGGGGCTGACGCCTCCGGCCGTCGGGCCCGGATACGCTCCGATCATGCCCCTCGCCGACCGCCCGGACCGCACCGCCCTCCCCGGCGGTCTGGACCGCCCGCTGCGCTGGATCGTCGAGAACCCCGGCACCGTCGACAAGATCGTCTTCGGCTCCCTCACCGGCGTGCTCGCCCTCGGGATCGTCCCGGCGATCATCACCGGCGGAGGCGGCTGGCTGCTGTTCACCGTGCCCATGGTCGCCGCTGGCATGTTCCTGCGGACCCGCACCGGCTGGGCGACCTTCGCCGTCGGCCTCCTGGCCGTGACCCATTGGGCGCTGCTGGGACCCGTGATCCTCGGCGACGTCATGATCTTCTACGCCCTGTACATGGCCACAGCCCACGGCTCGCGATGGACCGGGCGCCTGGCGATGACCGCCGCCTTCGTCGGCTGCGCGATGCAGGCGGGGCTGCTGGCGCTCACCAACCGGGCATCGTTCACGACCCCTGAGCAGTGGGTGATGACGGCGATCGCGTTCGTCGTCTACATGCTGCTCGGCAGCGCCGTCGTGCTGGGCGTCTGGGCGCTGGGCCGCTATCAGCGGGTGCGCGTGGGGCAGCTGCGGCTCGCCCAGGAGCGGGCCGAGCAGGCCGTGCGGGAGCGCGAGCAGCGCACCGCGCTCGCCGTCGCCGGCGAGCGCGCCCGCATCGCCCGCGAGATGCACGACGTCGTCGCGCACTCGCTCTCGGTGATCATCGCGCAGGCCGACGGCGGACGCTTCATCGCGGCGCAGCATCCGGAGAAGGCCGTCGACGTGCTCACCACGATCTCGACGACCGGCCGCACCGCCCTGGCGGACATGCGCTCCCTGCTCGGGGTCCTGCGGCAGGAGGAGTCCACCGCCTTCGGACCGCAGCCCGGGCCGGAGCGGCTCGACGACCTGATCGCGCAGGTCCGCGCCACGGGCCTCGAGGTCGCCCTCGAGCGCACGGGCTCCCTCGACGGACTCTCGCAGTCACTGGGGATGTCGCTGTTCCGCCTGGTCCAGGAGTCGCTGACCAACGTCCTGAAGCACGGGGGCGAGGGCGCGAGCGCCGTCGTCCGCATCACCCGCGATGCCCGGAGGCTGGAGGTCGAGGTGGTCGACGACGGCCAGGGCATCGATCCGTCCTCCGACGGGCAGGGGCACGGCCTGACGGGCATGCGCGAGCGCGTCGCCCTGTTCGGCGGCACCCTGCAGGCCGGCCCGCTCCCGGGTCACGGCTTCCGGGTGCTGGCAGACTTCCCCCTGGCCTCCGAGCCCGCACCCGGTGCTCCCTCCCCGGCCGCCGCACCTCCCGCCCCCGCACCTCACGCCTCCGCACCTCGCCCCGAAGGGACCCCCCGATGACCGTTCCCGCCGACCGTCCCCTCCGCATCGCCCTCGTCGACGACCAGCCGCTGGTCCGCGCCGGGTTCTCGATGGTGATCGACTCCCAGGACGACCTGGAGGTCGTGGTCCAGGCGGCCGACGGCGCGGAGGCCGTGGAGGCGCTGCGGGCGCGGACCGTCGACGTCGTCCTGATGGACGTGCGCATGCCCCGCATGGACGGCATCGAGGCGACCGAGCGGATCCTCGCGCAGGCGCCCGCGGATCGGGCGCCCCGGGTCATCGTGCTGACCACCTTCGACCTCGACGAGTACGTCGTCTCGGCGATCCGGGCGGGGGCCAGCGGCTTCCTGCTCAAGGACGCGCAGCCGGAGGAGCTGCTCGCGGCGATCCGCACCGTCCACCGCGGCGACGCGGTGATCGCGCCGTCGGCGACCCGTCGTCTGCTCGAGCGCGTCGTGGCGGCCCCTGAGGTGCCCGAGCGGGACACCTCCGTGCTCGACGCCCTGACCGATCGCGAGCGCGAGGTCCTGGTGCTCATGGGGCGGGGCCTGTCGAACCAGGAGATCGGTGCCGAGCTGTTCGTCGCCGAGGCCACGGTCAAGACGCACGTCGGGCGCGTGCTGGCGAAGCTGCGCGCCCGGGATCGGGTCCAGGCCGTGATCATCGCCTTCGAGACCGGGCTGGTCACCCCCGGCGAGGGCGGAGATCATCCCGGGGTATGACATCGGGCCTCCGGGATGCACCGACGGGGCCTCGAAAGGCCTTCTGACCGGCACCGGAATGGGCCCTGAGGGGGACGCGCCGCAGGGGCGGTGGAACGCAGGATGGACCCCGTCGCCGCATCCCCGGCCCATCCCCGATCCGAAGGAGCCCCATGAGCACCCCGGCCCTGTCCCCGAACGGCACCGCCGTCGACGCCTCCGGCGCATCCCCCGCCCCCGCCTCCGCGTCCGCCGCCGATGCGGCTGGCGCCCCCGCGATCCTCGCGCGCTCCCTGCGCCGCGTCTACGGCACCGGCCCGGGCGCGGTGACCGCGCTCGATGACGTCGACGTCGAGATCCGCCGCGGCGAGTTCACCGCGATCATGGGCCCGTCCGGATCGGGCAAGTCGACGCTCCTGCACGTCCTGGCCGGGCTCGACGAGCTCGACTCCGGTTCGGTGCAGATCGACGGAACGGAGATCACCGGCCTCGGCGACGACGCCCTGACCCGCCTGCGCCGCGACCGCATCGGCTTCGTCTTCCAGTCCTTCAACCTGCTGCCTATGCTCACGGCCGAGCAGAACATCCTGCTCCCCCTCGAGCTCGCCGGCACGCGCGTGGATCGCATCTGGTTCGACACCGTCACCGGTGCGTTCGGGCTGACCGATCGCCTGGACCACCTCCCCTCCCAGCTGTCGGGCGGCCAGATCCAGCGCGTGGCGATCGCCCGTGCGCTCGTGACCTCGCCCGCGGTCGTCTTCGCCGACGAGCCGACCGGCAACCTCGACTCCCGCACCACCGAGGAGGTGCTGGACTTCCTGCGCCTGTCGGTGGACCAGTTCGGCCAGACCGTCGTCATGGTCACCCATGAGCGCGACGCCGCCGAACGCGCCGATCGCATCATCTCCCTGGCCGACGGCCGGATCGCCGCCGACGAGGACCTGCGAGGGCTCGCCCGATGAGCCGCCGTCCCCGCACCGTCGTCCGGCTGACCCCGCTGCGGCGTCATCTCGCTGCGGTCCTCACCATCGCCCTGTCCTGCGCCTTCGTCGCCGTCATGGTGCTGGCCGGCAGCCTCGTGCAGACCTCCATCCGCTCCCAGACCGCCTCCGCCTTCACCGGCGCCGATGCGGTCGTCACGACCGAGCTCAGCGATGACGACTGGGCCGCGACCACTCCCCTCCCGGCCCCCGAGGTCGAGGGCGCCGATGCCGTCTGGCCGCTGCTGCAGACCTATCTCGAGGCCTCCTCCGCATCGGACTCGACGTACCTCAGCGCCTCCCTGCTGCCGAAGGGCGCCGAGGGCACCGACATCGTCGAGGGCGCACTGCCTGCGGCCGACGACGAGGTCCTGCTCGACGAGACCGCGGCCGATCTGCTCGGCGTCGGCGTGGGCGGCACCGTCTCCCTGCAGTCGATGGACTACGACGAGGCGACCGGCACCTATGCCATGGTCGATATGACCGTCTCCGGCATCGCCGCCGCCGAGCCCGGTTCCTTCTTCGGGGCGACGCCGCGCCTGATCATCGCCCAGGACCACGCCGCCGCCCTCCTCGGCCCGACGGCCGGGACGATCACCACCACCTGGTTCGTGTCCATGCCCGAGGGCACCGACATCGATGCGGTCGTGGCCGCCGGCGCCGCCGACGGACTCGAGATCATCTCCGCCGAGCAGGCCATCGAGGACGCGACTGCCGACTACCTGCGCGGCTTCGGCGCACTCGGCGCGATCCTCGCGGTCTTCGTGGTGATCGCCCTGTTCACGAGCGCCGTGGTCATCGCCAACACCTTCGCCGTGACCCTCGCTCAGCGCACCCGCAGCCTCGCGCTGCTGCGAACCCTCGGCGCCACCCGCCGCCAGGTGCGCGGCGTGGTCCTGCGCGAGTCCCTCGCCGTCGGCCTGGTCGGCGCGGCCGCCGGCGCCGTCGCCGGGCATCTGCTGGTCCAGCTCGCGCTCCTCGCCGCCTCCGGGCTCGGCTGGATCGATGGACTGGCACTCGTCCCCGTCACCGTCCTGTCGGTGCTGCTGCCTCTGATAGCGGGGCTGCTCATCACGCTGCTGGCGAGCCTCGCCCCGATGCGGGCGGCGACCCGGGTCGCTCCCCTGCAGGCCCTGCGCCCGGCCGTCGCCGCGCAGCGCCGCGGTCCCGGGGTGCGCGGGATCCTCGCGCTCGTCGCCGTGGTCCTCGGCACCGCGGCCATGGTCGGCGGCGCTGTGGCCACGACGAACGGGAACACGGGGCTCGGGGTGCTCGCCGCTCTCGCCGGGGGCGTCCTCAGCTTCTGCGGGATCCTGCTCTCGCTCGTCGTCGCGACCCGTCCGCTGTCGGCGCTGGTCGGGAAGGCACTCGCGACCGTCGGCGGCCTGCCCGCCCGCGTGGCCAGTGCGAACGTCGCCCGCAACCCGCGGCGCAGCGCCGCCACGATCGCGGCCCTGCTGATCGGCACCACCCTGATGACGATGATGGCCGTCGGCGCCAGCTCGGCGGAGGCGACGCTGACCTCCGAGCTCGATTCCCGCCGCCCCATCGACATGGTCGTCGTCGCCGACGCGATGCCCGCGGACGCTGCGGCACGGGTCGCGGCCGTCGACGGGATGGACACCGCCGTCACCGCCGAGCGCGGGGACATCGAGGTCGGCGCCGAGGAGCCGATGACCCTGTACGCGACGACCCCGGAGTCGATCCGGGAGGTCTCGCATCGCCCCGGCCTGGCCGACCTGATGGTCGACGGCACGGTCCTGCTCGGCCAGGAGCGCGCCGAGCGCTTCGGCGTGACCGACGGACAGGTGCTCTCGGTGCAGGGCGCCGACGGCGTCGCGCACGAGCTGCGCGTCCAGGTCGACGCGAACCTGCAGATGTCGCTGGTCACCGAGGCCACCCTCGACCAGCTCGTCGGGGACGCCGCGACCCCGGTGGTGATGGCGGACTTCGCCGACCCCGGCACTCCCGAGCGGGGCGACGTGAACGTCTTCGACCTCGGGGACGCCGTCGGACAGGTGGTCGTGGGAGACGGCTTCGAGGGGGCCGCCTACGACGTCGGAGGCGCCGAGCGCGAGTCCTACTCGCAGGTCCTGAACGTGCTGCTCGGCATCACGGTCGGTCTCCTCGCGGTGGCGGTGATCGTCGCGCTCGTCGGCGTCGCGAACACCCTGGCCCTCGGGGTCGTCGAGCGCACGGGCGAGAACGCCCTGCTGCGAGCTCTCGGCACCACCCGTCGGCAGATGCGCGCGATGCTCGGCTGGGAGGGCATCCTCCTCGCGATCGTCGGCGCCGTGCTCGGGATCGTCCTCGGCACCGTGTACGGGACGCTCGGGATCATCGCCCTGCTGGGCGGCCCGTTCCCGGTGACGATCTCGCTGCCCTGGTCCCAGCTCGCCCTGGTGCTGGTGCTCGCCGTGCTCGCGGGAGCCGTGGCCTCGATCCTGCCCGGTCGCGCCGCCGCCCGCACCGCTCCCGCGGAGGCGCTGGCGGAGGCCGCCTGATCGCATCCCCGTCGGCCCGGCCGACACCGGAGGCCCGGACCCGCGCTCGCGGATCCGGGCCTCCGGCATATCCGACGCCCCGACGCCCCTCGACGCTTGCTGCGCCCGGGCCGCTCGCGTCGAGGTCAGTCGCGCTCAGGGTCAGTCGCGCTCGGGCAGCGGCGTCGAGCGGACGAGCGTCGTCAGCAGCGCGAACAGGGCGATGGCCAGGCCGAGGGCGAGACCGCCCTGCCAGTAGAGCGCTCCGCGCAGCATGCTCGCACCGACGAGCGCCTGGAACAGCTGCCAGGTGATCCCGTAGCCCAGGCCGAAGCGGCCCCGTGCCAGCACGGAGCGAGCCGCGGCCACGGCGCCGACGGCGAACAGCAGGAGGAACAGGGCCAGGCCGATCCCGATGCGCGGGTAGAGCGAGCCTCCGCCGACCATGACGAGGCAGTAGGTCGCGATCGCGAGCATCCCGAGGGCCTCGACGCCCAGGAGCACGGCGGCGGTCGGACGGATGCGAGGATCCGGATCCGCGAGGGTCGCGGGTCGGCCCGACGCATCGCGCGCGGCATCGGACCGCGAGGTTCGGGAGGCGGCGGATCGGCGGTCGGAGGACTCGTTCGAGGGCATGGGGGCACTGTATCCGCCCGACCTCGGACCGCCCCTCCACCCAGCAGATGCACAGGTCCGTACCGATTCGCTCCCGGGCAGGAGCCGTCCCCCGCTGCTCTGCACAGCGCTTTCGAGCTCCGAATCCGCAACCGCATCTCACCCTGTCGCGCGCAAGCGTCCGCCATGTGGGAAGTGCCACCCAGCCCGAGTGCTCGGCACCCTTGTCGACGCCGCGACCGGCCCAGACAATGGAACACGGCCCTCACACCCCACCGTAGAACGCGGCGGCAGCATGCTCCGCACACTCCGGTGCGGGCCTTCGAACCGAGAACGTCCCGAGTCGGGGCAACCCCTCGCCGCGAGCCGCCCACGGGCGGCGCGGGGCGATCTGGAAAGAGAGAGTGACGATGGACTGGCGCCACCGTGCCGAGTGCCTCAAGCATGATCCCGAGCTGTTCTTCCCGATCGGGAACACCGGACCGGCGATCACCCAGATCCAGGAGGCGAAGGCGGTGTGCCAGAAGTGCGACGTCATGACGGCCTGCCTGAAGTTCGCCCTCGAGACCGGTCAGGACTCGGGCGTCTGGGGCGGGCTGAGCGAGGACGAGCGCCGCTCCCTCAAGCGCCGCAATGCGCGCGCTCGCCGCGCCAGCTGAGCCTCAGCATCCTTCGCGTCGGCTGACCGCCGCGCCCGTCGATCTGCGCAACTGCGCCACCGCCGACGGATCCTCACGGATCCGTCGGCGGTCGCGGTTCCGGCCCCGATTCCAGCCCCGGCCACGGCCCCGGCCACGGCCACGGCCACGGCCACGGCCGAGCCTGCCGGAGGAGCCGGTCAGACGGTGACGGGATCCAGATAGACGTCGATCGTCGCCTGCGTCCCTCCGTCGGGACCGCTCTGCCAGGTGAGCGTGCCGCCCAGCTGCCCCTGCACGAGGGTCTGGGCGATGTTCGTCCCCAGTCCCGAGGGCCGCTTGCTCCCCATGCCCGCGCCGTCGTCCTCGATCGAGATGATCAGGTGGGATCCGGTCCGCTCGCTGCGCACCGTGAGCATCCCACCGGTCTCCGACAGGCCGTGCTCGACGGCGTTGGTCGCGAGCTCGGTCACCACGAGCGCCAGCGGCGTCGCATCCTCCGCGTTGATCGAGCCGACCCGTCCGATCTTCTGCGTGCGCACCTCCACCTGCGCCTCGGTGAGCTGCGGGGTGCCCTCCTGGTGCACGGTCGCGCTGGCCGCATCGACCGCGAGCCGCAGGCAGCGGTCGATCACATCGTCGAAGTGGACGGCCTCCTGGGATCCCTGCAGGAGGGACTCGTGGACGAGCGCGATGGTCGAGACCCGTCGCATCGCCTCCGTCAGCGCCTCGCGCGCCTCGTCGGACTTCATCCGACGCGACTGCATGCGCAGCAGCGCCGCGACCGTCTGCAGGTTGTTCTTGACCCGGTGGTGGACCTCGCGGATCGTGGCGTCCTTCGTGATGAGCTCGCGCTCGCGGCGGCGCAGCTCGGTCACGTCCCGCACCAGCACGATCGCGCCCGTGCGCGTGCCGCGCTCCGTCAGCGGCACGGCGCGCAGCGACAGCGTCCCGCCACGAGCCTGCATGTCGGAGCGCCAGGCCGCCCGTCCCATCAGCACCAGCGGCAGGGACTCGTCGACCGGGACCCGGGATTGCAGGACATCCGTGGACAGCTCCGCGAGGGTCACCCCCTCCATATCGCCCTCGACGCCGAAGCGGTGGAAGGCCGACAGGGCGTTGGGCGAGGTCCACTGGACGACGCCGCCCGCGTCGAGCTCCACCACGCCGTCACCGACACGCGGTGCGCCGCGGCGCGGCGGGATCGGCGCCCCGTCGATCGGATAGGCGCCCCCTTCGACCATCCGCAGCAGGCGCAGGCCCAGCTCCTCCTGGCGCTGCTCGGCGGTCGAGAGAGGGCTCGTCGGCTTCGCGCTCTCGGCCGCGAGGACCGCATAGGTCTCGCCGTTCTTGCGCACCGGCACCAGGATCCCGACGGCCTGACGGCCCTCGCGCTCGATCTCGATGGGGCGATGATCGGCCGCGCCGCCCTCGAGCAGCGCGATCAGCGCCGGATTCTCCCCCTCGCCGAGGACGTCGCCGACCGGGTCCTCGTAGTACACGGTCGCGCCCGTCGCGGGACGGCAATGCGCCACGGCCGTCGGGCCCTCATCGGTCTGGACCCACAGCACCAGGTCCGCACGCAGCAGATCGGACACGAGGTTCCAGTCCCCGGCCAGGTGCTGGAGCCAATCCGCACCCTTCGCGGAGAAGCGGCGGTTGTCGGCAAGGAACTTCGACAGGCTCGGCATGCGCTCATGGTAGTGGCGCTGCGGCCTCGGACTCACATCGTGATGCCGGGCTCCGTTCGCCCGGATGCGGGGCGGCGGCGCTCGGCAGGCGACGGCGGCGGCGCTCAGGACGCATCCGCGGCGACGTCCGACGGCGACTGCGTCGACGACGCGCGCGTGACTGCCGGGTGACGAGCGCATGGACAGCGAGGAGGAGCCGCAGGCCGGACTGCCCACACCACGGCCGACGTGCAGGTTCGTCGGCGCTCTGGCCTAGTCTGGGACCGACCACTCTCCCCGGAAGGACCGGAATGAAGCTGAGCGAGACCCTCAACCTGCCCGTCTCGGCGGGCGCTGCCGCGACCATGTACACCGACGAGTCGTACGCGGAGGTGCGTCGGGCTGCGCTCGGCGCCTCCAGCGGCTCGTCATCGGTGCAGGGCGATGCATCGGGCGCCTTCGTCGTCACCACCGAGCTGGCGATGCCGACCGATCGTGTGCCGGACATCGTCCGTCCCTTCGTCGGCTCGTCGGTGACGGTGCGCGAGGAGCAGAGCTGGTCCGCCGCGGCCGCCGACGGCTCCCGCACCGGGACGATGACGCTCACCGTCGCCGGAACGCCCGCCGGGGTGAAGGCGGCGCTGACGATGACCCCGAAGGGCGATTCCGCCTGCACCGTCGTCATCGACGGCGATCTCACGGCGAAGGTCCCGCTGATCGGCGGGCGCCTGGAGAAGGCGGCCGTCCCCTACATCTCCAAGGTCCTGCGCACCGAGGAGAAGGCCGCCGCGCGCTACCGCGACGCGCACAGCGCCTGATCCTGCACGTCGGCCCGGCTCGCTCCGCGGCTCGACGCCCGCCCGCCCCGTGCTCGACCAGAAGCGGGAGGAGAGGAGCCGGTCATCCCGTACGGGGACGACCGGCTCCTCTGCGTTTCCAGGCTTCATGGCTACCTGACTTCCTGGTTTCCGGGCTTCCTGGGTCAGCCCTGGGTGCGCTCGTCGAGATAGGCGATGGCCTCGGCGCCCTCCGAGGCGTCGAACCACAGCAGCGCGGGGTCGGTGTCGTCAGCATCCGCCGCTGCAGCATCCAGCTCGGTGACGTGCAGGGCGGCGACCCGCGCGAGGGTCTCGGACACGGTCACGACGCCGTAGGCGCCGCCGGTGTCCTCCGCCCCGCCGATGTCGGAGTCCGGGACGTCGGCGGCGATGACCAGGGCGCGCGCGTCCCGCGAGCCGGTGACGAGCGCGACATGCACGGCGTCCTGCAGGGCGTCGTACTCGAGCTCCTCCGTATCCTCCTCGGGATGGTCCGCCCGCGCCGCGGCCGTCACGGCCCAGGCCGCCCGGCCCGGCGCGATCAGCAGCTCGGGTGCGATACCGGTCAGTGCGGGGCGTTCCTCGTCGGTCAGGGGCAGGAAGATCCTCATGCGGTCATCCTCTCACCCGGCCGTCGGCACGAGCTCGTGACCCTCCGCGGGCATCCCGTCGTCCTCCGCGCCCCGAGCGCGCGGGCGACGCCGGCCGCGCCATGGCGACGGAGCCTCCTGCGGCCACCACCGCGCGATCGTCTCTGCGGCGAGATCCCGCAGTGCTCGGCGGAGCGCCGAACGAGGGGCCGCTTCGGCGAGCAGCGCCCCGTCCCAGAGCGCAGTGCGGCAGGCGGCAGGATCGTCGGGGAGTGCTGTGAAGCTCGTCGCCGGCATGCGATGCAGGATGAGCTCCCGCACCCGATCCGCAGAGACCGGCGCTCCTACTCGATTGACGACGATATGCGGACTGCTCACGCCCAGCTCCTCGAGCCGCGGCGCCGCGCGCAGGAGCCGGGTGATGCTGAGCGGATCCGCGCCGGCGACCGCCAGGACGGCATCCGCATGCTCGAGAGCGCTGATCGCTGCCGCATGGCGCTGCGGCGCCGCGGTGTCGTAGCTGAGCTCCTCATCCTCCTCGAGCAGCCCGGATACGTCGACGACGACCAGCGCCTCGAGGCGGCGCAGCGCCTGCCACACGCCCTCCAGCGCCGATCGTCGCAGCTCTGGCCAGCGGGCGGGGACGCCGATGCCGCTGAGCAGCCGCAGACCGGGTCGCAGCTCCGGCATGAGCGCATGCAGGGTGTCGTCGTCGAGGGTGTCGCGATCGTAGGCGCGGCAGGCGGCGACCAGACCGGGCGTCTCATCGAGCACGCCCAGCAGCTGCGCGAGGGACGGGCCGACGGTGTCGGCGTCGACGAGGATCGTCGGGCGCCCGGCGAGCGCCGCCTCGAAGGCGAGGTTCGCGGCGATCGTGCTGCGTCCCGGCGATCCGACGGGGCCCCAGAGGACGACCATCCGGCCCGGCGCCCCCTCCGGCGCCGGAGGGGGCGCCTCCGTCCAGGCATCGTGCTCGGCCTCCCCCTCGAGGGCGGCCCGGATCGCGGCGACCACGTCCCCGGTGGGCGCCGAGGCCTCGACGATGTGGCGCAGGCCGAGGACCGTCCGCGAGGTGTCCGAGGTGCCGCGGAGACCGATCACCGCGGCGTCGCGCAGCAGAGCGGCCAGCGGGTCCCTGCCCAGACCGCGCACCCCCAGGTCGATGAGGATGACGTCGCCGATGCCGGCCGCGGCCACGGCGAGGGTCTCGGCGAGGTCTGCGCAGCGGCGGACGACGCGCATCTCGGCGGCGTGCTCCCCGGCGATGTCGTGGACGATGCGCACCTCGTCCGCGCCAGAGGCGCACAGGACGATGTCGATCATCGGCCCGTGCCGTACGCGCCGGGGACGCCGATGACGTCCAGCCGCTCACCGCGCGCGAGGACCTCGAGGACCTCGGCGAGACGGTCCTGCGGGACGAGCACCTCGACCGAGCGCGACTGCATGCCCAGCGCGCTGCCCTCGTCGATGCGACGCACGACGGCGTCCTCGACGAGGAGGCTCGTCTCCCCGCTCCCCTTGTCCGCGTCCTCGGTGTGCCAGAGCTCCACCGGTGCGCCGACGGTCACGGACTCCGCGACCGCCGATCCCACGGGGATCACGACGGGCCTCAACGAGATGTCGACGGCCTGGCCGACCGCGGAGGACGGCAGCAGCTCGCCCGAGCGGACGGCATGGGAGGCGACGGCGCCCTCGGGGATCGCACCGATGTCGCCGACGTACATCTCGTCCTGATCGCCGAGCCGCACGTCGACGGTCGTCAGCACACTCGCATCCAGCACCTGCCCGGGCACGATGTCGGTGCGGGCGACCAGGACCGTGGCCGTCTGCGACAGCCGGGAGACGAGCAGCGCACCCATCAGCACGCTCGCGATCACGAGCACGACGCCGACGATGAGCCGCGGATCCTTCCATCGCGGTCGACGCAGCCTCATCACGGGAGCGGCAGCCGTCATATTCGCCTCCTGGTCCTCGAGCCGGTCGGGATCCCGGTCGGGATTCCCTGGCGGGGAGGCTATGCGTTCTCCTCGGCGATCACCTCCTCCCGCCCCGAATTGTGGATAACCGGCCCGATCTCCACCCGGAGGCCTCCCCCAAGGGGCCTTCTCCCCGGATTCCGCCATGGAGAGGACGAGTATCCGCAGCGGTCATCCACAGACGTCATCGGAACCTTGCGAGCTCTGCAAGACTGGTGCGCGGACGACTCCCTCGCCGCCGAGACCGCAACGGAAGGACGCACGATGGCTCCTCGCTTCATGCCGCTGACCGATGTCGCGGAGGTGCTCGCCATCTCGGCATCCCAGGCCTACGCACTCGTCCGCTCGGGAGAGCTGCGGGCGATCAAGGTCGGGGGGCGCGGCCAGTGGCGCGTCGAGGCCGCCGAGCTCGAGTCCTACATCGAACGCAGCTACCGGGCGACGGAGCATGCGCTGCACGAGGAGCGCCTGCGCGAGCACCACGCCTGACCCGGCACGCGGTTCCCCGCGGCGCCTGGTGCCCTCGATCACGCCTCGGCGATGAGCAGCAGGGCGCTGAGCGGGATCGTGAGCGCACCGGTCGCGCCGGAGCGGACTTCGCCCGTCGGCAGGAGGCTGAAGCCCATCCAGTCGGCACCGACGCCGGAGATCCTCCCGGTGCTCCTCCCCGCGGCGGTCTCCACGAGGACGGCGCGCCGGTCCCGTGCGAGGGAGCGCAGCGCGGAGAGCAGCGACGGCCGTCCACCGAGGGCGTCGGAGACCGGGCGGGCCCGGGCCGGCAGGCCCTGCAGGGTGCTGATCGCGGCCAGCGGCACGAGCACCCGCCGGTGCCCGTGCTCCTCCAGGAGCATCCAGTCCTCCCCACATCTCTCGACGCGTCCGCTGAGGCGGATCGACGCGCCGATCACGAGCGACACCTCTGCGCCCGATGCTCCCCGCAGCCGGTCGGCGAGATGCACCTGCGCGCGTTCGGCGCGCGCCAAGTCCTCCGAGACCGCGCGGATCTCCTCCTGCTGCCCATGGGCGAACTGCCCCTCGAGATCGTCGAAGATCCGCTCGAATCGCATGGCGTCACTGTAGGCGGCGGCCGTCCGATATCGCCGGGAGTTTCCTCTCCCCGGATCGCACCCGCTCATTTCTCGTACTTTCGTACCAATCGGCCGCTCCGGTTGGTACTTACGTACCACTCCTCCCCAATGTCGGCCGTCCACATGGCACTTACGTCCAATTGTGCTCGCGCCCACAGCCCACTAGCTTCTTGTGGGGGAACCAATCGGCATCAAATCGCATCAAACACAGACGTTCGCGATGATGCCGCGACGACAGGGGTGGAAGAGATGTCCGCAGGGGAACAGCGACGTCCGCAGGGACGCGACGGGACGGCGACGCCGCGGGCGAGGTCGGCACCGTCAGCAGCGCCGACGCACGGTGCGGTCGGCTCGCCGCCGCCGTCGTCGCCGTCCCGCATGCCGAGCGCCGGGCGGTATGCGGCCGGCGCCGCGATCTCCGTGGTCGGTGCGCTGGCGATGTCGAGCACCGTCGACGCTCTGCTCGCCCAGGCGAGGCAGGGGCTGGGGACGGACGCGATGATGGCGTGGGTCCTCGTCCTCCTCGCGGGCGGCGGCGCACTGCTGTGCGCCTACCTGGCCCTGGTGTGGGGCCTCGCCTCGCTCGTCGCCGTGACCGGACCTGCCAGCACCGCGGGTCGGACGCTCCTCGTGGCGCTGCGTCTGCTCGCTCCCCGACTCGCGCGACGGGTCGCCGTGGGCGCCTCCGCGGCGACCGTCGCCGGGTCCCTCATGCTCCTGCCCGCCTCGGCCGCGGTGGAGGACGTCTTCGAGAATCCGTCCGCCTCCTCGGCCTCCGCCGCGCAGAGCATCGCAGCGGACGGGACCGACACCGACGACGGACCGGCACTCCCGGATCCCGCCGCACCCGAGGAGGGCAGCCTCCCGACGCTCGACGAGATCCCGCGGCAGGAGCTTCCCGACCTCGGCTGGGAGGGCACGCCCGTCCCCATCCCGGAGGAGGCCGCGGATGCGCCGTCGTCCGACGACCAGGATCCCCACGCCGATCAGGACTCCCAGAACGCCCAGCAGGCGACCGATGCGGGCGAGGCGGCTGAGGCGGCCGGCACGTATGCCGAGGACACCGGGGCGCCCGCCCCTCCGCCCGGCACCGTCGTCGTCGAGCAGGGAGACACCCTGTGGTCCATCACGGACGACCTGCTCGGTCCCGACGCCGATGCCGACGCCGACATCACTGCCGCATGGCCGGATCTCCACCAGGCCAATCGCGATCTCCTCGGCGACGACCCCTCCCTCCTCATCCCCGGCCAGGTCCTCACCGTCCCCGGCCACCTGACCACCCAGGAGCAGTCATGAGCACCACCGATCAGCAGCCTCTCCCCTCCGGCCAGGAGGATCTGCGCTCCGAGGACCCCCGTGCCGTCGCGAGGATGATCGAGCCCGTCGCCCGCTGCGCCGTGGAGATCGTGCGCGACATGCGTCCCGACAATGCCCTGACCCGACTGGTCACCCCCGAGGTGGCCCTCATGCTCTCCCGCCGCGCCTCCCTCACCCGGCGCCTGCGGGCGACCACCGGGTACGCGCCGCCCAAGCAGCTGCAGGTCTCCGGTGTGCGCACGTGCATCGTCAACGCACGCACGGTCGAGGCCAGCTGCGTGCTGCGCGAGCCCGATCGCGCCCGCTTCCTCGCGATGCGCTGGGAGCTCCGCCATACCGGATGGAAGATCACCGTGCTCGAGATCGGCTGAGCGCGCGGCCAGCGGGACATGAGGGAGGGGACGGACCAGATGGTCCGTCCCCTCCCTCATGCTGTGCAGCATCCGCCGGCCCACTGCCGCGGGCCCAATGCCGTCGGCCCGGCGCACCGCCGGTCAGGCCCCGGCCGCTCCCGCGGCCTCAGGCGCGGTGCGAGCGATCTTCCGGACGCGGCTTGTCACGGTCCTGGCGGTTCGAGGCTCCGCTGCGGCGCCCCTGTCGCTCGAGGCGACGACGCTGCGCACGCGACAGGTTCGCCGGGTCCTGGATGCCCGAGCCCTCGGCGGAGCTGTAGCGCAGCTGCCCTGCACCGACGCCGTCCTCGAGGCCACGACCGGTCAGCACCACGCTCTCCTCGTCCGAGGCCGGCTCACCGCCGTCGGCCGCAGCGCCCTCCGTCGAGGCATCCGCGGAGCTCGCGGCCCCGGTCTTCGCCGCCTCGACCGCGTTCGCAGCAGCCGCCACGGCCGCCGCGGTCCTCCCGTGCGCGCCGGCGGTCGACGTCAGCAGATCCGAGACCGCCTTCGGCACGACGGACTCGGCCTTGGCGACCTGGACCTCGAGGTTGTAGACGTACCCGACGGAGTCCTCCTTGATGCCCGCGATCATGTCGTTGAACATCAGATGGCCCTCGCGCTCGTACTCGACGAGCGGGTCGCGCTGAGCCATGGCGCGCAGGCCGATGCCCTCCTTGAGATAGTCCATCTCGTAGAGGTGCTCGCGCCAGCGGCGATCCATCACCGAGAGCAGCACGCGACGCTGGAGCTGATGGAGGCCCTCGTCGCCGAGCTCCTCGCGTCGCTTCTCGTAGGCGAGGCGAGCGTCGGAGAGGATCTCCTCCTTGAGGACCTCGCCGCTCAGGTCCTCCTTGCCGCCGACCTCCTCGATGACCTCCTCGGCCGTGATCGAGATCGGGAAGGCGGTGCGCAGCGCCCCCCACAGCTCCTCGAGGTCGATGTCCTCGCCGTTGACGCCCTTGGTGTGCGCGTCGACGGTGCCGCCGATGACCTCCTCGATGAAGCGGTCGATGTGCTCGTCGAGGTCCTCGCCCTCGAGGATCCGTGCACGCTCCTCGTACAGCTTCTTGCGCTGCTTCGTGAGGACGTCGTCGTACTTCAGGACGTTCTTGCGGATCTCCGCGTTGCGGGACTCGATCGAGTTCTGCGCGCGCTGGATCGCGCCCGAGACCATGCGGCCGGTCAGCGGGATCGACTCGTCGACGCCACCGCGGGCGAGCAGCGACTCCGCGGCCCCGGAGTTGAACAGGCGCATCAGATCGTCCTGGAGCGAGAGGTAGAAGCGGGACTCGCCCGGGTCGCCCTGTCGGCCGGAGCGGCCGCGCAGCTGGTTGTCGATGCGCCGGGACTCATGGCGCTCGGTGCCGAGCACATAGAGCCCTCCGAGCTCGACGACCTCGTCGTGCTGCGTCGCCACGGCGGCCTTGGCCTTGGCCATCTCCTCATCCCAAGCGGCCTCGTAGCCCTCGGGATCCTCCTCGGGATCGATGCCGAGCTGCTCGACGGCCGAGTGCGCCATGAACTCGACGTTGCCGCCGAGCATGATGTCGGTGCCTCGACCCGCCATGTTGGTGGCGACGGTGACCGCACCCTTGGCGCCGGCCATCGCGATGATGCCGGCCTCCTTCGCATGGTTCTTCGCGTTGAGGACCTCATGCTTGACGCCCTGAGCGGTCAGCAGCTTCGCGAGGTACTCGGACTTCTCGACGCTGGTGGTGCCCACGAGGACCGGCTGGCCCTTGTCGTGCCGACGGACGATGTCCTCGACGACGGCATCGAACTTCGCCTTCTCGGTGCGGTAGATGCGATCGGCC
Organism: Brachybacterium netajii (SeqCode); assembly: GCF_054114245.1. NCBI lineage: Bacteria > Bacillati > Actinomycetota > Actinomycetes > Micrococcales > Dermabacteraceae > Brachybacterium > Brachybacterium netajii (SeqCode). The sequence goes on along the minus strand of NZ_JBSYXB010000006.1, from coordinate 132,907 downwards.
TGATCCACGCGCTGCATCTCGCGGTGCGTGGGGATCGGCACCACGCCGAGCTTGTAGGTGTTCATGAACTCGGCGGCCTCGGTCTCGGCGGTGCCGGTCATGCCCGAGAGCTTCTCGTAGAGCTTGAAGTAGTTCTGGAGGGTGATCGTGGCGAGGGTCTGGTTCTCGGCCTTGATCTTCACCCCCTCCTTGGCCTCGATCGCCTGGTGCATGCCCTCGTTGTAGCGGCGACCGGCGAGGATGCGCCCGGTGTGCTCGTCGACGATGAGCACCTCGCCGTTCAGGACGACGTAGTCCTTATCGCGCTTGAACAGCTCCTTCGCCTTGATCGCATTGTTCAGGAAGCCGATCAGCGGCGTGTTCAGCGATTCGTAGAGGTTCTCGATCCCGAGATGGTCCTCGACCTTGTCGATGCCGGATTCGAGGACGCCGACGGTGCGCTTCTTCTCGTCGACCTCGTAGTCGCGGTCACGGCGGAGCAGCTTCACGACCTTCGCGAACTCCGAGTACCACTTGTTGGCGTCGCCGGAGGCCGGCCCGGAGATGATCAGCGGGGTGCGGGCCTCATCGATGAGGATCGAGTCGACCTCGTCGACGACGCAGAAGAAGTGCTCCCGCTGGACCCGGTCCTCGGGCTTGAGGGCCATGTTGTCGCGCAGGTAGTCGAAGCCGAACTCGTTGTTCGTGCCGTAGGTGATGTCCGCGGCGTACTCCTCGCGGCGCTCCGCGGGGGTGAGCCCGGACTTGATGACGCCGGTGGTCATGCCGAGGGTGCGGAAGACGCGGCCCATCAGGTCGCTCTGGTAGCCGGCGAGGTAGTCGTTGACCGTGACGACGTGCACGCCCTTGCCCGCGAGGGCGTTGAGGTACGACGGGAGGGTCGCGACGAGGGTCTTGCCCTCACCGGTCTTCATCTCGGCGATGCGACCGCGGTGGAGCGCCGCACCGCCCATGATCTGGACGGGGTAGGGGCGCTGCCCGAGCGTGCGGGTCGCCGCCTCGCGCACCGCGGCGAAGGCCTCGACCATGATGTCGTCGAGGGTCTCGCCGTCCTCCAGGCGCTCGCGGAAGCGGGCGGTCTCGCCCTTGAGCTCCTCATCGCTCAGCTCCGCGAAGACGTCGCCCGCGTCCTCGACCTGCTGGGCGATGCCCTGCAGTCGACGGAGCTCGCGCCCCTCGCCGGCGCGGAGGATCTTGTCGAAGAGGTTGACCACACATGCTCCCGAAGTTGTCTCATGCGCCCTCAGGGCGTCCGATGCCTGACCCATCGTAGACGGCGCGCATCCTCGCGCGCTGACGGCTGCGCCGATCCTCACGACGAGAGGCGCTCACGCATCCTCCTCGACTCCGTCGGAGTCCGTCAGCCGTCGTCCGTCGGGGCTCCGGCGAGCGCGGTCGCGAGCGCCGAGGTGAGCGCGGGATCGGCGCCCTGCGCGAGGGGTTCCTGCGGGACGCGCACCTCGTCGAGCTGCTGCCAGCGGGCCGCTCGACGGAGCTCGACGGCGAGGTCGCGGGCGATGGCGGCATCGCTCCTCCGCATCCGCCGTCCCAGCTGCGGCAGCTCTTCGCGGTAGACGCCGCGGACCTCGAGGACGCCGCGCGCCCGGTCGGCGCGAAGGTCGACTCGTGCGGGGAAGAGGTCGCCCATCAGGAAGAGGAGGGAGTAGTAGCCGGTCGTGCGGCGCTCGGCGGGCGTGTAGATCCCGATGCGGTAGTCCACGTCGAACAGCGAGGCCAGGCGCGGACGGTGGAAGACGACGGGGTCGAAGGGGCTGACCAGGGCGCGGGTGCGCACGGGTGCCGGGTCCGGCGCATCGCGGTGGAGCAGCATGCGCCGCGTCCCGCCCGGGAGGTCGACCTCGACCTCCCGGACCTCGCCGGTGGCGATCAGCTCCTGGATCGCCGGACGTGCGGTCGCGCTCCTGATCCGGAAGTAGTCGGACAGGGAGGAGGCCTCTGCGACGCCCAGGGCGCGGGCGGCGAGGGCGATCAGATGCGCCACGTCCTCCTCATCCCGCGATCGCAGGTCCGTCTCGTCGCTCCCCCCGAGGACTGCGCCGTCCCCTGCGGCGTCGCCTGCGCCATCGGCCGACGACGCGACCGGGAGGTAGAGCCTCTCGAACTGCGCGCTGCGGCCGACGCACTCGAGGTCGCCCGTGCGGAAGTGGTGCTCGACCGCCCATTGGACGGTGGTCCGTCGCCATCCCCATCCGTCTCCGCGCTGATGGTCTCCGAGTGCGCGGGAGATCTCCGCGGCGCTCAGCGGGCCCTGCTCCGCGAGGACCTCCCGGATCCTGGCGAGCCCGTCGGGCATGCTCCGCGCGGCGTCCTGCACCGCCTGCCATCCTTCGTTCCGCGCAGCGCGACGGCGGAATCCGAGGCGGCGGTGCACCTCGTCGGTGGTGAAGGCGGCCTCATGGGCGAGGGCCTCCTGCAGGAGCCGCTCCTCCCCCGGGCGTGCGGCGCGGTCGAGGGCGCGGACGTCCCAGCTGCCGTGCCGGGTGTACACCGGCAGGTGGTGGGCGCGCGCGAAGACGCTGACGGAGTCGATCTGCAGCAGATGGGTCCGTTCGACGGTGCGCCGCAGCGCCTCCGTGCTCGTCCTGGTCGACGGCGTCGCCGTTCGTCGGACCCCGCCGATCCCCTGGGAGCGCAGGGCGATCGCTCTCGCCTGCGCCGCCGTGAGCCGGCCCGATGCCCCTGCCCCGTCGCTCGCCGTCATCCATCGCCCCTTCCGCCTGCGTGCCTCACTGGATCCCTGCTCATGGCGCACGGGCCTCAGCTCGTGCTCGTGCTCGTGCTCGTGCTCGTGCTCGTGCTCGTGCTCGTGCTCGTGCTCGTGCACCGTACGCCCGCTCTCGGACATGCCGAGGGCGGGCGGCGCGCAGATCGTGCGCACCGCCCGCCCTGCGGGACGGCTATCGGCTCAGGAGCTCTGCAGCTCCCCGTCGAGCTCGATCACGCCGTAGTTCCATCCCTTCCGACGGTAGACCACCTTCGGATTGCCGGATCCCTCGTCGATGAAGAGGAAGAAGTCATGGCCGACGAGCTCCATCCGGTAGAGGGCGTCGTCGATGCTCATGGGCTCGGCAGGGTGCTTCTTCTCCCTGATCACGACCGGGCTGAAGTCCTCGGCCGTGCTCGTCGCGTCCTCGGCGACGGCAGCCGCGTCCACGGGCTCCGCGTCCTGCAGCGGTGCAGGGAGGTCGCCGTCCGCGGTCATCGTGCGCAGGCTCGCCGTGGCGCCCTGGTGGGAGCGCTCGCGGCCGCGACGACGGTCCTTCCGGCGGTCGCGCGAGCGCCGCAGACGTTCGAGGAGCTTCCCGTGAGCGACATCCAGCGCACCGTACAGGTCGTCCGCCCGCGCCTCGGAGCGGATGACCGCCCCGTTGTCGTAGACCGTGAGCTCGACGCGATCGCTGAGCTCGTTCTGGCGGGGATTCTTCTCCTGCGAGATCTCCACGTCGACCCGCATGGCCGCGGGGGCGAGCTGGGTGACCTTGTCGAGCTTGTCGGTGAGGTGGCGGCGGAAGCGATCCGGGACGTCCATGTGGCGTCCGACGACATTGATCTCCATGAGTGGTACTCCTCAGGTCGGGGTGCGGCCGCTCTGAGCCCGGCCGCGATGGCTCTTCGGCTGGGTGGGCACCTCCTGACGGGAGAGGACTCGCGATCTGTCCCTGCGAGTGAGAACAGTGTGCCATGGATCTCATCGGGTTTCTGCACCTGAGGTCCCGACCGCCCCTGCGGCGCGGCGGGGCAGCCGCTTCGGGACGGGAAGCCGGGCGGAGGCGATCACCACCGCGCCGAGGACGGGCACTCCCGCTGAGGTCAGCGCCTCGTGCATGCCGCGGAGCGTGGCCCCGGTCGTGACGACGTCGTCGACGATCACAGCCGCTCTCCCGCGCAACGGCTCCGGCACCCCGCCGCGCCCGAGGCGGATGCGCCGATGGCGGCGCTGGCGCGATCCGCCGCCCTCCTGCGCAGTGGTGGGCGAGGCGCGCAGGACGAGCGCGCGGCCCCCGCCTCGCGCCGCGATCTCCCGGACGAGCTCGGCGACATGGTCCTCGCCGCGGCGCAGCCGTGCGGAGCGTCGGGAGGGGACGGGGATCAGCAGCACGGGGTCGCTGCTCGACGCCGCCGTCTCGCGCGTCTCGCACGCGAGGGCCTCGACGGCGGGCACGAGGGCGGAGGCCAGGTGGGGACCGAGATGCAGCATCCCGCCGTTCTTCCAGGCCAGCACCAGGCTCTGCAGCGGGCCGGCGTACTCGCCGATCGCGAGGACGGGCAGCAGCGGACGATGGTCCGTCCCGGCGGGCACGGCGTCCTCCTCTCGGACACGGGTGGAGGAGAGCAGCTGCAGAGCGTCGCAGACGCTGTCGACCCGGGTCGGCGGCGCCTCGAGCAGCAGGGCGCAGTCCCGGCAGAGCCATGCGCCCTCGCGTCCGCACGGGCACTCCCTCGGGGCGATCAGGGCGCAGGTCTGCGCCAGGATCTCGCCGAGCAGGAACGCCGTCCGACGCAGGAGCGCCCCGGCCGCCGAGCTCACGGAGTCCGGGCGCCGAATGCGCTCAGCGACTCCTGGTCCTGAGGGTCCGGTGGGCCCGATGGGGTCTGTGGGTCCTGTGGGTCCTGTGCGTTCCACGTGCTCTGCGCGTCCGAGGCCGTCCATCCGGCGATCCCAGCACGACCTCGGGTCCTCGAAGTCCGCGAGGCCCGCGGCTGTGGACGATGCGCCCCTGGGGAGGAGCATCGCCGCGCCGCCGATCCGGCTCTGTCGAGCGCCCCGGCCCCGGCACCCGCCCCGCCCCGCCCCGCCCCGCCCCGCCCCGCCCCGGGGTCAGTAGAACGCCGGGTCGGTGGCCGTGAGGTCGACGCCCGCCCAGCCCTCGCCGTCGCTGCGCAGCAGGGTGCCCTCGACGGTGCCGGCCCAGACGGTCTCGGCGACCGAGGTCCCGGCGATCGAGATGACCTCGATGCCGAAGTCCGGGAGGGGGTCGCGTCCGTTGGCGAGGTCGAGGACCTGCGCGCGCTGCTCCTGCGCTCCGGTGTCCTCGCCGAGCACGAGCATCGCGACCTCGTCGTACCATCCGGCGCGGGTCATGCCGCTCATCTGCGGGGCGCGGATGACGATGGGCTCGGTGAGCGAGACCGGGACGCCGTCCGCATCGCGCCGCACGGCGCACAGGTCCAGCCGCGACCCGGCGCTGTCGGCGGAGAGCACGAGCAGGCGGGTGGCGTCGGCGGCGATATCGAGGGAGAGCACCTCGCGATCGCTCAGGAAGGGGGCGTCGATCTTCACGTCGGCGTCTGCTCCGACGCCGGAGAGCGCGAGCAGCACACCGGAGCTCGCGCGGGCGCCCGTCCACACGTAGCCGGCGTCGTCGATCCGAGGGGCGACGAAGACTCCCCCGCTCGCGGCCTCGCGCAGCGGCAGGGACCCGTCGGTGGAGGTCACGAGCACGACTGCGTCCTCGTCGCCGAGGGCGGCGGCCAGGATGCCGTCCTGCGCGATCGCGGGCGCGGCGACGGCGACCGAGGCCAGGGCGGGCACCAGCTGCACGGGCAGTCCCTGCATGTCGGTGTCGGTGAGGGAGATGACGCCGCGGGTCGCGGCGGCGATGGGCCGGTGGCCGGGCAGCGCCCGCTGGATCGCGTCCTCTCCTGCCGGCGTGAGGTCGTCGCCCTCCCAGGTCAGACGGACCCCGCTGAGCGTCGACATGGAGCGCAGCGATGCCTCGATCTGCCGGAGGGCGATCGCCCGACGGCCGAGGTCGAGCTGTCCGACGGCCGTCGGGACCTCGACCTGCACGACGCCGTCGGCGCCGCTCGTGACGACGGCGGCGGCGACGCCGGAGCTGGCGGGGACCTCGGAGACGACCGCGCCGTCGAGGTACGGGGACGGGCCGGCGGCGAGCGCGGCGAGCACCGCGGAGGCGCCGCGGTTCAGGGAGAACCACCGCTGATCGGGGACAAGGTGGAGCTGCCGGGGGTCCACGAAGTAGAGCCGCGCAGAGGCGTAGAGGGTGTCGAAGGCGGCCTCCGAGAGGAAGATGCCGTCGGGGACGTCGGAGATCCTCCACTGCCCGTCGACCTGGGTGAGCCCGATGGGCACCTCGCGCGGGGTGACGCCCGCCAGGAGGCTGCGCAGCCCCCCGCTGGTGACCGAGGCGACGACCTGCACCAGGAGCGTCGCGCTGGCCTCGTCGACGGACTCGACCTGCAGCTCCTGGCTGCCCGAGTAGATGGTCACCTGCTCTCCGGGGTCCCAGGTCCGTGCGAGGTCCTCGGTGAGGTACTCGCGGGCGACGGCGTAGTCGTCCTCGGGGCCCACGCCCGCCTGGACGAAGCCCAGCACGACCTCGGAGGGCGTGGCGTCCTCCGCGGGCGGCAGCGCTCGCACGTAGGGGGCGCCGGCCTGCGCCTCGCCCGCGAGCTCGCGCACGGTGATCTCCGAGTCGGTGGGGATGCGCGCGCAGGCGCTCGCGAGGCCCGCGACCGCCGCGATCCCGGCGGCGCGCAGGAGCGCCCGGCGTCCGGGCGCCGACGGGTCGCGATCATCGGGACGGCTCATCGGTGCTCCTCTCCGGTCTCTCCCGCCCGGGGGGCGGGGTCGGTCAGCATGTCGGGCAGCAGGTCGGGAGAGATCTCGATCTCGCCGGTCATGGTGCTCGCCCCGTCGTCGACCGCGCTGCGGTCGAAGGAGCGCTCGAGGCGGAGCGGGGAGCGGGAGAACGAGCCGCCGGGCCGGCGCGGCAGCGTGAGACGGAAGACCGCGCCCTCCCCGGCCTGCCCCCAGGCCTGCAGCCAGCCGTCGTGGAGGTGCGCATCCTCGACGGAGATCGCCAGGCCCAGCCCGGTCCCGCCGAGGGTGCGGGCGCGGGAGGGGTCAGCGCGCCAGAAGCGGTCGAAAACACGGCGGGCGTCCTCGGGGCTGATCCCGGATCCGAAGTCCTGGACGACGATCGCGACCGCGTCCTCGTCGCCCGCGGTCTGCACGAGCACCGGGCGTCCCGCACCGTGCTCGATGGCGTTGGTCAGGAGGTTCCGCAGGATCCGGTCGACGCGACGGGCGTCGACCATCGCCTCGACGCCCTCGCCGGCGAGGCGCAGCTCGAGGGTGCTCCCGCGGGCGGCGGCCAGGGGCCGTGCGTCCCCGACGGCGGCGATGACGAGATCGTCGATGTCCTCGCGGTGGGTCTCCAGGCGCGCGGCACCCGCGTCGAAGCGGGAGATCTCCAGCAGGTCCGCGAGGAGCGCGTCGAAGCGGTCGACCTGCGTCGACAGCAGCTCGGCGGTGCGCGACAGCTCCCCGGGCAGGCGGTCGCGCTGATCGTCGAGCACGGAGGCGGCCATGCGGATCGTCGTCAGCGGCGTGCGCAGCTCATGGGAGACGTCGGCGACGAAGCGCTGCTGGACGCGGGAGAGCTCGGTGAGGTCGTCGACCTTCTGGGCGAGGCTGCGGGCCATGTCGTTGAACGACTCCCCCACCTTCGCGAGCTCGTCGCTGCCGGAGACCTCCACACGGCTGTCGAGATCGCCGCCGGCCATCCGCTCGGCGGCGAGGGCGGCGCGCTTGAGCGGCGTGGTCACGAGCCGTGCGACGACGACGGCGATGCCGACGACGAGCGCCAGCAGCACGGCGCCGCCGCCCAGGATCACACGCTGCACGAAGGAGAGGGTCTGCTGCTCCTCCTGGAGCGAGTAGACGATGTAGAGGTCGTAGGAACCGGTGCCGGGGACGATCACCCGGGTGCCGACGAGCAGCGCGGGCTCCACGGCCCCGGTGCCGTCGTCGCGGCCGATGGATCTCCAGACGAGCGAGTCCGGGGACTCCGCCACCGAGTCCTCGAACTCGTCATCGATCGCATCGAAGAGGGACTGGTCGGAGGCGACCTGCAGGAGGGTGGACGAGGAGTCCGCCGGGAACAGGGCGACCTCGCGGGCGTCGGCGCCGGACTGCCCGCCCACCGAGGTGATGAACGCGTACGCCGCGTCCTGCTGCTGCGTGCTCGTCGCCCCCGACAGCGAGGTGAGGTCGTCGACGAGCTGGCTGCGCACCTCGACGGTCTCGTCGAGCACCCGCTCGCGGCGCTGCTCGTAGAGCCCGTCGGCGATCACCGAGGACAGATAGGCGCCGACGGAGAGGATCGCGAAGGTCGCCAGCAGCGTCGTCACCAGCACGACGCGCAGGGCGAGCGACCAGCGCCGCGGCTCGACCGCCTCCCGGACGCGGCGGCCGCGCTCGCGCAGCCGCGAGGCTCCTTCGCCTCCGGTCACCTGCGGTCGTCGCCTCTCAGGCGCCGCCGGCGCGATAGCCCACGCCGCGGACGGTCACGACGATCGCCGGGTTCTCCGGATCGTGCTCGATCTTCGAGCGCAGCCGCTGCACGTGGACGTTGACCAGGCGGGTGTCGGCGCTGTGGCGGTAGCCCCAGACGTCGCGCAGGAGCACGTCGCGGGTGAACACCTGCCAGGGCTTGCGGGCGAGCTGGGCGAGCAGGTCGAACTCGAGCGGGGTCAGCGCGATCAGCTCGCCGTCCCGGCGCACCTCGTGACCGTCGACGTCGATGACGAGGTCGCCGATGGTGAGGTGCTCGGTGGTCGGCGCCTCGACCCGGCGCACGCGGGCCTTGATGCGCGCGACCAGCTCGTCCGGCTCGAAGGGCTTGGTCAGGTAGTCGTCGGCCCCCGCCTCGAGCCCCTCGACCACGTCGGCCGTGTCGGAGCGGGCGGTGAGCATGATGATCGGGACGCCGGAGTCCCGGCGCAGGCGGCGGCAGACCTCGATGCCGTCCATGCCCGGCAGCATCAGGTCCAGGAGGACCAGATCGGGGCGGAGGCGGGGGAAGGTCTCGAGGGCAGAGGCTCCATCCGGGGAGGTGGCGACCTCGAAGCCCTTGCCGCGCAGCACGATGCCGACCATCTCGGCGATCGCCTGGTCGTCATCGACAACGAGGATCCGTGAAGGCGACGTCATAGGGCTCATTGTGCCATTTCCGCCCGCTGCCGGGGGGAAGGCGCCCAGAGAGGGGGATGGACCACCGGATCGACGGGATCGACGTTCGTCGGATCGGTCCGTGCCCGCCGGGTCCGTAGGTTGGGATCCGCACGGACCGCTTCGCACCAGAGAGGAGCACGCATCCCATGAGCACCGGATGGACAGCACCCGGATCGACGGCGCCCGACCGGGGTCCCGCCGAGGGCGACGACGCCGCGGGCATGCCCGGCGGAGGCCCGGAACCGCTCGGATCCGGCCCGGCCGCGCCGGGTCTCGGCGCCGCCCCGGTCGCCGGCGGGACCGCGCGCGAGCTCGACACCGTCCAGCCGCTCTTCCCCCTGCGCCCGCTGGGGCTCGGCGAGATCCTCGGCGCCGCCGTGCGGATCTACCGGCTGCGCGCCCGCCCGGCGCTCGTGCTCTCCGCCGCGGTCTACGGCATCGCCTACGTGCTGATCACCATCACCACGGGCGTCGGCATGCTCCCCCTGATCGGCGAGATGCAGTCGGTGATGGCGGATACCACCAGCACGTCGACCTCCGCGACCTTCGGGGGCCTCGGCGAGATCCTCTCCACTGTCGGCTCCACCGTCGTCACCTCGATCATCACGCTCGTGGCCGCCTCCGTCGTCACGGTGCCCCTGACGCGGCTCGCGATCGACGCCGCGACCGCGGGCCGCGGCGAGGACGGGGCGCTCTGGCCGACGACCCGCCGCTTCGCCCTGCCCGCCGTGGCGGTCTCGCTGATCGTCGCCGTCCTGACCGCGGTCGCCTTCGTCGTCCCCACGGCGCTCGGCGCGCTCCCGCTGCTCATCGTGCGCGAGGCCGGGATCGGGACCGTGGGAGGGCTGCTCGTCGGCCTCCTCCTCGGCGTCCTCGCGTCGGTCTGGGTGTGGGCCCGCCTGCTGCTCGCGGTGCCCTCCCTCGCCGTCGAGGGCACCGGCGTCCTCGGGGCGGTCCGGCGCTCGTTCGCGCTGACGGCCGGACGGCGACAGTGGCGCGTGCTCGGCATCGGCGTCCTCTCGTACATCCTCTACTACCTGGCCAGCCAGGTGGTCGCCGGGGTGTTCGGCACCGTCGGCGCCGTCGTCTACTTCGCGATCCTGCTCGCGACCTCCTTCGAGGCCGTCGTCCTCGGCGTCACCGTCCTGACGGTCGTCTCGATGATCGGCGCCTATCTCGCGACCTTCCTGCTCACCCCGTTCTACGCCTCCGCCGTCGCCGCCCTCTACGCCGACATCCGCATGCGCCACGAGGCCTGGGACGTGGAGCTCGTCCGCGCCGACCGCGCGCATCGCGCCGGCGCGATGGCGGTCGCCGGCGGCTCCGGCGGCGCCGCCGGGCAGGTCGGCTCCCGCTCCGGTGGCCTGCTCGCCGACGGTCCGTCCTCCGGCCGCGACGCCGGGGGCCTCCGATGATCCTCGCCGGCCCCGCCCTCGAGCCCGACGAGGCCCGCGCCCGGGTGCTCGAGGAGCTCGCCAAGGGCGAGTACGCCGGGTCCGACGGGTTCGTGGCGTGGCTGCTCTCGAGCATCGAGGACTGGATCGACGGCCTGCTCGAGGGCGTCCACGGATCCAGCGCCCTCGGCACCGGCGTCGCGCTCCTCGGCGCCGTCCTCCTGGTCGTGGTCCTCGTCCTCGTCATCCGACGATCGGGCCTCATCCGGCGGGGCGCCGTGCTCGGCGTCGACGCGCGCCTCGGCGCCGATGCGCGCCTGAGCGGGAAGGAGCTGCGCGACCGGTCCCGCGCCGCGATCGACGACGGGCTGCTCGACGACGGCACCGTCCTGGCGCTGCGCGCGCTCGTGCGGGACCTCGAGGAGCGCACCCTGCTCGACGCGACCACCGGGATGACGGCGCACGAGGCCGCGCGCGAGGCCGGCGCCGCCTTCCCCGATCTCCGGGCGCGGCTCCTGCGCGCCGCCGACGCCTTCGACATGGCCGCCTACTCCCATCGCAGCGTCCGCCGCAAGCAGGCCGACGACCTCCTGCGCCTCGCCGAGTACGTCGCCGAGGCGGCGCCCGACCTCTCCGCTCCGGAGCAGGATCTCCTCGAGGCCGCCCCGTGAGCGCTCCCACCGGGGCCCCCTCGGCCCCCGCAGCCCCCGCAGCCCCCGCGACTGTCGACAGCCCCGTCGGCGATCCCTCCGGCGATCGCGCCGACGGCACCGCTCGCAGCGCCGCCCGTCCGCCGCGCCGGCATCCCGGTCTCATGGCGCTCGTGGTCCTCGCGGTGCTCGCCGCGGTGCTCGCCGGCGTCGCCCGCGGCTACTACCGCGATGGCCTGCTCGAGGTCGACGCCCCCACGCCGCAGGGATCGCGCGCGGTCGTGACCGTCCTCGAGGACCTCGACGTCGACGTGGAGGTCGCCCGGCGCACCTCCGATGCCGCCGAGGACCTCCGCGAGGGCCGCACCGTCGTCGTGACCTCGACCGCCGCCCTCGATCTCGCGCAGCTCGATCTCCTCGAGGAGGCGCTCTCCGAGGGAGAGGGCCGCCTGGTGCTCGTGCGTCCCGACACCATCGCCCTCGGGTACCTGGCGCCGGACATCAGTCCCGCCGGAGCGCTCGAGGACGAGACGACGCTGACCGCCGAGAGCTGCGGCGGCCTCGACCACGGCGCCCGCACGCTGCAGGTGCTGGGCACGGACGGCGCGGGCGGGGCCTCGCGCCTGTACCGCACCGCCGGAGATGCCGAGGGATGCTTCGGCCCTGCCGGGGATGCCGATGGACGCAGCCTCGTCGCCCGCGAGGGCTCCATCCTCGTCCTCGGCTCGCCGGACCTGCTCACCAACGAGGGCATCGGTCGCGCGGACAACGCCGCGCTCGCCCTGAACGCCCTCGGGGCGGACGAGACGGATGGCGCGGACAGTGCAGCGCGTGCAGTGACCTGGTACCTGCCCTCCGCGGCCGATCCCCTGGCGGCGGCCTCGTCGAGCCTGTTCACGCATCTCCCCCGCTGGATCGCCCCGGTCGCGCTGTGGGTGATCGTCATCGCCGTGATCGCGCTGGTCGCCGTCGGCCGACGCGACGGCCCCGTCGTCGTCGAGCCGCTCCCGGTGACCGTTCGTCCGCAGGAGATCGTGCTCGGGCGCGCCCGGCTGCTCCAGCAGGCCGATGCGCGCGACGCCGCCGCGGCCTCGCTGCGCTCCGCGACCTCCAGCCGCCTGGCCTCCCGCCTGGGGCTGCGCCGCGAGGACTCCCTCGATGCGCTGATCGCCGCGATCGGCGATCTGAGCGTCCCCGAGGGGGTCACACCCCGCACCCCGCAGAGCCTCCGCGACCTGCTGGGCCCGACCCCCGTCCCCACCGACCAGGATCTCGTCGACCTGGCCGCTCGCCTCGACGACCTCGAGAAGGAGATCGACCGATGACCCACCTCCCCGACGCCTCCGCCTCCCCGGCGGCGCAGCCCGGAGCGCAGCCCTCCGCCCAGTCCACCGATTCAGAGCCCGCGCCCCGGCCCGACGGCACCGCCCGCGACCGCCTCCAGGGCCTCGCCGCCGAGGTCCACAAGGGGGTCGTCGGCCAGGACGCCGCCGTCACCAGCCTCGTCGTCGCGCTGCTGTGCCGCGGGCACGTGCTGCTCGAGGGCGTGCCCGGGGTCGCCAAGACGCTGCTCGTGCGCTCCCTCGCGGCCGCGCTGGACGTGCGCATGCGCCGTGTCCAGTTCACCCCGGACATGATGCCCGGCGACATCACGGGCTCCCTGATCTACGACAGCACGACCTCCGATCTCGTCTTCCGCGAGGGCCCGGTCTTCACGAACCTGCTGCTCGCGGACGAGATCAACCGGACGCCCCCGAAGACCCAGTCGGCGCTCCTGGAGGCGATGGAGGAGCGGCAGGTCACCGTCGACGGCGTCGGCCGGCCCCTGCCGGACCCGTTCCTCGTGGTGGCGACCCAGAACCCCATCGAGTTCGACGGCACCTACGCGCTGCCCGAGGCGCAGCTGGACCGCTTCCTCCTCAAGGCCGTCATGCCGCTGCCGGAGCGCGATGTCGAGATCGACGTGCTGCGCCGCCACGCCGACGGCTTCGACACCACCGACCTCTCCGCCATGGGCCTGCGCCCCGTCGTCGACGTCGCCTCCCTCCACCGGGCGCAGCAGGACGTCGCCCGCGTCGCCGCCGAGGACCCGGTCGTCCAGTACGTCGTCGACGTGTGCCGCGCGACGCGCCGCTCCCCCAGCCTCTCCCTGGGCGTCTCCCCCCGCGGTGCGATCGCCCTGCTGCGCACCGCCCGCGCCTGGGCGTACCTCTCCGGCCGCGACTTCATCACCCCCGACGACGTCAAGACGATGGCCCCGGCCACGCTCTCCCACCGCGTGCGCCTGACCACCGAGGCCGAGCTCGAGGGCACGCAGGTCGAGGCGGTCCTCGCCGCGACGCTCGCCTCCGTGGCCGTCCCCCGTTGAGCGAGCACCGATGAGGATCTCCCCGACCCCGAGGGCCGCGCTCGCGGCCCTCGTCGGGCTGCCCGTCGTGGTGCTGTGGCCGCACTGGTGGACGCTCCTCGCGCTCGTCGTCGCCTGGGCGGCGATCGTGCTGGGCGATGCCCTCGCCGCCCCGTCGCCGCGAGCGCTGACGGTGCGGCGCCAGGCGCCCGGGCAGGTGCGCCTGGGATCGGACGCCGCGGGCCGGCTCCTGATCGCGAACCCCGCCTCGCGCGCCGCGGACCTCGAGATCCGCGATGCCTGGAATCCGACCGCCGGTCTCGACGCGCAGCGCCACCGGCTGCGGGTCCCCGGTCGCGAGCGGCGCGCGATCGAGCAGTCCTTCACCCCGACCCGTCGCGGCGAGCACACGTCCCGGGCCCTCGTCATCGGCTCCCGCGGACCGCTGGGCCTCGGCCGACGCAGCGCCGCCGTCGACGCCCCCGGCCGGCTCCTCGCGCTGCATCCGTTCGGCTCCCGGCGGCACCTCCCCTCCCGCGTCCAGCGGCTGCGGGAGATCGAGGGGCTCTCCGCCCTCCATCAGCGGGGCGCCGGCACCGAGTTCGACTCCCTGCGGGACTTCGTCGACGGCGATGACGTGCGCTCGATCGACTGGCGCGCCACCGCCCGCCGCCGCAGCGTCGTCGTGCGGACCTGGCGGCCCGAGCGGGACCGCCACGTCCTCATCGTCGTGGACACCTCCCGCGTCTCCGCCGCGCGCATCGGCGGGGGCACCCGCCTCGACGCCGCGTTCGACGCCTCCCTGCTCCTGACCGCCCTCGCCCGTCAGGCCGGGGACCGCGTGGACCTGCTGTGCCTGGACCGGATCCCCCATGCCTCCGTCACCGGGTCCAGCCGGACGACGGTCCTGCACGACATGGTCGCCGCGACCTCGCCCGTCCACCCGGCCCTCGTGGAGACCGACTGGGAGCGCGCCGCGTCGACGATCGCGCAGCGCGCCGGCCGGGGCTCGCTCATCGTGCTCCTCACCCCTGTGGAGGCGTCGGTGCTGCACACGGGCCTGCTGCCGGTCGTCGCCCGGCTCGCGAAGGACCATCCGCTGGTGCTGGCCTCGGTCTCCGATCCGGCCCTCGACGAGCTCGCCGCCGATCGCGGCGACATCGAGGCCGTGTACCGGGCGGCCGCGGCGGAGGGCGCACGGCTCGAGCGCGCCGGCGTCTCCCTGGCCGTCGAGCGCGTCGGCGCGCATGTCGTCGATGCACCGCCCGACCGTGCGCCGCAGGCCCTCGCCGACGCCTACCTGGCGCTCAAGGCCGCGGGACGTCTGTGAGCCGGTTCCCGGCCCGGCCCAGCGCGTGCTCGCGCAGGGCGATGTCGCCGCGCAGATGCGCCGCCGCCGCGACCTGCAGCGGCAGCGACCGTCGCAGGCGGACCGCGCGATCCAGCAGCGCCGCCGGCAGGTCCCGCGCGAGATCTCCGCGCGGGTAGAACGCCAGCAGCGGGGCCACGTCGACGGCAGGATCCGCCCAGGCGGCGTGATCGACGTCGATGATCCAGGGCGGCCCGCTCGGCCCGCAGGAATCGTCGGCCCCGTCCTTCGGGTCTCCGACGAGCGCGTCCCGCAGGATGTTGTGCGGGCCCAGGTCCCCGTGCACGAGGGTCGCCTCCTCCGCGCCCGGCCCGGTCTCGTCGCGCCGCACGTCCGCGGCGGCGTCGAGCGCGCGGCGCCGCAGCTCCGGATCTCGCGCGGTGATCTCCTCGAGGATCCGCGGCCAGGCCTCGCCGCCGCACCATGTGCGCACCGGCGGCAGGGCGTCGGCCAGTCCGGGGTGCGCGATCGCGGCGTCGCGCCAGCGCTCGAGGATCTCGAGCAGCAGGCTCCGATCCGCCGCCCAGCTGCGGGCGCGCATGCCGCGGCCGGGGGCGTGCTCCCAGCGTCCGGCGGACCAGCCCTCTCCGTGGACCGCCGTCCCCTGCGGCGCGGGCACGCGCAGGCCGACGTCGGCGAGCAGGCCTGCGACGCGCAGCTCGCGGTCGACGGCCGTCCGGTGCCCGGCGCCGTCGCGCAGCCGCACGACGGTCGTGCCGGGGATGACCAGCACCCGATGGAAGGCTCCGTGCGCGGGCTCCGCGCGCTCCCAGGGCAGAGCGGGCCAGGCGCGGCGGAGGGCGGAGAGCACCTCCGGCGCCGGCTCCTCGCGCGTGCTCACCATGATCGGAGTATAGGACCCCGTCCGTCGGCCGAACCTGCGGCCGGCGCGGCGCCTCCCCTGGCCGGCACGGCGGCCCCTCAGCCGGCGACGGCCACGGCGTCGCCCACGAGCTCCTCCGAGAGGTCCCCGCTGATGCCCTCCCGGACGGCCTGGCGCCCGCGGCCCAGCATGTAGACGAGGAACGCGATCCAGACCGCGGCGCCGATGGCGATGCGGACGCCCGCAGGGAGCGCGCTGGGCGTCACGAAGCCTTCGACGAGTCCCGAGACCAGCAGCACGGGCACGAGCCCGATCGCGACGGTGACCAGCGCGCGCGCCGCCCGCGCGAGCGACCACAGCCGGGGCAGCGCGCCCGGGCGGACCCATGCCCAGAACACGCGCAGGCCGGCGCCCGCGCCGACGCAGATCGCGGTCAGCTCCAGCAGACCGTGCGGGAGGATGAACACGAAGAAGGTGCCGAGCCCGCCGTGGGCGCCCATCACCCCGGCGCTCATGCCGACGTTGAGCCCGTTCTGGAGGAGCATCACGACGGGCCAGAAGCCGGTCGCGCCGAGCACGACGGCCTGCACCGCGATCCAGGCGTTGTTGGTCCAGACCTGCGCGGCGAAGCCCGAGGCGTCCCCCTGGAAGTAGTAGGCGACGAAGTCCTCCTCGACGAGCGCCTTCTGCTGCTCGGGGGTCGCGACGAGGTCGCGGGCGGTGCCGTCGAGGCCGAAGTACAGGCCGGAGACGAGCGCCGATCCCAGCATCAGGACCGCGGAGAGGGCGACCGCCCCGCGCGCCCGGTAGAGCGCGGCGGGCAGATCGTCCCAGAGGAAGCGCCGCGCGTGGCTCCACAGCGGCACGCGGGTGCCCGTGATCCGCAGCCGGGCCCGGTGCACGAGCAGCGACAGCCGGGCCGTGAGCGCGGGGTCGGGGACGGTCGAGCGCACGGTCGACAGATGCGTCGCGGTCTCCTGGTAGAGGGCGATGAGCTCGTCGATCTCGGACGCGGCGAGCCGGCGCCGACGGGTCAGCTCCCGCAGGCGCTCCCAATCCCCCCGGTGCACGGCGATGAAGGCGTCGATGTCCACCGTCCCAGCGTAGGCGCGGGCCCGTGCGAGGGCCCCCGACTTCCGTCGGGGCCGCGCCCCCACGGAAGCAGACGCTCGGCGCTGACGGAGCCCTTGCGAGCCTGCGAGGATGGCTCGCATGTCCGCCCTCTCCGGCACTGCGTCCCCCGGCACCGCATCCCTCAGCTCCGCATCCCCCGGCCCCGCCGGAGCCGCGTCCCCGTACGCCGCCCCCGGCCCGCTCTCCGCGGATCGCGATGCGGTGGTCACCGGGGAGGCCGTGCGGCTGGACCTGCGCTCCGCCTCGTTCGCGGTGCGGATGCTGTCGGCGGCGATCGACGGCGCCGTCCAGCTGCTGATCCTGATCGGCGGTCTCGTCGCGACCGCCTGGCTGTCGGCCCGCGGGCTGGACGACGGGATGGCCTCCGCGCTGGCGGTGCTGGTGTCGGTCGCGGCGTTCGTCGGCTATCCGGTGCTGTGCGAGGTGCTGGGTCGGGGGCGGTCCCTGGGACGCCTCGCCCTGGGGACGCGGGTCGTCCGCGACGACGGCGGTCCCGTGCACGTGCGCCAGAGCCTGCTGCGCGCGGTCATGGCGATGTTCGAGGTCTGGTCGACGGCGGGCGCTCTCGCGCTCGCGCTCTCGGTGCTCGACTCCCGCTCGCGGCGCCTCGGGGACATGCTCGCCGGGACGATGGTGATCCAGGAGCGGATGCGCGACCGCATCCCCGCACCGATCGAGGTCCCGCCCTCGCTGCGCGAGTGGGCGGATGGGGCCGACGTCGGCCGCCTGCCGACGGACCTGGTGCAGGACATCCGCTCGTTCCTGCCGCGGGCCTCGAGCATCAACCCGGTCTCCCGGCGCGTGCTGACGCGGGACCTGGTCCAGCGGACCCTGCCGCATGTGAATCCCGGTCCCCCGCCCGGCAGCGATCTGGAGGAGTTCCTCGGTGCAGTGGTGGCCGAGCGCTCCCGCCGCGACGAGGCGCGTCTGCGGCGGGCGCGGGAGCGGCAGCGGGAGCTCGCGGCCGAGGTCCGCACCGCCCCCTTCCGCGCCTGAACCGGGCGGCCAGAGGACGGCACTGCTGCGGGACGGCGGGGCGGCCCTGTCCGCCGGACCGCCCCGGATTCCGGGGCTGCTCCGGATTCCGGGGCTGCTCCGGCTACTCCGCCTGCCCGGCGACCTGGTCGGCGCGACCGGCGATGAGCACGGGGATCCCGCCCTCCACGGCGTGGAGGCGGTGGCAGCTCATGCACTGCAGGGCGGCGTCGACATCGCGCAGCTCGCCGCCGCAGTCGGGGCAGCGCAGGCGCGCCCGGACCCAGCTCGGCACATCGGCGCCGCTGGCACCGGCGGGCCGCAGACCGTCCTCCGCCGGCTCCGACATCGCTCCCCCGGTCGCCGCAGCGACGCTCTCAGCGGCGGGCGCCTCCTCGCCGGAAGCCTCGCCGGCGGAGGCCTCATCGCCGGGCGCCTCCTCGGCGCGGACGATCGCGAGGATCTCGTCGCGCACGCGCTCGACGGTCCCGGCGGTCTCCGCCTCGACGTTCAGGCGCAGCAGCGGCTCGCTGTTCGAGGAGCGCAGCGACAGCCACCAGTTCTCGGACGACGCCGCGTCCTCGTCAGCACCGACGGCATCGCCAGCGCGGTCGGCATCGGCGGCCGGGCCGGTCCAGTGCACGGCCGTCAGCCCGTCGAGGTCGTCGACCACGGCGCCGGAGGCGAGCACGTGGGCGCGCACCCGCTCGATCGCCGCGCGCGCCGCCTCGGCGCTCGCGGGACGGGTGTTGATCTCCCCGCTCGCGGGATAGGGATCGTGCTCGGCGACGAGCGCCGACAGCGGCTCGTCGGTCTCCTCGAGCGCCGCAAGGACGTGCAGCGCCGCGAGCATGCCGGAGTCGGCGCGGAAGAAGTCGCGGAAGTAGTAGTGGGCGGAGTGCTCGCCGCCGAAGACCGCCTCGTGCTGCGCCATGAGCGCCTTGATCAGCGAGTGGCCCACCGGGGAGCGGAGCGCCTCGCCGCCCGCGGCTTCGACCGCTTCGAACACGTGGCGCGAGGAGACGGCGTTCGCGACGACGACCGGTCGCTCCTCCCCCGCAGCGCGCACCCGGGCGATCTCGCGGGTCGCGATGAGCGCGGTGATCGCCGACGGCGGGACCGGTCGGCCCTGCTCGTCGAGGACCACGCAGCGGTCGGCGTCGCCGTCGAAGGCGAGGCCGATGTCGGCGCCCTCGGCGATGACGGCGTCGCGCAGGTCCTCGAGGTTCTCGGGGATCAGGGGGTTCGCCGGATGGTTCGGGAAGGTGCCGTCGAGCTCGAAGTGCAGGGGCACCAGCGAGATCTCGGCCGTGCGGCCGAGGACCGCGGGGACCGTCAGCCCGGCCATCGCGTTGGCGGCGTCGACGACGACGCGCAGCGGTCGGCGCCCGCTCAGCGGCGCGAGGCGCAGCACCGTGTCGGCATAGTCGGAGAGGGTCTCCAGCGGTGTCCGGCGCCCGCCCGCGACCTCGGGGATCCCGCCGGCGAGGTACCGCTCGGCGCCCTGGCGGATGTCGTCCAGGCCGTCGTCGCGGCTGATCGGCTTCGCCCCCGGCAGGCACAGCTTGAAGCCGTTGTCCTCGGGCGGGTTGTGGCTCGCGGTGATCATCGCGCCGGCCGCGCGGTGCAGGCCCGAGGCGCAGTACAGCTGGTCGGTGGAGGCCAGGCCTGCCTCGGCGACGGTCGCCCCGCGGCGCGCGGCGCCGTCGGCGAAGGCCGCGGCGAGCTCCGGGGAGGACACGCGCATGTCGTGCGCGACGATCAGGGCGCTGTCCTCGAGGACGTCGGCGAAGGCGGCGCCGAAGGCGCGCGCGACCTCCTCGGTCAGCTCGACGCCGGCCACGCCGCGCACATCGATCTTGCTGACGATCCCGCGCAGGTCGATCACGGGCTGCTGTTCCTGGGGCTCACTCATGAGGGGTCCTCACCACGCGGAGATGGCGCTCGACGCCGGATCCCGACGGGCCGGAGCCCGCGCGACCGGGACCCGCCGAGCGCGGGGCGGAGTCGGTCCGGCGCGGCGGGGCGCCGGCGGCGGGCTCGACGGGGGCCGACGGGGCGCGGTGCACGGCGTCGGAGAGTGCCACCAGGTCGTCGCTCGCGGACGAGTCGCCGGCGATGCGCAGGAGCTCCCAGCCCAGCGGCGCCGTCAGCCGCGCGGCATGCATCCGGCAGAGGTCGTAGGTGTGGGGCTCGCTCGTGCGCGACAGCGGGCCCACCACCGCCGTCGAATCCTCGTAGACGAAGGTGAGGGTGCTGACCGCAGGTTGCGAGCAGGCGGTCCGGGAGCATTCACGAGCAGGCACAAGAGGAGTGTACGCAGGTTGCGGGCGGAATGAGGAGGCGGCACGCCTGCCCGGACCGGGGCGCTGACGGAGGGGCGGGCTAGAGTTCGCGTCATGGACCTCGCCCCCCGACCCCGAGACCTCCCCGGTCCGCGACGGGGACCCCGCCGCCGCGACCGTCACGGCCGCGGGCGGCGCTTCGATCTCATCCCCCCGAACCTCCCGGGCTATCGCACCCGCCGCGAGCGCTTCGACGACACCGTCGCCGACATCGCCGCCGACATCGCCGATCGCTTCCCGCGCCGGCTCGCCCATCTGCAGGTGATGGTCGAGGAGGTCCCGGCGACGGATCCGGCGCCCTGGGAGGACTCCTCGGTGGTGCTGGGGCGCGCGCATCCGGCCACCCGCGAGCATCCGGCCAAGATCGTCGTGTACCGGCGTCCGATGCAGACCCGCTGCGCCGACGACGAGGAGCTGGAGGGCCTCGTGCGCCAGGTGCTCGCCGAGCAGATCGGCTCGCTGCTGAACCTCCCGCCCGAGGACGTGGATCCCGAGGCCTGGCCGGGCTGACCGCGCGACCGCGGTCCATGCCCGCGGCCCCGCGACCGCTCAGGGCGCCAGGGAGACCTCGGTGCCTCCGCTGCCGAGGGTCGCGCTCTCGACGGGGATCGAGGAGAGCAGCACGCCGCCGGCGCCGTCGCTGACGCGCTGGGTCCAGGTCGCCGAGACGGCCCCCGCCTCATCGGGGACGATCACCAGGGACGAGGCCCAGGCATCGCCGATCTTCAGGGCGGTGTCCGCCAGGCTGGCCTGCGCGCCCTCCGCGACCTGGACCTCGACGGGCTCCCCGGCGGTGCCGTCGGCCGCGAGCGGGATGACGGTGACCGCGGTCGCCGTGTCGGAGTACAGGCTCAGGGAGCCGAAGGCCCCTCCGGCCGGGAGCGCGCTGACGGCGCTGGTCCCGATCGGAGCGGCGGGAGTCACCAGGGTGAAGTCGACGGGCGATCCGATGGTCTCGCCCTCGAGGTCGGCGCCGGTCCGCTCGCTGCGGGCGACGGCGCGGAGGTCCTCGTCGGCGTCGACGAGGACCGTGCGGACACCGTCCGCGAGGCCGTCCAGCGGCACCTGCACGACGGACTCGGCGGGGACCTCGATGCCGTCGAGGGCGGCCTCGGCGATCTCGCCGTCCTCGTCCGCGACGCGGATCGAGGCCGTGGCATCGGTGCGCCCCGGGTTCTGGAGGGTCACGACGGCCGGGCTGCCGGCGGTCTCGACGCCCGGCAGCACGATCTCGTCGGATGCCGCGCCGAGGGGGCTGAGGATCTCGGCGCCGCCCGGGGTCAGGCCGTCGCGCTCGGTGGTCTGCAGGTGCATCGCCAGCGGCGCCCCCAGCACCGTCACGTCCACGCCGATGACGTCCTCGCCGGGGACGATCGACTCGAGCAGCACCGTCTGCTCCTCGCCGGCGGCGACCACGACCTGGCTGCGACCGGCCATGGACGCGGCTCCGTCCGTCGTCATGACCTGGATCGATGCGGTCGCGGGCCGGGTCGAGGCGTTGCGGAGCACGAGCTCGGCGCTGGATCCCGTCGTCGTGGAGACCCCGAGGAACGACGCCTCCGTCACCGGCGTCCCGCAGCGCGCGACCACGAGCGAGCGGTAGTCGCCGGTGCGGGTGACGGTGGACTGGACGGCGTCGGCGACGGGCCGGGAGCCGTCGGAGGCCGTGGACTCGAGCACGGGCCCCTCGGTGCGGTTGCGCAGCGTGAGCATCCCGAAGCCGACGTCGCCGCTCCCGGCGGTGCCCTCCATGTCCTCGCCGGCGGCGTCGAGGGCGACGATGCCGGGGACGCGGGCTCCGCCGTCCTCGCCGCGGCGGGTCTCGGACACGCTCACGGTGCCGAAGAGCAGCGAGGAGTCGCGCTCGACGGCGACCGCGCTGATGCCGATCCGATCCAGGGGCAGCTCGACCGCGAGCGCGGCATCGGCGGACTGCGAGGTCGCCACGACGTCCTCGGGCACGTCGAGCGGCCCCTCGCACACGGCGGTCGAGGTCCCCGCCTCCGAGGTGACGCTCGCACGCTGAACCGGGGCCGACGGAGCCTCCGGCCCGGTGACGAGGATCCCGACCACGGCGGCCAGCGGCAGCAGCGCGGCGATGGCCAGGAGGGGCTGCAGCGCGCGGGGCCGGTCCCGGGGGCCCCGAGGATCGTCCGGGGCGTCCTCGTGCTCGTGCGCGTTCATGTCAGCCATAGAGGTCCTCCGCACCGCGGCTGCGAGGCCGCCAGGGGATCGCGATGATGCCGGTCGCCGCGACCGCCGCGTAGAGCAGCCCCCGCCACAGCGGGGTGAACGCCTGGTCGCGATGCACCTCGACGTCGCCGGAGACCCCGGCGGGCAGGACGAAGCCCTGCGCCCAGCCGTCCACGAGGACCGGCTCAAGACGGTGCCCGCCGACCTCGGCCCGCCACCCGGAGTCGTAGCGCTCGGAGAGCACGATCGTGCGCTCCGCGGACGAGCTCGAGACGGATCCCGTCGCGCCGACGAGGGAGCTGGCGAGCGGGGTCGCCGTGCCGTCGGCGTCCAGGACGACGGCCCGCTCGCGGGAGTCGATGACGCGCCACATGCCGCCGGCGGAGTTCACGGTGACCTTCTCGAGCCCGGTGGAGGCGTCGAGCGCGGCGACCAGGTCGGTCTGCGCGGAGAGGTCGCCGCCGACGAGGACGTAGGAGACCGCGAGGGTCGCGTCCTCCGCCTCGGCGCCCGAGGAGGAGAGCATGCGCGCGACCGCGGCGCGCACGGCCTCCGAGCCGGCGTCGCCGTCCACGACCTCGCCCGCGGCGACCAGATCGGCCTGGCGGGCGTCGACGATCGCCGCGCGCTGCAGGGCGGTCTCGCCGCCGCCGACGACGATCCGCGCGGTGACGGAGCCGTCGTCGGCCTCGGCCAGCACGAGCACCCTCGACCGGGCGTCGGAGCGGCTCTGATCGGCGGCCGCGGCGGGGATCTCCCCGCTCGTGCTGCGCGAGATCTCGAGGGTGCCGGGCAGCAGCAGCGTCCAGCCCACCACGGTGACCGTGCAGATCGCCGCCGCGACCACGGCGACCGCGGAGGTCAGCAGCCGTCGCGCGCGGTGCATCCCGCCGTCGCGGCGGGCGAGGGCGTCGAAGGACGCGGCGGCGCCGACGCCGAGCGCCAGCAGCACGAGGTCCAGCAGGGCGTGCACGTCCGCGGTGACCGCCTCGTCGCCCGCGACGGCGACGAGTGTGCGGGAGGCGAGGAGCACCCCGATCATCCCCGCGGCCGCGGCCAGCAGCGCGAAGCGGCCGGCGAGGCCCGCGGTGCCGCGCAGGAAGGGGGCGCCCAGCGCGCCGAGCACGACGGGGACGAGCGACAGCGCGGGCACCCAGGCCGCGATCTCGGCGCCGATGTGCGGGGCGAGCAGGGCAGGGAGCCCGGAAGCGCTCGGCCAGAGCATCAGGAGCTCGGCGGTGCTCGCCCCGGAGGGAAGGGAGCGGATGCCGCCGACGGCGAGCAGCGTCTCCGGATGCCCGAGGTACACGGGCAGGAACGGGGCGTGCAGGGCGAGCGAGGGCAGCGGGACCCACAGCAGGCGCGCGCGGCGCCCCGGCACGGCGGGCGCCAGCAGCATCAGCGCGACGATCACGACGAGCACCAGCACCGGCTGCACGGCGCCGATCACCAGCAGCACGAGGCCCGCGGCGGCCGCCGCGGGGACAGAGGCCTGGGAGATCTTGTGCGGGAGCCCGACGGCGCGGCCGACGGCGAGCGCGAGCAGCGGCAGCAGCACGTGCACGAGCAGCAGGGGCCAGGCGCCGGAGGCCAGGGCCGTGATGACCACCGGGGCCAGCGCCCAGGTCACCGTGAGCACGAGGCGGGCGCCGATCGCGCGGGTGATCGCCCCGGCCGCCCACCAGGCGGCGAGCGCGGAGGCGGGGATCGCGGCCATGACCAGGACCTCGATGAGCACGGCGCCGTCGATCGGCAGATGCCCGAGCAGGCGGATCAGGGGGTCCGCGGGACCGCGGTCGCCGAGCCCGCCGGCGATCCAGGTGGACCAGGCCGCCTCGGCGGTGTCCCGCCAGGAGTCCGGGAGCGCCAGCAGCGCCGGGCCGACGATCGTGCCCTGCCCGAAGAGCCCGCGCAGGGCGAGCATGCCCAGAGCCGTCGTCGAGAGCAGCACGACGATCGTCCAGACGATGTGCCGCCCGTAGTCGGCGTCCTCGACGCCATGGCGGGTTCCGGCGACACCCCAGGTCGTGCGGCGGATCCGGCGGGTGCGATCATCGTCGGCGACGAGCCGGGTCCAGGTGTCCTCGAGGGCTCGTCGGATGCTCTCCCCGCGCGGCAGGTACAGGGGTGCGAGGCGTCCGCGCGGCACTCTCGCGCGCGGGCGCGGCCGCAGCCCCCGGCCCATCACGGCGGGGGTCCGGCGCATGGCCGTCGCCCAGGCGCGGGCCTCCATCCCGGCGCGCCGGGGCATGACGGAGGCGAGGGCGCCGACCATCCGCAGCAGGGTCAGCAGCGGCAGCACGGCGATCAGCAGGAGGGAGCCGGCCAGGCGGCGCTGCTTGAGGAGGGCGAGGATCTGCCCGGCGCGCTGGTCCTGGAGGCGCTCCAGGAGGGGGCGTGCCGGCGGCGGGAACACGACCCGGGCCGAGGACTGCACCGCCACGCGCTCGCCCGAGCGCCAGATCCTCCGGCAGAGGTCGATCTCCGCCCAGGGCTCGGGCAGCGCGGGATCCAGGCCCTGGCTGTCGACGAGGGTGCTCGCGCGGATCAGCATGCCGGGCAGGGCGACGGCGAGCACGTCATGGCGCCAGTCGGACTGGCCCTGGTCGATCTCCCCGGGGTCGACGCCGGTGATGATCGTGCCCGAATGGGTCAGGGTGAGCCCCACATCCACGAGGATGTCGGCGTCCTCGGGCGGGAGCGGGCCCGTCTCCCCCGCTTCCCGCGCCCGCTCGATCCGACGCTCGCCGTGGCGCACGCGCTTGGCTCCGACGACGGCGGTGTTCGGGGAGCGCGTGAGGACCTCGAGCTCCCGCTCGAGGGCGTCCTCCGCGGGCAGGGCGCCGTCGACGACGAACCACAGCCACTGCTCGTCCTTCGCGCTGGCCACGCGCCGACCGGCGCGCCGCCGCTTCTCGCGCAGGCGCTCGGGGATGCGCGCGAGGTACTCGGCCTCGAGGATCGCGAGCCGCTCGGCGGCCTCGCGGTCGATCGCCGCGGCGCGGCGGCCGGTGCTGCGGGAGACGCCGTCGCGCTGCGCGAGATCCTGCGCCCCGTCGTCGCCGTCGTCGAAGAGGAGATCCTGGGGATCCTCCTCGGGCTCGGCCCCTTCGCGGCCCCGTCGATCGTCCTCGAGCAGGTCGATGACCTCGCGCACCGCCCCCGAGCGCCCGACGGCGCTCGAGGTGGTGAGCAGATCATCGACCTCTCCGTCGATCGCGGCGGAGCGCAGGCTCCGATCGAGGTCCTCGTCGAGCGTCGCCGGGGCGACGACCAGCACCCGATCAGCGGGTCTGGTCTGCGCCGAGACGGCCGCGAGCGTCGCCTCCTGGGTGGAGCGCGTCGTCGTCCCGTTCAGCAGGACGACGGCGGTGACGTGGCGGTCGCTCAAGAGGACGGGTCAGACGGCCCGGCGCTTGAGCTTGCGGCGTTCGCGCTCGGAGAGCCCGCCCCAGATCCCGAAGCGCTCATCGTTCTGCAGCGCGTACTCCAGGCACTCGGCCCGGACCTCGCAGGACACGCACACCTTCTTCGCCTCGCGGGTGGATCCGCCCTTCTCCGGGAAGAAGGCCTCCGGATCCGTCTGCGCGCACAGGGCGCGCTCCTGCCACGTCAGCTCTTCCTCGAAGTCGCTCCCGGCGAAGTCCAGCAGCGACAGCTCCGCGCGCTCGTCTCCTTCGACGTGCTCCTCGCTCATCTCCACCACTCCTCCCTCACGTCCTCATGACCCCTAGTAGTCTGTTGCGCACCTAAACTACACCTGTGTAAGTCCGGGACGTCAAGCCGGAGCGGCTTCCCAGGAAACATGCTTCCGATCTGCCCACTCGATTCATCCGTGATTTCCCCGTGATTCTCGCGGATGGAGGTCGACGAAGAGCCTCGCGCATATTTTCGGCGGAGTGCGCCATCATTCTGCGCAATACTCTGCAGAATTGCTGCACTCGTCCCAGGCTCGTCCCCCGCACTCGTCCAGCGCATCCCGGTCCGCGCCCTCGCGCGGCCGCCGGTGCCCGCATCCGGCCAGGAGGCTCCATGCCCGTCCCCCACGCCGCACCGGCAGGTCCCGTCGAGATCCTGCCCGTCCTCGGCATCGGCGAGATCCGGGCCGACGGCCCGACGGACCAGCACGGGGAGTCCGGCCGCGCGGCCCTGCGACGGCTCGGCGCGACGCTGGCCCCCGCCCTCCGCGCCGCCGGCGCCCGCCCCGGGGATGTCGTCTGCATCTCCACCAAGATCGTCTCCAAGGCGCTGGGCCTCGTCGTCGACCGCGCCGAGCGCGATGCCGCCGTCGCCGCGGCGGCCGTCCGCACGGTCGCCCGCCGCCGGCACACCCGCGTGGTCACCTCGATCGTCCAGATCGCCTCGGGCCCGGTGATGGCCGCCGCCGGCGTCGACTCCTCCAACGCGCCGGGAGGGCCCCTCCTGCTGCCCGACGACCCCGACGCCTGCGCCGAGATCCTCCTCGCGGTCCTCGAGGACAGCGTCGCCCCGGGCCTCGGGGTGCTCCTGACGGACACCTCCTCACGGGTCTGGCGCGTGGGCGTCGGCGACATCGCCCTGGGCGCCGCCGGCGTGGCCTCGCTGCAGGATCTGCGCGGCGGCGTCGACGGCGACGGACGCGCCCTGACCGTGACCGTCCGCGATCTCGCCGACGAGCTCGCCGCCGCGGCCGACCTCGTCAAGGGCAAGGCCTCCCGGGTGCCGGTCGCGATCGTCCGCGGCGTCGACGGCGCCGTCCCCGCGGCCGCTGCGTCCGCCGTCGGCCCATCGGCCGGTCCGGCGGAGCCTCCCGCCCCGGTACCCGCCCGCGACCTGGCCCGCACCGGCGAGGACGACTGGTTCCGCCGCCCCAGCCTCGAATCGGTCTGGCAGGCCCTCGGGCTCGCCCACGCCGACGAGCCGGTTGCCCGCATGGAGCCCGAGCCCGCCGAGGAGCGGGTGGCGCGCGCCCTCGCGGTCGCCGCCCTCCCCCGCCCCGACGCCGCCGACGGCCGCACCCCGCGCATCGAACGACCCGCCCCCGACCGGATCGTCATCGTCCCCGCCGATGCCGCCCCGGAGGACTGGGCCGCCGCCGGGGCCCTCGCCGAGCGCGTGCGCACCGCCCTCGGGGCCGAGTCGATCGCCCGTCCCCTGCCGGACATCGCAGTCGTCGTCGGCGCACCGCCGAGTCCCACCGCCACGATGGAGGATCCCCGATGACCGCTCCCGACCTGCCCCGCGCGTACGTCCTGCTCGAGGCCCTCGAGCGGACCGGTCCGCGGCCGGCCCTCGCCTGGTACGGCGAGGCCGCGCGCATCGAGCTGTCCGGGCACGTGCTCGCCAACTGGGTGACCAAGGCGATCGGCCATCTCGATGCCGAGCTCGCCCTGCTGCCCGGCGAGCTCGTCGTCCTCGATGTGCCACCCCATTGGAAGCGCCTCGTGCTCGCGCTCGCGGCATGGTCGCTCGGCGCCGAGGTGCGGATCCCCCCGGCCGGCGCCGACGCCAGCGCCGAGGGCGCGGCCGGCACCGGGCCGGAGGACGAGGAGATCCGCGTGCTCGCGACCGATCGCCCGGATTCGTCCCTCGCCGACGACGCCGACGAGGTCCTCGCCCTCGACGCGGTCTCCCTCGCCCCGCGGTTCTCCGGCGCGCTCCCCCCGCTCGTGCACGACTGGGCGAGCGAGGTCCGGGCGCATCCCGACGCGCTCGGCGTCCCGCTCCCGGCCTGGTCCGGTCCGGCTCCAGCTCCGGTTCCGGCGGATTCCGACGCGTCGAGCGCCCCCGACGCCCGCGCACCGCGGCTGCTGGTGCCCG
This sequence comes from Brachybacterium netajii (SeqCode), assembly GCF_054114245.1. Classification (NCBI taxonomy): domain Bacteria; kingdom Bacillati; phylum Actinomycetota; class Actinomycetes; order Micrococcales; family Dermabacteraceae; genus Brachybacterium; species Brachybacterium netajii (SeqCode). Next base: position 104,877 of record NZ_JBSYXB010000006.1, on the reverse strand, counting down.
ACGACGGGCTGCCCGTGGTCGCGGAGACGCTGGGCGCTCTCCTCGCGGGCGGCGGGATCGTCGGCCCCGCCTCCGAGGTCGACGCCGCGCAGGCGGCCGACGAGGGCGTCACCCGCGCGCTGTGACCGGTGCGCCCCGGGTCGGGCGCCGGTCCTCAGCTCTCGCGGAGCAGGCGGACCCCGTCGACGGGATCGCCGTCGTGGACGATCTCCCCCTTGCGCAGGACGACGATGCGCGTGCAGAGGTCCTCGAGCATGTCGAGCTCATGGGACACGATGATCATCGTGCGGCCCGCCTCCTGGAGCTCGCGGATCCGCTCGAGGCACTTGCGCTGGAAGGGCTCGTCGCCGACGGCGAGGATCTCGTCGACCAGGAAGATGTCGGGCTCCGTGTGCACGGCGACGGAGAACGCCAGGCGCAGGAACATGCCCGAGGAGTAGTACTTGACCTCGGTGTCGATGAACTCCTCGATCTCGCTGAACGCGACGATCTCGTCGAAGCGGGCATCGATCTGCGCGCGGTCCATCCCCAGGATCGCGCCGTTGAGGTAGACGTTCTCGCGTCCGGAGAGGTCGGGGTGGAAGCCCGCCCCGACCTCGATCAGCCCGGCGACCCGGCCGCGGAGCATGACGCGCCCGCTGTCGGGGAAGAGGACGCCGGAGATCGTCTTCAGCAGCGTGGACTTCCCGGAGCCGTTGAAGCCGATGAGGCCGACGGTCTCGCCGGCATGCACCGTGAGGTCCACGCCGTCGAGCGCCATGAACGTGTCGGCGAGGGGACGGCGCTTGAGCGCCGAGAACACGAGCTCCTTCAGGGAGCGGTCGTGCCGCAGGGCGAAGCGCTTGGAGACGCCCTCCACGCGCACCATCTCCCGCCGGGTCGGGACGGCGCCGGCCGCGGGGACCTCCTGGATCGACGGGCTCATCGTCGGTCTCCTCTCACAGCGGTCACAGCTCCTGGGCGAAGCGGCGCTTCGCGCGCTCGAACACGAGCGTGCCGATCACGAACGCGGCGACGGCGATCAGCATCCCCGCCCACCACAGGCCGAAGGGCTCGCCCGGCTGCGTGAGCGACGGGTCCGACGGGACCGCAGCGACGACGTCGGGCGTGTACCGCCAGAAGGCCGTGTGGAACAGATCGACGACGATCGTCAGCGGGTTCAGCCGATAGATCACCCACAGCCAGGTCCCGCCGATCGCGTCCTCCACCATCGAGATGCGGTAGAGCACCGGGGACAGCCAGGTGGCGACCATGACGATCAGGTCCACGAAGTTCTCGACATCGCGGAAGGCCGCGTTCAGCGCGGCGGTCATGAGCCCGAGGCCCACGGTGAACACCAGCAGGATCACCATGCCGAGCGCGAAGGCGATCAGCCCGGTGAGCGAGGGCATCCACCCGAACAGCAGCGCACCGACCACGAGCACCAGCAGCTGCGGCACGAAGTGGACCACGGCGACGATCATGCTCGACCAGGGAAACAGCTCGCTGGACAGGTAGATCTTCGAGACCAGCGGCGCGTTGCCCGTGATCGACCGGGTCGCGTTGCCGAAGACCTCGCTGAACAGGTTGATGACGATGATGCCGCTGAACAGGTAGACCGCATAGGCGGGCGTGCCCTTGGACATCTGCAGGAAGACGCCGAGCGCGATGTAGAAGACGACGAACTGGACCGCGGGCTTCACGTAGCTCCACAGCATGCCCAGCACGCTGCCGCGGTAGCGGACCCGCAGCTCCTTCTTCACCAGCAGCTGCAGCAGGAAGCGCTCCCGCAGCGGGTTCAGCCAGCCGGCGTCCTGCCCGGGCGCCCGCCATCCTTCGGCCTGATCGGCCGCGGAGGGCAGGCGCATCATCGGGCCGCGCCGGGCCCCGCTCGCATCGGCCCCGCGCGTCTCGGTCCCGCTCACTCGGCGCGGTCCTGCTCTCGCACGGGCGCCGGGTTGGCCGCGAAGGTCCGCTCCCACTCCTCGAAGGAGGTGATGCGCTCGAGCGCCCCGCGGTACTCGCGCTGCAGCTCCGGCCAGCGGCGGTGCAGCTCGAGATGCGCGGTGACCGCGGAGACCAGCATCTCGCGGACCTTCTGCGGATCGCGGCGGTACCAGGAGACCTGCGTCCCCTCGGCGTTGGAGACCAGGGCGCTGTCGTAGGCCGACAGGCGCCACCACTTGGCGTCCAGATGCGAGATCGCCGCCTGCGGATTGTGCGCGGAGCGCTCCGTGGTCGGCTTCAGCAGCTGCTTGGCGAGGGTCTTCGCCGTCCATACCGGGAGCATCAGGGCGTGGGGCTGCGAGAAGCCGCGCCCCTTGCGCGGGGGCTTGTCCATGTGGACCGGCGGGTAGAGGTCCGCATCCTTCTCGGCGACGGCGTCGGCGAACTCCGCGGCCATCTCCCGGATCTGCGGGAGCTTCGTGCCGATCACGGGGTGGAGGGCCTCGGGCCCGTCGAGGACGTCGCGCTGCGCGAGCAGGCGCCCCGCCTCGGTGTAGTACTGCATGGAGATCAGGTGCTTGATGTCCATGAACTGCGACTCCTTCACCACTCGGCCGCCGCGCTCGTAGGGCGAGTGCAGCAGGGCCGTGATGATGCGGTTGCGCTCATGGAAGTAGGCCTGCCAGCCGACCAGGTCGTCCTTGTCGACCCAGCTCATATGCCAGACGCCGGCGCCCGGCAGCGAGACCGTCGGGTAGCCGGCCTTCTTCGCGCGCAGGCCGTACTCGGCGTCGTCCCACTTGATGAACACCGGCAGGCTGAGCCCGATCGCCCGGACGGTCTCGGTGGGGATCAGGCAGGTCCACCAGCCGTTGTAGTCGACGTCGGCCCGGCGGTGCAGCCACGGGGTGGAGCGCAGCGGACCGGTCGCGAAGTCGTGGCCCAGCTCCGCGTCCTCGCCCGGCAGCGACGGCTGCGTGCGCCACGGGTCGACGGTCTCGCCGAAGGTGTGCAGCACCGAGCGGTTGTTGAGGTCGAACATATGTGCGCCGACGAGCGTCGGCCGGGTCGCGTAGTCCGCGAAGGTCACCAGGCGGATGAGCGATTCGGGCTCCATGACGATGTCGTCGTCGCAGTTGATGACGTAGGTGGAGGCGCCCGCGGTCGCCGCCTCGTACATGCCGCGCGAGAAGCCGCCGGAGCCGCCGATGTTGCCCTGCTCGACGATCCGCAGCTGATCGCCCAGCTCCGCCTGCAGCGGGTCCAGTCGCTCCGCGTGGTCGCGCAGGCGGTCGCTGCCCTGGTCCACCACGTACATCGTGTCGAGGATCTCGCGCAGCGCCGGGGTCGCGGCGACGGAGGCGATGTTGTCGAGGCAGTAGTCGACCTTGTTCAGCGTCGTCATCGCGATCGAGAAGGTGCCCTCGGTGCGCGCGAGGGAGGCGTCGGCCGTCCACTCGGCGCTCTCGATCGCCAGATCCTCCTCGCCCGCATAGGCGTCGAACCAGTACCAGCCGCCGTCGCCGAAGGCGGTCAGGGGCAGCTCGAAGACCTGCTCGCCGGTGCCGACGACGGTGCGGGACTCCTGCCGCTGCAGCGTGCCGCGGGCGGTCGAGCGCATGACCACCAGATGCCCGCTGCCGACGGTGCGGATCCGCAGCGTGATCGCACGCACCGGCGTCCAGCGACGCCAGTAGCCCGCGGGGAAGGCGTTGAAGTAGGTGCCGAAGGAGCGCATGCTGCGGGCCGGGATCCGGATCGCATGGCGCTGGTCGAGCTCACTGATCTCGACCTGCGCGCCGACCTGCCGATAGCGGCGGCTCTCGGCGTCGCCGCGGCCGGCGGGCGCGGCGCCGCCCAGGCCGGAGGCCGCCTCGGTGACCCCCGAGCGGGCGTCCTCCGCCTCGATGTACAGCGGGACCACGTCGGGCGAGGCCTCCAGCGGCAGGATCAGGCGCTGCAGGACGCGCTGCGGGGTCGCCGGGACGGCCTCCTGCTCCGCGGCGGCGGTGGCGGAGGGGGCGGTGGCGTTCATGATGCTCCTCGTCGGCGTTCAGGGTGCCCCGCCGGCATGCGGGGCGCGGGCGGGATCAGGCCCGCAGCAGGTCGGACAGCTTGTTGTCGGCCAGGGACAGCGCGGAGCCGATGGCCATGTGCATGTCGAGGTACTGGTACGTCCCCAGGCGCCCGCCGAACAGCGTACGCGGCTCGGCGTCGGCCATCTCCCGGTAGTTCAGCAGGGTCTCGCGGTCCGCGCCCGAGTTGACCGGGTAGTACGGCTCGTCGCCGCGCTCGGCGAAGCGGGAGTACTCGCGCTGGATCAGCGTGCGATCGCTCGGGTAGTCGCGCTCGGGATGGAAGTGGCGCGGCTCGATGATGCGGGTGAAGGGGATGTCGGCGTCGGCGTAGTTCATCACCGACGTGCCCTGGAAGTCTCCGGTCGTGTCGAGATGCTCGGTCTCGAGATCGATCGTGCGCCACTTGAGGTCGCCCAGCTCGTAGTCGAAGTAGCGGTCGACGGGACCGGTGTAGATCACGGGCAGCTGACCGCGCACGGCGTCGCGGTTCAGGGGCTGCGCCGGGTCGAAGTAGTCCGCGTCGAGCGCGACCTCGATGTTCGGGTGGTCGGCCATGCGCTCGAGCCATGCGGTGTAGCCCTGCGCGGGCAGGCCCTCATGGGTGTCGTTGAAGTAGCGGTTGTCGTAGCCGTAGCGCACGGGCAGGCGCGAGATGATCCCGGCGGGCAGGTCCTTGGGGTCGGTCTGCCACTGCTTGCCGGTGTAGTTCTTGATGAAGGCCTCGTAGAGGGGGCGCCCGATGAGGGAGATCCCCTTCTCGTCGAGGTTCTCCGGATCGGTGCCGGCGAGCTCGCCGGCCTGCTCCTTCACGAGCTCGCGAGCCTCGTCGGGGCTCAGCGCGGAGCGGAAGAACTGGTTGATGGTGCCGAGGTTGATCGGCATCGGGAAGACCTCGCCGCGGTGCGTCGTGTACACCTTGTGGACGTAGCCGGTGAAGTCCGTGAACCTGTTCACGTACTCCCACACCCGCTCGTTGGAGGTGTGGAACAGATGCGCCCCGTAGCGGTGCACCTCGATCCCCGTGCGCTCGTCCACCTCCGAGTAGGCGTTGCCGCCGATATGGGAGCGGCGATCGATGATCGCGACCTTGACTCCGTGCTGGGTCGCGGCTCTCTCGGCGACGGTCAGGCCGAACAGGCCGGAGCCGACGATGAGCAGATCAGGAGTCGCCACAGGTGGTCCTTTCGCAGCAGGCAGGCGTCCTCGCGGACGAACGCGTTCACAGTAGCGGAGCCCGGGAGCATCCGCGGTCCGGGCGCGCCCCTCCCGCCGGAGCATCCCCAGGACCTCCGCGCCCTGTTCGCCCGGAGTTCACACGCTGTTCGGCGTCGGGTCGGCGCCCGACTCCTCGGGGTGCTCGACGAGGCTGCGGTAGCCCAGCCGCCGCGCCCAGCCCGGCGCGAAGCGGTAGGCGCCGCGCATGAGCAGGTTCCGCACGAACACCGCCGGGGTCGTCACGCGATCGCGCAGCATGATGCGCTGCAGCCGCACGTCGGAGGCGAACAGGCGGTAGCCGCCGCGGCGCGCGAACAGCTCGTCGTCGACGCGGTAGTCGACGACGACCTCGGGGATGTTCCCCATCCGTGCGCCGCCCAGCATCATCCGCTCCCAGAGCCAGTAGTCCTCGAGCAGCCGCAGGTCGCGGTACCCGCCCACGGCGAGCGCGACCGATCGCCGCAGCACCACCGTCGGATGGTGGAAGGGGCTGTGGTACGGGAGGTACTCGCGGATCTCGTCGTGGTCCAGCGGGCGCCGCCGCAGCGGACCGCTGCCCGGGCGCACACGATCCGAGAACTCGCGCATGAAGCCGCCCATGAGGTCGAGCGGCGCCTGCCCGTCGCACCCCGCCATCCGCGGGATCTGCAGGGCGAAGCGCTCGGGACGGCAGATGTCGTCGGCGTCGGCCCGGGCGACGATCTCGAAGGGCGAGGCCTCCAGCCCGTCCTGGAGGCAGGCGGCGACACCGCGGTGGGCGTCGTGGCGCAGGACCCGGGCGGGACCGTACTCCCCCGCCTCCACGGCGTCGACGACCGCGTCCAGTGCCGGCGGCAGCGGTCCGTCGACCGTGAGGATCAGCAGGTCGGGAGGCAGGTGCTGCTCGAGGGTCGCGGTGCGCAGGGCCAGTTCGACACGGTCGGGCAGGTCCTTCCCCCACAGCGGCATGAGCACGCAGAAGCCCGGAGGGCCGTCGCGGGCCTCCTGGATCTCCGCGCCCTCGGTCTCCGCGCCCTCGGGAGCGCCCGCGCCCTCCGCGGGCCGGGGTGCCTGCGTCGGGCTCATCGGCCGGCCGCCCGCTCGATCGCGCGCACGTCGGCCGCGGCCTCGCCGTCGAGGGCGAGCACGACGTCGGAGGGACGCGGCCCGTGCGCGAGCGCGGCCAGCAGCCCGCGCAGACCGGTGCCGAGCAGGTCACCGGGATGGCGGATCAGCAGCCGCGCCCAGCCGAGCGCGGTGCGTCCGCCGTAGAGGATCCGCTCGAGCGGGGTGAAGGAGTCCGTGCGCAGCAGGGCCCACAGCCGGTTGCGGACGTCGTAGTAGAAGCGCGAGCCGGGATTCGCCTGGGCATCGCCGAAGCGCACGGTGCGATGCTCGACGACCGAGGTCGGCACCTGCAGGCCGCGTCCGTGGCGGAGCAGGCGACCGGTGTGCTCGAAGTCGTCGGACCAGATGAAGTAGTCGGCGTTCGGCAGACCCAGGCGTCGTACGTCGTCGCCGTTGAGGAGCGCGGAGACGTAGCTGGCGGTGCGGATCGGGCGTCCGCCGGCGCGCTGCGCGTCGCGCTTCTCGCGGGACGAGGCGCCCAGGCGCACCCGCTGGGTGTTCATCGGGTGCGGGCGGCCGTCGGTCCAGACGGCGCGGGAGCTGAGGACGCTCAGCCGCACGGGCGAGGTCTCGAGGGAGCGCAGCAGCTCGCCGAGCGCGGTCGGCGTCGGGATGGTGTCGTCGTCCATCACCCACACCCAGTCGGCCTCATGGCGACGCAGCGCTCGGGCGATGCCCGCGGCGAATCCGCCGGCACCGCCGACGTTGCGCTGGAGGTGGACGACGTCGGCCCCGATCGGGTGCTCGTCGGCGACGGTCCCGGAGGCATCCGTGGACGCGTTGTCGATCACGATGATCGCGTCGGGGCGGCGCTCCTGCGCCGCGAGCGCATCCAGGCAGTCCGCGAGCAGCTGCTCGCGGTTGTAGGTGACCACGACGGCCATGACGACGGCCTCGGACGCGGCGCCCTCATGGGCGGAGGCCTCGCGGGAGCGCGAGAGCGCGGGCGTGCTCGCCGCGCGTCCGGTGCCGCTCGCCGGCTCGTCGGTCGCTGAGGTCTGGGTCACGGGGCCTCCTGGATCTGCTGACCGCCCGTCGCACGGGTGCGGGGCCGGGGATGCCGGCCGCCTCGGCGGCGAACACCCAGTGTACGGACGCGAACGGCGACGCGCGCACTCCGGAGGGCCCGCATCCGTGAAGGTCCCGAGGAGGTCCTGTCGACGCGCCGCGAGGGCGCAGAGACCCCGGGGCGACGCCGTGACCTGCGAAATGTCGGGATCGGCACGGTTCCTCCCGGCGCCGACGGCGCTCGGAGCCCTCGCCGACCGCCCTCGCGGTGCGCGGGATCCCGCGATGATTCCCCGACGCGCGGCCCCCACCGGGGACGGGGAGCGTCGCGACGGCTACTCTGTCGTGCGCGGCAGGACCGCGCGGTGCCGTGCCGCCGACGCGGCCGACGACACCGGGGGGGTGCGGGGCGATGACAGACCTGGACGACGAGCAGGACCGTGCGCGGAACGGCGAGCGCGGCGGCGAACGCGCCGACGAGCGGGCCGTCCCGTCGGCCGGAGCCGGCGCCGCCGGCCGGGGGTTCGACGAGATGCAGGAGATGCACGAGATGCAGAGGAGACGAGCGTGAGCGACGAGCAGCCTCCGCGCTCCCCGCGGCCCGGGGGGCCGCGACGCCCCGCCGGCAGCCGGGCCAAGGCGGGCGGGAGCGCACGCCCCGTCCCGTCGTCGGGATCCTCCCAGCACGCGGCGCCCTCCCGGCCCGTCCAGTCCTCCCGGCCCGTCCAGTCCTCCCGGCCCGTCCAGTCCTCCCGGCCCGCCGGATCCCCTGCCTCCGCGCGCGGAGAGCATCTCCGCGCCCCCTCGGGCGGCCCGTCGGCCTCCTCGCGCACCGCGGCCTCCCGCGGGACCGATCCTCGGGCCTACGACGACCTCGCCGTCGAGGGCCGTCCGCTCGCCGATCCTCGCGATCCGGAGCGCCGCACCGCCCGTCGGCGCTCGCGGATCCCGCGCCCCGTGCGCCTGGGCACCACGCTGCTGGTGCTCCTGCTGCTGATCGTCGTGGGCTGGGGCGCGGGGCTGACGCTCTGGGCGAACTCGCGGATCGAGCACGTCGACGCGCTCTCCGGGGCCGCGGACACCCCGGGCACGACCTACCTCATCGCCGGCTCCGACCGGCGCGGCGGCGACACCGTCGTCTCCGACGGCACCGAGGGCGCCCGCACCGACACGATCATGCTGCTGCACAAGGCGCGCAACGGGAACAGCTACCTGATCTCCCTCCCCCGCGACACCCTCGTGGACATCCCGGGATACGGCGGATACAAGCTCAACGCCGCCTTCGCCTTCGGCGGCCCGAAGCTGCTGGTCGAGACCGTCGAGCAGTTCACGGGGCTGACGATCGACCACTACGTCGAGGTCGGATTCGACGGCGTCGCCGGGATCGTGGACGCCGTCGGGACCGTGAACCTGTGCATCGACCAGGACGTCGACGACGAGAAGTCGGGCCTGGTGATGACCGAGGGCTGCCATGACGTCGGCGGCGAGCAGGCGCTCGCCTTCGTCCGCGCCCGCTACTTCGACCCCACCGCGGACATCGGACGGCAGGGACGCCAGCAGCAGTTCGTCTCCGCGCTGATGGACCGCGTGATGACGCCGTCGGTGCTGCTGAACCCGGTCGCGCAGGCCCGTCTCGCGGGCGCGGGATCGGATGCGCTGATCACCGACGACGGCACGGGCATCGTCGACCTCGCACGGATGGGCCTCGCGGCGCGCAGCGCGATGAGCGCGGGGACCCTCGAGATGCCGTACGCGGACCCGAACTACCAGACGAAGCACTCCGGCGTCGCGATCCTCGTGGACGACGACGAGATCGCCGCCTTCTTCGCCGCGGTCGGCGACGGCTCCGCGGAGATCCCCGCGGACGGCTGAGCCGCCGGACCCCGCGCGGGGTCCAGCGGCTCAGCGGCTCAGCGGCTCAGCGGCTCAGCGGAACAGCATGTCGATGACGATGTTCACCGAGTTCAGGACCGACTGGCCCTTGGAGCGCGAGTAGTCCGTGTAGAGGATGTGCACGGGATGCTCGCGCACCGTCAGCTTGTGCCGACCGATCTCCTCGATGATCTCGGAGGCGTGGGCCATCCGGTTCTGCTCGATGGTGATCTTCTCGCAGGCCCCGCGACCCAGCACCCGCAGCCCGTTATGGGCATCGGTGAGCTTCACACCGCTGGTGAGGTTGGAGTACCAGACCGCTCCGCGCAGCACGACGCGCTTGAGGGCTCCGGGCTTCGTGCGACCGTCGAGGAAGCGGGAGCCGAGGACGACGTCGACGTCCTCGCGCTCGCGCAGGGCGATCATCGCGGCGGCGTCGTCGACCTGATGCTGGCCGTCCGAGTCGAAGGTCACGATCTGCGCCATCGCGGGGTCCCGCAGGGCGTAGTCGATGCCGGTCTTCAGCGCCGCGCCCTGGCCCATGTTGTAGGGGTGGCGCACGACGACGGCCCCGGCCTCCTCGGCGACGCGCGCCGAGTCGTCGGTGCTGCCGTCGTCCACGCACACCACCAGCGGGTAGCGCGTGCGCAGGGCGCGGATCACGTCGCCGACGACCTCGCCCTCGTTGAACAGGGGCACGACGAACCAGGTGCGGTCCGCTGCGGGCGACTCCTCGGGCGCGTGCCCGGCCGCGGGAGAGGCGGTGCTCATGGATCTCCTCGGAAGGGGCGACGGTCGCCCCGCGGTCGATGATGCGGGTCCGCGGCACGTTGCGCACGGATGGTTCACGGGCTGTTCACGCGCTGTTCGTCGGCCCTGTGGGGACCTTGTGCGGACGGGCGCGGGATCAGCATCCCGGACCAGGTGGACGATACCCTGTCCGGGTGGCCGCCGCCGGTGGTCGTCATCGCGCACCCGGCGCCCGAGGGGGCTGTCGGCCGAGGAGGATTTCGTCGTGAAGACCGCTGTCGTCGCCCTGGGGAAGATCGGACTGCCGCTCGCGGTGCAGTTCGCCGATGCCGGTCACGAGGTGATCGGCGTGGACGTGAACGCCCGCCAGGTGGAGCTCATCAACCAGGCCGTGGAGCCGTTCCCGGGCGAGGCCCACCTGCAGGAGAAGCTCGCCGAGCTCGTCCCCGCCGGGAAGCTCCGCGCCACCACCGACTACGCCGAGGCCATCCCCGGCGCCGACGCCGTCGTGATCGTGGTCCCGCTGTTCGTCGACGACGCCACCTGGGCGCCCGACTTCGGCTGGATGGACCAGGCCACCCGGTCCCTCGCCGAGCACCTCACCCCCGGCACCCTGGTCTCCTACGAGACGACGCTGCCCGTGGGCACCCTCCGCGGCCGCTTCGTCCCGATGATCGAGGAGATCTCCGGGCTGAAGGAGTCCGAGGACTTCTTCGCCGTGTTCTCCCCCGAGCGCGTCCTGACCGGCCGCGTGTTCGCGGACCTGCGCAAGTACCCCAAGCTCATCGGTGCGATCAGCCCCGAGGGCGCCGAGCGCGCCCGCGCGTTCTACGAGTCCGCGCTGACCTTCGACGAGCGCCCCGACCTCGCCCGTCCCAACGGCGTGTGGGACCTCGGCTCCCCCGAGGCCTCGGAGCTCGCGAAGCTCGCCGAGACCACCTACCGCGATGTGAACATCGGCCTCGCGAACGAGTTCGCCCTCTTCGCACAGGACAACGGCATCGACGTGTACAAGGTCATCGAGGCCAGCAACTCGCAGCCCTACTCGCACATCCACCGTCCCGGCATCGCCGTCGGCGGCCACTGCATCCCGGTCTACCCGCGCCTGTACCTCTCCACCGATCCGCAGGCCGAGACCGTGCGCACCGCCCGCACGCTGAACGCCTCGGTGCCCGCGCGGCTCGTCGAGCGCGCGTCCTCGCTGCTGGGCGACCTGTCCGGGCTGAAGGCCGTCGTGCTCGGCGCCTCCTACCGCACCGGGGTGAAGGAGACCGCCTTCTCGGGCGTCTTCCCCGTCGTCGAGGCGCTGCGCGAGCACGGCGCCGAGGTCGCCGTGCACGACACCTTCTACGACGACGAGGAGCTCGCCGGCTTCGGCTGGGCCCCGTACCACCTGGGCGAGGCCGCCGACCTCGTGATCGTCCAGACCGACCATCCCGAGTACAAGGACCTCACCGCGGCCGACGTGCCCGGCGTGAAGCTCCTCGTGGACGGCCGCAACGTCACGACCGCCGAGAACTGGACCGGCACCCCCCGCCTCGTCCTCGGCGACGGCTCCGCCTCCACCCACCAGCAGGCTCAGGAGGGCTGACCCCATGCCCGGACTCGACCAGCTGATCGCCCTCGGCCCCGGGCTCGGCGCGGGCGGACGCACCTTCATCATCCAGCTCGTGCTGGTGCTGGGGATCGTGCTCATCGTCGGGTGGCTGTTCATGACCCGCGGGGCGAAGCAGCTGGCCGTGCGCCGCCTGCTGATCATCGCCTTCGCGATCTTCGCCGTGCTCACCGTGCTCCTGCCGAGCATGCTCACGAAGATCGCGAACCTCATCGGCGTCGGTCGCGGCGCCGACCTGCTGCTGTATGCCACGGTGCTGGTCCTGCTCGGCTTCCTCGCCCTGCAGGAGGCCCGCACCAAGGCCGCCGAGAAGCGCACGACCTACCTCGCCCGGCGCCTCGCGCTGGACGAGGCGGTGCAGCCGGCTGCGTATCGAGGGCAGATGGAGCGCCCGTCCGAGAACGGGTGAGCTCCCCCATCCCGCGGTACCTCCCGTACCTCGACGTCACCCGGATCGTCGCCGTGCTCGGCGTCGTCGGGGTGCACGTCGTGGGCGGGGGCGTCGCCGCCCACGACGTCGGGATCACGACCGTCGCCGTCCTGATGTCGCTCAAGGCCGCCGTCCCCGTCTTCTTCATGATGTCGGGCGCGCTCAACCTGGATCCGCTCGCGCAGCGCGACGGTCCCGGGGCATTCCTGGTCCGGAGGGCGAAGAGGATCCTCCCCGCGCTGGTCGTCTGGTCCGCGTTCTATCTCCTCGTGATCCGCGGAGCCGTCTCCGGGCAGCCGGTCGCGTCCCTCGGCGAGCTGATCGACCTGATCAGCACCGGGGAGACCTACACGCACCTGTACTTCCTGTTCGCGATCGCGGGCCTGTACCTGATCACGCCGGTGCTGACGCCCTTCCTCGCGCAGGACGAGGGCCGACGGGCGTGGATCCTCGGCCTGGCGGCGGCCGCGTGGACGGTCCTCGCGGTCTCCCTGTCCCAGGCCGGCGGCAGCGGACTCCTCTCCGTCGTCCCCGTGGCGGCGAGCAGCCTGACCTACTTCCTCCTCTACACCTGCTACTACGTCCTCGGCCGCGCCGTCATCGTCGCGCCGATCCCCCGACCGGCGGCGGTGGCGGGCCTCGTGCTCAGCCCCGCGCTCGTCGTCGCGATCACCGCGATCTACCTCCGCAGCGCGGGCGGGATCGACGGGAGCGCTCCGGTGGAGCCGTGGGCCGCGGTCCTCGCCCCGCTGTACGGCTCGCTCCCCGTCGTCGTCTACGCCGTGGTCCTGATGGCCTCGATCTCCCGCCTGTGCGGCCGGTGGCGGGTCTCGGAGCGCGCGGAGAGGATCCTGCGCACCCTGGGAGCGGCGACCTTCGGGATCTTCCTGGTGCATTTCGCCGTCCTGGTCGTCCTCCGAGAGCTCATCCCCGCGCTGCGGGACTACGATGCGGTGCCGATGGCCATCACCTGGGCGGTCACCGTGGCCGTCTCGACCTGCATCGCTCTCCTCGGGCGACGTGTCCCCCTCGTGCGAACCATCTTCTGAACCTGTCCGGAGGACCATCACCGTGTGCATCGTGAGTCGTCTCGACAGCGATCCGGCCTGCCGCCGGATCGCCGCCCTGGAACGAGCCTGCCGGAGCGGCCGCCCGGAGGGGCGCGCCGCTGTGCCGCATCCGCGAGCGAGGAGGCGGCGCGCATGACCGGATGGCTCCTCTTCCTCGCCGCGGCGGCCTGCGCGGCCCTGCTGACCTTCGGCCCCGGGTATCTGTGGGCTCGTCTGTGCCGCGTCCCGGCCCTCTACGCCTTCGGTGCGGCACCGGCCCTGACCGCTGGCGGGTTCGGCGTCGCCGCCGTCCTCTTCTCCGCAGCGGGCATCCCCTGGACGCTCGTGAGCGCCCTCGCCCTGGTCCTCGTGGGCGCCGCCGTCTGCGCGGTCCTGGGTCGCAGGCTCACCGGGCCCGTCCTGCCCGCGCCGGTCGCCTCGAGTCCGAGGAGCCGGGCTGCTCGTGCCGTGTCGCTCGTGCTCGTGCTGCTCGCCATGGCCGTCGCCGTCGGCCCCGTCCTGCATGCCATGCCGGGCCCCGATGCGGTCCTGCAGCGATGGGACGCACTCTTCCACCTCAGCGCGGTCGAGCATGTGCGGCAGACCGGTGACGGCTCGACCCTCACCCTCGGAGGCATCGCCTACTCGAATCTGCGCGCGGCCTTCTACCCCGCGGCGTTCCACGACATCGTCGCCCTGATCCCCTTCGCGTCGACGACGATCACGGTGAACGCCGCCGCCATCACGCTGGCGACGGTGCCGTGGTGCACCGGTCTGGCCGTGCTCACGAAGGCGCTGTGGCCGCGGCTCTCCTGGGGCCCTGCCGCCGCCGCGATCCTCGGCGCGCTCGCACCGGCCGCCCCGCTGGACGAATGGGTGCATCTCTCCCCCACGTCGAATCTGGTCGGTTTCGCCGTCCTGCCGGGTCTCGCGGCGCTCGTCGTCGCCTCCTGGCGGGCACTGACCTCGCAGAGGCTCCCCGGGCTCGGCCGCCGGGCGCTGCTCGTCGCCGTGGTCCTCGGAGGCGTCGCCGGCATCGCACTGCTCCACCCGAACGTCCTCGTCTCGCTCTCGCTGCTCACCGCGATCGCGACGGGATACGACGCCGCGCGCCGAGTGCGGGCGGGACGCGCGCGCCGCAGGCTGCTCGCGCTGCCGCTGATCGCCCTCTCCCCGACCCTGCTGATCGTCGCGATGCCCGGGAGCGGTGTGGCGCAGGACTTCAACGGCGGCCTCGCGGTGCCGTGGTGGCAGGCGATCGGCGAGGTGGGGCTCGGCCTCCTGACGGTCTGGCCCATGGCCCAGGGCGTGCTGATCTGGGTGGTCGTCTGGGTCGGGGTCATCGCCCTCGCCCGACGACGCGCAGGGGGCGCGATCCTCTGCGCCGCCGTCGTGGCGGTGCTGTACCTGGATGCGGCCGTGGACTCGACGCTGGGGCTCTCGGTGCTCTGGTACCGGGGACAGGATCGCCTGTCCATGCTCCTGACCCTCGTCGCCGTTCCGATCGCGGTGGCGGGCCTCGCCGCGATGCGGACCTGGTGGCGGCGCCAGGCGCTGCGTCGGGGCGCGGGTCGGCGGAGCACTGCCGTGCCCGCCGTCGCACTGGCCGTCCTCGCGGCCCTGGTCGTCGCGTGGAACGTCCCCACGCGCGCGGACCAGGCCGCGCTGAACTTCGATCTGGACATGCCGAACCGGAACCGGTACTTCGACACCGAGGAATGGGAGCTCCTGAAGGAGGTCGCCCCCACCCTCGACAGCTCCGGCGTGCTCATCGCGAGCCCGTTCTCCGGGGCGGCCCATCTCTACGCGATCTCCGGGCAGTCGGTCCGCTTCCTCACCGACGGCCATGCGCAGCGCGATCCCGACGCCGATGTCATCGCGGCGGCGGCGGCGCCCGACGCGAGCAACTGCAGCGTCCTGGAGCGAGCCGGCGTGAAGTACGTGTACGTCGACGCGTTCGCCTACAACGTCGTCTCCACCTATGCGCCGCTCCAGAAGGCGCGCATCGACGGGCTCGTCCCGATCGCCGCGACCGACCATTCGGCGCTCTACGAGATCGACTGCTAGCTCGGCAGGGTCGGCGCAGCCGACGGCCGGGTCGACGCGGGACGGCTCAGAACAGAGGAGCCAGTGCCTCCACGCCCCGGTCGCCGCTCGCGTCCAGGCTGGCGTCCCGCTCCGTCCATGCGCGCAGATGCTCCCTGCTCGGCACGTCGACGCCGTCGAGGGCCGAGAGCATCGCCTCGGCCACCTCGGCGGGGTCATAGGCGACGGACCACCCGAGGCCGTTGTCCTCCACCAGCCGGTTGCCGTAGCCGTTCCCGGACTGGATCACGGGAGTGCCGCAGGCGGTGGCGGCGAACATCTTGGTCGCGACGGCGAAGTCGTAGCCCTGTCCCGGGGTGACGGAGCTCAGAGCGGCCGCCGCTCCGCGGATGTACGTCGCGACCTCGCGCGCAGGGAGGCGTCGGCGGAACTCGATGCCGTCGAGCCCCCGCTCCTTCGCACGCTGTTCGAGCTCATCGCGGTGCGCCCCCTCGGAGAAGAACAGGAGCCGTGCCTGAGGATGGGACGCGACGACGCGCTCGAAGGCCTCGAGGAACACCCCGGCCCCGTGCCATTCGGAGACCGTGCCGGTGTACACGAAGTACGGCCCGGGCTCCTCCGCGACCGGCCCCTCGAGGGTGAAGTCCCGAATGTTGATGCCGTTGCCGACCACCGCGAGCGAGGGCCGGGTGCCGATCAGCTCGACGATCCGATCATGCACGCCCTGGGACGTCGCGAGGATCACCTCGGCGCGCCGCCAGACGAGCTTCTCCGCGAAGCGGAGCACGGTGCGCACGATCCACGGCACCCCCGCGACGGTCTCGGTCGCGTCGGACCAGACGTCGGCCGCATAGTAGGCGTAGGGCACCCGACGGAGCGCGCTCGCGGCCATGACGGCCAGCCCGGTGGTAGGCGGGGGCTCCGAGACGACGCCCGCGAGATCGCGCTGGGCGAGCAGCCGGAAGAAGAGCGGGATATCGAAGCTCAGGTAGGAGACATAGCCCTTGACGTGCCCCTGCCGGTCCCGCTTCACGGGCCAGCGGGAGACGTCCCGCAGCTCGTCGACGTGCCCCTCGGCCTCGAGGGATCGGGTCGTCATGACCTTGACCCGGTGCCCTGCGCGCTCCATCGCCCTGGCGAGCGCTTCGTTCCGCGAGGCGGCCGGTGTGGGCTCGGGCGCGAAGAGCCGGGTCGCGACCACATACGTTCCGTGCGTCCGATGGGATTGCTTCGACGCCACGCAGTGGCCCTCCGACTTCTCCTGGGGTTCTTCTCGCAAGCGCTTCACAGTAGCACCGGGTCTCCGTGCCGGCCTGCTCAGGGCGGAACCGCTCAGGCCCGTTCCCGCAGCGCGTCCACGCTGCGCAGCGCCGCCCGTCCGTCGCCGTAGTGGGCGGGACGATCCGCGGTGGGACGGGGGCGCGTCACCGCGGCGGTCAGCTCGGCCGGATCGACGACGAGCCGGTTCCAGTCGCCCTCGAGGGTCTCGACCCATTCGGTCTCGGTGCGCACCGTCGAGGTGGGGGTGCCGAGGAGATAGGCCTCCTTCTGCAGGCCGCCGGAGTCGGTGACGACCGCGGCCGCGTGCTGGACGGCGTTGATCAGGTCGGGGTACGCGACGGGCTCGCCCACGTGCACCGCGCCTCCCGCCAGCTCGATCCCCGCCTCCTTCGCCTTGGCGACGAGGCGGGGGTGGGCGAACAGGGCGAGCGGCATGTCCAGCGCCTGCAGGGAGGAGATGATCGAGGCGAGCCGTTCGGGATCGTCGGTGTTGTCGGCGCGGTGGATGGTCGCCACTGCGTAGTCGCCGCCCGGGTCGATTCCCTCGGGGAGCGCGACGGGGACGTCCTTCACGGACTCGGCCACTCGCAGGCACACGTCGGTCATCACGTCTCCGGTCACGAGCGTGCGCTCGGCGAGCCCCTCGTCCGCGAGATGCCCGCGGGCCACCTCGGTCGGCGCCAGGAGGAGATCCGCGGCGTGGTCGGTGAGCACGCGGTTGTGCTCCTCGGGCATGCGCCGGTTGAAGGAGCGCAGCCCGGCCTCGAGATGCGCGACCTTGAGGTGCATCTTCACCGCGGAGAGGGTGCCGGCGAGGGTGGAGTTGGTGTCGCCGTAGACGAGGGTCCAGTCCGGCCTGTGCTCCTCGAGCACCTCATCCATCCCGGCGAGCATCGCCCCGGTCTGACGGCCGTGGGAGCCGGAGCCGACGGCGAGGTTCACGTCCGGCGCGGGGATCCTCAGATCGGCGAAGAACACGTCGCTCATCGCGGCGTCGTAGTGCTGGCCGGTGTGGACGATGACGTGCTCCACATCGTCCCGCTGGGCGGCGGCGTCGGCGATGGCCGCGAGCTTGACGAACTGCGGGCGCGCACCCACGACGGACAGGATCTTCATGAGGGCTCCCTCGGGGACGGAACGGGGCGACCCTCGCAGTGTACGGATCTCGCCGGTGCTCGCAGGACATGGCACCGGGCGAGCCCCGACGGGTCGACGCCTCCTCCTATACTGGCCGACGTGCCCAGACCGCAGCTCCTCGTGATCAGCCTGTCCCCCATCCATCGCGATGCTCGCGTTCTCCGACAGCTCTCCGTCGTCGCCGAGTTCGGCCATGTCACGACGGTCGGCTTCGGCCCCGCACCGGAGGATGCCGACGAGCACATCCAGGTCCCGGACGGCCTGAGCACCCTCCCCCAGACCCCGATCGGCGTGGCGAAGCTCGGACTGCGCCGCCTGCGCTCGGCGGAGCTCGAGGCTCCCGCGTTCCGCTGGGTGCTCTCCGCCCTCGAGGGCCGCCGGTTCGATGTCGTGGTCGCCAACGAGGCACGGATCCTCGGCCTCGCGGACGCCGTCGCGCACGGCGCACCGATCTGGGCGGACATGCACGAGTGGGCGCCCGAGGAGCGCACCCACATCCTCTCCTGGCGACTCCTCGTGGCGCCCCTGATGGACCATCTCTGCCGCACCTACCTCCCCGGATGCGCGGCGGTGACCACCGTCGGCGATCGCATCGGCGATCTGTACCGCGACCGCTACGGCGTCGAGGCCCGCACGATGCGGAACTCCTCCCCGTTCCGGGACCTCGCCGTCGCCGAGGTCCCCGAGGACCGCGTGCGCCTCGTGCACTCCGGTGCGGCGGTGCAGGGGAGGAACCTCGAGCTCACCATCGACGCGGTCAGCGCCCTCCCGGAGCGCTTCACCCTGGATCTGTACCTCGTGCCGGCGAACGACGGCGGCCGATACCTGCGCAGCCTCGAGGAGCGGGCCCCGGAGGACGGTCGGGTCCGATTCCTCGACCCGGTCCCCCCGATGGCGCTGCCCAGCACGCTCAACGCCTACGACGTCGGCGTCTTCTGGCTCCCGCCCGTGCACACCAACGGGCGCCTCACGCTCCCCAACAAGTTCTTCGACTACGTCCAGGCGCGTCTGGGCATCGCCGTGGGGCCCTCGCCGGAGATGGAGGCTCTCGTCGAGGAGCATTCCCTCGGCGTCGTCTCCGAGGACTTCAGCCTGGAGTCGATCGTCGAGTCCCTGCGGGACGTCACCGCCGAGGAGATCCGCGGCTGGAAGCAGGCCTCCGATCGGGCGGCCCGCACGCTCGCGTTCGAGACCGATGCGGATGTCGCGCGGGAGATTCTCGCGGAGCTCATCGCCCGCTGATCCGCGGCCCTCGGGTCAGCCCCTCGGGTCAGCCCGCGTCGCCGGCCCCCTGAGGAGCCTCCCCCTCGTGGTCGGTCGGGTCCCCGACGACGGTGTATCCCCTCCAGTTCGGGTCCCACCAGTCCTCGCGGCTGTCGATCTCGCCGCAGGCGTCGATCCTCCAGAGGGTCGCGGTCCCTGCGGCCGCCACCTCCGTGAAGCCCTCGGACGTGTCGACGTCGTAGAGCCCGGGCAGGGACGCGTCCCGCGGCTCGCCCTCGTACAGCACCGGATCGTCCTCGTAGTAGTACGTGATCCCGTAGTGCCGCACGATGTCGCAGACCGTCGGATCGGAGTGGATCTCCGCGAAGTGCTGGGCGAGATACACGCCGTCCTCATCGAGCGAGCGCATAGTCATCTGCGTGAACACGGAGTTGACGTCGGCGAGCACCGGCGCATAGCCCACGCCGCTCAGCGGATCCCCGAGGATCACCGCGCTCTCCGGGACGACCTCATCGAGGTCCTCGAGCATCTCGAACTCCGCGGGCGAACCGATGATCGCCCGTTCCCCGATCGACGGCGCCGCGGGGGCGTAGGCAGCCTTCCACGACAGGAATCCCCCCAGGCCCAGATGGACGACGAGGAACCCGACGACCACCGCCCGCGCCGCAGGACGCCCTGCGGCGGCGCGCAGCATCGTCGACCAGCGCGGCCGGGCCGCAGGGGCCGCAGGATCGGCGTCGCCGTCGACGGGCTCCCACAGCGTCGACAGGCCCATGGCGAGGAGCAGCGCGAGGAAGACGACCTGGATCGCGAAGAGCCGGTAGACGTCCGAGTACCAGATGCCCGCGATGCTCGACAGGACCGGGAGCGGGAAGTACACCCCGAGGATCAGCATCGTCTGCATCACCCAGGCCGCGAGCACCCACCGCGATCTGCGCGACCGGGCGGCGGCGACCACGCCGAGCAGCGTCGGGAGGCCGTAGAAGAGCGCGAGGGCGCTGAGGACCACGGGGTCGGGCGTGCTCGGCCAGAGCATCAGGGTGCTCGTCAGACGCGAGAGGAAGGAGTTCCACTCCCCGATGGTCGGGCGCGACATCGCGGCCTGCACCTGGGGGTGGCTGAGGACTCCCATCAGGACCGCGGCCCCTGCCAGGACGGACAGCGCACAGGCCACGACGAATCGTGGGCGGGGCCAGACACTCCACAGCCTCCGCAGGAGCTGCATCGCCATCACCGCGAACGCGGGTGCGAGCACCCAGAGCGGAGTGAAGATGAAGGTGGGGTGGGCGAGGACCATCCCCGCCGTGCCCGCCAGCAGGAGGAGGATCAGCCCGACGTACCGCACCCCGTTGCGGGCCAGCCCCCCGCGTGCCATGTCCAGCACGGCGGCGTAGCCCAGGGCGAGCACCCCCGGGAAGAGCGCGAGGGCGAGCGCGTTCGGCCAGAAGCTCTTCCCGACGGCCATGTAGTCCGGGAAGGCCACGAAGCCCGCGGCGACCAGGGGCGTCAGGATCACCATCAGACGGCGGCGAGGGAAGACCTCGGCCCCCAGGCACGTCATCCCCACCAGGAAGATGACGGGAGTGACGAGATAGCTCAGGACGTGGGCGACCTCGATCACGGCCGCCGGGGCGGCGACCAGCGCGGCGAGCGCATGCCAGACCGCCGGGTAGGTCACATCGAGCACGCGCAGTCCGTGGTTCCAGTCCATGGCGCCGAACATGGAGGCGTCACCGGTGGTGAGGACCGCGTTGATCCCGTTGTAGTGGAACATCGGGTCGGAGAGGGAGCTGGGGAAGTAGGGATCCACGGCGATGAGCACCGGCAGCCAGTGCACCAGCACCGCGATCCCCGCGGCCCCGATCACCATCAGGAGCTGGCGCCATGTCCTCGGGGGCCCGTCGATCTCGCCGCCCAGCGGGCGCCCCTGCTGGCCGGCGCGGCGGAGCACCCATCGGTATCCGAGGATGAGCAGGGCGCCGCAGGCGACGAGGGCGCAGAAGCTGAGCAGGCCCCAGCGGACGCCGATCAGGGAGAGCCCGATGCCTCCGACCCCCACCAGTCCGCAGGTGATCGCCGGGGCGAAGCCGATCGACAGCCCCCATCGCACATCGGCGAGGCGCAGCAGGAGGAGGCCGGGCGCATAGACCAGGACGAGCAGCGCTACGAGGATCGGAGCCGTCGTCGCCCACGCGTGGAGATGTTCCATCCCTTGCCCTCTCTTCGCCGTCGCGGCGCGGTCATGCCTCGGGCGGCGTCGATCGGGGACCGCCGTCCGCCAGGACAGCGTAAGCGGAGCGCCGCGCGCGTCCCCTGTTCACGCTCCAGACTGTGGGCGATGTCGTGGCGTCGTCGACGGCCGACGGAGATCGGGCCTCAGCGCTCCCGGCGGGCGTCGCCGCGCAGCCGGTCGGCGACCTGTCGGGCACGAGCGGTCCACGTCTGGTCGGGACGAGCGCGGCGCGCGTTCGCGGCGTACTCCTCGAGCCGCCGGGGATCCGCCAGGAGCCTCTCGAGCTCGGCGGCGAGGGCATCCGCCGAGTAGTCGATGACCGGGCCGATCCCGAGCCGCTCCCCGAGCGTCGCGGCATGGGTCCCGCTGCTCAGCAGGACGGGCTTGCCGTGCCCGATGTACTCGAAGAACTTCACGGGGGCCGCGAACGTGCGGTACTCCCCCGGTTCGACGAAGAGCACGCAGGCGGAGGCCGCGTCGTAGAGCGGCTCGAGCTCCGGACCCGATGCGTGGACCACACGGATCCGTTCGCTCAAGAGGGACTCGTAGCGGTCCCGGCTCCTCTCCCAGTCCGCCGGACGGACGCAGAGGGTGAGCGTGACGCCGTCGGTCCTCGCGACCGCCTCGAGGCAGGCGTCCAGTCCGTACTCGGCGCCGATCCCTCCGACGTACAGCAGGTGCAGGCCGTCGGGGGTCGTCGAGTCGACGACATCGGATCCCGGCGGCAGCGCGCTGCTCGACTCCGGGGAGACCGGGACGATCGGCGCCATCAGCTCGGAGGGCAGGAAGACATGCGTGCGCGCGAGCTTCAGCGCCGCCAGGTCCATCCTGTACAGCATGTTCATCACCGCGGCGCGCGGGGTGCGCAGGGAGCGCAGGGAGGTCGAGTACCGCCAGTACACATCGCGGTAGAACTCCCCGGCCGGGATCCCCGCGCGCCGAGCCCACTGCAGGATCCGGGCGTCCAGGAAGGGAGCCAGCCCGTCCTTCACGCTGGTCGCCAGGAGATTGGGCTGGGTCGAGTTCTCCGAGTAGAGCATGTCGAACGTCTGCCCGGCCCGACGGCGCCGCCGGGCGGCGCGGAACGCGACCGCCCGCTGGCGCGGCGATCCGACGAGCGGATGGACGCGATATCCGATCCGGTCGAACGCCTCGAGCATGCGCAGCGGACGGAGGCGACTGGCGCCCTTCGGATGGGGATCGATCGGGAACGGGGCGTGGAAGAGCATGCGGGGCCGGGACTCGCGCTCCGCCGCGCGCTCGTACATCTCCACCTGCCGGTCGACGAACGCCCGGGTGGAGAAGATCTCCCGGGCCTGTCGTCGCACGTCCCGGCGGAACGCGCCGGAGCGGCTCTCGGCCTTCCGCGCGGCCGTGGCCATCGCCTCGCCGAGCGCAGCGACGTCGTCGACGGGGACGACTGCTCCGCTCGCGGGATCGACCCATGCGCGCCCCGCCCAGGTCTCCGTCACGATCACCGCGAGGCCTGCGGCTCGGGCTTCGCCGATGACGGTGCCGCCGGCCTCGATCGCGCTCGCGAGGACGAGGCAGTGGCAGCGCGCCATGAGCGCAGGCAGGTCAGGGCGGTCGACCTGACCGAGCACCTCGACGTCCTGCGCCACCCCGCGCGCCGCGGCGTGCGCGCGAAGCTCCTCGGCCCGCTGCGGCGTGCCCCCGGCGATCACGAGACGGCAGGCGACGTCGGCCCGCGTCCGCGCGAACGCATCGATCGTCTCCTCCGCCCGCTTGTTCCGCACGACGTTGGACACGTGCAGGAAGGTGTAGGCCCCCTCGAGGGCCCCGGCCTCGGGCGTCGCGGCGAAGAACTCGTCGGGCACCGGGAGCGGGATGACCTCGGGTTCGACGATGTCGTAGTGCTCGGCGATGGCCTCGGCGAACGGCCGGCTGACCGTCGCACGGACCGATGCGTCGGCCAGCGCATGGAGGAGATGCGCGGAACGGGTCGCGGAACGGGGGCTCGTGAGGCTGGAGGGCCGGTGCTCCGTGTACACCACACCGCGCCCCCACCGCACGGCGAGGTCCTGGGCGATCAGCAGTCCGGGTACGGCCGAGTGGGCGTGCAGCACGTCGGGCGCCTCGGAGGACGTCGTCCCGTAGGCCGCCGCCGCGAGGGAGCCCATCAGCGCCTGCTCGAACCGCTGGACGAGGCGCGGCAGCGCCGGCACGTCGAAGCGGATGACGGTGAGCGGTCCGTCGTCGACCGTCTCGACGGAGGGTCCGCGCCACCGCGCGGCAGGGACGACGCGAGGCGCGAGGACGGCCACGTCATGACCGGCCTCGGCGACCATCAGCGCCTGCTCGCGGAAGAAGGAGCCGTTCAGCGGCTCCTGCGAGGTCGGGTACCAGGACGGGATCACGAGGACGCGCATGCAGGGCTCCAGGAGGGGTCGGACGGGCGGTCGAAGGGTGATCGCGGGGCGATGCGGGGTGTTAGGCGAGGCGGTCGGGCGGCGACCCGCTCAGGCGGCGGGCTCAGCGGCCTCCGGGCCGGGCTCGCCCTCGCCGTCGCCCTTGCCGTCGCCGCTCGGCCTGCGGCGGTCGTAGCCGCGAGCGGCGAGCAGCGCCATCACCAACATTATCGCCAGCATCGCTCCCATCAGCAGGCCGAGCCACACGACCGTCTGGAGGAGCGGGAGAGGGGAGAAGTAGAGCAGCGAGAGCGGGGCCGCGCAGAAGACGACCGAGAAGGCCAGCATCCACTGCTGGTTGTCGGTCACGACGAAGACCGTCGAGATGGGGGACGTGACGAGCTGCATCGCGAGCCACGGGGTGAGCGCCCGGGCGAAGTCGCCCGCCATGTCCCACTGCTCGCCGAAGACGAAGGTGAACAGCCAGGGCGCGACGAGGTAGATCAGCCCGAAGGGCACGACGGAGATGAGGAGCGACCGGATGATCGTGAAGCGCACCAGCGGGTACATCTCCCCCGGCCGGACCCGCGCGAGCTTCTGGAAGAAGACCTGCGAGATCGCGCTGTTGATGAGTCCGATCGGCACCTGGAGGATCCTCCAGGCCAGGTTGAACTGGCCCACGGCGCCGAGCGCGACGGTGCCGATCAGCAGGGTGATGCCGTTGATCCGCAGCGAGTCGATGAGCGCGTTGGGCATGTTGAGCAGCGGCATCTTCTTGTACCGCTTCACGAGATCGAGTCCGCTCGCGGTCCCCTCCGCCACCGGCGTGCGCAGGTCCTTGGAGCGGTGGCGGAGATTGAAGTAGGCGTAGGCCTGGCCGACGAGCGTCCCGAAGATCAGGCCCGGAAGGGTGCGCAGTCCGACGAGGCCGAAGCCGAGCTGCCCGCCCGAGGCACCGATCGCCTGCTGCACACGGTTGAGGGAGATCGTCCGATAGTCGGTCCGCCGGTTGAACCAGAACTGCATCATCGAGGCCTGCGCGACGAAGAAGACGGTGAATCCGCCCAGCACCAACCAGCTCGCGAGCTCGGGATCGTCGTAATAGGAGATGATGATCGGGCGCAGGGCGAGCGCGGCGACGGTGAACAGCCCGGCCACGATCAGATTGCTCCAGGTCGCGACGCGCGCGATCCTCCGGGCCTCGTCATCGCTCTCCGGCAGCATGATCGTCATGTCGAGCCGCAGGGACGCGATCGTGGTGGCGATGGCCGTGAGCGAGCCGAACACCGCGAACTGGCCGAAGGCCTCCGGCGTGAAGAGCCTCGCCGTGACGATCGAGACGGCCATCACGACGACCTGGGCGACGGCGGTGCCGGTGAGCAGCACCATCACATGACGCAGCGTCGGGTACTTGGTGACCAGCGCGTCGAACGCGGCGCGGAACCTGGAGGGCGAGGCCAACGAGCGATCTCCTCGCGGGGTGTGAGTACGATGTGCCAGCAGGCCGCAGAGCCCGCGTCCCGGCGTGCCGACCCCCGAGGAGCCCATGCTGACCGCCGTCCCGCATCTTAGTGCACCGTGGTCGGGAGTCGCTGAGTCCGGCTTCCTCCGTCTGGTCCCGGGCGCCGCGCTGCCCTCGTCGATCGATCCGGTCGCGCTCCGCCGTCGCGGCGGGCTCTTCTCCGCGGTCCTCGAGACCTCCGACGAGATCGTCCTGATGACGGACCATCTCCGGTCCTGGCCCCTCTTCTACGGCGTCCGGGGCGGGGCGGTGCACATCGGCGAGGACGCCTTCACGGTCGCCGACGCCCTCGGCGGCAGAGAGCTCGACCGCGAGGCCGCGGCGGAGTTCCTCCACACCGGCTACGTGCTCGGCGCCCGCTCCCTCTTCGACGGCGTCTCGCAGGTCCCCTCCGGGACGACCGTGAGGATCGACCGTCGCACCGGCGAGGTCGTCTCCCGCCTCGAGCGGCGGCTCGAGCTCGCCGCGCCGCGCACGTCGGAGCTGTCGCAGTTCTCCGCGGAGTTCGCCGCGGCGCTCGACGCCGAGATGCAGAAGCTCTACGCGCGGGCGGACGGTCGCACCATCGCGCTCCCGCTGTCGGCGGGCCTGGACTCCCGCCTGCTGGCCTCCCTGCTCGCGCGGGACGGCTACCCGAACGTCCTCACCGTCACCTACGGGCTGCGCGGGATCCCGGAGGCGGCGGCCTCCTCCCGCATCGCGGAGAGCCTCGGCCTGCCCTGGCGCAAGGTCGAGTTCACCGCGCAGGAGCTCCGCAGCGCCTGGGCCTCCGCGGAGACCGCGGACTTCCTGCGTGCGGGCTCCGGCGGCGCCTCGCTGCCCCATATCCAGGACTGGTACGCCATGCGCGAGCTCACCCGCACGGGCGCTCTCGCTCCGGGGAGCATCGTGATCCCCGGGCACACCGTCGTCAGCTCGGCCAAGGACGAGCCGCTGCGGTACGGGCGGCCCGTCACCCCTGCCTCCGTGGTCGCGTGCCTCGAGCCCTGGCACTTCGCGCTGCGCTCGAGGTCCCGTCGTGCCGTGCGCCTCCCGTCGGCGGTGCGCGAGCTGCAGACCTTCTTCACCGAGGTCGATCTCGCAGGAGACCGGCGGTCGACGATGGACGCGGTGCGCTGGTTCTGGCAGCGCGAACGGCAGGCGAAGTACATCCTGAACTCGATGCGGGGCTACGAGCACGTCGGGCTCGAGTGGGCGCTGCCGATGCATGAGCTGCCGGTCTGGGAGGTGTACGAGAGCGCGCCCGACGAGGCGATCGCCTCCAGGGATTGGTATCGCGACCTGACAGAGACCCTGTACACACAGGTCAGCGGAGCGCCCGCACCGTCCTCGGCCCGCCGGTCCGCGGATCGCTCCTGGGCGCGTCGGACGGCGTCCTCCCTCGCTCGTCTCACGGGCCTCCCCGAGCTGCGCTCGCGCACGCGCCGGGTCTCCGCCGTCCTCGACCATCCGCTCGGCTTCGACGCGCTGATCACCGGGGCCGACCGCTCCCGCATCGCACGCCGCACGCTGCAGGGGATCACGCCGCTGGGCGAGTACGCGGAGCTGTTCCTCGAGGACCGCTGGGTTCCCGGCAGCGATCTCTTCCCGTCCCGCGACGGGTGATCCCGGCGTCGCAGCGGGACCGGTGCCGTCCCGGGCACGATGAGAGCGAGCACCTCTCCGAGGCCGCCTCCCGGTAGTCTCGGATCGGCCTCCTCCGGCGAGGGGCCATCAGTGATCTTTCGGAGACGGAGTACCGCGCTGACATGACGAACGAGAGCTCACGAGTGGCGCTCACCACAGCACTGCTGGCCGTTCCGCCCACCTATTTCGTGACCCAGCACGCGGAGTCGCTCCTGCCGCGGGATGACCGGTTCTCGTTCCACGCGGTGCCTCTCGCCGCGTCCGTCGCCCCGGGGGCGACCAGCATCGCCATGACACCCGCGCTGCGGCTGCCGCTCCCCTACTCCGTGCAGAAGCCGCTGGCGAAGTTCGCGATGCCGATCCAGACCGCGATCGTCACGCGGATGCGACCGGATCTGATCCACCAGCACCACGGCACCTGGAGCGGCGGGGCGGTCCGCGCCGCCGCGAGCCTGGGGGTGCCGCTGGTGACGACGCTCCACGGCACCGACGTGGTGCATGCCGGGCGCGAGGCCCCGCGCGGACTCCAGCGGGTGCACGCGCAGCAGGTGCGGGGCGCCTTCGAGCATTCGCAGCTGCTCCTCGCGGTGAGCGATCACCAGCGGCGTCTGGCGCTCTCCGCGGGCGCCCCCGCGGACCGGCTCCACGTGAACTACCAGGGGGTCGACACCGCGTTCTTCGCCCCGGCCCCGGCGAGCGCCGAGGACTCCGGCGGCGCGGACTCGCGCCCGCTCCGACTCCTCTATGTCGGCGGGCTCATCCCCCGCAAGCGCGTGGATCTCGTCATCGGCGCCTCCCAGGAGCTGGCCCGGGAGGTGCCGCACGAGCTGGTGATCGTCGGCGGCGGACCGCTCGAGCAGGAGCTCCGGGCGCAGGCGGCCGACGACGCGCACATCCGCTTCGTCGGCCCCACCGACCGGGACGGGGTGCGCGCGCACATGCGCGAGGCCGACGTCCTCCTGCTCCTCTCGTACGCCGAGGGCGCCGGGCTCGTGCTCCTCGAGGCCCAGGCCTGCGGTCTCGCAGCGGTCGTGAGCGGCGGCGACGGCAAGGCCGAGATGGTGGAGGACGGCGTCTCGGGAACGGTCCTGGCCGCCGATCCGGAACCGCGGGACGTGGCCCGGGCGCTGCGCGCCTGGCTGCCGGACTCCGCCGCGATGCGCACGCAGATCGGCGCCGCGGCCCGGGCTTTCGTCGTCGGGCAGCGGAGCGTGGAGGCGGGAGCCGACCGCCTGGCGGAGTTCTACGAGCAGCTCCTGCGCTGAGCGCGCCCGGAGATCGCAGAAGGGGCCTCCGCCCGGCATCGCCGGTCGGAGGCCCCTTCTGCTGGTTCTGCTGGTTCTGCGGGGAGCGTCGCGCGCGCTCCCGAACGCCTCAGGCGTCGAGCTCGACCACGCGCCCGTCCCGGGCGGAGGCGAGGACCGCCTCGACGGTGCGCACGGTGTGCAGCCCTTCGCGCATGGTGACGATGTTCGAGCCGGTGCCGAGGATCGCGTCGCGGAAGGCCTCGTGCTCGGTGCGCAGGGGCTCCTTGCGCTGGATCGCGTAGCGGATCGAATCGCCCTCGCTGACCCCGCGGAACGACGCCATGGACTCCCACAGGTTGGTGGCGTTCTCGCCGTTGGCGTGGAAGGTGAGGTCGGCGTTGATCGTGTCCCCGACCAGCGCGCCCTTCTCGCCGGTGACGACGGTGACGCGCTCCTTGAACGGGGAGAGCCAGTTGACGATGTGGTTGGTGATCGTGCCGTCGGCGAGGCGTCCGGCGATCGAGACCATGTCCTCGTCCTCGCGGCCGGAGCGGCGAGCGCTGGTCGCGCCGACGCTCGCATAGGGCGACTGGGCGACCCAGGCGGTCAGGTCGAGGTCGTGGGTGGCGAGGTCCTTGACGACGCCGACGTCGGCGATGCGAGCGGGGAAGCCGCCCTGGCGGCGGGTGGCGATCTGGTAGATCTCGCCCAGCTGTCCGTCGGCGATGCGCCGGCGCATCTCCTGCAGGGCGGGGTTGTAGCGCTCGATGTAGCCGACGGCGCCGACGAGGCCCGCCTTCTCGTACGCCGCGGTGATCTCCTCGGCCTCGGCGATGTCGAAGGCGAGGGGCTTCTCGACGAGGGTGTGCACGCCCGCCTCGGCGAGGCGCAGGGCCACGTCGCGGTGGAACTGCGTGGGCACCGCGACGACCGCGTAGTCGATGCCGGCGGCGATCAGCGCGTCGACGTCCGGGAGCACCTCGTAGCCGGGGGCCGCGCCGTGCGGGTCCCCGTAGGCGTCGGCGACGGCGACGAGCTCGACGCCCTCGAGGCTCCTCAGGTTGCGGGCGTGGTGGCGGCCCATCATGCCCAGGCCGATCAGGCCCGCCCGCAGCGGGGCTCCGCCGGTCGTGCTGGTCTCGCTGGTCGAGCTGCTCATGCTCACGCCCCTGCCTTCGCCACGGTGTTCACGGCCTCGACGATGCGCTCGAGGTCCCCCGGCACGAGGCTCGGGTGCACCGGCAGCGAGAGGACCTCGCGGGCGAGGACCTCCGTCACCGGCAGCTCGATGTCCGCGCGGAAGGTCTCCAGGCGGTGCACCGGCGTCGGGTAGTAGACGCCGCAGCCGACCTGGTGCTCCTCGCGCAGCGCCGTCGCGAAGGCGTCGCGCTCCTCGGCCGAGGCGCCGGCGACGCGGATCGTGTACTGGTGGTAGACGTGCTCGGCGCCCGCGCGGACCACCGGCGTCGTGACGCCCTCGAGGTGCGCGTCGAGGTAGGCCGCGTTCGCCTGTCGGGTCGCGGTCCATCCGGGCAGCTTCGTCAGCTGCACGCGGCCGATGGCCGCGTGGATGTCGGTCATGCGGTTGTTGAAGCCGACGACCTCGTTGGCGTACTGCTTCTCCATGCCCTGGTTGCGCAGCAGGCGCACCTGGCGGGCGAGCTCGGGCGCCTCGCAGGCGACCATGCCGCCCTCGCCGGAGGTCATGTTCTTCGTCGGGTAGAGCGAGAACATGGCGCCCTGGCCGAAGGAGCCCACGGGGCGGCCCTTCCAGGTCGCGCCGTGCGCCTGGGCGGCGTCCTCGAAGATCCACAGGCCGTGCTCCGCGGCGATCGCCAGCAGCTCGTCCATGGGCGCCGGGTGCCCGTACAGGTGCACCGGCTGGATGCCGACGGTGCGCTCGGTGACCGCGGCGCGGACGGCCTCGGGGTCGAGGCAGAAGGTCTCGGGGTCGACGTCGACGAACACCGGGGTGCCGCCCGCCGCGGCGACCGAGTTCGCGGTCGCGGCGAAGGTGAAGGACGGGACGATGACCTCGTCCCCGGCCGTCAGGCCGAGTGCCAGCATGCCGAGATGCTGGCCGGAGGTCCCGGAGTTCACGGCCACGCACTCGCGGCCGGCGACGAGGGCCGCCCCGAACTCCTCCTCGAAGGCCTTGACCTCGGGGCCCTGCGCGACCATCCCGGAGGCCAGGACGCGGTCCACCGCGTCCCTCTCCTCCTGGCCGATGATCGGCTTCGCCGGCGGGATGAAGGCGCGCTCTGCGCTGCTCGAAGTGTTCATCGAGTCGTCATGTCCTGTTCATCGTGGGAATCGAGGTCGGGGAGCTCCGCGGGACGCGGCGCGTCCACGACGGGGTGGGAGGCGAGCTGGAGCCCGCCGGTGGTCTCATCCGGGATGTACCACTCGCCGGTGGTCGGGCAGACCCAGGCGTCGGTACCGTCGGACGCCTCCAGCAGCTTCTCGCCGGAGCGGCCGACCCAGGCGATGCGGCGGGCGGGGACGCCCGCGACCAGAGCGTGCGGGGGGACGTCCTTCACGACGGTCGCCCCGGCGGCGACCATCGCCCAGGCGCCGATCCGGACCGGAGCCACGCAGACCGCGCGAGCACCGATCGAGGAGCCTTCGTCGCAGGTCACGCCCACGGGCTCCCAGTCGGAGGCGCTCTTGGGCGTGAGGTCCGGGTTCACGGCGCGCGGGAAGTGGTCGTTGGTGAAGACGGCGGCGGGGCCAACGAAGACGCCGGCGGCGAGCTGCGCGGGCTCGTACACGAGCGCGTAGTTCTGGACCTTGCAGCCGTCTCCCATGTGCACGCCCGAGCCGATGTACGCGCCGCGCCCGACGACGCAGTCCCGGCCGAGCTCGGCGCCCTCGCGGATCTGCGCGAGATGCCAGATCGAGCTGCCGTCGCCGATGGTCGCCTCGGCCGCGATGTCGGCCCCCGGGGCCACCCGGTAGGCAGGGGTTTCACTCATGCGCACGACGATACCCCGACCTCCGGGACCCTCCCGGGACGATCCCCGCGCGGACGGCCCCTCTGTCGGGACCTCCACAGGACCTCCCCGTCGCCGACGCCCGCCCGTCATCCGGCCCGACGTCAGCGGGACGCCCGCAGCGCCTCCCCCTTGCGCATGGCGATCTCCCGCAGCTCGCCCTGGAAGGCGACCATGCGCTCGCGCAGGGCGGCGGCATGCTCGTCGCCGCCGGCGGCGAGGATCCGCGCCGCGAGCAGGCCGGCGTTGCGAGCGCCGCCGATGGACACGGTCGCGACGGGGACCCCGGCGGGCATCTGGACGATCGAGAGCAGGGAGTCCATGCCGTCGAGGTGCTTCAGCGGGACCGGCACCCCGATGACGGGCAGCGGCGTGAGGGACGCGAGCATGCCGGGCAGGTGCGCCGCACCGCCCGCGCCCGCGATGACGACCCGCAGACCGCGGTCGACGGCGCTGCGGCCCCAGGCGACCATGTCCTCGGGCATGCGGTGCGCGGAGACGACGTCGACCTCGACCGCGATGCCGAACTCGGCGAGCGCCTCCTCGGCGGCCCGCATCACCGGGTAGTCGGAGTCCGAGCCCATGACGATGCCGACCAGCGGACGCTCGGCCGCGGCGGCTCCCTGCCGGCCCTGCGCATCCTGCTGGTCCTGCTGCTGGTCCTGCTGCTGGCTGTTCTCGATGGTCATCGGGTCTCCGTCCCCGTCGCGGCCTCGGGGCCGTCGACGATCATCCGCTCCGCGCGATGGGCTCGCCGGAGGAGGTCCGCGGCATCGTCGCCCAGCAGGGTGACGTGGCCGATCTTGCGGCCCGGCCGCACGGACTTGCCGTACAGGTGGACCTTGAGCTCGGGATCCGCGGCGAGCGCGGCCTCCATGCCGGGGGCGAGGTCCTCGGCGGCTCCGCCGAGGAGGTTCACCATCACGGCGGCCTCCGCGCGCGGCTCCGTCGAGCCCAGCGGGAGGTCGGCGACGGCGCGGAGGTGCTGCTCGAACTGTCCGGTGACGGCACCGTCCATGGACCAGTGCCCGGTGTTGTGGGGACGCATGGCCAGCTCGTTGATGCTGATGGAGCCGTCGGCGGTCTCGAACAGCTCGACGGCGAGCATGCCGACGACGTCGAGGTCCGCGGCGATCGCGAGGGCGAGGGCCTGGATGCGCCGCTGCGCCTCGTCGTCGAGGTCCGGCGCCGGGGCGACGACCTCGTAGCAGACGCCGTCGCGCTGGGTCGACTGCACGACGGGGTAGGCGACCGCCTGGCCGCCGGGGCGGCGGGCGACCTGCGCGGAGAGCTCGCGCGCGAAGGGGACGAGCTCCTCGGCGAGCAGCTCGTCGTGCGCCCCGAGCCAGTCGGCGACCTCGGTGGCGGAGCCGACGACGCGCACGCCGTGCCCGTCGTAGCCGCCGCGCGGGGTCTTCACGACGAGGCGTCCGCCGGCCTCCGCGATCGCGGCGTCGAGCTGCGCGGCGTCGGCGATCCGCCACCAGCGCGGGCAGGGGTGGCCGAGGGCGCTCAGGCGCTCCCGCATGACCAGCTTGTCCTGCGCGTGGAGGAGGGCGGAGGGGCCGGGGCGGACGGCGGCGAGGCCGTCGGCGCGGAGGCCCTCGAGGATCGCGGTGGGGACGTGCTCATGGTCGAAGGTGACGACGTCGACGCTCGCGGCGAGCGTGCGCACCGCGGTCTCGTCGTCGTGCCGACCGATCTCGACGGATCCGGCGACCTGCGCCGCGCTCTCCTCGGGAGCGGTCGCGAGCACGGTCACGGGCAGGCCCAGCTCGATCGCGGGGCCGAGCATCATGCGGGCGAGCTGGCCGCCGCCGACGACGCCGATGCGGCGCCCGGTCGAGGGGGCGGAGGGAGAGGTCGAGGGGGTGTCAGGCACGGCCGACAGTCTAGGCCGTGCCCCGCGCGGGCCGCGCCGCGGTCCGCCCGTCCCGTCCCGGGAGCTCAGGCCCGGCGAGCCCCGGCCCGGCGAGCCCCGGCCCGGCGAGCTCAGTCCCGCGGATGCCGATGGCGCCGCCGGACGACGGAGCCCTGCGGCAGGTCGCTCTCCGATCCGCTCGCGCTTCCAGCGCTTCCGGCCCTCTCGCCGCTCCCGCCTCCCAGCGGGCTCGCGGCGCGACGGGCGGCGACGGCCCGGGCGGCGGAGGAGCGCACGGCCGCGGCCCGCGCGGACGGGCCCCGGCCCTCGGCCGACGGCGCGGCCGCGGCGGGGAGCTCCTCGCCGGGCGCGGAGATCAGGAAGACGCCGAAGGTGGCGGGGCGTTCGGTGAGCAGCTCGAGGCGGCCGCCGTCGTCCTCCACGAAGGTGCGCGCGAGGGCGAGGCCGACGCCGGTGCCCTGCGAGGCCGCGCCCGAGACGGAGCGCTCGAAGACGCGCTTCCCGAGCGTCGGGTCGATGCCCGCGCCGGCGTCGCTGACCTCGATGACCGTCGAGTGGTCGTTGCGGCGCACCTTCACGGTGGTGCGCCCGCCGCCATGGACCAGGGCGTTCTCGATGAGCGTCGCGACGACCTGCGTGAGCGGACCGGTCGATCCCCAGACGGCGGCGCTGCGGGGCACCTGGATGTGCAGCTCGCGCCCGGCACGGCGATAGGCCGGGGACCATTCCTCGCTCTGCTGGGTGAGCATCGCCCGCAGGTCGACGACGCCCGGGCTGCGGCGCTGGGAGGAGCGGGGGGCGTTGATGAGGTCGTGGACGACCTCGGTGAGCCGGTCGATCTGCTCGAGCGAGATCCGAGCCTCCTCCCGCACCCATTCCTCGGAGCTGGTCGCGAGGATCTCGTCGAGCCGCATCGAGAGCGCGGTGAGGGGGGTGCGCAGCTGGTGGGAGGCGTCGGAGGCGAGGCGGCTCTCGGATTCGAGGCGCTCGGTGAGCATCGCACCGGAGCGGATCAGCTCCTCGGCGACGTCGTCGATCTCGGAGATCCCCGAGGGGATCCAGGGCCCGCGGGCCCGGCCGCTGCCCATCTCCTCGGCGCGCCGGCTGAGGCGGGCGAGCGGCATCGAGATCCGCTGCGCCTGCCACAGCGCGATGGAGGCGCCGATCGACAGTGCGGCGAGGCCCGCGACGCCGAGCACGACGGAGGCGCTCGCGGTGTGGGCGCGCACGTCGGACTGCGGGATCGAGACGACGATGAAGGTGTCGGCGCCCTGCGTCGTCGCGGTGAGCGCGTTCTCGCCCGGCGCATCGCCGGCGGTGATCGTGTCCCCGTCGAGGGTGACCGAGATCGAGATGTTCAGATCGGTCTGCGCATCCACGTGCCGCTGCAGCATCGCCTCATCGATCGGACGATTGTCGCTGCGGCGCTGCTCCGTGT
This sequence comes from Brachybacterium netajii (SeqCode), assembly GCF_054114245.1. Lineage (NCBI taxonomy): Bacteria > Bacillati > Actinomycetota > Actinomycetes > Micrococcales > Dermabacteraceae > Brachybacterium > Brachybacterium netajii (SeqCode). The sequence continues at coordinate 70,829 of NZ_JBSYXB010000006.1, read as the reverse complement.
CGGTGCGGACCTCCTCGAGGATCGAGTTGGCCTGCGAGCGCAGGGACTCCTGGGTCAGCTGGAGCCAGGAGTAGACCAGCGGGATGCCGAGCATGAGGACGACCATCAGCACCGTGATCATGGTCGCCTGCAGCACGCGCTGCCGCACGCGTCAGCTCCCGTCGCCGGTCTCGAACCGGAATCCCACCCCGCGCACCGTCGTGATGCGCCGCGGATTGGTGGCGTCGTCGCCGAGCTTCCGGCGCAGCCAGGAGATGTGCATGTCGAGGGTCTTGGTGGAGCCCCACCACTCGGCGCCCCAGACCTCGCGCATGAGGTCATCGCGCGTGACGACGCTGCCGGCCTCGCGCACCAGCACCGTGAGCAGGTCGTACTCCTTCGCGGAGAGGCTGAGCTCCTCGTCGTCCGCATAGGCGCGGCGGGCCGCGACGTCAAGGGTGACGCCGTTGATGTCGAAGCTGTCGCCGGACTCCTCGGCGGCCTGGGCGCGCCGCAGCAGCGCGCGGATGCGCGCCTGCAGCTCGCCGAGCCGGAAGGGCTTGGTGACGTAGTCGTCCGCGCCGGCATCGAGGCCGACGACCGCATCGACCTCGTCGGCGCGGGCGGTGAGGATGAGGATCGGCGACTCCAGGCCGCCCTTGCGCAGGCGGCGGGCGACCTCGAGGCCGTCCAGATCGGGCAGTCCGAGGTCCAGGATGACCAGGTCGATCCCCTCCGGGCCGGCGGCGATGCCGAGGGCATCCATGCCCCTCGACGCGCGCATGACCGTGTATCCCTCGCGATCGAGCGCGCGGGAGAGGGGTTCAGCGATGGCGGAGTCGTCCTCGACGAGAAGCAGGCGGGTCACGTCGACCATCCTAAGCCGCACCCCCTGGACGTCGGCGCGCACCGGTCCCGCGCGTCGTCAGCGAGCGCGCCCCACGAGCCCTCACAGCCCTCACAGCCCTCACAGCCCCAGGCTCAGCGGCGTCGACCGGCCGCGGCGCAGCTCGAGCACGCGCACGGAGCCGATGCCGTGCAGCTCCTCCTCGTGCCCCTCGTCGACCTCGAAGCCGCTCGGCAGCGCGTCCGCGACCGCCTGCGCCGTGGTCTCGTCCACGAGCACGGTGCCGGGGCGGGCCACGGACTCCAGGCGCGCGGCGAGGTTGACCGTCGGCCCGAACACGTCGCCGTAGCGGGAGAACATCGATCCCCAGCACAGGCCGACGCGCACGCCGGGCAGATCGGGCTCGGCGGTGATCGTCTCGGCGAGGCTCACGGCGATCTGCGCGCCGTCCTCGGGCGTGTCGGCGAGGAACATGATCTCGTCGCCGACGGTCTTGACGACCCGGCCGCCGCCGACGGAGATGAGGTCGCGGCTGATCGCCTCGAAGCGGCCGACGACGTCCGCGAGCTGGGCGCCCGAGAGGTCCTGGGAGAGCCGGGTGAACTGGACGAGGTCCGCGAACCCGACCGCCCGCTGGAGCGGGAACAGCTCGTCGGTGTCGCCGTGCAGGACCTCGGAGCCCGCGCGCGCGGCGTAGGCGGCGAGCTGACGGCGGAAGGTGAACATGACCTGCGACTCGAAGGTCTCCAGGAGCTCGGGCACGGCGTCGAGCATCTGCTGGCGGGCGTCGGCGTCGTTCGCGCCGCCGGCGACCTTGGCCTCGTCGACCAGCGCCTCCGTGATCCACATGGCCAGGCGGCCCATGTGGAAGCCGAGCCCGCGGGTGATGGAGGAGAAGGCGCGCTCGGAGAGCACCCCCTCCTCGACGATCGCGGCGAGGTCGCCGATCGCGAAGGCGTCCTCCTCGGTGAACACGACGGTGTCCTCGTCGACCGGCGAGAAGCCGAGCGACCGCCAGTAGACCGAGGTCAGACGCTCGGGGATGCCGTGCTCCTCCGCGAGATCCCGCCGCGAGTACTGCCGGGGCCCCTGCAGGAGCGCCCGTTCGAGGGTGCCGACGCTGCGACGCACCGCGGCGAAGCGCCGGTTCAGATCCAGCACCGCCTCCCCGCCGAGGGAGTCGGGCTCGAGATCGGGCGAGTCCTCCACCGCATCGGGCAGGTCGAGATCGGGCAGGTCGAGGTCGGGCAGGTCGAGATCGCGCTGCTCCTCGCCCGCGCGCCTCGCCGCCCTCCTGAGCGTCTCGCGCTCGACATCGTCGATACCGCTGGTCACACCATCGTTCCCTCCTGCTGGCCCCGCCAGCCCTGCCGTTCTCCCTGCCGCTCCTGCTGCGTCTGCCGCGCTCGGCGATGCCGCCGACGCCGATGCCGCCGACGCCGCCACACCCGTCGGGCCGCGCCCCGCGCTCACTCGCGCGAGCCGCCCATCCTGCCTCCCTCGCCTCGGACCGGCCTGAGATGCCGGACGTCGCCGACGTCGACCGGGACGAGCGCGCCGTCCTCGCGGCGCACGAGCAGCCGGCCCGAGCCGTCGATGCTCTCAGCGGTCCCGTGCACCGACGGACCGTCGGCCGGGGCGCCGAGCACGTCGACCCTCACCTCCGCACCCAATGTGATGCAGGTCATAGTGTAGCGCTCGTGCAGGCCCGTGGCCGTGCCGTCTCCGTCCGCGGACGCGAGCGCCTCCAGCTCGTCCTCGAGCAGCCGGCCGATCCGCTCGGCGAGCTGCGAACGCAGTCCGTCGACCTCCTCCGGGGCCGGGACGTCGGACCCGTGACCCGCACCGCCCTCTCCGCCCGGTCCCAGCAGCCAGGCCGTGCCCGGCACCGGGGCGCCCTCGCCGTCGAGCACCGGACCGGTCAGGTTCACACCGATCCCGAGCAGCACGACGTCCGCGCCGCGCCCTTCGACGAGGATGCCGCCGAGCTTGCGCCCATCCGCGGTGTGGAGGTCGTTGGGCCACTTCAGGCCGAGGCCCGCCCGGGCCCCGGGGACGATCTCGCCGATCGCTGCGAGCGCGGCGACTCCCACGGCGATCGGGAACCAGGTCCGCGCGGCGACCGGCAGCGGCGTGCGATGGGCGAGCGTGAAGGCGAGCGAGCCCGCGGCCGGGGACTCGAAGCGTCGGCCGAGGCGGCCGCGGCCCGCGGTCTGCTCCGCGGCGAGGACGCCGAAGGGCAGCGGCTCCCCCGCATGCAGGAGCTCATCGGCAAGATCGAGGGTGGAGGTCACCCGGGCGCGCTCGTGCAGCGCGACCGACGCCGCACCCCCGGCTCGTCGCCCGCCCGGCCGTCCGTCCGACCGTCCGTCCGACCGTCCGTCCGCTGCGGACGCACCCGTGCCCGTGCCCTGTCCCACTGCGCTGCTCCTCCGCTCGTCCCGCCGCGTCCGATCCCTTCGGGCGGTGCGGCATCGCCGTCCGGCCCCGATGGTTCTGCTGGTCCTGCCGCTTCCCGGGTCGACGTCGGGGCATCGGGCGGCGCTGTGCGGCGGCCGGCGCCTCGGCCCTCGGCGGCCACCGGTAGCGTAGTATCCCCGTGTTCATCCCCAGGATCGTCGCGGCCCGCCAGCGCCGCATTTGGAGGCTCCGTGACCGACGCCCCGCGGCCGCTCACCACCGCCCAGCGACTCGAGGACCTGCGCCAGCGCGACGCCGCCGCGGTCTCCGCCGCTGACGACGTCGCCGTCGAGAAGCAGCATGCGCGCGGCAAGAAGACCGCTCGCGAGCGCATCGCGGATCTGCTCGACGAGGGCTCCTTCGTCGAGACCGATCGCTTCGTGGCGCACCAGTCGCACTCCTTCGGCCTCGAGCGCCGGCGCCCCGCGGGCGACGGCGTCGTCACCGGCTACGGGACCATCGACGGGCGCCAGGTGTGCGTCTACTCGCAGGACTTCACAGTCTTCGGCGGATCCCTCGGCGAGGCCCATGGCCGCAAGATCCAGAAGGTCCAGGATCTCGCGCTGACCACGGGCGTCCCGATCATCGGCATCCTCGACGGCGGCGGCGCCCGCATCCAGGAGGGCGTCGCCTCCCTCGCGATGTTCGCGGGCATGATGCGCCGCAACGTGCGCGCCTCGGGCGTGATCCCGCAGATCTCCCTGATCCTCGGTCCGGCCGCGGGCGGCGCCGTCTACTCGCCGGCGCTGACCGACGTGATCGTGATGGTCGAGAAGACCTCGCACATGTTCATCACCGGTCCCGACGTGATCCGCACGGTCACGGGCGAGGACGTCGGCTTCGAGGAGCTCGGCGGCGCCCGCACCCACTCGACCCGCTCCGGCGTGGCCCATTACATGGCGCCCGACGAGTCCGAGGCGATCGAGTACGTCAAGGACCTGCTGAGCTACCTCCCGGCGAACACCCTGACGCCGGCGCCCACCTATCCGGTGCACGCCGAGGAGTCCCGCACGTCGGCCGACACGGCCCTGGACGCCCTCATCCCGGACTCGCCCAACCAGCCGTACGACATGCTCGAGGTCATCCGCACCGTCCTGGACGACGAGGAGTTCCTCGAGGTCCAGCCGCTGTTCGCGCAGAACGTCGTGGTGGGCTTCGGCCGGGTCGAGGGCCATAGCGTCGGCGTCGTCGCGAACCAGCCCGCGCACTTCGCCGGCACGCTCGACATCGAGGCCTCCGAGAAGGCCGCCCGCTTCGTGCGCATGTGCGACGCCTACAACATCCCCGTGCTGACCTTCGTGGACACCCCGGGCTTCCTCCCGGGCACGGACCAGGAGTACAGCGGCATCATCCGCCGCGGCGCGAAGCTGCTGTACGCCTACGCGGAGGCCACGGTCCCGCTGGTCACCGTGATCACCCGCAAGGCCTACGGCGGCGCCTACATCGTCATGGGCTCCAAGGACCTCGGCGCGGACATCAACCTCGCCTGGCCCACCGCGCAGATCGCCGTCATGGGCTCCCAGGGAGCGGTGAACATCCTCCACCGCCAGGACCTGCGGGCCGCCGCCGAGGCCGGCGAGGACGTCGCCGCCGCGCGCCAGCGCCTGGAGACCGAGTACGAGGAGCAGTTCGCGACGCCGTACCTGGCCGCGGAGCGCGGCTGGATCGACGGGGTCATCCAGCCCGCCGACACCCGTCGCGAGGTCGCCCACGCGCTGCGCGCACTGCGCACCAAGCGCGACGCCCTGCCCACCAAGAAGCACGGGAACATCCCGCTGTGAGCGCGACCGTGCCCGCGTCCCCCGCGGTGATCTCCCCGTCGGACGTCCGTCTGGTCCAGGGCCGCCTCGCCGACGCCGAGCTCGCGGCGATCGCCGTGGTGGTCTCCGCGATGAGCGTGACCAGCCGCATCGAGGCCGAGGAGCGCTCGCTCGCGACCGGACCCGGGGCCTCGGGCGCCGGGTCCTGGGGCGATGCGCTGCGCACGCATCCCCGCTCCCACGGCCTGCGCCTGCAGGCCTCCTCCACAGCCTGGCAGTTCGGCGACCGCTGAGCCGACGGCCGAGCCCGGGCGAGCCCGATCCCGATCTGCCGACGGCCGAGCCCGCCCCCACGCCTCCGATCACTAGACTCCGAGCCATGACCTCATCTGCTTCCGACGCCGCCGTGCGCGGCGCGAGCGCCCTGGACGCCCTCGCCGACGCGTACGTCGACCGCCTCGCCGCCCTCGACCCCTTCCTCGCGACGCAGCTCGGCGTGGCCGGGCACGACGCCGAGGTCACCGACCACTCCCCCGCCGCCGAGGCCGAGCGCGACGATCTCGCGCGCGAGCTGCTGGCCGCGATCGCCGAGGTCCCCGACGCCGACGAGGCCGACCGCGTCTCACGCGCGGCCCTCGAGGAGCGGCTCGGCCTGCAGCTCGAGCGCTCCGCGCAGCACCTGGACATCGCCGCCGTCAACAACCTCGCGAGCGTCCTGCAGTCCCGCGACGTGCTCGATCTGATGAGCACCGACACCGCGGAGGACTGGCAGGTGATCGCCGAGCGCATGGCCGGCCTCCCGCGCTCGCTCTCCACCTGGGCGGAGTCCCTCGAGGAGGCGGCGTCCGCGGGCACCGTCTCGGCGCGCCGCCAGCTCCTGCTCGGCGCCGAGCAGGCCCGCGGCTATGCGGCCGACGACGGCTTCTTCGCCGGCTTCGCCCGTCAGGCCGTCGGCACCGACGCGCAGCGCTCCGCCGTCGCCTCCGCCGCCGAGGCCGCGCGCCGCGGCTATCTCGAGATCGCGGACGTCCTGGAGTCGCTCGTCGATCGCGCCCCCGAGGCCGACGCCGTCGGCCGGGACGCCTACCAGCTGGCCTCCCGCTCCTATCTCGGCACCGAGATCGACCTCGAGGAGACCTACGCCTGGGGCATCGAGGAGCTGCGCGCGATCGTCGCCGAGCAGGAGGAGGTCGCCTCCCGCCTCAACGCCCGCTACGGCACCGGCGGCGGCCGCTCGGTGACCGCCGCGAAGGCCGCCCTCGGCGCGGATCCGCAGCGGGTGCTGCACGGCACCGACGCCCTCCAGGAGTGGATGCAGGAGCTCTCCGACCGGGCGATCGACGAGCTGGCCGGCACGCACTTCGACATCCCCGAGCCGCTGCGCCGGCTCGAGTGCCGGATCGCGCAGACCGGCTCCGGCGGCATCTACTACACGGGCCCCAGCGAGGACCTCACCCGTCCGGGCCGCATGTGGTGGGACGTCCCGGCCGGCAACGACGAGTTCCACACCTGGCTGGAGACCACGACCGTCTACCACGAGGGCGTCCCCGGCCATCACCTGCAGGTCGGCACCCAGGTCATGCAGGCGGGCGCGCTGAACCGCTGGCGCGCGATGATGTGCTGGGTCTCCGGCCACGGCGAGGGCTGGGCGCTGTACGCCGAGCGCCTGATGGACTCCCTCGGCCACCTCGCCGACGACGGCGACCGCCTCGGCATGCTCGACGCCCAGCGGCTGCGCGCCGGCCGCGTCGTCCTGGACATCGGCCTGCACGTCGGCCTCCCCATGCCCGAGGATCTCGCCGGATCGGCGGGCGGCGCATGGACCTACGAGAAGGCCTGGGACTTCATGGGCGAGCACTGGGGCGTGAGCGAGGCCGAACGGCGCTTCGAGCTCCACCGCTACCTGGGCTGGCCCGGGCAGGCCCCGTCCTACAAGATCGGCCAGCGCGAGTGGGAGCAGCTGCGCGACGCCGCCCTCGTCGGCGCCCCCGACACCGCCGCCGCCACCCGCGACTTCCATCGCCGCGCCCTCGAGCTCGGCAGCCTCCCCCTCTCCGTTCTGCGAGGAGCACTGCGATGACCAGCCCCGACACCACCATTCCCGACACCGACGATCTTGACAGCGATCTCGACACCGACGATCTGGACTACGAGCCCCTGCTGCTGCTCGCCTCCGCGTCCGCGGGTCGTCGTCGGACCCTCGAGTCCGCGCGGATCGCGCACTCCCGGCTCCCGGTGGACCTCGATGAGGACGCCCTGCTCGGCGCGGCCCGCGAGGCCGCGACCGCGGCGGGCGAGACGCTCGCCGCCGAGGAGGAGGTCCTGCTGCTGGCACGGGCGAAGGCCGAGGCCGCGACCGCGCGCAGCGACGGCGGCTACGTCGTCCTCGGCTGCGACTCGATGCTCGAGCTCGACGGCGAGGTCGTCGGCAAGCCCGGCACCGCGGAGCGGGCCGCCGAGCGCTGGCGCTCGCTGCGCGGACGCACCGCCGTGCTGCACTCGGGCCACTGGCTCGTCGACGACCGCGACCCCGAGGACGGCGGCACCGGGGCGACCCTCGGCGCGACCGCGAGCTGCGAGGTGACCTTCGCCGCCATCTCCGACGACGAGATCGCCGCCTATGTCGCGACCGGGGAGCCCCTCGACGTCGCCGGCGCCTTCACGATCGACGGGATCGCCGGGCCGTACATCACCTCCGTGGCCGGCGACCCCCATGCCGTCGTCGGCCTGTCGCTGCCGCTGCTGCGCCGTCTCCTCGGCGAGATCGGCATCGCGATCCACGACCTGTGGGACGAGGACGTCCCGGACTCCGCGGCCTCGTGACCCCCGCCCGGTACTAGACTCGACCATTGCTCCCTCCCGGAAGGAACCCCGCTCCCATGGCCTCTCGCCACGCCAAGCCCCGTCCCCTGTCCACGGTGCTCATCGCCAACCGTGGGGAGATCGCGGTGCGGGTGGCCCGGGCCTGCAAGGATGCGGGCCTGCGGTCGATCGCGGTCTACGCCGACCCCGATCGCGACGCGCTGCACACCACCGTCGCCGATGAGGCGTACGCGCTGGGCGGCACGACCGCCGCGAGCTCCTACCTGGTGGTCGACAAGATCCTGGACATCGCGCGCCGCTCCGGCGCCGACGCGATCCACCCCGGCTACGGCTTCCTCTCCGAGAACGCCGACTTCGCCCAGGCCGTGATCGACGCGGGCCTGACCTGGATCGGCCCCTCCCCCGAGGCGATCGAGAAGCTCGGCGACAAGGTCTCCGCGCGCCACATCGCGCAGAAGGCCGGCGCCCCGCTGGTCGCGGGCACCAAGGACCCGGTCGAGTCGAGCGACGAGGTCGTCGAGTTCGCGCGCGCCCACGGCCTCCCGATCGCGATCAAGGCGGCCTTCGGCGGCGGCGGCCGCGGTCTCAAGGTCGCCCGCGAGGAGTCCGAGGTCCGCGAGCTCTTCGACTCGGCGGTGCGCGAGGCGACGGCCGCCTTCGGCCGCGGCGAGTGCTTCGTCGAGCAGTACCTCGACTCCCCGCGCCATGTCGAGACCCAGTGCCTCGCGGACATGCACGGCAACGTGCAGGTCGTCTCCACCCGCGACTGCTCGCTGCAGCGGCGCCACCAGAAGCTCGTCGAGGAGGCGCCCGCGCCCTTCCTCTCCCCGCAGCAGAACGCCCAGCTGATCTCCTCCTCGAAGGCGATCCTGCGCGAGGCCGGCTACGTCGGCGCCGGGACCTGCGAGTTCCTCGTGGGCCGCGACGGCACCATCTCCTTCCTCGAGGTCAACACCCGCCTCCAGGTCGAGCACCCGGTGACCGAGGAGGTCGCGGGGGTCGACCTCGTGCGCGAGCAGTTCCGCATCGCCGCCGGCGAGCGCGTCCCGGACACCGATCCGATCATCCGCGGCCACTCCTTCGAGTTCCGCATCAACGGCGAGGACGCCGGCCGCGGCTTCATGCCCGCCCCCGGCAAGGTCCAGCGCTTCGAGGCGCCCAGCGGCCCCGGCGTGCGCGTCGAGTCCGGCGTCCGCGCGGGCGACGAGATCTCCGGCGCCTTCGACTCGATGCTCGCGAAGCTCATCGTCACCGGTGCCACCCGCCAGGAGGCCCTCGAGCGCTCCCGTCGGGCGCTCGCGGAGTTCCGCATCGAGGGCATCCCGACCGTCCTGCCCTTCCACCGTCTGGTGGTCGAGGATCCGGCGTTCGCGCCCGAGGATCCCGAGCAGCCGTTCTCGGTGCACACCCGCTGGATCGAGACCGAGTTCTCCGGGGAGATCGCCCCCGCCCCGCTGCCCGCGCAGCCCGATGAGCTCGAGGACCGCGAGTCCGTGGTCGTCGAGGTCGACGGCCGCCGCGTGGAGATCTCCCTGCCCGCCTCGCTGCGCGCCCCGCAGGCGGCCGTGCGCCAGCCCCGCAAACGCGCCCACAAGGCGTCCGGCCAGGCCGCGGCGGGCGGCAATGCCGTCACGGCGCCCATGCAGGGCACGATCGTGAAGATCGTCGCCGAGGAGGGGCAGACCGTCGCCGACGGCGACCTGCTGCTCGTGCTCGAGGCCATGAAGATGGAGCAGCCCATCACCGCCCACCGCTCGGGCGTGATCTCCGGGCTCACCGCCGAGATCGGCGCGACCGTCTCGGCCGGCGCCGTGCTCTGCACCATCCAGGACTGAGCACCATTCAGGACTGAGACCGTCCAGGACTGGACCCGGCTCAGGTCGTGAGCCGACGGGCGACCTCCGCGAGGGAGCCTGTGAGCGAGGGGTACACCGTGAAGGTCGCCGCGAGCTGATCGGCTGTGAGCCGGTGCGCGACCGCGAGCGCGCACGGGAGGATCAGCTCGCTCGCCCGCGGGGCGACGACGACGGCGCCGATCACCGTCCGGGATCCCGGGCGGACGATCAGCTTGACGAAGCCCTCGTCGATCCCCTGCATCTTGGCGCGCGGATTCGTCGCGAGCGGCAGCATGAGCACCTCGCCCTCGACCGCGCCGTCGAGGATCTCCTGCTCGCTCGCGCCGACGGTCGCGATCTCGGGGCTGGTGAAGATCGCCGCAGACACCTGGGCGGCGATCAGCGGGCTGACGGCCTCGCCCAGGGCATGGTGCATGGCGATCCTGCCCTGCATCGCGGCGACCGAGGCGAGCGGGTGCACGCCCGTGCAGTCGCCCGCCGCGTAGATCCCGCGGACGCTCGTGCGGGAGACCCGGTCGGTCTCGATGTGCCCGCTCGGCCGCAGCCGCACGCCAGCCTGCTCGAGCCCGAGGCCCGCGGTCGAGGGCACGGCGCCGAGCGCCATGAGCACGTGGGAGCCGACGATCTCCTCGCCGCTCTCGAGGGTCACGACGACGCCGTCGGCCGTGCGCCGGGCGGCGACGGCCCGCGACCGGGGCCGGACCTCGACGCCGCGGCGGGCGAAGGCCGCCTCGAGCACCGCGGCGGCGTCGGCGTCGGTCCCCGGGAGCACCCGGTCGCGGGAGGAGACGAGGGTGACGCGGCTGCCGAGCGCCCGATAGGCGCTGGCGAACTCGGCCCCGGTCACGCCGGAGCCGACGACGATGAGATGCTCGGGCAGCTCCTCGAGCTCGTACAGCTGGGTCCAGCTCAGGATCCGCTCCCCGTCGCAGGGCGCGCTCGCGAGCTCCCGCGGGCGGGCGCCGACGGCGAGCAGCGCCACGTCGGCCTCGATGACCTCCTCGCCCCCGCCGGCCTCCGCCCCGCCGTCCCCCGCGCCGCTCGGCCGGACCGCGACCCGCTGCGGCCCGTCGAGCCGGCCGCGACCGTCGAGGATCCGCACCCCCGCCGCGATCAGGGACTCGCGGACGTCGGCCGACTGCGCGGCCGCGAGCTCGCGGACCCGCGCATCGATCCGGGCGAGGTCCACGGCGACGCCCTCGGCGCCGAGGATCCCGAGCGCGGCGGACCCCTCCACCAGGTCCAGGACCTCGGCGGTCGCGATGAGGGTCTTGGAGGGGACGACGTCGGTGAGCACCGCCGCGCCTCCGATCCCGCGGTCCTCCACGAGGGTCACGTCGGCGCCGAGCCGGGCCGCGGTGAGGGCGGCCTCGTAGCCGCCGGGGCCTCCGCCGAGGATCACCGTCCGGGTGCGCTCCCCGGACCGGGGGACCCGGTCGGGATCCGCGGGCAGGGCGGTGCTGGGGTCGGTCATGTCGGCGATCCACCTCATCGTGTCGGCTGCCTCGATCATGTCGGCCGTATCGATCATGTCGGCCGCCTCCATCATGTCGGGTCGGTCTCCTCCGGGGGCGGGTTCCGCGCAGGACGCACGGGCGGGCCCGCCGACGGGAGGACGGGCGATGCTCGCTGCGCTAGGTTCTGTCCATGAGCGATTCCACCCCTGATCCGTCCCTGCTCGCCCGCGATGCGGCCGCCGCCATCTCCGAGGCCAGCGGCGTCGCCTCCCATGACCTGGCGCTCGTGCTCGGCTCCGGCTGGGCCGGTGCCGCGGACCTCCTCGGCGAGACCGTCTGGCAGGCCGATGCGACCACGATCCCCGGCTTCCGCCCGCCGGCCGTCGCCGGCCATGTCGGGACCCTGCGCTCGATCCGCGTCGAGGGCTCCGACGCCCGCGCGCTCGTCCTCGGCGCCCGCACCCACCTGTACGAGGGTGCGGGCGTGGACCCGGTCGTCCACGGCGTGCGCACCGCCGCCGCGGCAGGCTGCCGCACGATCGTGCTGACCAACGGCTGCGGCGGGCTCGACCGCTCCTGGGCCCCCGGCACCCCCGTCCTGATCGCCGACCAGATCAACTTCACGAGCGAGACCCCGCTGCGCGGCGCGACCTTCGTGGACATGACCGACGTCTACACGCCGGCGCTGCGGGACATCGCCCGCGAGGTCGATCCGAGCCTCGCCGAGGGCGTCTACATGCAGTTCCGCGGCCCCTCCTACGAAACGCCGGCGGAGGTGCGGATGGCGGGCGCGATGGGCGCTTCGCTCGTGGGCATGTCCACGGCGCTCGAGGCGATCGCCGCTCGCGAGGCCGGACTCGACGTCCTGGGGATCTCGCTGGTGACGAACCTGGCCGCCGGCATCAGCCCCGAGCCGCTCAGCCATGAGGAGGTCCTCCAGGCGGGCCGCGACGCCGGTCCGCGGATTTCGCGCCTGCTCGCCGAGACGGTCCGCCGGATCACCGGGGCCCGGCGATGACCTCCGCGTCCCTCGAGCAGGCGGCGCCCCTCGAGCCGTCGCTGCGGGCACGGGTCCTGGAGTGGATCGCCGACGACCCCGACGCCGGCACGCGGGCCGCGCTGGAGTCCCTGCTCGAGCAGGCCGAGGCCGGCGAGCGCGTGGCGGTCGAGGAGATCGCCGACGCCTTCTCCGGCACCCTCGCCTTCGGCACCGCCGGGCTGCGCGGACGGATGGGCCCGGGGCCGCTGCGGATGAACCTGTCGGTGGTCTCTCGCGCGGCCCGCGGCCTCGCCGACCATCTCCTCGGCGATCTCGGTCTGGAACGCCCGCTCGTGGTGATCGGCCACGACGCGCGCTTCAACTCCCGCGACTTCGCGCATCGCTCGGCGGCGATCATGACGGCCGCCGGCTGCCGGGTGCAGCTGCTGGACCGGGCGATGCCGACCCCGCTGGTCGCCTTCGGGGTCCGGCATCTGGAGGCCGACGCCGGGATCGTCGTCACCGCCTCCCACAACCCGCCCGCGGACAACGGCTACAAGGTGTACCTCGGCGGCCGGGCGGCGGAGCCCGAGGGGCGGGGCGTGCAGATCGTCCCGCCGTCGGATGCGCAGATCGCGGCGCGCATCGCGGCCGTCGGGCCGGTCGCCGCCATCCCGGTCGCCGCGGACGGCTGGGAGATGATCGGCGATCGCCTGCACGAGCAGTACCTCGAGGCGATCTGCGCGCCGGTCGACCTCTCGGGCGCGCGGGATGTGCGGATCGTGCACACCGCCATGCACGGCGTCGGCTCAGAGACGGCGCTGGCGGCCCTGCACCTGACGGGCTTCACGGACGTCCATCCGGTCGCCAAGCAGGCCGACCCGGACCCGGAGTTCCCCACCGTCGCCTTCCCGAACCCGGAGGAGCCGGGGGCGATCGATCTCGCGCTCGAGCTCGCCCGCACGCTCGAGGCCGACGTCGTGATCGCCAACGATCCCGACGCCGACCGCTGCGCCGCCGCCGTGCTGGATCCGCATCTCGGGGACTGGCGCATGCTCACGGGCGATGAGCTCGGGGTGCTCCTGGGCGAGCACCTGCAGCGCCGTCACGGCTACCGGGGCGTGTTCGCCCGCTCAGTGGTCTCCAGCCGCTGGCTCGACGCGGTGGTCCGCGCCGGAAGCGGCGACCCCGCGACCACGCTCACGGGCTTCAAGTGGATCACCCGGGCCCCGGGCATCGTCTTCGGCTACGAGGAGGCGATCGGCTACTGCACCCTGCCCGAGGTCGTGCGCGACAAGGACGGCCTGTCGACCGCTCTGATGGTCGCCGAGATGGCGGCGGATGCGAAGGCCGCCGGCAGCTCGCTCGTCCGGCGGCTCGACGATCTCGCGCGCCGCCACGGCCTCTACGCCACCGCGCAGCTGTCGCTGCGCGTGCAGGACCTCTCCCTGCTCGGCGAGATGATGGCACGGTTGCGCTCCGCTCCCCCGGCCTCCCTCGCAGGGTCGCCGGTCGCGACGGTCCAGGATCTCGCCGAGGGCTCGGTGGAGACCACGGGTCTGCCGCCGACGGACGGCCTGCTGCTCCTCGCGGAGGACGACACCCGGGCGGTGGTGCGCCCCTCGGGCACCGAGCCGAAGCTCAAGTGCTACCTCGAGGTCGTCCAGCCCGTCCCCGGGGACGCCGACGACGCCGCGCTCGGACGCCTCCGCGCGGAGGCCGCCGCACGCCTCGAGCGGCTGAAGGGCGACCTGCGCACGGCCCTCGGCCAGGCCTGACCCGCAGGCCTGACCCGCAGGCCTGACCCGCAGGCCTGACCCGCCGGCCGGGCCCATCGGCCCGGCCGGCGCTCGGCTCAGGCGCTCGGCACTGCGGTGCGCGCCCGTCTCGTGGCGCGCACCGCGAGGGCGACGGCGATGCCGGCGACGAGGACGGCGACCGCGGTCACGATGCCCAGCCCCACCAGGAGCCAGCCGACGGGGATCCCGGCGATCTCGACCACCTCGACGGTCTCGTAGGTGGGGATGACGTCCTCGGCGTCGGGATCCTGGACGAACGTGAAGTCGGTCGTGAAGGTCTCGGGGTCGCCGCTGATCGCGAACTCGGTGACGACCCGGTGGAGCTCACTGCGGCTCAGCGCGTCGTCGCCCGTGTAGTCGGCGGAGCCGAGGCGGTCCAGGCCGACGAGCTCGCGCAGCGTCGCGTCGGACCAGGCCCAGTCGTGCAGATCGGGCTCGCCGATCCAGGGCCGTTCGACGGTCTGCACCGACTCCAGCCCCTCGAGCGACAGCCCGTCGAGATCGCTGCGCCGCACGGGCTCCTCGTCGAGGACGAAGAGGTGGATGCTCTGCCGGCTCGTCGCGGCCTGCGAGAGCCGCATCGGGTAGATGAGCTCGTCGGTCGCGAAGTCGAACCGCAGCGGTTCCACCTCGCCCGTGAGGACGGCGTCCTCGGCGTAGCGGACGGCGGTGAAGGTCCAGCCCTCCTCCGCATACGGGTCCAGGAGCGCCCCGACCTCCTCGGGGAGTGCGTAGCCGTTCTCGGCGAGCCAGTCGCGGACGCCGTCGGCCCCTCCCTCGAGGACGGCGATCTCGAAGTCCCCGACGCGCGCCTCCTCGTGGACGGTGACGGGGGCAGCGGCCCCCTCCGTCGGCTGCGGTGCTCCCGGGGCGGCGCCGTCGCCGCTGCCGGCGGCGAAGGGGCTGTCGCCCCAGTAGTCGTGGACGATCACCTCGCGCGGAGCGGTGGCCTGCGCGATCTCCCGCAGCGTGCCCGAGGCGCCCGCGCTGACCTCGGGAACCGAGGGCGTGGGCAGCAGGAGCGCGGACCCGGTGCGGCTGCCGTCGAGCTCGATGCCCATGACCATGGTCTCGATGCCGTCGCGGAGGGACAGCACGACCGTCTCCTCGGTGACGACGGCGTCGGCGCGCTGGTCGACCGGGTCGACGTAGCCGCCGCAGGCACAGGCCCCTGCGGGGCCGGCGGCGCCGATCGTCAGCAGCATCGTCGTCGCCGCGAGCGCGGCGAGCACGAGGTGCAGGAGGCGGCGGGCTGGGCTGCGGAAGGCAGGGCGGTGCGTCATCATGTCGTCTCTCCCCCTCGGAGAACGGAGCGTCCGGGGCCCGACCCCCCGGGCCCCGTCGTACATCCGACAACGCTAGCGGATGCTCCCCGCCCGCGGGGACCCGGGCTCGTCTCCGAGACCGGACCGTGCCCACAGCTCGGCTCAGTAGCCGGCGCCGGTGCCGCCCTCGAGGATCGCGCGGGAGCTCGACAGACCGAGGCGCGAGGCGCCCGCGGCGATCATGGCCTCGGCGGCCTCTCGCGTGCGGATGCCGCCGGAGGCCTTGACGCCGAGACGGTCCCCGACGGTCCGGCGCATGAGCGCGACGGCGTGCTCGCTGGCGCCGCCGGCGGGGTGGAAGCCCGTGGAGGTCTTCACGAAGTCGGCTCCGGCTCGCTCTGCGGCCTGGCACACAGCGACGATCTGCTCGTCGTCGAGCGCGGCGGACTCGATGATCACCTTGAGCAGCACGGGGGCGGGCGCGGCCGACCGGACGGCGCGGATGTCGGACTCGACGGCGTCGTAGCGGCCCTCGCGGGCGAGACCGACGTTGATGACCATGTCGATCTCGTCAGCCCCCTTGGAGGCGGAGTCGGCGGCCTCGGCGGCCTTGATCGAGCTCGCATGCTGGCCGGAGGGGAAGCCGCAGACGGTCGCGACCTTCACCGAGGTCTCCACCGGGAGCATCGAGGGCGAGACGCAGATCGACCAGGTGCCGAGCTCCTCGGCCTCGCGGGCGATCGCGTCGACATCGGCGCGGGTCGCCTCGGGCTTGAGGAGGGTGTGGTCGATCAGCTGGGCGAGCTGAGCGCTGTCGAGGTTCGTCATGCCGGGATTCTCCCACGTCAGGCGGGGGTCGGCCAGGGGAACCGGTGCGTTGCCCTGGTGGGTCCCGTGCCCCTCGGCCCCTCGTCGCTCCTCACGCGGACTCCAACCTCTCCACCTATCTGATAGGTTGTGCTCCACGCCCGCCGCCGCGCGTCCTCCCGGCCGCGCTCAGGGCATCTCCCCCTCCCCCGTCCCAGGAGCATCGACGACGATGACGTCCCCCTCCAGCGCAGCGAGCGCCGCTCACCCCGCGCACCGCATCTCCTCCCGCCTCGACCCCTACCTGGTCGACGGCTCCCAGACCGCCGAGCCTCCCCGCGACCTCCGCGGCAAGCTCCGCTTCCTCGGCCCCGGCATGATCACCTCCGCGGCCGTCGTCGGCTCCGGCGAGCTGCTGACCGCGACCACCCTCGGCGCCAAGGTCGGCTTCATGCTGCTGTGGCTCGTGCTGGTCTCCACCTTCCTCAAGGTGTGGGTCCAGGTGGAGCTCGCCCGCTGGTCGATCTCCACCGGCCGCGTCGCCCTCGACGGCTACGACGACGTCCCGCCGCGCATCGGCAGGCGCGGCTGGATCTCCTGGCTCGTGCTGCTGATGTTCCTGCAGTTCTTCATCGGCCAGGCCGGTGTCATCAGCGCCTCCGCCTTCGCCTTCAGCTCCCTGCTGCCGATCGGCGACGACCCCTACTCGATGCTCTCCATCGGCACCTGGGCCGCGATCCTCGTCGTCGTGGCGATCGGCATCCACATCGCCAACCGCTACGCGATCGTCGAGAACATCTCGACCGTGCTGGTCCTGCTCGTGACGCTCTTCGCGATCGCGATGCTCTTCCTCGTCAACAGCACCGAGTTCGCCTGGGGCATCGGCGATGTGATGGACGGGATGCGCTTCCGCATCGCCCTCGGCTCCGCGGGCGTCGCCCTCGCCATGTTCGGGATGACCGGCGTCGGCGCCGGCGAGACCACCGCCTACACCTACTGGGTCGTCGAGAAGGGCTACGCCGCCTGGACCGGCGTCAACGACGGCAGCGAGTCCTGGGTCGCCCGTGCCCGCGGCTGGATCTCCGTGATGAAGGTCGACGCCTGGGTCTCCTGGATCATCTACACCTGCTCGACCGCCGCGTTCTACATGCTCGGCGCCGCCGTGCTGCACCCGCAGGGCATCGTCCCCGAGGGCACCGCGGTCATGACGACGATCTCCTCGATCTTCGACTCCGCCGTCGGCTCCTGGGGCGGCATGGTGTTCCTCGCCGGCGCAGGCCTGGCGCTGTTCAAGACGATCCTCGCCAACGTCCCCAGCCTCGGCCGGCAGGTCGGGCACACCCTCGCGATCTTCGGCGCCTACGACTGGCGCGACCAGGCCGTGCGCGACCGCTGGCAGCGCGTGATCATGATCGTCCTGCCGATCTGCTGGGGCCTGCTGGGCACCGCGGTGTCCTCGCCGCTGCTGCTCGTGATCATCGCCGGCATCCTCAACGCCGTGTATCTCATCGGCGCGGCGATCGCGACCCTCTACCTCTCGCACACGCAGGTCGACCCGCGGATCCGCGACGGCCGCCCCACCACCGTGCTGCTCTGGATCTCGGCCATCGCGATCATCTTCGTCGGCGTCTACGGGCTCGCCAATGCCTTCTGACAGCATGGGCGGGGTGACCGGCCCCGATGATCCCGCCCATCGTTTCCTGACCGCGCCCGGCCCGCCGCCGGGCGCGGCCGGCGCCACCGCCCTCCCGCGCGAGACCCTCACGGACCGCGTCCGGCAGGCCGTCCTGGACCTGATCGACGATGACGGCCTCACCGCGGGGGACCCCCTGCCCTCGACCGCCGCCCTCGCCGAGCGCTTCGCCGTCTCCAAGGCCGTGATCCGCGAGGCGCTCAGCGCCCTGCACGCGCTCGGGATCATCGAGATCTCCAACGGCCGCAGCGCGACGGTCCGGGCCCTCGACCCGTCCGTCGTGCGCCTCTTCCTCTCCCGTGCCCTGCGGGACTCGACCTCGGACTCCTTCCGGGCGCTCATGGACCTGCGCGCGCCCCTCGAGGCCCAGGCGGCGGCGCTGGCCGCCCGGGCCGTCGGGTCCGCAGCGTCCGTCGGATCCGACGGGGCGGACGAGTCCGGTGAGTCCGGTGAGTCCGGTGAGATCGCCGCGCTGCGCGCGCTCATCGCACGCATGGGCGAGGTGCTCGGCGACTCCGCGGCATACCCGCAGCTCGACCTCGAGCTCCACCAGCGGATCGCGCAGCTCAGCGGGAACCGTGCCCTGCTGGGCGTCCTCGATGCCGTCCAGCTGCCGCTCTTCCGCGCCATGCAGGTGATCCGCGCGGCCCGCGACGAGCACGGACTCGTCGGCGCCGAGCACGAGGATCACGTCCGGATCGTCGACGCCATCCTCGCCGGCGATGCCGAGACCGCGGCCCATGCCATGGAGGAGCACATGCACGCCGTCGACGCGATGCATGCGACTCGCCCGACCCGTTCCGCCTGACCCCGACTGACTCCGCCTGACCCTGCCTGACCCCGCCTGACTCCGCCTGAAAGGACCCCATCCATGCGCGCCCTCGAGATCCATGCCGTCCACGACCTCCGCATCACCGATCGGGCGGTCCCCGAGCCGGGCCCGGGGGAGGTCCGCGTCCGTGTCGAGTTCGGCGGCGTCTGCGGCTCCGACCTCGCCTACTGGCGCAGCGGCGTCTCCGGCACCGCCGTCATGTCCGCGCCGTTCGTGCTGGGGCACGAGGTCTCCGGGACGATCAGCGCGGTCGGCGCGGACGCCGCGGCGGACCTGCGCGTCGGCCAGCGGGTCACCGTGCATCCCGCCGCGACCCACGGCCCCCTGCCCGAGCGGCTCGTCGGCCGCGACAACCTCCATCCCGATCTGACCTACCTCGGATCCGCCGCCCGCACCCCGCACACCGACGGCGGCTTCGCCGAGGAGATCGTCGTCGGCGCATCCCAGATCGTCCCGCTGCCGGAGGGCCTCCCGACCCGTCGCGCCGTGCTCGCCGAGCCCCTCGGCGTGGCGATGCACGCGGTCCGACGAGCCGGCGACGTGCGCGGCAAGCACATCCTGGTCAGCGGCTGCGGCCCCGTCGGCCTGCTGGTGATCCTCGCCGCGAAGGACGCGGGGGCGGCGCGCATCACCGCGATCGACCTCGCCGAGCCCGCGCGCGAACGAGCCCTCGCCGTCGGCGCCGACGCAGCGGTCGGCTCCACCGAGGGCATCGGCGACGACGTCCTCGTCGCCTTCGAGGCCTCCGGCGCGCCCGCCTCCCTCACAGCGATCCTGGCCGCCGTCGCCCGCGCCGCGACCGTGGTGCAGGTCGGCAACCTGCCCGTGGCGCCGGTCTCCGTGGTCCTCGGACCGCTGGTCTCGAAGGAGATCGACTACCGCGGCACCTACCGCTTCGTCTCCGAGATCCGCGACGCCGTCGAGCTGCTGGCCCGCACTGACACCGCCGACGCCGTGATCAGCCACGTCCTGCCGCTCGCCGAGGCCGAGGCCGCCTTCGAGACGGCCGCGACCGACCGCAGCAGCTCGAAGGTCGTGCTGCAGATCGGCTGACCGAGCACGACACCGCGGGCTTCATCCGCGCCGTCGCGGAAGCACTCCTCCCCATCCCGCCTCCGTCCCCAGCCGGGCGTCCGGCCTTCCGTCTCCCCTTCCCGCCTGATCGACTGGGCATGGAGCGGCAGCACGGCGGGAGCGGGGACGGGATGACGCAGCAGCGAGCGGGCAGGGGACGGACCGGCGACCGTCCCCAGGCGGAGAAGGCCGACGCATCGGGCGCCGGACCGGCCGCCAGCCCGGCCGCGGAGCCGGCGGATCAGGAGGAGGCCGAGCATCTCGGCGAGCGCATCCGCGCCCAGGCATCGCAGATCGCCGAGGCGACCTGCGCCCTGCTCCTGGCGGTCGCCGAGTTCGACGAGCGTCGCGCCTCCGAGCGCTTCGTCGGCATGAAATCGACCGCCCACTGGCTGGCATGGACCTGTTCGATGTCCCCGGGGACCGCGCGCGAGCATGTCCGCGTCGCGCGCGTCCTGCCGGGCATGCCACGCACTCTCGAGGAGTTCGCCGCCGGGCGCCTGTCCTACTCGAAGGTGCGGGAGATGACCCGCCTCGCCGACGAGGTCGATGAGGACGTCCTGGTGGAGATGGCGCAGGAGATGACTGCCGCGCAGCTCGCGCGCACCGTCTCCGCCGTTCGTGCGGCCGACGGCACCCACGAGGATCAGGACACTGCTCGCCGCGCCTCCTGGTCGGTCCGGGAGGACGGCATGGTCGAGGTCCGCGCGCTCCTGCCGACGGAGGTCGGCGCGGAGGTGATCGCCGCGCTCGAGCTCGCTCTCGCGCGCGAGGGCACCGAGGCCGACTCCGGTCAGGCCCCGGTGCCGTCGGCCGAGAGCACCGACGAGCAGGACGCCCTCCTCACCCTCGAGCTCTCCCCCGCGCAGCGCCGGGCCGATGCGCTCGCCGACGTCGCCCGCGGCTATCTCGCGGCGGAGCCCGACGACCGCACCGGCGAGGACCGCCAACTGGTCCTCGTCCAGGTCGACCGCGGCGCGCTCGAGCGCCGGGACGTTCCCGCGGGAACGCCTCCGTCCGACGTTCCCGCGGGAACGTCCTCCCTGTCGGCGACGTCCCTGCCCCTCGCAGGCGTCGTCGGCGGCGGGAGCATCGAACCCCGGACCGCCGAGCGTCTGGCCTGCACAGGCAGAGTTGCGCTGGTCATCCGTTCCGACGACGGCGAGGTCCTGCACCTGGGGCGCGCTCGTCGGCTCGCCTCCCGCGCCCAGCGCCGGGCCCTGCGCCTGCGGGACCGCGCCTGCGTCTTCCCCGGCTGCCATCAGACCCGCCGCCTGGACGCGCACCATACGGTGCCGTGGTCGCAGGGCGGCCCGACGGACATCGAGGGTCTCGCGCTGCTGTGCCGGCGCCACCACGTCATCGTCCACGAGGGCGGGCTACACCTGCGCCGGATCGACCGTCCGGGAGCCGGTTCGGCGGCCCGGCCGCTGCTGCCCCGGTTCGACGTCGTCGACGAGGAGGGGCAGAGCGTGCGGGTGCGCTGGCCCGCGATGCTCGAGGCCGTACGCCTCACCCCCGCGACACCGGAGACGGTCGCCCGACGAGCCGGCTCCATGCCGGAGCAGCTGACGATCGATGAAAGCATCGATATCCCGGATCACAGCCTCGGCTCAGTTCCGAGGCTCCCGCTGCCCGGGCCCGGGTTCCGCCTCGCCGACTGCGCGGATGCACTCCTGCAGACGGTTCGGCTCGCGGAGCCGAGCACAGGGCCGAGCGCAGGGCCGAGCGCAGGGCCGAGCGCGGAACGAGTCGAGGATCAGCCGCAGGCCGCATGAGTCCCTGCGCACGCGCGGGCGCTCTTCCCGCTCCCGCGCCCTCGGCCCGCTCTAGACTCGACGTCCGTGAACCGCGCTCCGTCCTCCCCCTCGCCCCGGCACTCCGCAGCCCCCGCAGCCCCCGCGACCGCCGCAGCCCCCGCCCCCACGGCTCCGCCGCGACGCATCGTGCTGCTGGCGGGACCCTCCGGGAGCGGGAAGGGCGAGCTCTGCCGACGCTCCGGGCTGCCGACGGTCGCGCTCGACGAGTTCTACCGCGACCAGGACGACCCCGGCCTCCCGCGCCGCTTCGGGATCGTCGACTGGGACGATCCGGGATCATGGAACATCGGGGCGGCCCTCGAGGCTCTCACCGCGATCGCCCATGAGGGGGTCGCCGAGATCCCCGTCTACTCCATCCCGCTCTCGCGTCGGACGGGCACGACGGTGCTCGAGGCCGGGGAGGCGCCGCTGATCATCGCCGAGGGGATCTTCGCCGCGGAGCTCATCGCGCCCCTGCGCGCGGCCGGGCTCCTCGCCGACGCGATCGTCCTCGAGCGCCCTGTGCCGCTGGTCTTCTCCCTGCGCCTCGCCCGGGATCTGCGCGAAGGGCGCAAGCCTCCGCTGACGCTCGTGCGTCGGGGGCTCGGGCTCGCCGGGGATCAGCGGGCCGACGCCGCGCGCTGGTGCCGGGCGGGGATGCGCACCACCGGGCTGCGCTCCGGCGTGCGCGAGCTCCAGGCCCTGTCCTCGCATGCGATCGCCGACGCCCGGATCCGTTCCGTCGGCGCCGCCGTCCAGGTCCTGCGGATCACGGCCGTGTGCTTCCTGCGCGAGGGGGCCGACGGGACCGAGCTGCTCGCGGTCCGCAAGCGCGGCACCGGCTCCTATATGCAGGTCGGCGGGAAGCTGGAGCCCGGGGAGAGCCCGCTCGAGGCGGCGATCCGCGAGGTCGAGGAGGAGATCGGTGTGCGTCTGGAGCCGGCGGACCTCTCCCCCGTCGGCGACTTCGAAGCGGTCGCCGCGAACGAGCCCGGCATTATCGTCCGCTCGACGGTGTTCCGCACCCGGCGAGCGCTGCCCGACCCCCTCGCGGTGCAGGCCGAGCTCGCCGACCACTGCTGGATCCCGCTCGCCGCCCCGGGCGGCGGGCGGCGCCTGGCCCCGCTCATGGTCGAGCACATCATGCCGGCGCTGCGCGAGCTCTGAGGCCGGGCCCGCAGCACGGCGCCGCGCGGCACGCATCGTGCGCCGCGCGGCGCGCACTCAGGCGATGCGGTCCAGCACGATCCGGCGGGGAGCGGCGGGCGCGGAGACGTCGGCGTCGAGGGTCCAGGCGCCCTCGATGGCGGCGAGGGAGCGGGGGAAGCGCTCCGGGGTGTCGGTGTGGAGGGTCGCGAGGACGTCTCCCGCACGCACCGTCTCCCCGACGACGCGGTGCAGCTCGACGCCGGCCCCGGCCTGCACGGCCTCGCCGGGACGGGAGCGCCCCGCCCCGAGCCGCCAGCCGGCGACGCCGACCTTCATCGCGTCGAGACCGGTGACGACGCCGTCCTCGGTCGCCACCAGCTGCTCGCTGTGCGTCGCGACCGGGAGCGGCGCCGCGGGGTCGCCGCCCTGCGCCGCGATCATCCGGTTCCAGGCGTCCATGGCACGGCCGTCGGCGAGCGCGGCCTCCACATCGGCGTCGGGGCGTCCGGCCGCGGCGAGCATCTCGCGCGCGAGGGCGATCGTCAGCTCGACGACGTCGGCGGGGCCTCCGCCGGCGAGCACCTCGACGCTCTCGCGGACCTCGAGCGCATTGCCCACGGTGCGCCCCAGCGGCGCGGACATGTCCGTCAGCAGGGCGACCGTGCGGACACCGGCGTCGGTGCCGAGATCGACCATGGTGCGGGCGAGCTCCCGGGCGTCGGCCTCGTCGGTCATGAACGCACCGGCGCCGGTCTTCACGTCGAGGGTGAGCGCGGCGGTGCCCTCGGCGATCTTCTTCGACATGATCGAGGAGGCGATCAGCGGGATCGCCTCGACGGTGCCGGTGACGTCGCGCAGGGCGTAGAGCTTCGTGTCGGCCGGGGCGAGGCCGGAGCCGGCCGCGCAGATCACCGCGCCGACGTCCTCGAGCTGGCGCATCATCTCGTCGTTGCTGAGGGCGGCCCGCCAGCCGGGGATCGCCTCGAGCTTGTCGAGGGTGCCGCCGGTGTGCCCGAGCCCGCGGCCCGACAGCTGGGGCACGGCCACGCCGAAGCTCGCGACCAGGGGCGCGAGCGGCAGGGTGATCTTGTCGCCGACACCGCCGGTGGAGTGCTTGTCGGTGGTCGGCTTCGAGAGCGCGGCGAAGTCCATCCGCTCGCCGCTGGCGATCATCGCGGCGGTCCAGCGGGCGATCTCGCGGCGCTCCATGCCGTTGAGGAAGATCGCCATCGCGAGCGCGGACATCTGCTCCTCCGCGACGACGCCGCGGGTGTACGCGTCGACGACCCAGTCGATGTGGTCGTCGCTCAGCGGGGCGCCGTCGCGCTTGGTGCGGATGACGTCGACGGCATCGAAGGGCTCGACGGCGGGGGCGGGTGCCGGGGTGGTCGTGGCGGTCATCGGGGAGCCTCCTGAGCTCGGGCGGTCCGAGGACGGGACCGCCGACGGGCGAACGGGATCGACGGGCGGGATCGACGGGCGGAATCGACGGGCGGGTGTCAGCGGCCGAGGTCGGCGGGGCCGAAGGCCTGCGGGAGGACCTCGGCCATGGTGCGCGGCCCCCCGGGGGTGAGGACGACGAGATCGTCGGCGGCGTGCTCGGAGAGCAGCTGGCGGCAGCGGCCGCAGGGCATGCAGACCTCGCGCTCCTCGCGGCCGAGGGACTCGTCCCCGCCCACGCACACGAAGCGGCGCAGACGTCCGCCGCCCCCGGCGATGAGGTCGCTGATCAGTCCGCATTCGGCGCACAGCGTGACCCCGTACCCGGCGTTCTCGACGTTGCAGCCGCGCACGATGCGACCGTCGTCGGCGAGCGCGGCCGCGCCCACCCGGTACCGGGAGTAGGGCGTGTACGCGCGCTCGGCGATATCGCGGGCGATCGCGAGCAGCTCGTCGAATCCGTCGGCGGTCCCGGACAGGCCTGCGGTCTCGAGCAACCTGGGGTCCTCGCTCACTGCTTGACGTAGGGGACGCCGTCGGCGGCGGGGACGCGCACGCGGCCCACGACGCCGGCCACCGCAAACAGGGTCACGATGTACGGGAGCATCAGCAGGAACTGGCTGGGGACGTCCGCGCCGGAGCCGGCGGGGAGCGTGCCCATCCGCAGCTGGAGCGCGTCGGCGAAGGCGAACAGCAGCGCCGCCAGCAGCGCCCCGACCGGGTGGTAGCGGCCGAGGATCATCGCGGCGAGGGCGATGTACCCCTTGCCGGCGCTCATCTCCTCGCCGAAGGCGACGCCGGTGCCGATCGTCAGGGTCGCGCCGCCGAGGCCGGCGACCGCGGAGCCCAGCAGGACGTTGGACCAGCGGGTGCGGTTGACGTCGATGCCGACGGTGTCGGCCGCGCGCGGATGCTCGCCGACGGCGCGGACCCGCAGGCCCCAGCGGGTGCGGAAGAGCGCGACGGTCAGGACCACCACGATGATCCACATGAGGTAGACCAGCACGGTCTGCTCGAACAGCACCTGGCCGATCACGGGAAGATCCGCGAGGACGGGGATGCGGATCGTCGGCAGGCGCAGCGGACGGTTGAACATCGCCGCGTTCTGCTTCATCACGGAGCCGAAGAAGAAGCTGGTCAGGCCGATGACGAAGACGTTCAGCACGACGCCGACGATGATCTGCTGCACGCGATAGGTGATCGCGAAGAGCGCCAGCAGCGCCCCGACGAGCAGGGCGAGGACGGGCGCGGCGACGAGCCCCGCCCAGGCGCTGCCGACCATCGAGCCGACGAGGACCGCCCCGAAGGCGCCGAACAGCAGCTGGCCCTCGATCGCGATGTTGATGACGCCGGCGCGCTCCGAGAGGACGCCGGAGAGGGCGCCGAAGGTGAGCGGGACCGCGAGGACCATCATCGTCTGCAGCAGGGAGCCGATGTCGACGACGGCGCCGTTGAACGCCCAGGACAGGAACGAGAGGATCCACAGCAGGCCGAAGACGGCGATCAGCGCGGTGCGCCAGCGCTTCCCCAGCGGCAGCGTGCAGGCGCCGACGATCCACAGCGCGACGGCGATGAGCAGGCACAGCACGGCGAGGACGAGCGAGGTCCCTGCGGAGCCCAGCGTGATGTCCCCGGGCATGATCCCGCCGGGGTTGAGGTCCCCGTCCTTGGCGATGCGGAAGGTGGTGCTCGGACCGGACTCGGCGAGCAGGCCGAAGACGACGAGCGCCAGCAGCGCGAGCACGCTGAGTCCGGTCGGCAGCTTCCACCAGCCGGGGGCCTGCTCGAGGGTGCGCGGGGCGCCGCCCGCGGGGGCCGGGGCGACGGGGCTCTCCTGGATCGCGGCGCTCATGCTCCCGCTCCCTTCTCGGCGTCGTCGGCGCCGTGGTCTCCGCCGGCGCGGGGGCCGCCGTCGAGGTCGTCGTCGGGCCCGTCGTCGGAGTCGTCATCGGACGGATCCTGCGGATCGGCCGTCGCCGTCGGGGTCGACGCGGTCGACGCGGTCGTCGGGGCGGCAGCCTTGGCGCGACGGGGGCGAACGGCACCGGGGGTGTCGACCCGTCGCAGGCCGATGAGGGTGCGCACGAGCGGCGGGGCCGCGATGAACAGCACCACGAGCGCCTGGATCACCTGGACGAGGTCGATCGGCACGCCCTGCGAGGTCTCCATGAAGCGACCGCCCGTGGACAGCCCCGCGAAGAGGATGCCGGCGAGCAGGATGCCGACCGGCCCGGAGCGCCCGAGGAGGGCGACGGTGATGGCGTCGAAGCCGATGGAGCCGGCGATCGAGCCGGTCAGGCGATGCTCGGTGCCGAGCACATGGGCGGCGCCGGCGAGGCCGACGAGCGCGCCGGCGACGAACATGACGCCGATGGTGCTGCGTCCGAGGTCGATGCCGGCGACCTCCGCGGCGCGCGGGTTCGAGCCGACGGCGCGGAAGCGGAAGCCCAGCGTCGAACGGTTCATGAGCCACCACAGGAACACCACGGAGGCGAGCGCGAGGATCAGGCCCGCGTGCAGGCGGTAGCCGGAGCCCGCCAGCAGGGGCAGGCGGGCGGTGGCGGAGACCGCCGGGGACGTCGGCTGCGCCTGGTTCGCGCCGGTGAAGGCGGAGGTCGTCAGCGCGAACGCGAGGCCGTAGGTGGCGATCCAGTTGAGCATGATCGTGGAGATCACCTCGTTGGCGCCGAAGCGGGCCTTGAGGAAGCCGGCGATGCCGCCGTAGACGCCGCCGGCGAGGATCGCGCCGACCAGGCACACGAGCAGGTGCAGGCCGTAGGGCAGGTCGAGGGTGAAGCCGAGGTAGCCGGCGACGGTGGCGCCGACGATCAGCTGGCCCGCGCCGCCGATGTTGAACAGGCCGGAGCGGAAGGAGACCGCCATGCCGACCGAGGCGATGATCAGCGGGGTCGCGACCGTGAGGGTCTCCAGCAGCGGCTTGATGCCGCGCGCGAAGGCGGGCCCGAGCACGTAGAGGCCGCTGCCTCCGCGCTCGCGGACCCCGTCGGCGACCGTCGAGGCCGCACTGTAGTCGAAGACGGCGCCGCGGAACATCGCCGTGTAGGCGTCGACGATCGCGTGGTAGGAGGCGGAGAAGGTGTCCGACGGCCGGGCGAAGAAGTAGCCGGCGGCCGTGCGGACGCCCTGGTCGGAGACGAGGATCAGGATCGATCCGATGATGAACGCGAACACGAACGCCATCACGACGACCAGGACGTTGCCGCGGGCGATGCGCTCGGCGAGCGAGCGGGTGTCGGCAGAGCGCTTCGCGACGCCCTCGGTGCCGGGGTCGCCGGGCTGGACGGCGGTGCCGGGGGCGACGGCGCGCGCCGCCCCGTCGGTCGTCTCGCTCATGCGATCTCTCCTTCGTCGGCGAGCTGGGAGTCGGTGGTGCGGGCGCCGGCGGCGACGGCCTCGCGCGCCGCCTCGACCGTGTACCCGGCCATCATCAGGCCCAGCACGTCGCGGTCCTCGTCGGCCGGGACGATGCCGAGGATCGCGCCCCGGTACATCACCGCGATGCGGTCGGAGAGCTGCACGACCTCGTCGAGCTCGGTGGAGACGATGACGACTGGGGTGCCCTTGTCCCGCTCGGCGATGATCCGCCGGTGCAGGAACTCGATGGAGCCGACGTCGACGCCGCGGGTGGGCTGCGAGGCGATCAGCAGCGAGAGCTCGCGGCCGAGCGCGCGCGCCATGACGACCTTCTGCTGGTTGCCGCCGGAGAGCGTCGAGACGTGGTCGTCGATCGAGCCGGTGCGCACGTCGTACTCGGCGACGTCCTCGAGCGCCCGCTGGCGGATCGCCCCCGGGCGCAGCGAGAGGCGCGAGCCGAAGGGCCGACGATGATGCTGGTCGAGCACGAGGTTCTCGGCGACGGTGAAGTCGGGGATGAGGGCGTCGTGGGTGCGGTCCTCGGGGACGAAGCCGACGCCCGCGTCGAGGATCTGGCGGGTGCTGCGGCCGACGAGCTCCTCGCCGTCGAGCAGGATGGACCCCTTGAGACCGTGCTGGAGCCCCAGCAGGGCCTCGGTGAGCTCCGTCTGCCCGTTGCCCTGGACCCCGGCGATGCCGAGGACCTCGCCGCGGCGGACCTCGAGGTCGACGTCGTCGAGCAGGATGGTGCCCGCCTCGTCGGCGACGCTCAGCCCGGAGATCCGCAGGGCGACGTCGCCGGGGGCGGCGGGCTCCTTCTCGAGCTCGAGGGCGACGGCGCGCCCGACCATCAGCGAGGCGAGCTCGGTCTGGTCGGCCGACGGGTCGGCCGTGCCGACGACCTTCCCGCGGCGGATCACCGTGATGCGGTCCGCGACGGCCTTGACCTCGCGCAGCTTGTGGGTGATGAACACGATCGAGGTGCCCTCGTCGCGCAGCTGGCGCATGATCGCCATGAGCTCGTCGGTCTCGTGCGGGGTCAGCACGGCCGTCGGCTCGTCGAGCACGAGGATCTCGGCGCGGCGCGACAGCGCCTTGATGATCTCCACGCGCTGCTGGGCGCCGACCGGGAGGTCCTCGACGACGGCGTCGGGGTCCAGCTCGAAGCCGAAGCGCTCGGAGATCTCCCGCACCGTCCGCCGGGCGGTCGCGAGATCGAGGAGGCCGAAGGAGGTGTGCTCGTGGCCGAGCATCACGTTCTCGGCGACGGTGAACGGGGGCACCAGCATGAAGTGCTGGTGGACCATGCCGATGCCGGCGCGCATGGCGTCGCCGGGGCCGCCGAAGCGGACCGGACGGTCGTCCAGCAGGATCTCTCCGCCGTCGGGCCGGTACAGCCCGTACAGGACATTCATCAGGGTGGACTTCCCGGCGCCGTTCTCGCCCAGGAGGCTGTGGATCTCGCCGGGCTCGACCACCAGGTCGATCGCGTCGTTGGCCACGAAGGTGCCGAACACCTTCGTGATCCCTCGGAGCTCGAGCTTCACGCGTGCTCTTCTCTACGTCGGGTCAGGGAGCGGGATGCCGCGGAACCGCCCGGACCGGGCGCGGGGTCGGGCGGCACCGCGCTGGGTGCCGCCCGACCCCGACGGCCGGATCCGGAGGATTCCGGGAGCGGATCTCAGAGGTCCCCTGAGGATCTCAGAGGCCCTCTGGGGTTCTCAGAGGTTCTGCGGCGAGGCGTCGGACTCGACGACCAGATCCCCGGAGATGATGTCCGCGCGGAGCTGGTCGAGCTCGGCCTGGAGCTCGTCCGAGACCTTCGACTCGAGGTCATGGTACGGCGCGAGATCCACGCCGCCGTTCTCCAGCGTGCCGATGTAGGGCTCGTTGTCGAAGTCGCCCGAATGGGCGGCCGTGGTGACGTCCTCGACGGCCGGACCGATGCCCTTCATGACCGAGGTGAGGATCAGCGGGGTGGCCTCGGCGTCGTCGACGGACTCGTAGCCGTCGGAGTCGACCCAGATGACGTAGCGGCCGTCGGCCTCCTTGGCGGAGGCGAGGGTGCCGGAGCCGACGGGGCCGGCGACCGGCATGACGATGTCGGCGCCCTGCGAGTAGAAGGTGTCCGAGAGGGCCTTGCCCTTGGCCTGGTCCTCGAAGTCGCCGGTGAAGGAGCCCTGCTGGTTCTCCTTGTCCCAGCCCAGCAGCGCGACGTCGGTGCCGTGGGCCTCGTTGTAGGCGTCGACGCCGTCGGCGAAGCCGTCCATGAAGATGGTGACGGTCGGGATCTGCAGACCGCCGTAGGTGGCGACCGTGCCGGTCTCGGTGGTGCCGGCCGCGAGGTAGCCGGCGAGGAACGCGGCCTGGGCGGTGTCGAAGGACAGCGGCTTGACGTTGTCGACCTCGATCGCGTTGCCGTCCTCGTCCTGCGCGGTCGAGTCGATGATCGCAAACTCGACGTCGGGGTTGGCCGCGGCCTGCGAGCCGGTCGCCGGCGCGAGCAGGAAGCCGACGGTGAAGATCAGGTTGCAGTCCTGGGAGACCAGGTTGTCGATGTTCGTGATGAACTGCGAGTTGTCGGTGGACTGCGCGGTCGCCGTCTCGATGCCGAGGGTCGAGGCCGCCGCCTCGAGGCCCTCGTGGCCCGACTGGTTGAAGGACTTGTCGTCGAAGCCGCCGGAGTCCGAGACCATGCAGGCCTTGAAGTCCGAGCTGGTGCCGCCGGCGTCGCTGCCCGCGGAGGTGGACTCCTCGGGGGCGGTGCCGCAGGCGGCCAGGGCGAGGACGCCGACGCCGGCGAGGGCGGCGGCACGCGTGATGCTCTTCATGGGTTCCTCCGGATCGATGGGGCCGCGCGCCCCCGGATCGCGGGGGTCGACGAGTCGCGGTCCATCGGACTGTATCCGTCCGTTCACATCCTCCCCGCCTCACGGGAGGGCATGTTCATGAACCGTTATGAACTCGGAAGAATCGACGGTCCCGCACGGCGGGATCGGAGCACCCGGAGCGCTCGGGCCGTTCAGATCGTTCAGACGACGAGATCGCGCTGCAGGCAGGCCGAGGCGAGGACCGCGGCCCCGTGCCCGATCGCGCGCTCGTCGATCATGAGGTTGCCCATGTGCAGGTCGTAGGTGCGCCCGCCCGGCGTGCGGGTGCCCAGTCGCGCGAGCGCACCGGGGACCTTCTCGAGGTACCAGGCGAAGTCCTCGCCGCCGAGGGACTGGGCGGTGGGGTCGACGTTCTCGCGCCCCAGCACGCTCGAGGCGGCCGCATCGAGGACGCCGACGGAGACCGCCGCGTTGGACACCGGCGGCACTCCGCGGTCGTGGCTGACCCTGGCCTCGACGCCCCACGGGCGCACGAGGTCGGCGAGGACCTCCTCGAGCAGCTCCTCGGCCTGGTCCCAGGCGTCGTGGTCGAGGCAGCGCAGCGTCCCCTCGAGCGTGCCCGAGCTGGGGATCGCGTTGAAGGCGGAGCCGGCGTGGATGCTGCCCCAGGTCAGGTTCACGCCCGAGCGCGGGTCCATGCGACGGGTCAGCGCGGCCGGCAGCTGCGTGGCGATCGACCCGAGCGCGTAGACGAGGTCCTGCGTGAGATGCGGCCGCGAGGTGTGCCCGCCCGCGCCGCGCACCTGGATCTTCACCGGATCGGTCGCCGAGGTGATGGGGCCGACCTTGAGGCCGACGTGGCCGACGTCCACCCCCGGGTCGCAGTGCAGGGCGAAGATCGAGTCGACGTCGTCGACCACGCCCTCGGCGATCATCTCGAGCGCTCCGCAGGGGTGCTTCTCCTCGGAGGGCTGGAAGACCAGACGCACTCCCCGCCGCAGGGCGCCGGCGTCGGCCACCCGCACGAGGGCCATGGCCGCGCCCACGACCGTGCTCATGTGCACGTCGTGCCCGCAGGAGTGGGAGACGCCCTCGACCGTCGAGCGAAAGGCGACGGAGGAGAGCTCGGGGATGCCCAGCGCGTCCATGTCCGCCCGCAGCGCGACGGGCTTCAGGCTCGGATCGCTGCCCGGGATGTCGCAGATCAGGCCCGTGCGCGGCATGCGCTGCGGGGCGAGGCCCAGGGCCTCGAGCTGCGCGACGATGAAGTCGGTGGTCGCGAACTCCTCGTGCGAGAGCTCGGGATGGCGGTGGAGGTGGCGGCGCACCTCCCGCAGCGGCAGGGCCTGCTCCCGGATCGTCCGCACGATGAGGCCGTCGGGGCCGAGCATCGCGGCCGCGGCGACCTGCTCCGGGTCACGGGCATCGGCGAGCGTCCGCGCCGTCGCCCCTCCCGACATCGTCTGCTGGGCCTGCTCCACCTGTCCACTTCCGTCCTGCGTCCGATCGGCCGGGCGCGATGCCGTGCTGTCCGCGGCGCCCGGGGCCGAGGGTCAGCGCAGGCGGCCCAGTCCCCGTCCGTCGAGGGAGGCCACGAGGGACGAGAGGTCCTGTGCGGCGTCGTCGGCGAGCACCAGGAGGACCTCGGGCGTGTCCACCACGCTGATCCCCTCGACGCCCACGAGGGCGATGCGGCGATCCCCGGAACCGTACACCGTGGCCCGGGCGTCGACAGCATCGACCTCGGCGCTTCCCAGCACCCGGACGTCCGAGGCGCCGCCCGCGGCCGACGTCGCCGGCCCGACGAGGTCCCCCGCCGCCGCGCTGCGCAGCTGCCGGGCGAGCGCCGCGAAGTCGCCCACGTCATCCCAGTCGAAGGACGCGGGCACCACGGCGACCCGGCCGCGCGCGGCGAGCGGCTCGGCGAGCGCATGGTCGATCGCGATCGCGGTGAGCGTCGGCCAGACCCGCTCGAGGACCTCGGTGCCGGAGCCCGCGTCGGCCGCCAGCGCGGAGGCGATCTCCCGGACGCCCGCGGCGAGCGAGGGGATCTGCTCGGCGAGGTCGTCCAGCAGCGTGCGGGCGCGCACGACGAACATGCCGGCGTTCCACAGGAACCGGCCGGTCGCGAGGAACTCCTCGGCCTGCTCGCGCGCGGGCTTCTCGACGAAGCGCGCGACGGGCAGGGCCCCGCCGGGCAGGGCCCCGTCGGACGGAGCATCGGACGCGGTGCCGTCCGCTGGATCCGCCGGCGCCGTCGTCTCGGAGCGCTCGATGTAGCCGAAGCCCGTCGCCGGATGCGTCGGCTCGACGCCGATGGTCACCAGATAGCCCTGCTCGGCGGCCTCGCGGGCACGATCCACGGCGGCGCGGAAGCCCTCGGCGTCGGCGATCAGATGGTCGGCGGCGAAGGAGCCGATCACCGCATCGGGGTGCTCGCTCTCGACGATCGCGGCGGCGAGCGCGATGGCGGGCATCGAGTTGCGCGGGGACGGCTCGACGACGACGCGGGCACGGTCCCCCGCCTGCTCGCGCACGGCGTCGGCGTGCGCGGTCCCGGTGACGACGATCGGGAGGGCCCCGGCGAGGGGGCCGACGCGCTCGACGGTGCCCTCGAGCAGCGAGGAGCCGGTGCCGAGGAGGTCCAGCAGGAACTTCGGGCGCTCACGCCGGGAGAGGGGCCACAGGCGAGTGCCCGAGCCTCCGGCGGGGATGACGGGGACGAAGGGGGCGCGGGTCATGGTCCTCACACTATCCAACGCACGGGACGCTGCGACGGGCCATCCGCAGGCGGTTCATCAGCAGTCCCCTCCGACGTTCCCCCCGGCCGCCTCCCCGCCGCCTACTCGGCGGTCTCCTCGGCTGACTCCCCCGCCGACGGTGCACAGAACGTGCACGTCATGGTGCTACGCTGACGGGGTCCCCGTCGGGGGCGATGATGATGTCGCCGCGTCGTGAACCGATCCTCCTCGTGGGTGCCCCACCTGCGACGCCGGACGGTCCGCGCCGGGTTCCGGTGCTGTTCCCCAGCACGTCGGCGTCTGCTCACCTGCCCACCGGCGCCATCCCGTCGCTTCTGGAGGAACTCCGTGGCATCCGCCCAATCCGGGACGCTCTATCGCGGCCGCGAGGGCATGTGGTCCTGGGTGGCCCATCGCATCTCAGGAATGCTCATCTTCCTGTTCCTGCTCGTCCACGTCCTGGACACCGCGCTCGTGCGCGTGTCCCCCGAGGCGTACAACGAGGTCATCGGCCACTACAAGACGGTGGTCTTCGGTCTCGGCGAGATCGGACTGGTCGCCGCCATCTGCTTCCACGCGCTCAACGGCCTGCGCATCATCCTCGTGGACTTCTGGTCGAAGGGCACCGCGCATCAGCGCGGCCTCTTCTGGGGAGTCGTCGTCGTCTGGGCCCTGCTCATGATCGGCTTCGTCCCCCGCCAGCTCATGCACATGTTCGGAGCCTGATCATGACCGCGAAGACCACCCCCTCCCCTGCCATCCCGGACCCCACGACCCGCTATCGCCGGACCGGCCTGCGCGGCCCCAACGTCGAGATGCTCTCGTGGATGTTCATGCGCGCCTCCGGCGTCCTGCTCGTGATCCTCGTGTTCGGCCACCTGTTCGTGAACCTGTGGCTCGGCGAGGGCGTCCAGGGCATCGACTTCGCCTTCGTCGCCGGCAAGTGGGCCAGCCCCTTCTGGCAGGTCTGGGACCTGCTGATGCTGTGGCTCGGCCTCATCCACGGCGCCAACGGCGTGCGCACGATCATCAACGACTATGCGCGCGGACCGCGGCTGCGGCTCGGGCTCAAGGCCCTCCTGTACCTCGCGGTGATCGTCACGATCGTCCTCGGCACCCTCGTGATCTTCACCTTCTCCCCGTGCCCGCCCGGCGCTGATCCGAGCCTCCTGCCGTCCATCTGCAAGGGCTGAGCCCGCGGGCCCACCGGCCCGCGGCGCGCCCGCAGACCCTCTCCTCCCGGCCACCCCGAAACGGAGCAACGACCTCACATGCAGACCCATACCTACGACGTGGTGATCGTCGGCGCCGGCGGCGCCGGGATGCGCGCCGCCCTCGAGTCCTCGAAGCGCGCCCGCACCGCCGTCGTCACGAAGCTCTACCCCACCCGCTCCCACACCGGCGCGGCCCAGGGCGGCATGTGCGCCGCCCTCGCCAACGTCGAGGAGGACAACTGGGAGTGGCACACCTATGACACCGTCAAGGGCGGCGACTACCTGGTGGACCAGGACGCCGCCGAGGTCATGGCCAAGGAGGCCATCGACGCGGTGCTCGACCTGGAGAAGATGGGGCTGCCCTTCAACCGCACGCCCGAGGGGCGCATCGACCAGCGCCGCTTCGGCGGGCACACCCGCGAGCACGGCGAGGCGCCCGTGCGCCGCGCCTGCTACGCCGCGGACCGCACCGGCCACATGATCCTCCAGACGCTCTACCAGAACTGCGTGAAGCAGCAGGTGGAGTTCTTCAACGAGTACTACGTGCTCGACGTCCTCATGACCGGCGATCCCCGCACCGACGAGGGCGTCCGCGCCGCCGGCGTGGTCACCTACGAGCTGGCCACCGGCGAGATCCACGTGTTCCGGGCGAAGTCCGTCGTGTTCGCCTCCGGCGGCTTCGGCAAGATCTTCAAGACCACCTCGAACGCCCACACCCTCACGGGCGACGGCCCCGCCATGGCGCTGCGCCGCGGGATCCCGCTCGAGGACATGGAGTTCTTCCAGTTCCATCCGACGGGCCTCGCCGGCCTCGGCATCCTGCTCTCGGAGGCGGCCCGCGGCGAGGGCGCGATCCTGCGCAACGTCAACATGGAGCGCTTCATGGAGCGCTATGCGCCGACGCTGAAGGACCTCGCCCCGCGTGACGTCGTCGCCCGCGCCATGGCCAACGAGGTGCGCGAGGGCCGCGGCTGCGGCCCGAACAAGGACTACGTGTACCTCGACCTGACGCACCTGGAGCCCGCGCACATCGACGCGAAGCTCCCGGACATCACCGAGTTCGCCCGCACCTACCTGGGCGTGGAGCCGTACACCGAGCCCGTCCCGGTCTACCCCACCGCGCACTACGCGATGGGCGGGATCCCGACGAACATCATCGGCGAGGTCTTCCGCAACTCCACCGACACGATCCCCGGCCTGTACGCGGCCGGCGAGACCGCCTGCGTGTCCGTCCACGGCGGCAACCGCCTGGGCACGAACTCGCTGCTCGACATCAACGTCTTCGGACGCCGCGCCGGCATCGCCGCCGCCGAGCATGCCGCCGAGGTCGACCTCGCCGAGATCGACGCCGGCGTCGAGACGCCCACCGTCGAGCTGCTCGAGCGGCTCCGCGACCGCCCCGCCACCGAGGACCGCATCGCCGACATCCGCCGCGACCTGCAGGAGACCATGGACGCCAACGTCCAGGTGTTCCGCACCGACGAGACCTGCCGGAAGGCGCTCGCCGACATCGTGGAGCTCAAGAAGCGCTACGAGACCGTCGCCGTGCAGGACAAGGGCCGTCGCTACAACCTCGATCTGCTCGAGGCCGTCGAGCTCGGGTTCCTGCTGGACCTCGCGGAGACCGTCGCCCTGGGCGCCCTCTACCGCAAGGAGTCCCGCGGCGGCCACTTCCGCGAGGACTACGACAAGCGCGACGACGTCAACTTCCTGCACCACACGATGTACTACCGCACCCGCGAGGGTGAGGAGGGTGCCGAGGGCACCTCGATCCGTCTGGGCACCAAGCCCGTCGTGATCACGCGCTACGAGCCGAAGGAGCGTACGTTCTGATGACCGCCGTCGCCGAGAAGGCCCCGTCGTCCCAGCCCGCCGCGGGCGAGATCCCCAGCTTCCAGGTCACCCTGCGCATCAACCGCTTCGATCCCGAGTCGGAGCAGGGCGCGCACTGGGAGGAGTTCGTCGTCACGATGCACGGCACGGACCGTGTGCTCGACGCCCTCCACGAGGTCAAGTGGCATCAGGACGGCTCGCTGAGCTTCCGCCGCTCCTGCGCGCACGGCGTCTGCGGGTCCGATGCGATGCGGATCAACGGCCGCAACCGCCTCGCCTGCAAGACCCTCCTGAAGGATCTGGACATCTCCAAGCCGATCACCGTCGAGCCCATCAAGGGCCTGCCGGTCGAGAAGGACCTGATCGTCGACATGGAGCCGTTCTTCGACTCCTACCGCGAGGTCATGCCCTTCCTCGTGGCCCACGGCCAGGAGCCGAGCCGCGAGCGCCTGCAGTCCGCCGAGGAGCGTGCGCGCTTCGACGACACCACCAAGTGCATCCTCTGCGCCGCCTGCACGTCCTCGTGCCCGGTGTTCTGGACCGACGGCCAGTACTTCGGCCCGGCGGCGATCGTCAACGCGCATCGCTTCATCTTCGACTCGCGCGACGACGCCGGCGAGCAGCGCCTGGAGATCCTGAACTCCAAGGAGGGCGTGTGGCGCTGCCGCACGACCTTCAACTGCACCGAGGCCTGCCCCCGCGGCATCCAGGTCACCAAGGCCATCGCCGAGGTCAAGCAGGCCGTCATCCGCGGCCGCATCTGACCGAGCCCTGATCCCGGGGTCTGCGGCGTTCCCGCGGGAACGCCGCAGACCCCGCAGACGCGCATCGCCCGCCCGAGTGCACTCGGGCGGGCGATGCGCGTGGCGGCGGGATCCGCGGCCGACGACGGCTCGTCGACCGACGACGCTCGTCGGCCGATGCCCGTCAGGAGTAGGCGACCACCAGCGGTGCGTGGTCGGACCAGCGGGTGTCATAGCTCGGCGCGCGGTCGACCTGCGCGGACACGGCCCGCTCCCCCAGCTCCGGCGTGGTCAGCTGGTAGTCGATGCGCCAGCCCGAGTCGTTGTCGAAGGCCTTCCCGCGCTGCGACCACCAGGTGTACGGACCGGGCACGTCCCCGGCCAGACGCCGCTGGACGTCGACCCAGTCGCCCTCGACGAGCAGGCGATCCAGGTAGGCGCGCTCCTCGGGGAGGAAGCCGGCGGACTTCAGGTTGCCCTTCCAGTTCTTGATGTCGTTGTTGCCGTGGGCGATGTTGAGATCACCGGTGAGGACCACGTGCCGTCCGTCGGCCCGCAGCGCCGCGAGACGCTCCATGGCGGCGTCGAGGAAGGCGTACTTGTCGATCATCGTCTGCGGCTTGTCGACGTTGCCGGAGTGCATGTAGCAGGAGATGACCGTGAGCGTCCTCCCGTCGCCGAGCGGGTCCTCGAGATCCGCTTCGAGCCAGCGCCCGGTGTGCGAGGGCTCGACGGGCTCGGGCAGGCCCGGCAGGCCGCGGCGGGAGCCCTCGAGGTCGATCGCCGCGAGCGAGGTCCGGGCGGCGATCGCGACGCCGGCCCGTCCCTTGAGCTCGGAGGCCTCACCGACGATCGTCCAGCCCTCCCCGACCAGGTCGGCGAGGAGCTCGTCGGGCGCCCGCACCTCCTGCAGGGTGATCACGTCGGCGGAGGTGGACGCGAGCCAGTCGGCCATCCCCTTGCGGGCGGCGGCGCGCAGGCCGTTGACGTTGACGGTGGCGAGGGTGAGAGTCATGGTCGCCAGTATTCCAGGCGCCCCCGACGGCGGGGTCCCGCAGCGGCGCGGGGCCGCCCGGGGTGTCCCCCGGGCGGCCCCGTCGGCCGGTTCCCGCGTCAGCGCGGCGGGCGTCGCGTGCGGTCAGACCGCCGTGCCGATGCCGGCCGCGTGCTCGGCCATCTCGACGACGTTCTGCACGAGCAGCGCGCGCGTCATGGGGCCGACGCCGCCGGGGTTCGGGGAGATCCAGGACGCGATCTCGGCGACCGCCGGGTCGACGTCGCCGACGAGCTTCGCCTTCCCGCCCTCGGGGTCCTCGACCCGCGAGACGCCCACGTCGAGGACGACGGCGCCGGGCTTCACGTCCTCCGGCCGCACCAGATGGGCGACGCCCGCGGCGGCGACGATCACATCGGCCCGGCGCAGATGGGAGGGCAGGTCGACGGTGCCGGTGTGCGTGAGCGTGACGGTCGCGTTGATCTCGCGGCGGGTCAGCAGCGCGCCGATCGAGCGGCCCACGGTGATGCCGCGGCCGACGACCACGACGTCCTTGCCCTTGAGGTCGACGTCATGGCGCAGCAGCAGCTCGACGACGGCCCGCGGGGTGCAGGGCAGCGGGGTGAGGATCGGACGGTTCGCGTTGAGGACCAGCCGACCCAGGTTCGTGGGGTGCAGGCCGTCGGCGTCCTTCGCCGGATCGATGCGCTCGAGGATCGCATCGGTGTCGATGTGCGCGGGGAGCGGGAGCTGCACGATGTAGCCGGTGCATGCCGGGTCCGCGTTGAGCTCGTCGATGACCGCCTCGAGCTCCTCCTGGGTGGTCTCCGCCGGGAGGTGCTGCTGGATCGAGTTCAGGCCGATGAGGGCGCTGTCGCGGTGCTTGCCGCGCACGTAGGCGGCGCTGCCGGGGTCCTCGCCCACGAGGACGGTCGCGAGGCCGGGCTGCGGGTGTCCTGCGGCGACGAGCGCGGACACGCGCTCGGCGAGCTCCGCCTTGATGGTCTTCGCGGTGGCCTTGCCGTCGAGGATCTGAGCGGACATGGCGCTCCTTCCGGGGGTGCTGGGGGCGTGGGGAGACGGAGCGGGGCCCGGCGTCCGCCGGGCCCCGCTGGGGTCGATCAGTACTGCACGAGATCCGCGTAGAGCGGCTTCTTCTCCGCGAGGGCCGCGGTGCGGGCCCGGAGGGACTCGACGTCGGCGCCGCCGGTCAGGGTCAGGGCGATGACCTCGGCGACCTCGGTGAACTCGTCCTTGCCGAAGCCGCGGGTGGCGAGGGCCGGGGTGCCGATGCGCAGGCCCGAGGTGACCCGCGGGGGACGCGGGTCGTTGGGGACCGCGTTGCGGTTCACGGTGATGCCGACCTCGTGGAGGAGGTCCTCGGCCTGCTGGCCGTCGAGCTGGCTGTCGACGAGGTCGACGAGCACCAGGTGCACCTCGGTGCCGCCGGAGATGACCTTCACGCCGGCCGCCTTCGTGTCCTCGGCCTGGAGGCGCTCGGCGATGATCTTCGCACCCTCGAGAGTGCGGGCCTGACGGTCCTTGAAGTCGTCCGTCGCGGCGACCTTGAGCGCCACGGCCTTGGCCGCGATCACATGCATGAGCGGGCCGCCCTGCTGACCGGGGAAGACCGCGGAATCGATCTTCTTCGCCCACTTCTCCTTGCACAGGATCATGCCGGAGCGGGGACCGCCGATGGTCTTGTGGATGGTGGTGGAGACGACGTCCGCGTAGGGGACGGGGCTCGGGTGCAGGCCCGCGGCGACGAGGCCCGCGAAGTGCGCCATGTCGACCCACAGGGCCGCGCCGACCTCGTCGGCGATCTCCCGGAAGGCCGCGAAGTCGAGGTGGCGGGTGTACGCCGACCAGCCGGCGACGATGACCTTCGGCTGGGACTCGAGCGCGAGGGCGCGCACCTTGTCCATGTCGATGAGGCCGGTCTCGGGCTCGGTCTCGTAGGCGACGATGTCGTAGAGGCGCCCGGAGAAGTTGATCTTCATGCCGTGCGTGAGGTGGCCGCCGTGCGCGAGCGAGAGACCCATGAGGGTGTCGCCGGGGCGGGCGAGCGCGTGCATGACCGCGGCGTTGGCCGTGGCGCCGGAGTGCGGCTGGACGTTCACGTGCTCGGCGCCGAAGAGCTCCTTGGCGCGGGCGATCGCGATCTCCTCGGCGACGTCGACCTCTTCGCAGCCTCCGTAGTAGCGGCGGCCGGGGTAACCCTCCGCGTACTTGTTCGTCAGCACGGAGCCCTGCGCCTGCAGGACCGCACGGGGGACGAAGTTCTCGCTGGCGATCATCTCGAGCGTGCGCTGCTGGCGCGCGAGCTCGCGGTCGAGCACGCCGGCGATATCGGGATCGAGATCAGCGATGGACTGGTCGAGGACGTTCACAGGGCCTCCTGCGGAGTCGGGGTGGAGCGGGGTCGTGGCCGCCGCCCCATCCTAGGCGGCGATCAGAGATCGACGCCGAGTCGGACGGGTTCCGGGACGAGTGTGACGCCGAACGCATCGCGGACGCGATCGCGGACGTCGCGGGCGAGGTCGACGATCTCCTCGCTCGTGGCTCCCCCGCGGTTCGTGAGCGCGAGGGAGTGCTTGGTGGAGACCGACGCCGTCGGTCCCAGCGCGTGGCCGCGCTCGACGCCGGCATGGCTGATGAGCCAGGCCGCGCTGGTCTTCACGAGGCCCTCGCCCGCGGGATAGCGGGGGGCGTCCTCGGGCAGACGCTCGGCCTCCGCCGCGGGGACGATCGGGTTCGTGAAGAACGAGCCCGCGGACCAGGTGTCGTGATCGGCGGGATCGAGGACCATGCCCTTCGAGCCGCGGATCCGCAGCACCGCCTCGCGGACCTCCGTCATCGGGGCGCGCGCACCGACCTCGACCCCGAGGACCTCGGCGAGCTGGGCATAGCGGATCGGCGCGGAGAGCCGTCCGATGGTGTGCTGGAAGGTCACGGAGAGCACGACGTAGCGTCCGGTCGCCGACGGCACGGGGCCGTCGAAGCGGGTGCGCTTGAAGACGCTGTCGCGGTAGGAGAAGTCGCAGTCCGCCGCGAAGAAGGTGCGCACGGCGCCCTTCTCGCGGTCCCAGGTGCGGACCCGGGAGATCGTCGAGGCGACCTCCTGGCCGTAGGCGCCGACGTTCTGGATGGGCGTCGCGCCGACGGTCCCGGGGATGCCGGAGAGCGCCTCCACGCCGATCATCTCGCGCGCGATCGCGTACTGGACCGCGCGGTCCCAGCTCACGCCGGCGAAGTGCTCGACGATCGCTCCCCCGCAGGTGGGGTCCAGCGGAGTGAGGTCCGCGGGATCGACGGGGATGCCGTCGGGCTCACCCGACGGGCCGACCTCGCAGGTCGCGTCGAGGCGCGGCGCCTCCCCGGGGTCGCTCAGCAGGACGACGGTGCCGTCGAAGGGCTCGTCGGAGGCGATCAGGTTGGATCCGCCGCCGAGCACCAGCAGCTGCTCCCCCGCCGCGTCCGCGGCGGAGACGGCGTCGATGACCTCCTGCTCGGTGCGTGCTTCGACGAGATGCCGGATCGGCCCGCC
Organism: Brachybacterium netajii (SeqCode); assembly: GCF_054114245.1. Lineage (NCBI taxonomy): Bacteria > Bacillati > Actinomycetota > Actinomycetes > Micrococcales > Dermabacteraceae > Brachybacterium > Brachybacterium netajii (SeqCode). Next base: position 29,532 of record NZ_JBSYXB010000006.1, on the reverse strand, counting down.
GATGCGCAGGGTGGTGAGGTCCGCCAGCCGCGGTCCGCCGGGCAGCGCGAGCCCTCCCATCGGGGCGCTCACGCCTGCGCCGCGGCGGTCGGCAGGGCGATCACGGCGCGCGCCCGGCCGAGCACCTTGGTGCCGTCCACGGTGGCGGTGATGTCCACGCGCGCGGTTCCGGCCGCCTCGTCGACGGCGCCGACGACGGCGACGGCCTCGAGGATCGCCTCGCCCGTGGCGGGCACGGGGATCGGGTTCGTGAAGCGCGTGGAGTACTCGCGCACGAGGGTGGGGTCGCCCAGCTCGTCGAGCAGGCCGGTCACTGCGATGCCCATGGTGAGCATGCCGTGGGCGATGACGCCGGGGAGGCCGGCCTCGGCGGCGACGGCGTCGTTGTAGTGGATGGGGTTGAAGTCCCCGGACGCTCCCGCGTACCGCACGAGGGTGTCGCGCGTGATCCGGTGCTCGCGCCGCGCCAGCTCCTGGCCGGCCTCGAGCGGAAGGGAGAGGGGTGTGACGGTGCTCATGGATGCTCCTGGTGCGGGACGGGTCGGGAGGGGGCGGAGTGCGCTGCGCGGGCCGGGCGGCATGCCTCGGACGCGATGCAGGTCACTCGCCGCGAACGACGAGCATGCTGCGGACGCTCGCGACGGGCTCCCCGTCGGGGTCGGTCATGTCCACGCGTGTGGTGACCATCGCATGCCCGCCGGCCGCACGGACCGACTCGACGGTGAGCGTCGGCACGAGCCGGTCGCCGGCGACGACGGGTCGCTGCAGCGAGAAGGACTCCTCGCCGTGGACCACGCGGGTGAAGTCGATGCCCGCGGCCGGGTCCTCGATGTACTGGGCCTCGGTCTCCTGCGCGAGGGAGACGAGGAACGTGGGCGGCGCCACGACATCTGCATGACCGGCCTCACGGGCCGCCTCGGCGTCCTGGTGAAGCGGGGAGGAGGCCCCCGTCGCGCGCGCGAACTCGACGATCTTCGCCGCGGAGACGATGTGGGTCGCCCCGGCGGGATACGTGCGGCCGGCGAAGGAGGGATCCGGGGTGGAGGTCATGTCTTCTCCCTTGTGCCCGACGCGCGGCCGGGCGATCGTTCGGTCGGACGGGCGGATCGCCCGCCGGTCGGCCGGGCGGATGGTCGACCGCCCTGCTCCAGGATGCACGAAAGGCCACCCGGGTTCACCCCGAGTGGCCTTCCGTATGTTCGCTCGGCCCGATCAGCGGGTCTCGCGGTGCGCCGTCTGCTTGCCGCAGGTCGGGCAGAACTTCGAGAGCTCCAGCCGATCCGGGGTGTTGCGACGGTTCTTCTTCGTGATGTAGTTGCGGGCCTTGCACTCGGTGCAGGCCATGGTGATCTTGGGACGCACGTCAGAGCTCTTGCTCGCCATGGCTCGCCGCCTCTTTCATTCCGAGTGGCATGCTCACCCGCACACCAGAAGGGTCCCCGAACCTGGGGATATGATCTGCACTCCGGACTTGCCGGCGTGGTACCGAGGGCGGGGATCGAACCCGCGACCTCACGATTATGAGTCGTGCGCTCTAACCGTCTGAGCTACCCCGGCGCGATCGATGCAACGGCCCGACCTCTTGCGAGGCCGGGCCGGCATCCATCAGAGCCCTGAAAGGGAATCGAACCCTTGACCTTCTCCTTACCATGGAGATGCTCTGCCGACTGAGCTATCAGGGCACCCGGTAAACCTTACACATTCCCTGCCCAGCGGGCAAATCCTGCGTGGCTCCCGGTGCTTCGGATCACAAGGACCCTCGGCGGTGGCAGATGAGGGATTCGAACCCCCGTAGGCGTAAGCCAGCTGATTTACAGTCAGCTCCCTTTGGCCGCTCGGGTAATCTGCCGGGATGAACGCTCTGGATGGCATCTGACCTGCGGTCTTCTGCCGTCCGAAGCGGACCTGGAACAGCATACGTGCTTCCGGAGCGCGGCGCGAACCAGATCGGCCCGTTCGGCGCGTGACCATGGCCACAGAGACCGAAAGGCCAGGTCACAGGGCATTTTTGTGCTGGCCGGGGCATCATGCTTAGGTCAGTGGACACCGCGAGGAAGGAACCCCCATGGCAGATTCGTCGTTCGACATCGTCAGCAAGCTCGACCGTCAGGAGGTCGACAACGCCGTCAACCAGGCCGTCAAGGAGGTCGGGCAGCGCTACGACTTCCGCAACACCGGCGCCTCCCTGTCCCTGAGCGGGGACGAGATCGTCATGACCGCGAACGCCGAGGAGCGCGTGCTCGCCGTCCTCGACGTCCTGCAGAGCAAGCTGCTGCGCCGCGGGATCTCCCTCAAGGCGATCGAGGTCGGCGAGCCCAAGCAGTCGGGCAAGGAGGTGCGCCTGGCCGCCGCCCTCAAGGAGGGCATCGCGACGGACGAGGCCAAGAAGATCTCCAAGATCATCCGCGATGAGGGCCCCAAGGGCGTCAAGGCGCAGATCCAGGGCGACGAGCTGCGGGTCTCCTCCAAGAGCCGCGACGACCTCCAGGGGGTCATCGCCCTCCTCAAGGGCAAGGACCTCGACGTCGCGCTGCAGTTCATCAACTACCGCTGAGGCCGCGCGGCCGGCCGGCCCGGGCCGGCCCGGGCGCAGAACGCAGGAAGCCCCGATCCCTCAGGGATCGGGGCTTCCTGCGTCGTGCCCGCGGGGCGCCGGCCTGTCCGCTGCGCGGCGGCGCGCCGCCGACGGGCGTGGTCTCAGCCGAGGTTGGACGTACGGTCCTGCTCGTCGGCGTTGGCGGTGAGATCCGTGGACTTCGTGTCCAGCGCGTCGACCAGGGCCTGGACGGCGCCGGTGACGAAGGCGTTCCAGTCCTCCTGGAAGGTGTCGTAATCGGGGCCGATCCACTCGACCCCGTTCACGGTCCCGGTGACGCCGTCGATGGTGTCGAGGATGGTGCGCGATCCCTCGGAGAGGGCCGTCGCGACCTCGCGCCCCTCATCCGAATTCATTCCCTTGAAAGACATGGTTGTTCCCCTCGTGATCTTCTGCGGTGCTGCTGGTGGACGGTGGAGGCGTCGGCGCTCAGGCCGAGGCGTTGCGCTGCGCGGTGGCGTTGGTGCGGCCGCGCTCGGCGAGGTCGCCGCCCTGCTGCGCGAGACGCTGGGCGGCGCCGCCCACCGTGTCGCTGAAGTCGGAGACGAAGCGGTCGCGGTCGTCGCCGGTCCAGTCCAGATCGGTGACCTGCCCCTGCAGCGTCGTGAACAGCTCCTGGATCGTCTCGACCGCGTCATCGATCGACGTGGCCATCTGCTCGACGGCCACAGGGTTCATACCCTTCTTCATGGTGCTTCCTCCATGTCGTTGTCTGCTCCGGTGCCACCCGCGGATCCCGCCCCCGGCGCCTCCCGGCGCCCCTCGCGATGCCCGTTCACCAGGTGATGGGATCAGCCTAGGGAAAGTCCCCGATGCTGGCGATGGGGACAACTCCCCATGCTCCTCCCCATCCCCTGGACGGCGTTTCGTTCCAGGTCAGACAGGGAAACCACGGCGGAGGCCGATGTGGACAACTCGTGCAGGATCAGTTCAGGTCGATGCGCACGGACCCCTGGACGGCGCGGATGATCTCGATCTCCGCGTCCGCGTCCTCGGCGCCGCAGCTGCCGACGATCTCGACGACGTCGGTCGCGATCTCGCCACGGGCGAGCACCGCATAGCGGGCGGCCTGCACGACGGTGGGACGACCGGGCTGGGTGTAGCCGTACTCGCTCGCGATCCAGGTGCGTCCCTCGACCTCGACCTCGCCGGTGCCGATCTCCTCGAGCTCCGGCAGCGCCGCCTTGCGCTGGTCCAGCCCCGCGCGCGCGGACTCGAGCGTGAAGTCCGGACCGTAGCGCTGGACGGTCACGACGACGTTGGCGCGGAAGCGCCCCTCCTCGCGCGGCTGCGCGACCGCCAGCTGCACTCCCGGCACCGTCAGCGGCTCCCACTCCTCGGGGATCTCCAGAGCCACGCGCGGCGGACCGGGGAAGTCCGCGCTCGGATAGGAGATGCTCCTGGCCATGTGTTCGCTCCGTCCGTCCCGGCTGTGACGCCGCTCAAGATATCAGGGAGGCGCCGAGGCCCGGACGGATCCCCCGTCCGGGCCTCGGCGCCTCCGGCCTCCGCAGCGGACCTCAGGAGGAGATGGACTCCTGGTCGGCCGCATTGCGGTCCGCGGTGCCGCCGAGGTCGTCGACCGCGGCGGAGACCTGCTGGATGGCCGGGACCATCTCGCCCGACCACTGCCCGCGGAACCGATCGGCGTCGGGACCGGTCCAGTCGACCTCCTCGAGCCCGGAGGTGAGCTCCTGCTCGATGCGCGTGATCTCCTCGGCGGCGTCGCGCAACTGCTCCGCCATCCGGCGGACCTCCGCGACGTCCATGCCCTTCGCCATGTTCATGGGTTCCCCTCTCTCCTCGGACCTGCTCGGCATCCAGGATGCCGAGGACGTGCTCACTGTAGGGGCTGGAGGCCGGGCGGGCGATGGGGAGGAGTACCCATGTGGATGACCGCGCCCGCGCCGCGATGCGCCGCCGTCAGCCGGTGGTGACCTGGGCGACCTGGAGCTTCATGGCGCGTCCGCCGGTGACCAGGAATCCGCGGCCCGCGGGGAAGTCCGCCCGTCGGATGCGGCCGAGGCTCGTGCCCAGCAGCGTGTCGCCGTCGGAGTCGCTCGGCTGCAGCAGCAGTCCCCGGCGGCCGGACTTGAAGGGCTGCGCGAGCACGTAGGCCTGCGACCAGGTCCCCGACTCGTTCTCGCCGACGACGAACTGGCCCGCGCGGGTGGCCGCACGGATCAGCTTGTCGAGATCGGCCTCGACCCCGGTGCCGGTGAAGTCGGAGACGCCGTCGACGAACAGGGCGAGGCGCCCCTCCCCCACCGTCCCGGACTCGATCGTCGCGCGCAGCTGCGCAGCGAGCTCCTGCACGGAATCGGGATCCGAGGCCTCGACGTCCCACACCCCGAGGCCCGACAGCGGGGTGCGCCGGGCGGAGAAGCGCACCAGGCGCATCGGCTCGGGCACGGCTTTGAGCCCGGTGGCGATCGTCAGCATCGCCGTGGTGCGCCCGGAGCCCATCGGGCCGGTGACCATGAAGGCTCCGCGGGGTTCGACGGTGATCTCCTCGAGCGTCTCGTCGGCGACGCCGAGGACCGGACGACCGTCCGCGACCGGCCGCAGCGCCGTGAGCTCGACGCGCTCGGGCAGACGCTGGATCGCCGGGGCCTTGGCGACGCCGGCGCGGCGCATCGCCCGGGAGAGCTCGGAGACCTCCCGCGACTGGATCGCGACGTTGGAGTCGCCGCCGTGGACGGCGATCTGCACCTCGTGGCCGTCGAGGATCGCGCGGCCGGGGGGCGAGGAGACGTCGAGGACGTCCCGGGGCTCCCCGAAGGCCGCGTAGTCCTCGTCGCTGGCCATGCGATGGACGAGGCGGCGCTGGATCGAGGAGCCCAGCGAGGTGGGGATCGCATTGGGTCGGTCGCCGGTGACGATCACGTGCACGCCGACCTGGCGTCCGTCGGTCGCGATCTGCACGAAGGCGGTGAACCACCTGCTGAGCCCCGAGTAGTCGTAGGCCTCGCGGAAGGCGGCCATGCCGTCGACCAGCAGCAGGATGCGCGGGGTGTCGGGGGCGTCGGCCAGCTCGCGGTACTCGGCGACCGAGCCCGCCCGGACCCGGGCGAACTCGCGGGCCCGCTCGTCGATCGTCTGCCGGAGGGTGCGGAGCAGGCGGATCACCCGCTCCTCGTCGTCGCCGGAGATGATGGAGCCGACGTGCGGGAGCTCCTCGAGCATGCTCAGGCCCGAGGCGCCGAAGTCCAGCCCGTACACCTGGACGGGGCCGCCGCGCACCGTGGAGGCCGCGGAGATCGCGATCGTCCGCAGGGTGGTGGACTTCCCCGAGCCGCCCGTCCCGTAGATCGCCATGTTGCCGTCGCGGTCCGGATAGTAGGAGATCGTCGGCTGGTCCTGCTTCTCCGGGACGTCCATGACGCCCAGGAGCAGCTCCTCGTCGGTGCGCCGGGTGGGCAGGCGCGAGAGGTCGTAGGCGTCGGCGAGCTCCGACAGCCACGGCTTGCGGGGGGCCGGGACGCCGGCCCCGTCGGCGGCGGCGACGATCGTCGCGACCATCCGGGAGATGTCCGAGGGGCCCGGATCGGCGACCTCCTTGGCCGGAGGGGCGGGCACGTCCCACTGCTCGCCGGTGCCGAAGTCCTTCTCGACGATGTCGATGCGGGCGCGCTCGGGCTCGTCGGTCGTCCATCCCCCGGCGTAGCCGGACTGGAAGGCGGTGATCCGACCGGGGCCGGTCTTCGCCGCGCCGCGACCGGGGATGCCGGGATCGAAGTGGGCGGCCATGGTGTCCCCCAGGATGTCCTTGGAGTCGGCCTCGTCGGCCATCCGCAGCGCGATCCGCAGGTTCGTGTTGGCGCGCAGGTTGTCCTTGATCACGCCTGCGGGGCGCTGGGTCGCGAGGATGAGGTGCAGGCCGAGCGAGCGTCCGCGGGCGGCGACGTCGACGACGCCGTCGACGAACTCGGGGATCTCCTTCGCGAGCGCCGCGAACTCGTCGACGATGATGATCAGGCTCGGCGGTGCCTCGGGATCGCCCGTCCGCTCGAGGGAGATGAGGTCTTTGGCCTTCTTGCGGTTCAGGAGATGCTCGCGATGGTGCAGCTCCGCCCGCAGCGAGGTCAGGGCGCGCCGCACCAGGTGCTGCGAGAGGTCGGTGACCAGGCCGACGGTGTGGGGCAGGTCGACGCAGTCCGCGAAGGCGGCGCCGCCCTTGTAGTCCACGAACAGGAAGGTCACCCGGTCGGGGCTGTGGGCGGTGGCCATCCCCATCACCCAGGCCTGGAGGAACTCCGACTTGCCGGCGCCGGTGGTGCCGCCGACGAGGGCGTGGGGGCCGTTGGTGCGCAGGTCCAGGTGGAAGGCGTCCTGGCCGTTGTGGCCGATCAGCGCCCGCAGGTTCGCATCGTGCTTGCGGCGCTGCGGTGGCGTGCCGTCGCGCGGGGTGAGCGACCCGTTCTCCTTCCACCGCTCGACGATGTGGCCGGGGTCCTCGGCGAGCGCCATGCCGCCGAGCTTGAGATACGAGATCGAGCGCGGCAGGTCGGAGTCGTCGTCGATGGGGACGCCGGCGTCGACCACGGGCGAGAGGTGCCGGGCGACGCCGGAGGCGACCTCGACGGAGACGGTCTCGACGGCGACCGGGTAGAAGCGCTCCCCCAGGCGCACGTGGCCTGCGCTCGCGCCCTCGACGGACTCGTCGACCGAGACGTAGGTGCGGCAGGCGGCGGGCAGCGAGGCGACGTCGGAGGCGGACCACAGGACGTGGACGCCGACGTCGGGGCCGCGCTCGGCGATCCGCACGAGGCGCGCGCGGTCCACGGGCGCGTCGTCCTCGATGATCACCAGCAGGCTCGGCACGACCGGGTCCGGCGGCAGCGGCGGCTCCTCGGACAGGTCGACGGTCAGCCGGGTGCGCAGCTGCGCGGGGGCGCCGGCGCTGCGCTGGTCGATGAGCTCCTCGATCCGCGAGATCAGCGCGGTGCCGCGTCCGGGGGTGTCGGCGAGGTGATCCCCGGGCAGCGGGGAGTGCGGGCTCGAGGTGTGCGGCAGCCACTTCAGCCACTCCCACATCAGCCGGCTGGAGCGGGAGGTGATAGCCGCGATCGTCATCTCGGCGGGCGAGTGGAGGGCCAGGAGCTGCATGACCAGGCCGCGGGCCACGCCGTCGGCCTCCCCGCCGGTGCCTGCGACGCCGACGCTCCCCGCCTCGCGCAGATCGGCGACGATGGGCACGCCCGCGATCAGGCGGTACTCCTGATGCATGTCGTCGAGCATGTCGTAGTAGAGGGGGATGGCGTCGTTCTCCCCCGGCATCTCGATGCCCACCCGGGACTCGGAGACGCCGAGCCCGAGGCGGAGCGTGCCGAAGGCGGTGTGCTCGGGGCGGTGGGTCCACAGCAGGCGGCCGAGCCGGAAGGCCGCGTCGACGGTGTCCGCGGCCGACGGCGTCTCCACCAGCCGGACCGCGCGCTCGAGGTCCTGGGCTGCGGTGACCCGGCGCTTGAGCGCCGCGAGCCCCTCCTCGAACTGCTGGATCTGGCGTTCCAGGATCCGCTTCTGCTGGAGCTTGCGGTTGAGGTACCCGGCGGTCGCCATCAGCGGCATCATCAGCACGAACATGAGCGAGAACGGGCTGTGGGTGATCGAGAACATGAGGCCGCCCATGAGCAGCGGGGCGAACAGCATGAAGATCGGGAAGAACTGCGGACTGGGCTCCTTGGGCGGCGTCGGCGCCTTCAGGGGCCGGTGGGGGAAGCGCGGGACCACCCGCGGGGAGCGGTTGAACTCGACCACCGGGGAGGTCGGCGCCGTGCCGCCCAGGCGGTGCAGCAGCACGATCGCGAAGGCGGTCTGCCCGATCAGGACGGTGTCGGCCGGTCCGATCACGGCGCGCTCGACCGGTTCCCCGCCGATCACGACGCCGTTGGACGAGCGCAGGTCGACGATCTCCACGGTCTCGCCGACGTTGATGCGGGCATGGCGCTTGGAGAGCATCGGATCGGCGATCCGGATGTCCAGGTCGCCCTCCCGTCCGATGGTGCTGGAGCCGCTGGGCAGGGGATACTCGCGCCCCGCCTCGGGACCCGAGAGCACGCGCAGCAGCGCGACCGCGGCGCCGCGGGACTCCGCCCGCGTGCGGTACTCGCTCGACGACCTCGCGAGGGAGACGACGCCTCCGGACCGCAGCCCCGCCTGGATGAGGTCGACCTCGCGGTCCAGCGAGCGCACGCCCGCCGCGCCCCGGCCGGCCCCGGGATCCTGCACCTGCAGGGTCAGGCCCTCCGGCGGGACGACCTCGTCGCGCATCGGATCGGCGAGATAGAGCGCATTGGCGACATCCGCGACCGTCGCCGTGGCGTCGGCCGTCACCTCGAGATCCGTCAGCCGGTCCTCCGGCCGGCGCAGCGTGAGCCTGATCCGCATCCGCGTGGTCCTCCCCTGTATCCCCCGGGCGGGCGATCACCGCCCGCCCTCCCCTGTCCTGCTGGTCGTGCTGGTCGTGCTGGTCCGGCTGGTCTGGCCGGTGCTACTCGACGTCGTCGTCGAAGCTGCGGTCCAGCATCGGCAGGTCCTGCGCGGTCACGAGTCGCGAGAGGACCGCGTGCTCGACGAGCCGCGCGCGCCGGTTGCTCGCGAGCTTCCCCGGCCCCCCGCGCAGTCCGCGCACGCCCAGCCGGTCGAGCTTGTCGCAGACGTTGTCGAGCTTCCGGTTGAACTTCGTCAGCGGCCAGCCGAGCCGGGCCGCCGCCTGGGCGGAGGTCGGCACCGAGCTCATCCCGCTGCCCTCGCGCACCAGCATCGGCTCGGCGAGCGAGAGGATCAGGAGCTTCTGGCTGATCGTCATCTGCACCGAACCGACGGTGGTCTCGCCCGCCGGATCGTCCGGGCCGACGGTCCGCTCGAACTGCGGCGAGTCGGCGTGCACCGAGAGGTCATAGGTCGTCGGACCGGCGGTGAACACCACCTTGGTCTCGTCGAACACCAGCGGGATGCGGGCCCCGGGCGCGAGCCATGCCTGCATCGATCCGGTGCCGTCGGTGATCGTCGCCGACAGCCGCGATCCGATGTTCACCAGCCACCACATCGACTCCACCTGCACGATCTGCAGGAACCGCCGGTGCAGGAAGGGATTGTCCTCGTCCACGCTGAGATCGGCGTCGCGGCCGATGGTGAGGTCCTCCCCCTCCTCGACGCGGTACCACTCCCCGCAGAACGCGACCGAAATCGTCGATGCCATCCTCAGTCCACCTTCTCCTCGTCCTCCAGGCACACCGGCACCCAGCCGCTGGCCGCGCTCGGATCCTCGAACACCGTCTGCACCTCGGCGCAGAGCGGATCGACCCCCGGAGGCACCTTGAGCGTGACGCTCTTGCGCCCGCGCACCATCTCGAACTGCTCGTACTCCTGATAGCCGTCGGGCAGGTCCGTCCAGCGCACCCGATAGGTCGCCCCCGATCCTGCCTCCTCCGGCAGCTCCCAGCTGATCCTCGCGTAGGCGAAGCCTCCGCCGTCGGCCTCGCTGACGGTGATCGCGATCGCCGCATCGGTGACCTCCAGCGCCTCGGGCCGGTCGGTGACCACCGCATTGGGGTCCGTGGTCGCGATGATCTCCTCGGGCTCGCCGAAGAAGTGCCCGACGGCCGCGGTCGCCCCCGCGCCGAGGGCGATCACCACGAGCGCGGCGAGCGCGATGAACGGCCAGGCGGGCGTGCCGCTGCGACGCTCCCGGTCGGCGGGGACCGCGTCCGCGTCCGCGGGGCCGCCGGTCGCGGTCGCGACCGGCCGCAGCATCGTGCTCTCCTCCACGGGCGGCCCGTAGGCCGCGCCCGGAGCCGATCCCGGTCCGCTCGCCGGGGCGCCCGTCGGCCCGTTCCCCGGGGCCGGATCGCCGCGGCGATACGGGTCCTCCCCGAGCGCCGGCGCGATGCCGGCGAAGCGATCCACCCCGGGGCGCCGCCCGTCGGCCGCGTGCGCCGGAGCCGCCGGTGCGTCGGCCTGTCCGACGGGGGCCGCGGCAGCCCGGTCCCCGTCCGACGTCCCCGGGCCCTCGGGGTCCACCGTCGCGACCTTGCGGATGCGCGTGTGGAGCTCGAGCGCGTCGTCCTCCTCGCGATCGAGGGCCCCTCCCCGGTCGTCGAGCACATCCATCTGCGTGACCGGCAGCGACAGCGCCATCTCGATCTGCTGGAGCCCGCGGCCGAAGGACAGCGCCGTGTCGTACCGTCCGCCCGGGTCCTTCGCCATCGCGATCGACAGGACCCGGTTCAGCTCCGCGGGGACGTCCGGCCGCTCCAGCGGTCGCAGCGGCTCCGTCTCGATGCGGTGGATCAGATCGGCGGCGCTGTTGCGCTGGCCCGGCCGCTCGAAGGGCGTGCGGGAGGCGAGCAGCGAGTAGACCGTCGCCGCGAGCGAGAAGACGTCGCTGCGCACGTCCGCGCGCGGCGGATCGGCGAAGAACTCCGGCGGCGACCACGGGATCGACATGCCCTGCGAATCGTCGATGTCATCCCCGGCGCCCGCGGCGATCGAGATGCCGAAGTCCGTCAGCGCAGGCCGGCTGTAGTCCGTGACCAGGATGTTCGCTGGTTTGATGTCCCGGTGGAGGATGCCCGCGCGATGCGCGGTCTCGACGGCGCCGGCGATCTGCACGCCCACCCGGAGCGCCTCCGCCACCGTGATCCGCTCACGGCGGAAGCGGACCCCGTAGTTCGGGCGCGAGCAGTACTCCATGACGATGTACGGCCGATGGTCCGCGGAGATCTCCGCGGCATGGATCGAGACGATCGACGGATGCGTCGACATCGTCGCCATGACGTTGGCCTCGGCGTCGAACTGGCGGCGGACGCTGTCGTCGAGGACGTCCGAGAGCAGCACCTTGATCGCCACCCGCCGCTGCGGACGGAACTGGCGGTAGAGGAACACATCGGCGAACCCGCCGGATCCCAGCAGCGTCTCGTACTCGTAGCCGGGCAGGCGCGGCGGCGCCGACGGCGGCCGGGAGCTCATGGCGCCTCCCGGTACTGCAGGATCGTGCCGTCGCCCAGGTCCAGACGATCGCCCTCGACGAGGACCATGCCCTCGCGCGGACGCAGCCGCACCGGCTCAGCGCCCTGGCGCAGCAGCGTGGTCCCGTTGGTGGTGCCGAGATCGCTCGCGACCACATGCCATCCCTCGAGATGCAGCTCCACGTGGGAGCGGGAGATGTCCTGCTGCGGGCTGGGCACCGTGATCAGCTGGGGGACGTCATGACCGCTGACCCGCGATGCGCGCGGTCGACGCCCGACGATCGCCGTGCGGTCCAGGACGAACCCGCCGCCGGACAGGATCGCGATCCGCCCCAGCGGCGGACGCGCCACCGCACGCGGCGGCCCCTGGAGCGGGCCGCGGCAGACCCGGCAGACCGTCCGCTCCGGGGACTCCGCGTGCCCCGACGGGCACAGCAGCCCCGGGAGCATGACCGCACCGCTGTGCGGACCGGGCTGCGCCGACGGAGCGGGAGCGGGAGCAGGCGACGGAACAGCCGCGGCCTGCACGGGGGCCGGGGCCTGGGCCTGGGCCGGAGCGGCGGCACGCCGAGCCTCCGCACGCGCGACCTCCGGAGCCGCCCGCCCCACACCGGGCACCCAGTCGATGAAGTCCCCGCCGATCGCCGAGGAGGTCGCCTCCGCCGGTCGGGCGACGGGCAGGTTCGAAGGCGCCGCCTCCGCGCGGCCGTAGGTGATCGCAACCCCCGCGGGGTCGTCGTCCGCGACCGCCGCGCCTCCGCCGACCCCGGGCCCGGACCCGGCAGCGCTCTCCGGCGCGATCGCGCCCTCCTCAACGTGCTCCTCCTCACCGCTCTTGCGCACCGCGGCATCCTCGACGCTGCGGTAGATCGTGCTGCCGAAGAGATCGTCATAGGCACCGCGCTCGCCCGACACCTCGATCACGGGAGCAGACCCCGGCTCCCGGTCCGGACGGGGCGCGGCCGGCGAGGAATCGGTCGCTGCCCGCCGCCGACCGGTCGCAGCTGCTGCTGCGGGGGCGACCGGCGGGATCGGTGCGGACGGTTCGACCTGCTCGACCTGCTCGATCGGCTCGATGATCGTCTCCGGGAAGAAGCTCTCGAGCGGTTCGATCAGAGTGTCCGCCGAGGAGGTCGGCGGGCCGGTGCGCGCCAGCGGGTGCGGCGTCCTCGACGGCTCAGCGGCCGCCGCCGGTGCAGGCGCCGGTGCCTGCGGAGTCGGTGCCTGCGGGGTCGGTGCCTGCGGGGTCGGCGTCCGCGGGCTGTCGAACAGCGATGTGCTCACCAGTCGCCGACGACCGCGGGACGGCGCAGCAGCCGGCGCCTGACCGGCCGCGGGCACTGGCGGTGCTGACGGGCCCGCCGGCTCCGGGACGCTGGGCGCGACGACCGGTTCGGGCGCAGCGGCGGGCGCAGGAGCGGGGGCGGGAGCTGGCTCGGGGACGGGTGATGCGACCGCTGGAGCCGGTGCAGCCGCCGGAGCGGACTGAGGCGCCGGTGCGGGCCGGGCCTCCGGAGCGGGCCCGCCGAAGAGACCGTCGAAGACGCTCGGAGCCGAGGACGCGGCCGGTGCGGGAGTGCGGCGCGGAGACGACCCCGGCATCTCCCCCGAGCGGCGCGTCGCGACGGCCGGAGAGCGCCGCGGCGGCGGGGCGGTGGCCGGCGCCGCCGTCGGCGCAGCGGGGGCAGCCGGCGCTGCGGACGCACCCGTCGCAGCGGGCGCCACGACGTTCTTCGTCGGCGCAGGTCGCGCGTCGCGGCGGGCACGGGCATCCGGCGTGATGATCGACCGGCCCTGCTCGGCGATCTGCTCGGCGAGCGCGGACCGCTCCGCCTCCGGCAGCGAGGTCGGATCGACGAGGGAATGCACGAAGCCGCGGGCGCGGACGATCCCGGTGCCGACGCGGAGCGCTCCGAGCGGGTCCTCCGCCGGGAGATCGCCGAAGGCGATGCGCCGCACCCCCGACAGCTCCCGCACCGCGAGCGGTTCCTCGTCGGAGCCGACGACGAGCTCGACGCCATCCGCGGTGTGCACGGCCAGCGGCGTGCTGCCGCGGACGCCGATGCGAGTGGTGCCCTCGTCGAGCAGCGCGAACAGCAGAGCGCTGATCGCCGTCGGGCTCTCGATCCCGGCGCGGCGCGCGATGTCCTCGAGGAGCGTCTCCGCGCTCGGGCCGTCGGCGCTCCCCCCGGTTCCCAGCACCTCCCAGGCGGCCTCGATGACCTCCTTGCGGCTGCCGGGCACCAGGACGATCCAGCCCCTTTCCCTCGCCACCAGCGTCGCCGGACCGTTCTGGACCCAGATGCCGGTGCCGAGAAGCGTCGTGCCCTCGCTCATCGTGAGCCGTCCTCGGGGATCGCGCGCGGGAGGGTGTCCTCGTCGATCTCGACCAGGTCCGCGGGGGACGGCGGCGACTGGACCGTGGTCTCCGCGGGGTTCGAGAGGCCGAGGATCTCCACGGCCTCCACGATCACGACGCTCACGTTGTCCCGGCCCCCGCCGTCGAGGGCGAGCTGCACGAGGCCCTGCGCGATGGTGCCCAGACCGTCGCTCCGGCGCAGGAGGCGCTCGATGACGGCGTCCTCGACCTCCCCCGTGAGGCCGTCGGAGCAGACCAGCATCCGGTCCCCCGCCTCGGCGGGGATCAGCCAGTAGTCGGGGTCCGACTCGGGTCCGGCGCCGAGGGCGCGCGTGACCATATGGCGGTAGGGGTGGACCTTCGCCTCCTCCGCGGTGAGGTCACCGCGGTCCATGAGCTCCTGGACCACGGAATGATCGACGCTGACCTGCTCGAAGATCTCCCCGGAGAGGCGGTAGACCCGCGAGTCCCCGAGGTTCAGCACGACCCAGTACCCGATGCCGTCCAGCACGGTGGTCGCGACCAGGGCGACGGTGGTGCCGGCGCCGAGGGGCTCCCCGCCGCCGAGCGCGGCGATCCGCTCGGCCGCCGCGTGCAGACGGTCGCCGAGCTGGTCGACGGTCACGTTGCGCTGGACGGTGAGCTTCTCGAACTCCTCGACGGCGACGGCGCTCGCGACCTCTCCCGCGTTGTGCCCGCCCATGCCGTCGGCGACCATGAAGATCGGAGGATCCGCGAGGAGGGAGTCCTCGTTGGTGGCGCGCACATGACCCACATGCGTGAGCGCCGTCCACGTCGTGCGGATGCTGCCCTGGGCGTCGGGGTCTGACAGGGAGCGGTCGATCACTGCTCCCTCTCCAGGGTCAGGAGGCGGTCGCCGATCGCGATCGTCGCCGTCGCCGGCGCTCCCGGGACCGTCGTCGGGGCGTTCGCCTCGAGCTCCTCGCGGCTGCCGTCGGCGTGCACGATCGCCGAGCCGTTGGTGGAGCCCAGATCGGTGACCACCAGGTCCTCGCCGGTCCCGTCGATGCGCAGATGCGTCTTGGACACGGAACGGGTCCCGTCCCGCAGCACGATCAGCGTCTCGCCGTCCTCCCCGGAGGGGTTGCGTCCGATGATGGCCGCGCTGTCGAGGACGCGCGTGGTGCCGTCGTCGGCGGTGATCCGCAGCGAGCGCACGCGGCGCGGCGGGAGGGAGGACACACGGGTCTGCTCGAGATCCTCGGGCTCCTCCTCCGGGACGCTCAGTCGCGTGGACTCGTCGATCTCATCAGCGATCCACGACGGCTGCGGGGTCGGGGCAGCCCCCTGCGGGGCCGCGGGCGCCGCACCGACGGCCGGGGCCGGGGCCGATTGCACCGGCGCGCTCGGCGGCGCGGACGGAGCCTGCTGGACGGGCGGCGCAGGAGGAGCGGCCGGTGCCTGCTGCACGGGCGGAGCCGGCGGGACCGGGGCCGGCGGCGCAACGGGTGCGGCGGCGGGCGACGGCGGTGGCGGTGCCCAGGAGACCGCGGGATCCTGCGCGGACGCGCTCACCGGGCCCGGAGCCTGATCGGAGGACGGTGCGGGCGAGGGCATGGGCGCAGGTGCAGGTGCAGGTGCAGGTGCCGCCGACCAGGGCGTCGACTGGATCGGAGCCGGGGCTTCCGACGGCACGGGCTGGGATGCGGGCGCCGACGGCGCGGACGCGCCCCAGCCCAGCGCCTCGGCCGCACCGGGGGCGGGTGCCGCGGCGGGCACGTCCGTCCCGTCGGCGGCCGAGGGCGCGCTGGGCGCCTCCGGTGCGGACCACACCGCACCCGGCGAGGCCATCAGGTTCTCGGGGGCTCCCACGGCGACCGATGGCGCCCCCAGGTAGTGATCGGCGCTCTCGCGCTCGAAGCCGTCGGGACGCGGCCCCATCGGATCGCGGCCGGCGCGGATGTCGGCGACGACGGAGCCGACGGCGCGGTCGTGGAGGCCGCGCAGCCGCTTCGTGGGATCGAGGAAGATCGACAGACCGAACAGGGGCGTGCAGATCCCCAGCAGGACGGCGCGGCCAAGGGCGCGCAGCACGCCGATCGGGCCGCCCTCGCCCTGGCGGGTCGTGCGCAGACCGAGCGCGAGCTTGCCGAGGGTGAAGCCCTTCAGGCCCTGGAGGCAGACCGTGAGGATCACGAAGGCCAGCGGGAGCGCCACGCCGATCCCGACCAGGACCAGCACCGTCGTGGTGGCCTCGCCGTTCAGGATGAGGAGGACGACCGCGATGGTCAGAGGAAGCTCGAGGATGCCGAGGACGACGCCGTCGACGATCGCCGCGAGCAGGCGCTTCAGCGGCGATGCCGCGACGCAGTCGTCCAGCGGCGGATCCAGGCGGGTCGGCTCCGGCTCGGAGGCGGGAGCATGCGGAGCCGGCTCCTGCACGGGGGCGGCGGGGCCGGCGGGGTCGGCCGACGGGTGGGGACCGGGCTGGGTGACCATCATCCGATCGTACTGTCCCGGGGCCCGCAGAGTGGTCGTCCCCGGGGCGGCGGGCTCGAGGGATTCGCGGCTGATGCGTTCGATGCCCGTCCGGTCCTGCTCCGCGTCGGGCGCTTCCTCCTGCCTCTCCCGCGGACGCGGAGGCCCTGACCAGGCACCGGGCGCGTCGGTCGCGCGCCGCTCATAGGGCGAGGCCTGGTAGCGGGCTCCGCACTCCCCGCAGATCGCTGCGGCCTGCGGGAGCAGCGCGCCGCACGTGCTGCAGTATCTCGTGGTCATCCCCGTGGTCCCCTCGTTCGCGTCGTGCTCGTCGTGCTCGTCATCAGCGTCACCAGCGTCACCGGCGTCGCCCGCCGCGTCCTCGACGGCGGCGCCCGAGCGCCGCCGCCCGCCGCACCTCCTGCGCCCGGCCGCGGGAGCGGGCCCGCTCCCGTCGGCCCTGCTGCGCGCGGTCCGCGGCGCGCCGCCGCAGCGAACGCAGCGAGAACAGTCCCCGCAGCCGCCGCCGCAGCGGCTCCGCGGCGACCATCGCCGAGCGGGTCGCGGCGACGCCCTTCCAATGCTCCTGCACGACCTCCTCGGGCGCATCCTCGGGTCCGAACACCGCGCGGTCGGTGCCGACCGCCAGGGCCATCGCCCCCGCCCCAGGCACCGAGGCGTCGAGCTGCGCGGCCGTCTCCCGACGGGTGAGCACCGGGTCCGCGCGGCGGCCGAGATCCGCCAGCAGGTCGAGGATCTCCTGCCATCCGCCGTCGATGCGCTCGAGCGGGCTGCCGCGCAGGCGCCGACGCCGACGCCGGATCGCCTTCGCCGCGACGATCGCGCCCAGCAGGAGCGCGATGAGCAGGATGGGCGCGGCGGCGACCAGCGCCCAGCGCACCCAGACGTCGCCGACGACCGGGTCGTCGGGGACGTCGGGGACGTCCTCGCTGAGCGCGCCCGGCGGCTGCGTCGGCGGCTCCGCCGGCGGAGGCGGCGGCTGGGCGACCTGCGGCATCGGCAGGTCGACGTCCTTCGGCGTCTGCTCCACCGGGGTGTCGTCGTCCTGCGGGACCACGTCGAAGCGGACCCAGCCGATCCCCTCGAACTCGACCTCGACCCATGCCGTGACGTCGTCCCCGGTGATCACCGCGGTCCCGCCCTCGAGGGCGGGCACCTCGAAGCCCATGACGACGCGCGCCGGGATCCCCAGCGACCGGGCCATGACCGCGGTCAGCGCCGCGTACTGCTCCTCGTCGCCGATCATGCCCTGCTGGATCGCGTCGCTGTCCTCCTCGTCGTACCCCGTCTCCTCGAGCATGGCGAGCAGGCGGCGCGCACCGTGCCCCGACAGGGACGGAGCCTCGTCGTCGTCGATGCCGTGGGAGAAGGTGCCGTCGGTGGTGATGCCGCGCAGCAGACTCTGCATCCGCTCGTAGTCGGACTCGGAGTCGCCGGCCCACCGGGCGGCGAGCGCCTCCAGCCCGGACCCCATCTCCGCCCCCTCGGGGAGGTCGTCCTCGGCGAAGACCGCATCGCGCTGCTCGTCGTCGGTGGGCGCGATGTAGGGCTCGTAGGTGAGGTCGATGCTGTCGCCCGAGGCCAGGCCCGTCGCCGCGATCGCCGTGCCCGAGGTGCGGTTGAGGTACAGGTTCTCGGCGAGCGCGCCGGTGCGGTCGGGGTCGGCGGAGGCCAGGTCGATCCGGTCGGTGGCCTTCCCGATCGTCGGCAGCCAGACGTCGGCATAGCCCTCGACCTCGATGGTCGCGGTGCGCGAGGAGTCGCTCGCCGCGAGCAGGTCCACGCCGGTGGCGGTGCGGAGGAATGCGCCCGAGGGCGAGCTCTTGTCGGAGGAGCTCGCGACCTCGTACACGTGCCCGTCGTAGGTGTCCAGGGTCGCGAGGGTGATCAGCTCCCCCGCCGGCAGACCGGTGACCCGGAACAGCTCGGTGTCCCGGGTGTTCTTGCGATATCCGCGATAGTCGGCGAGGGGCGAGACGAAGCGGTCGGCGTCGAAGGGCGGGGTGATCGTGTCCCGCAGCGCGTAGCGGCCGGCGCCCTCGGGCGGATCCAGCAGCGCCTGGGCGGAGACCGCGGTCCCCGCGGCGAGGACCAGGACGAGCGTGCCGCCGACGACCCGTCGGCGCAGCACCGGGTTGCTCCACGAGCCCGCCCGCACGGTGTCGGCGATGATGCTCGAGCGCGAGCCCGCGAGCCGGTCGCTCTCGAAGCGCCACGTCAGCCAGGCCAGCGACAGGACCGCGAAGGGCACGGCTCGCAGCACGGGCCAGAACGCCTCGGTGGTTCCGAACACGATCGTCACGCCCAGCAGCGCGAGCGGGAACAGCCAGGCGACGAGGAACTGCCGCGTGCGCAGCACGACGGTGGCCGCGCCGAGGGACAGCAGCAGCATGCTGATCCACTCCACGCCGAGCATGCCCTGGGCGGTGCCGACCGGAGGCGCGACCGTCAGCACCGACTTCCAGGTGCTCACCGGCTCCCGGATGACCTCCCAGAGCGCCGCGGGCGTCGGCACCACGCCCCAGAGCGCATGGGAGGGCGCGGCGAACACCGTGCCGAGGACGAGATGGACGCCGATCGTCAGCAGCGCCATCCGCAGCGGTCCCCAGGACCAGCGCGCACCGATCAGGGCGATGAGGAATCCGAGCAGCAGCGCCATCGTCCCCGTGACGAGATGCTGGACGCCCCCGTAGACGGGCTGGAAGCCGAGCGCCGCGAGGAGCAGGAGGATGCCCAGGACGGTCAGGTCGACGGCGCGGCGCGAGGTGCTCGCGCCCGCATCGGCCGACGGGCGGGCGGGCGCGCTCATCGTCCGACCCCGCGCAGCGCCCGGGCGAGCTGGTCGAGCTCGCCGATCGTGACCACGTGCAGGCCGCCGATCGCCGAGCGCCGCACCTCGGCGCCGCGTGCGCAGCGGATCGCGACGGCCATGACGCCCAGCGGCAGCTGGCTCGCCGCCGCCGTGAGCTCGCGGACCGTGGCATGGGCGCCGACGACGAGCATGACGGAGGACGCCCCCGGGGCGAGGTCCGTGACGGCATGACCCAGCTCGTGCAGGGAGCGCCGCGGCTTCGTCGGCGCGACGACGGTGTAGTCGTCCATGAGGGTCCGGAAGGTGCCGGTGCGCTGGCGCTCGTCGAAGGTGAGCGCGGTCAGCTCCTTCTCCTCGCGGAAGGTCTGGCCGGCGATCGAGGCGGCCGCGGAGACCGCGAGCTCGAACTCGTCGTCGTCGGCGAAGCGCCCGGAGACGGTGTCGAGGGCGACGACGACGTGCGAGCGGCGCGTCTCCTCGAACTGGCGGACCATGAGCCGCCCGGTGCGGGCGACGGACTTCCAGTGCACGTGGCGCCGGTCGTCCCCGGGCACGTACTCGCGCAGCGCATGGAACGCGATGTCGGAGCTCGAGAGGTCCGACGACGGGGTCCCCTCGAGATCGCGCAGGAAGCCCGTGGCCGCCTCGTCGAGCCGGACCGTGCGCGGGTGGACGTACACCTCCTGCGCCTTCGCCCAGGTCACCTGGCGTCGCATGAGCGACAGCGGGTCGTCGCGCACCGAGCGGACGGGCCCCACGACGAGCACCGCGCGTCGACGCGTCGGCACCGCGAACAGCTCCTCGTGGGTCCCCTCCGCCGCGAGCCGCGGCACCAGGAACTGCGCGGTCGCGGAGCCGACGGCGAGCTCGATGCGCGAGGGCAGGATCGGCCGACGGGTCGGGTTCGCGACCTCGATCCGGCCGACGGCCCGGGTGCCGACGACCACGCGATGCTCGCGGAGGTCCAGGTCGATGCGGTAGTTCGCCCGTCCCAGCACGAACAGGGCGGCGACGACGAGCGGCACCGTCAGGGTCGCCGCGAGCACCGTCAGCTCGGTGACGTGCAGGAGGAGGCCGACGGTCCAGCTGAGGGCGGCCGCTCCCATGATCGTCCAGCCGACGGGCGACACCACCGACAGCACGGGGCGGATCCGCCGCGTCCACAGCATCCGGGCGCCGCCGCCGAGGCGGCTGCGCAGCGGGACCGCCTCCTCGGCGGCCGCACGCGCCCGAGCGGCCCGGACGTCGGCCGTGTCCTGGGGGACGGCGTCGGCCAGCGAGCCGCCGGCGACGGGGGTCGAGCCGCCGGCGGCGCGGGAGGCCGGGCCCGGATCGCGGACGGATGCCGGGGCGGGCGCCGGGCCGGAGAGGCGGGCGCTCATGCGCCCTGCTGACGCGCCTGCGGAGGCGCCACCTCGCTGAGGATCCGCGACAGCACGGAGCCGGCGTTCGTCCCGGAGAACTCGGCCTCGGGATCGAGCACGAAGCGGTGCAGCCAGACGGGCTCCACGAGCGCCTTGACGTCGTCGGGGATGACGTAGTGGCGGCCCTCCGCGGCCGCCCGGACCTTCACGGCGCGCATGAGCGCGAGGGCGCCGCGGATCGAGACGCCGACCCGCACCTCGGGCGCCAGGCGGGTCTCCTCCATGAGCCGGGAGACGTACTCGAGCACCGCGGGGTCGACGTGCACGGTCGACGCCAGCTGCGCCATGTCGTCCACGGCGTTCAGCGAGATGCGCGGGGGCAGCGCCGCGGCCCGGTCCCGGATCGACGAGCCCTGGAGGATCTGCACGGTCGAGGCATGATCGGGGTAGCCCAGCGAGGTCTTCAGCAGGAAGCGGTCGAGCTGCGCCTCCGGCAGACGGTAGGTGCCGGCCTGCTCGATGGGGTTCTGGGTGGCGATCACCATGAACGGGGTGCCGACCTGGCGGGTCTCCCCGTCGACGCTGACCCGTCCCTCCTCCATCACCTCGAGCAGGGCCGACTGCGTCTTCGGCGAGGCGCGGTTGATCTCGTCGGCGAGCACGATGTTCGCGAAGATCGGCCCCTCGTGGAAGCTGAAGGACCCGCTCTGCTGGTCGTAGATCTGCACGCCGGTGACGTCCGTGGGCAGCAGGTCGGGGGTGAACTGGATGCGGCTGCTGCGCCCCTGCACGGTCGCGGCGATCGCCCGCGCGAGCGAGGTCTTGCCGGTGCCCGGAGCGTCCTCGAGCAGGACGTGGCCGGGCGCGAGCATGGCCGTCAGGACGAGCCGGACGACGTCGTTCTTGCCGAGCACGGCCTGGCCGATGCTCTGCGCGAGCTTGTCGAAGGTCTCGGCGAACCAGCGCGCCTGCTCGGGGGTCATGCTCATGGAGTGCGGTGTCCTTCGTGGTCGATCCGGTCGGAGCCGGACGGTGCTGGTCTGGGCGGTGCTGGTCTGGGCGGTGCTGGCATCAGGGTGTCACTGGGGCAGGGAGTAGGTGCCCAGATCGGTCTTCGTCCCGGTGGCGGGATCGTAGAGGTACAGCGTGAACGCGTTGTACTTGAAGCCGTAGTGCCAGTTGTAGCCGGCGTCCACGCTGCTCCAGGTCCCCGATGAGGAGGCCGTGAACTCGGTGCCGTTGATCGGCCACTCCGCGTCCTGCTGCTCGCCGTAGGGGCTGTCGGTCGCGCGCGTTGTCATGTAGACCTGGTACGTCTTCCCCGGCTCGAGGCTGCTGTACCGCACGTCGATGAGACGGCAGAAGTCGGTGTTGGTGCACGCCTGGTTGGTCGACTTGCCCTTGAACACGACGGTCCCCTGCGGCGTCGGCGCCGTGTAGGTCTGCGCGGCCTGCGTCTTCGTGACGTGCTCGCTCGTCAGGCCCTTCCCGTTCTCGACCCAGGCCTCCACGCTGTGGGAGGCGCCCGACGTCGAGGTGATCGTGATCGTCTGCGAGGTGCTGGAGACCGAGGTGGTCTCCCCGCCGTCGACCGCATAGTGCAGGGTCCGGCTCCCGCCGCCCCCGTCGTCGCCGGTCGCCGTGATCGTGAAGGTGACCGTGCAGGTCGACGAGTTCGTGCAGGTGCCGGCGGAGCTCGAGATCTGCGCCGACCCGGGCCGCGTGTACGGCGTCACCGAGGAGGAGCTGGTGCCGCCGCTGACCTCGCCGAAGCGGTTCGTCGCCGCCACGGTGAAGGTGTAGGCCTTCCCGTTGGTCAGGTTCGAGATCCGGGTGGAGGTCGTGCCGGCGTCGACCGTCGTGGATCCCCCGGACCAGCTGATGACGTATCCGTCGATGCGCGTGCCGTTGTCCACGGCCGCGCTCCAGCTGAGGTCGACCCGGCCGTCGGGGCCGTCACCGCTTCCGGTGTCGGGCAGCGTCGCCGTCACGGTGCCCGGCGCGGAGGGCACGGAGTACGGCGTCACGGCCTTCGAGGCGGCCGACGACGGTCCCGTGCCGACCGAGTTCACGGCCGCATAGGTGAAGGTGTACGCCGTGTCGGGGTCCAGCGACCGGAAGGTCGTCGTGTTCGTGCCCGGGACGGCTGTGATCGTCCGCGTGCTGCCGTCGGACGCCGTCACGATGTACGAGCGGATGCTCTCGCCGTTGGCCTCGTCCGCGCCCATCGCGGGGAGGGACACCTTGACGCCGCCGCCCATCACGTCGTCGATCCGGGTCGCGGTGATGACGCCCGAGGGCGTCTTCGGGGCGCCCGCGGGATGCTCGGCGGCGGACCAGGAGGAGGCGTCCGACGGCGCATCCGCGCGGTTGTAGGCGCGCACGCTGAAGCGGTAGCTGGTGCCGTTGGTCAGTCCGGACCAGACGTGCACCGTGGACGACGCGTCCAGCTCGACGCTCTCGATCTCCCCGGTCGCCGCGTCCTGCTTCTGCAGGACGTACTTCTGCAGGGCGGAGCCCCGGTTCTCCGGCGCGCTCCAGCGCACCGTGAGCTGCCCGTCGCCGCGCTCGACCGTCGGGGCGGCGGGCGTCCCCGGGCGCACGTCGGGCCGGGCGGAGGCCGAGGCGCCCGAGGCGTCGGACGTGCCGACGTCGTTGACCGCCACCGCCTGGAAGGTGTACTCGACGTCGTTCGTGAGCCCGTCGATCGTGCAGGAGGTCGCGGTGCACACGGCCGCGACCTCGGGATGGTCGGGCGAGGTCACGCGGTACTCGGTGATCGGCGCGCCGTTGTCGGCGCCCGCCGTGATCGCGATCGTCACGAAGCCGTCGCCGGCCTCGACGATGCGCGGGACCGAGGGCGCCTCGGGGGCGCCGCGGACACCCACCTCGATCTCGCCCACCGCCTTGCGATCGATGTCGCCGGTGTCGTCGAGGACCGTGTACTGGGCGTGCAGGACGCCGTGGAAG
Organism: Brachybacterium netajii (SeqCode); assembly: GCF_054114245.1. NCBI lineage: Bacteria > Bacillati > Actinomycetota > Actinomycetes > Micrococcales > Dermabacteraceae > Brachybacterium > Brachybacterium netajii (SeqCode). The sequence continues at coordinate 5,999 of NZ_JBSYXB010000006.1, read as the reverse complement.
TCATCGTCGACGGTGATGCGCACCTGGCCGTCGACGACCTCGGCGCTCCCGGCGCCCTCGCTCGTCACCGAGGCGGAGGTGATCGTCCGCTCGCCGCCCTCGAAGGGGTTCGAGTCGTTGGCGAGGACGTCGATCAGGCCGCTCTGGCCCGCGTCGATGTCGCCGGTGTCCAGGGTCGCGCTGATCAGCGGCCGCGTCGACTTCGTGACCGACACCTGGATGCTCGCGGGGACGGGGTCGTTGGTGCCGTCGGCGACGGTCACCGGGACCTCGACGACGGTGCCCTTGGAGGCCTCGGCGGAGGCGGTCGCCGTCAGGACGGAGCCCTCGAGGGCGATCGCGACCTGCGGATCCTGCACGTACTCCCCCATCGCGTACACGAGCTCGTCGCCCTCGGGGTCGGCGGTGCCGACGGCGAGGTCGATGCTCGCCGCACCGCCGCCCTGCTCGACCTGCAGCGGCGCGCCCTGGATCGTCGGCGGCCGGTTCTCCTCCTCCTGCTCCGTGGCGATGACCTGCACGGGGATCGTCAGGACGGCGGTCGCGGCGGTCTCGTCGCCGGACTCCCCGTCGGTCACCTCGACGGTGATCGCGTCGTCGCCGGAGAAGCCCTCGGCGGAGCGGTAGACGAGGGTGCGCTCGTCGGCCACGAGGGCCGAGCCGTCGGAGTGCACGGCGGAGGCCGCCGACGGATCGGTCACGACGGCCGGCTGACCGCCGGGCCGCACGCGCACGAGCCCGGTGTCGGAGAGGTCGATCGCGAGCTCCTCGCCGCTGCCGACCTCCAGCGTGCCGCCCACCCAGGTCGGGGCCTGCTTCGCGAGGCCCGGGACCCAGATGTACCCGTAGGAGTCGAGGCCGTCGAGGTCCTCGATGCGATAGCGGATCCGCTGGAGATCGTCCTGCGGCGTGACGACGATGCGGGTGCCGTCGACCACCTCGGCGCCCTCGACGGCATCCGGCAGCGTGACCGTGAGATCGGAGGTGCTGCCGTCCGGGTCGATGTCGTTGGCGAGGACCTCGACGGGGATCGTCTCGTTCTCGGTGTCCAGGACGTCGGCGGCCGAGACGAAGTCGTCGTAGGCGACGGGGCTGCGCTGCGGGGCGTCCTCGGAGACGCGCAGGGTGATGGATGCGGTGTCGGTGAGCTGCCCGTCGCTCGCCCCGTAGACGACCGTGTACGTGCCCTCGGCCTCCGGCGTCACGACGGTGACCACGCCCGGTGCGGACTCCTCCGGGTCGAGCACCTCGACGACGGTCCCGTCGGCCGCGGTGATCGCCTCGACCGCGGTGCGATCGATCGACAGCACCGCGCCCTCGGGATCGGTGTCGTTCGCGAGCGCCTGCACCTGGACCTCGCGGCCTGGCCGCGCATCGACCACGTCGTCGACCGCATCGGGGTACTGGTTGGTGTCCGACGGCTCGGCGATGCCCACCAGCACCTCGGCGGTCCCGATCGCGCCCTGCCGATCCATGACCTGGTACGAGAAGCGGTCCGTGCCGGTCACCCCGGGGAACGGCGTGTACTCGATCCACTGCCCGTCGATCGCGGTGACCTCGCCGAGCTGAGGGGTGGGGCTCGTGATCCCCGTGAGGATGACCGAATCGCCCTCGGGATCGATCCCGTCGGTGGTCACCGGGATCCGCACGGCGCTGCCGGAGACCGTCCGCGCCGTGAGGTTCTCCGGGCGCGGCGACGTGTTCGCGGTCTCGACGGGGACGACGGTGATCGTCAGGCGCGCCGATCCGACGCGGCCGGTGTCGTCGACGACCTGGTACGTGAGCGACGCCTCCCCGGAGGCGTCCGGGTCCGCGGTGAAGCGGATCCGGTCGGCATGGGTCTCGAGATGACCGAGCGCATCGAGGGCGCCGGTGTCCGTGAGCTGGCCGAGCGAGAGCTCCGCCCCCGAGGGCGAGTCGTCGTTGGCGAGCACGTCGATGGTGGTCATGTCGCCCGCGCGGACCGTCGCCGTATCGGGCACGGCATCGGGGTTCGCGAGCTGGGTGTCCGTGCTCACGATCATCACCCGCAGGGTCCCGCGGGCGGACCCCGAGGTCCCGGCGACCTCGTAGCCGATCTCCACGGGCTCCGAGCCGACGACCGCATCCGGCGAGGCCGTCAGGCGCACGAGATGATGCTCGACGACGGTCGCCTCCAGCCCGCTGCCCTCAGGCACGTCGATGCCGTTGAGGACGAGGATCCCGCCGGCGGGGTCGACGTCGTTCTCGAGCGGGTCGACGAGCGCCGTGTCGCCGACGACGACCGCCCCCATGTCGTCCACGGCGACCGGGGCGAGGTCCTGCGCATCCGGCTCCTCGACGTCGACGCGGATGATCCCCGGGGATGTGGATCCCGATCCGGTCGCCGCGGCCGTGTACTCGAGATAGTGGATCCCCTCGGCCGCCCCCGACACCGTGATCGTCCCGGTCTCGAGGGACACCTCGGTCTCGAGGTCCTCGTCGGCGGTGACATGCGTGAGCTCGAGGTCGCCGCCGTTGGGGTTCAGATCGTTCGCGAGCGGCTTGATCGTCGCGCTGCGGCCGACGACCGCGCGCACATGATCGGCCGAGGTGATCGGCGGGATGTCGGTGTCGTCCACGACGTCCACCTCGAGGACGCCCTCGCTCTGCGTCCCGCGCTCGTCGCGGAAGGTGAGCTGGATCTGCTTCGTCCCGGTCTCGAGACCCGCATCGTTGTAGGTCACGGTGCCGTCGGCTCGGAAGGTCACCAGGTCCTCGGGCGGGACGGTGGCGTTGGCGAGGTAGAAGGCATCGCCCTCGGGATCCTGCCAGTAGGGCAGCACGTTGATCGAGGTCGACCGGCCCGAGCGGACGGTGAGCTTGAGGGCGGTCGAATCCGCGGGGACCGGGCCGCTGTTCTCGTCGTCGGCCTTGACCTCCAGCGTGACCGTCGCCGTGTCCTGCCCTCCTCGCCCGTCGTCCGCGAGATAGGTGAAGTCGGCGGTCCCGCTCGCGTCGTCGACGACATCGATCTGCAGCTGGGTGCCGTCCTCGATCGCGGTCACGGTCCCGATCGCGGGCTGCTCCCCCTGGAGCGAGGCCGTGATGATGTCGCCGTCGAGGTCCGTGTCGTTGCGCGTGATCGGCAGGACCACGCTCTCCCCGGGGCGCACGCCGAACACATCGTCCTGGGCGATCGGGGGACGGTTCTCCTGCGTGCGATCGACCTGGGCGTTCTCGATGGTCGTGCTGAGGGTCTCGCGGTCCTCGGAGGCGGTCTCGGACTTCAGCGGATTGGTGACGGCCCAGTTCTCGACGATCTGCATCTCGTCGGAGATCAGCCACGACCGTCCCAGCTGCTGATCGTTCAGGACCACGAGACCCTCATTCACCCGCAGCACGAGGTCCGCGTCCGAGTCGACGTCCGGGACCGTCGACGCCGCATCCTCCTGGCCCGCGCACGAGCGCAGGTACAGGTCCGAGTCGTTCCATGCGCCGTAGAGGCAGCCGTCGACCTGCGCCGGAGCCACCGGGTTACCGCTCCCCCCGACCGCATGGCTCACGGGATCGCCGCCGTCGAGCGGCACCTCGAGAAGGGCATCGGAGGTGGCGAGGAGGACCGAGCCCGAGGTCCCGCCCGGCTGCTGCAGAGCGAGCGCCGACGCATCCGAGACGCCGAAGTCCGACAGCGCGACGGCCGTGCCGTCGTCCCCGAGCAGGAGCGTCCGATGCTCCTCGTCGAGGACGACGGGCGCCTCCCCCACCGTCGTCAGCTGCAGCTGCTCGGCATCGGTCGACACCCCCTCCAGCTCGACCGTCGAGGAGAGGCGCGTATCGCGGGTGGAATCCTCCCGCGCATAGGAGGTGAGTGTGGACCCCTCCAGCACGAAGAGCGTCCCGGCATCGCTGACGGTGATCGACGGCGCCTTCCCCTCGCCCTGATGGACGGGCTCGGCGGCATCGGGCGAGAAGGCGGCCGCCTCCGCGGGCGAGAGCACCCAGACGCGCCCGTCCGGATAGGCGATCGCGACGCGGTCCCCGCCGAGCGCGAGCTCATACCCGGGATCGAGCTCGACCAGCCCGTTGCGCTTCTCGCTCGTCGTGTTGATCGGCGTGAAGCCGTGCGGGCCGACCTCGATGACGTCGTAGCCGGACTGGAGGATGTCCAGATCCGTCCCGATCATGTCGACCTTGCCGTCGATCTCCTGGGCATCCACGTTGATGCGACCCATCAGACCGTCCTGCGCACTCGTCACCCAGACGCCGCCGTCGGACACGGTGACGCGCGAGGAGGTCAGCCCCGGATGATGCAGGGCGAATCCGGTGATCACGAGGGAGGCGACCGACAGGATCGCTGCCGAGACGACCGTCATCCGCCGCCGTCGCACCCGCGCCGAGGTCGACGAGGCCGCCGACGACGTTGCCGACGACATCGGCGTCGTCCGGCGCGCGTACCCGCGATCCGTCACTCCACGCTCCCCTCAGGCGGCCGGCGCAGGAGACGCCGACCGATCGACTGATGCATCGCGCTGGATATCACGGACGCCGGATGCTCGGCCCCTCCCCCGAGGGAGACCGCATCGACAGCGTGCGCTGCGCGTAGCCCGCACAGCCTACTGGTCCGGCACCGCCCTCCACCATAGGCCAGCGATCACAACCCGGCAAAGACGCCCATGCCGGGACGATCGCCGCTGCAGCGGACGACGGCCGTGCCCCGCGGGAGCGGTCAGCCGAGGCGTTCCGTCACCGGCAGCAGTCCGCGCCGGCGGTCAGCGGCCACGCTCAGCGGCCACGCTCGACGAGGGAACGGGTGAACGTGGTCAAGGAGTCGCGGACCGGCCCGTCGGGGAGCTCTCCGAGAATCTCGACGGCCTCATCCGCCGTCCTCTGCGCAAGTGCGCGGGTCTCCTCGAGCGCGTCGTCCTCCCGCAGCAGTGCGACCAGGGTCGCGAGGTCCTCGTCCGAGGACAGGTCCCCGTCGAGCCGTCGCACGATGTCGAGAGTGCGCTCATCCGGCGACTCCTGCGCCCGGCGACGGACGAGGAGCGTCGGCATCGTCGGGACCTGCTCACGCAGGTCGATGCCCGGGGTCTTGCCGCTCGTGTCGGCATCGCTGCCGAGATCTAGGACATCGTCGGCGAGCTGGAAGGCGACGCCGATCTTCTCGCCGTAGCGACGCATGATGTCGTCCGCCCCTGCAGGAGCGCCGCCGAGCGAGGCACCGAGCTGCCCGGCGAGGGCGAGCAGGGACGCCGTCTTGTCCGCGAGCACCGAGATGTAATGCTCGAACGGATCGTCGTCCTCCTTGGGACCGACCGTCTCGTGCAGCTGCCCCAGGCAGAGGCGCTCGAAGGTCTCGGAATGGAGGCGGACCGCTTCGGCGCCGATCTCCGCGCTCAGGCCGCTGGCACGCGCGAAGAGGAAGTCGCCCGTCAGGATCGCCACGTTGTTGCCCCATACGGAGTGGGCGCTGCGCGTCCCCCGTCGGGTGGGCGCGGAATCCATGACGTCATCGTGGTAAAGGCTCGCGAGGTGCGTGAGCTCGACGAGCACGGCGGCCTCCATGACGCCCTCGCGATCGATGTCGCCGAGGGACGCGGCGAGCAGCACGAGCATGGGACGCACTCGCTTGCCGCCGGCGTCCATCAGGTGGCGGCCGGTCCAGCGGACCATGTCGTCGCTCGTGGCGACGGAGTCGCGCAGCTTGCTCTCCACCAGCACCAGGTGATCGGCTACGGACGCGGCGAGATCATCGTCCATGTCGGGGACGGCCGGCAGCGTGGACGCCATGGCTCTCCTGGAGGTCGGTGGCCCGTGGTTGAGGGCCGACGCGGGCAGTGCGGAAGTCTTCGTGCATCGCGGGGCGATGCCGCGCTGGGCGCTGCGGCATGTCATCTGCGCACCGCACCTGCGACCGCCGAGTCTACCTGGATCGTCCCCGTCGACAGCGAGGCGACGGGCCCGAGGTGACCCGAGGAACCTCTCGGGGAGACGCCCCACCCTGATGGCCGCTTGTTTTCGGGCATGCGAAAAGGGGT
>NZ_JBSYXB010000005.1:0-225394 GCF_054114245.1 Brachybacterium netajii (SeqCode) | reverse complement strand
TCCAGATCGGGGTATCACTGCAGGTCAGAGCGTCGGCGCAACGGTTGCGCCTCCGGTTCGGTCGTTAAGCGGGCGTTCAGCTCCTTCAGCTGCGCTCCGGGCGCTCCCCAGAGGGCTCCCCGGAGGGCTCCCAGCACCGGCCCCTGTCCTCGCCCCTGTCCCTCTCCCCGCGTCCCTTCCCCTGCTCCCCTCGCCCGTCTCAGGTTCCCCGCCTCAGGCTCCCCGCCTCCGGTTCCCCGGCGAACCGTTCCACTGCGCCCCCGTCCTCTGCTGCGACCGGCGGTTCCTGGACCTCAGCCGCTTCCTGCGCTGACGGTGAACCTGTGACCCGGCCCCTCGTGCGCGTGCCCGCACGGGGCTACGGTGACGGCCATGTGGCAGATGATGGACCTCCTGTACGGGCACAAGAAGCAGATGGTCTCCGCGGAGGAGGCGCTTCCGGGGCGGGACGCGTACCCCTACCCCCTGGAGCGCGAACATGCGGTCCTCGGGACCGACATGCTCGGACCGGAGGCGCCGTCGGATCCGCACCCGTGGCCCGCGGACGCCGAGGAGATCGTCCTCGCCGGCGGCTGCTTCTGGGGCATCGAGCGGATCGCCTGGCAGGTGCCCGGCGTCCACACCACGGTCGCCGGCTATGCCGGGGGCTTCACCGCCCACCCCACCTATGACGAGGTCTTCTCCGCGCGCACGGGCCATGCGGAGGCCGTCCGCGTCATCTATCGGGGAGGGGCGACGACGCTCCGCCTCCTCCTCACCGAGTTCTGGGAGCAGCACGACCCCACGACTGCCAACCGTCAGGGCAACGACGTCGGCACCGAGTACCGCAGCGCCGTCTACTGGACGAGCGCGGAGCAGGAGCGCATCGTCCGCGACTCCGTCGAACAGTATCAGCGGGCGCTGACCGACGCCGGCCGCGGGGAGATCAGCACCGAGCTCTCCGCCCTCTCCGACGCGGGCGACGGGTCCTTCTACGTCGCCGAGCCGGTGCACCAGCAGTACCTGGCCAAGAACCCCGGCGGGTACTGCAACCATGGCTTCAACGGCGTCGCCTGCAGCATCGCCTGAGCCCACAGCTCAACAGCCCCGGATCTCGGGCACGGGCGCCGGACCCGAGATCCGGGCCCGGGCCCCCGGTCCGGGGTCAGGCCGGCTGGTCGCTCTCGGCGATGAGCTCGAGGTCCTCGACGGAGGGCAGCGGCACCTCGCCCTCCTCGAGCAGGTCGTAGGCGCGCTCCATGAGGGCGGTGTCCTCGAGGGTGTCCTCGGCAAGCGTCACCATCAGCTGCGCCAGACGACCCTCGGAGATGAGCAGGCGGAGCTCGAAGGTGATGCCGTCGTGGACGAACCGGCCGAGCACGGGCCAGGTCTGGTCATGGGGGACGACGAGCCGCTCCGGTGCATCGACCGCGAGTTCGATGTCGCTGGTGGCGTAGCCCGGATCGACCTGCTCGGCGACGGCGAGCTGGGAGCGCAGCGCCGGCGCCCCCGGCAGCCCACCGCGGCCCGACGGGTTCGCGAGCAGCGCGGCGATCAGCGCCCGCGACTCCTCGGACAGCTCCGTGCGCACGGGCTCGTCTTCCTCCTCGACCTCCCAGCCGTCGGCCCCGTCGGCCGCGGTGCTCCGGGCATGCGCCCAGTAGGCGAGGGCGGTGCCGGCCGTGCCGACCGCGGCGAGCAGCACGCGGGGGTGACGGATGCCGACCGCGCGCATACCGTCGACGATGCGGCCGTCGATCGCCTCCGACACCTCCGCGAGACCCAGCGTGAGACCGGCGGCGAGGACGCCGTCGGCGGCCGGGGAGACGAGCCGCTGGCCGTCGCGCGCGAGGTCCGCGGACAGCGCACCGCTCGCGGCGGCCATCCCGACCCGGTACCAGGCCCGACGGCGGGGCCCCAGGGTCCGCGGCTCCACGAGCGAGAGCGCCCCGACGGCCTGCGCCATCAGCCCCGCGCGGGCGATCAGGCCGAGCGGCAGCGGCCGGGAGCCGATCAGGATCTGCGACCGCGATCCGTGGACGACGGATGCGCCGACGCCGGAGGCGATGCCCGAGACGATGCCGGGGACGGAGCCGAGGCCGGATGCGGAGGAGCTGGAGGACGCCATACGGCGAGCATACGGGCACGATCCGTCGCCTCGGCTCCGACGATCGTCTCGTCCTCCGCCCCCGCGCACCGTTCGATCCGACGTCGCCCCGCCGTCGGCCCGCTGTCGCCGCGCGTCCACCGGTCGCCGCGCGTCGGCCGGTCGTCGGAGGCCGACGGAGCGGCGCAGCGCACACGGAGCGCGGGGGAGCGCGTGGGCTCCGGCACCCGGGCGTTCCCGCCCCTCCTCTGCGGACGCGCGCGGGACTACCGTGGCCGCATGCTCGATCTCCTGGCGGGAACCCCGCTGCTGACGCTCTTCGCGGTCGTCGCCCTGGGATCGGCGGTCGGGGTGCTGAAGATCGGTCCCGTGCGCTTCGGCGCGTCGGGCGCGCTCTTCGTCGGCCTCGCCGTCGGCGCCCTGGACCCGCGGCTCGGCGAAGGGCTCGGCACCCTGCAGTCCCTGGGGCTGGCGCTGTTCGTCTACACGACGGGCCTCGCCGCCGGCTCCACCTTCTTCCACGACCTCCGCACGCAGACGCGCCTCATCCTCGGCGCGACGCTCGCGCTGATCGCCGCCGCCGTCCTCGGCGTGCTCGTCGGCGAGGCGCTCGGGCTGACGCCCGGCATGATCGGCGGGCTCTACGCCGGCATGTACACCGCCACGCCCGCCCTGGACACCGCGACCACCGCCCTCGCCGGGTCGAGCGCTCCCGCCGTCGGCTTCGCGATCGCGTATCCGATCGGCGTCCTCCTCACCATCGTGATGCTCTCCTCCGCCGTGAAGAAGCACCTGCCCGGACGCAACGACCCGCCCCCGCCCTCCGCCGCCGGACTCCTCGACCTCAGCGTCGAGGTCGAGAACCCGATGCGGGTGCGGCAGATCCCCGGGATCGCCGCGACCGCCGGCCGCAGCGGACAGGTGCGCATGTCCTACCTCCTGCGCGAGGGCCATATGCGCGTCGCCCGCCCCGAGGACCATCTCGTGCGCGGCGACCGCATCCTGCTCGTCGGCATCCCCGACGCCGTGCGCACCGCCGCCGACGCCCTCGGCCACGCCTCCCCGCAGCATCTCGTGCACGACCGCCGCGCCGTCGAGTTCCGCCGCTTCGTCGTCTCCGACCCCGCGATCGCCGGGCAGACCATCGCCCAGCTCCGCGTCCCCGCCCGCGTCGGCGGCATGATCACCCGCGTGAGGCGCGGCGACCGCGAACTCCTCGCCCTGCCCGACATGCCCCTGCAGCTCGGCGACCGCGTCGCCGTGGTCGTCCCCCGCGAGCGCCTCGACGAGGCCCGCGCCATCCTCGGCGACTCCGAGCGGCGCATCACCGAGGTCGACTGGGTCAGCGTCGGGCTCGGCATGGTGCTCGGCATCCTCGCCGGCCTGATCGCCATCCCGATGGGCGCCGGCGCAGGCCTCTCCCTCGGCGTCGCCGCCGGCCCCCTCGTCGTCGGCCTCATCCTCGGCCGCCTCGGACGCACCGGCCCCCTCGTCTGGACCCCGCCCACCGCGGCCGGCCTCACCATCCGCCAGTTCGGCCTCGTCATCTTCCTCGCGACCGTCGGCCTGTCCAGCGGCCAGGCCTTCGCCTCCACCGCCTTCAGCCGCACCGGCCTCCTCGTCGCGCTCCTCACCGCGGGACTGACCGTGCTCAGCGTCGGCGCCGTCTGGTTCGTCGGACGCCTGAGCGGCATGTCGACCGCCCGCACCGCCGGCGCCATGGCCGGCTTCATCGGCCAGCCGGTCCTCCTCGGCCACGTCACCGCCTCGATCGACGACGAGCGCGCCGAATCCGGCTACTCCGCCCTCTTCACCCTCGGCATGATCGTCAAGATCATCCTCGTCCAGCTCATCGTGATGCTCTGAGGGCGACGCGGGGAAGGGCGGGGCGAGTGTGCACGTCACGGGGGCAAGCGCACCTTGCTGGCACCTGCCTCCCGCCTCCTGACGGCCGAGTGTCCGCCAGCTGACGGCCGAGTGTCCACCAGCACTCCCTAAAGCGCTCCATTTCCGGGCACTCCTGCCCACTGCTCGCGCTGACAGGGCGAGCGCGCTGGGAGGAGTGCGAGCTCGCGGGCGTCAGGCGGGCGAACGGGCACGAAGGCGGTGCATCTGGCGATCTCCCCTGCTCTCCTCGGCCCAGTGTCCACCAGCACCCCCTGAAGCGCTCCATTTCCGGGCACTCACGCCCACTGCTCACCCCCAAGCTCACCCTGGTCTGCGAGCAACGCCCGCGGCCCGTCCCTCCCAGCATCCGGCCCGCCCCTCCCGGCGTCCGAGCCAGCTCTCCTCAGCTATGGGCTCCCGGCTACGCTCGCTGCGTGATGTCTGCCGTTCCCGATGCCCATGAGCCCGTGCCCGATGAGGCTCGCGCGGCGGACCCCGCGCCCGCATCCGCACCCGAACCTTCGCCCGCCCCCTCCCCCGCGCACCCTCGCTTCCGGCTGCTCGTGCCGATCGCGATCGCGCTGGCGGGGGCGCTCGCGTACGGGCTGCTGGGGTGGCAGCAGTGGCGGAATCTGGTGGCGCCGTCGTGGGATCTGGGGATCTTCACGGAGCTCGCGAAGGCGTACGGGAGCTTCTCGGCGCCGATCGTGCCGATCAAGGGCGACGACGTGAACCTGCTGGGCGACCACTTCCATCCGATCCTGGTGCTGCTGGCGCCGGTGTGGTGGGTGTGGCCGTCGGGGCTGGCGCTGGTGTGGACGCAGGCGGTGCTGTTCGGGGCGTCGGCGATCCCCCTGGCGAAGCTCGCGATCGACCGGCTGGGGCGGGCGATGGGGACCGTCGTCGGCGTGGGGTACGTGTTCTCCTTCGGTCTGCAGGCGGCGGCGGACGTGCAGTTCCATGAGATCGCGTTCGCCGTCCCGCTGCTGGCGCTGTCGCTGACGGCGCTGCTGCGCGAGCGGGTCATGGCCGCGGCGCTGTGGGCGATGCCGCTGGTGCTGGTCAAGGAGGATCTCGGGCTCACGGTGATGGTGCTGGGCCTGGTGATCGCCCTGCGCTACCGGACCCCGCGCGCTGCGACGCCGCGCGACGCCACGCCGCGCGCTGCGACGCCGCACGACCGGACCCCGCACGACCGGACGCTGCGCGACCACCGGATCACGGGGTTCGGGCTCGCGTGCTGGGGCGCCGGCTGGTTCCTGCTGTCGACGTTCGTGATCCTGCCGCTGCTGAACACGGCGGGGCAGTACGACTACACGGACAAGCTCGGGTCGGTGCTCGACGTCTTCGTGCCGGGGACGAAGTGGGTGACGGTGCTGATGCTGGTCGCGGCGGCCGGCGTGATCGGGGCCCGCTCGCCGCTGATCTGGCTGATGCTGCCGACGCTCGCGTGGCGCTTCACCGGGACCGTCGAGTTCTACTGGGGCTGGACCTGGCATTACGGGGCGGTGCTGATGCCGATCGCGTGCGCAGCGCTGCTGGATGCGCTCGGGGATCGTCGGACGGGTCGGGCGACGAGCCTGCTGCGCCGGGACCGGCCCCTGCCCTCCCGGACGGTCCGCTGGACGGCGGCGATCGCGTCGGCGGCGACCGTCCTGACGCTCGGCGCGCAGATCCCCGTGCTGGACGTCCTGCGGTCGGAGCGCTGGGAGCTGACCTGGCGCGCCGAGCCCGCCCAGGGGGCGCTCGATGCGATGCCCGACGGGGCGGTCGCGGCCGTGGACATCACGCTGCTCGCCTATGCGGTGCCCGATCATGACGTCCAGTGGATGCACGGGCCCAATCTCCGCGTCCCGGACTGCGCGCTGATCGACCAGTACGCCTTCTCCTGGCGCGATGATCCTCCGCGGTCCGCGTCGGACGCCGAGGCGTGGGCGACCCTCGAGTGGGGCGCCGGATCGGGGAACCCCGCGGGGGCCGATGTCGTCTACACGACGGTCTACGACGACGGCGGCTTCCTCGTCGTCTGCCGGGACGACATCGGGGCGGACTGACCGGCGGGGGTATACTGCCGCCCGGTGCGCGCGGGGCCTCGCGCCCTGGTCCGATCGGACACGCACCGCCCCGACGGAAGGATCATCACCGTGACGACACCTCGCGTGAGCGTGCAGGAGGCGTGGGACGCCCTCGCCCAGGGCAATGAGCGGTTCATGAAGGGAACCCTCGCGCATCCCCAGCAGAGCGCCGCCCGGCGCAGCGAGCTGACGGACTACCAGGAGCCCGACGCGGCGTTCCTGGGGTGCGCGGACTCGCGGGTCGCCGCGGAGATACTCTTCGACTGCGGTCTCGGCGACCTGTTCGTCGCCCGCAACATCGGCCAGATCGCCAACGAGAACACGGTCGCGACCATGGAGTACGCGGTCGCGGAGCTCGGCGTCGCCGTGATCGTCGTGCTCGCCCACGGCTCCTGCGGGGCCGTCGCCGCGGCGATCGACCTGACCTCCGCGACCCCCAGCTACGTCACGCCCGCGATCGAGAAGGAGCTGGAGCTCATCCAGCCGGCGGTGCAGCGCGAATGGCTGGCCTCGCACCGCGACACCCCGTACGTCGACCCCGCGCTGATCGACGCCGACGCCGTCGGCCGCCGTCATCTCGACGAGACGATCCACGCCCTCATGCGCTCCTCGCGCGTGATCAGCGACGCCGTCGCCGCCGGCGACCTCGGCATCGTCGGCTGCCAGTACCAGCTGGAGGACGGCCGGGTCGTCCCGATCACGGCCGTCGGGCAGCTGACGATCGCGGCCTGAGGCGCGGCGGAGGGCACGGCTCAGCGCTCCAGCAGCTGAGCCCTCCAGCCCGACGCGACCGCGCCGGCGACATGGCCCGCCGAGTCGTCGAGGAAGGCGACCGCGTCGCGCGGGACGCTTCGTCCGAGGACCTGCTCGATGCGCGCATGGGCCGCGTCGAAGGCCTCGCGGTCGGGCTTGGCGGCGCCCAGCTCCGCCGAGTTCAGCAGGCGCTCGCCGGCGGGGCCGAGGAGGTCGTCGACGCCGAGGTCGCGCAGCTCCTCGCGCACGCGGTCGGTGCCGTTGGTGAACACGAAGACCTCGCGGCCCGAGCGCCGGGCCTCGTCGAGGACGGCCCGGACGTCGGGGTCCGGGACCGGGGTGCTCGCGAGCCAGGCACCGACGACGGCGCGGGCCTCGTCGGCCGCGATCCCGTCGGCCTGCAGGTCGGCGGCGATGCGCTCGCGCCATTGCGCATGGGTGGCGCGGCCGCGCACGACCTCCCGCAGCAGCGGGCTGCGCAGGATCGCCCGGTAGGAGGTGCCTCGCGGGCGGTCGAGGCGCGCGTCGAGGCCGGGGAACAGCGCGGGGTCGAAGCGGCGCAGCACGCCGTCGAGGTCGCTGACCACCACGTGCGTCGCCCGGTCCCGGACGAGCTCCCGGAACACCGCGAGGGACGCCGCGCGGGGTGCCGCGCGTGATGCCGCGCGGGGCGTCTCCGCCGCCGGGCGCCGCGGTCCGCGGACGGTCTCGTCCTCGCCGGGTTCCATGCCCCCAGCGTAGGCAGATCGGACCGCCCCCGGCGCCACCGCTCTGACCTGGCATGGGCTACGCTCGTCGGCGGACACGGGGTGCCCCGCCGGGGCTGAGACCACACCCGCAGAACCTGATCGAGTCAATGCTCGCGGAGGGATGTCATGGAAGAACCGCGCTCGAACGCGCCCGCCACCGCCGTCGACGCCGTCACGGCCACCACCGCCGTCCCGGCGAAGACCACCGTCACGGCCACCACCGCCTTCACCGCCCGGCTCCGCGAGGAGGCCAGCCCCGCCTGGGACCTCGCCGTCGGCCATCGCTTCGTGCGAGAGCTGCACGTCGGGACCGTCCCCGACGACGTCATGGCCGGGTACCTGGTCCAGGACCATCGCTTCCTGGACAGCTTCCTGATGCTGATCGGGGCGGCGATCGCCACGGCCGACACCCCCGCCGCCCGGCTCCGCCTCGCGCAGTTCGCGGGCGACGTCGCCGGCGAGGAGAACACCTACTTCCTGCGCTCCTTCGACGCCCTCGGCATCGACGAGGACCGTCGGGCGAGCATCCCCGACGCCCCGGCGACCGCCGGCTTCCTCGCCCTGTTCCGCGAGGCCGCCGCGAGCGGCGACTACGCGGTCGCGCTGGCCGTGCTGCTGGTGACCGAGTGGCTCTACAACGACTGGGCGGCGGCCGCGCCGCGCCCGCTCCCGGCGGACTTCGTGCACGCCGAGTGGATCGTCCTGCACGACAATCCCGGGTTCGAGGAGTTCGTCGGCTTCCTGCGCGCCGAGCTGGATCGCGTCGGCGCGAGCCTCGAGGCGGCCGACGGGGCAGCCTCCAGCGCGGCCGAAGGAGAGGCCGGCGGCGCATCCGACGGCGCGTTCGCCGGGGTCCGGCTCGCGGCCGTGCGCGAGGCCTTCGCGCGCACGGTCTCCCTCGAGCTGGAGTTCTTCGACGCCGCCTACGAGGACGCCCGGGTGCCGTCCGCGCGGCGCGTCCTCGAGGGGGCCGTGCGATGAGCCTGTTCGCGCAGCTGCGGGCGGCGGCCGTCGAGGACTGGGACGCGTACACCCGCCACGAGTTCGTCGAGCGTCTCGGCGAGGGCACCCTCCCGCTGGCCGCCTTCCAGGACTATCTCGTCCAGGACTACCTGTTCCTCGTCCAGTTCGCCCGCGCCTACGCCCTCGCCGCCTACAAGGGCCGGACCCTCGAGGACGTGCGCCGGGCGTCGGAGGGGCTGACGGGCGTGCTCGTCGAGACCGACCTCCATGCCCGGCTGACGACTTCCTGGGGCATCTCCCCCGAGGCCCTCGCGGCGACGCAGGAGCGCATGGGGACCGTCGCCTACACCCGCTTCGTCCTGGACTGCGGCGCCTCGGGCGACCTGCTGGACCTGCACGTCGCGCTCGCGCCCTGCGCGATCGGCTACGGGGAGATCGGGGCGCGCCTGGCGCCACGCCTCGCGGACCGCTCCGGCACGCAGCATCCGGACGGACAGCATCCCTACGGCGACTGGATCGCCGAGTACGCCGGCGAGGAGTTCCAGGCCTCGGCCCGCGCGGCGACCGCCCGGCTCGATGAGCTCGCGGCGTCCGCGGGGAGTACGGACGCCGCGGGCCTCGCCGGCCCGTCGGCCGCTCGCCTGCCCGACGGGCCCCGGCTCGCGGAGCTCACGCGGATCTTCCGCACCGCGACGCGGCTCGAGGCGGCCTTCTGGCAGCAGGCGCTCGACGCCGTCTGAGCGGCGGCGTGCCCGCCGGCTCCGGCCAGCGGGCGCGCCAGCCGACGGGCACGTCTGCCGACGGCCGGACCGCCGGCGGCAGCGCCGTCGGCCCGGCCGCCGGCGCTCAGCCCCGGGTCTGGGAGGGGTCGCCGATCCAGCCGACGACCAGCGGCGTCAGGGTCGAGCGCTCGATCGCGAGGTAGAGGAAGGGCACGTCGAGCGCGAGGGTCCGCGGCTCGCCGACGTCGGCCGCCGACTCCTCCATCAGCACGGCGGTCGCGGCGGCGGCCTCCATGCCGTTCTGGTCGACGGTGATGACCGCTTCGTGCAGGACGTCGGAGATCACCAGCTCCTCCGCCGTGGTGATGCCCGAGAAGTCGGCGGCGCCGAAGGCGTCCTCCATGCCGAGCCCGGAGAGCACGTCGACGAGGGAGGCCCGCCAGTCGATGTCGAAGGCGGGCAGGGTGACCTGGACGGGCTCGCCCTGCTCGCCCATCGCGGCGAGCAGCGCGTCGAGCAGCGCCGCGCCGTCGGACCCGGTCCCGCCGTCGGACGCCCAGGCGTCGACCACGTCGGCGATCGCGCCCGTCGGCCGCACGAGCACCAGCCCGAGGTCCCCGCCGTAGGAGGGGAGCATGGTGGCCTGGCAGACGTCGTCCTCGTACCAGCTGGTGGTGTCGGCCTCCAGCATCGGCACGTCGACCGCGGTGCCGTCGGCGCGGGTGAAGGGGAGGTCGCCGAGCTGGCTGAGGGGCTCCGGCCACGGGGCGCTCAGGCGCAGGGCGTTGATGAGGGCGAGGCGGGTGGACTCGGAGAGGGCGCCCTCGGGCACGAGCTCCTCGATGAGGTCGTCGGTCTGCTCGGCGACGAAGGCGTTCATGTCCGTGCGGGCGTCCTCGCGCGCGGACTCGTCGGCGAAGTCGGCGGTGTGCAGGCCCGCGTCGAGATGGCGGGCGAGCGCGTCGAGGTAGTCGGACTCGACGTCGAGTCCGTCCTGGATCCAGACGGCGTTGGCGAGGTTCGCGGCGGGCGGCTCGGGCCGGTCCTCGCCGCCCTCCTCCTCGGCGGCCTCGGCCTCCTCGCGTCCGATCTCGAACAGGACGCTGCGCAGCGTGCTCGCCGCCTCCGCGAGCGTGGTCATGTCCGCGCCGAGCACCTCCTCCATCTGCGCAAGGGTGTCGCCGGCGGCGCCGAGGCCCGCCATCGTGAGGGCGACCTGCACGGAGACCGGCGAGCACACGAGGTTGGTCTCCTCGGCGTCGAGGCCTCCGAGCATGCGCGCGGCGAAGGGGGTCAGCCGTCCGGCGATCGTGCCCGGCGCCTGCGGCTCGTCGGGCGAGACGTCCGAGCGGAGGTCCTCGGGGACCGCGACGCCGTCGGAGTCGAGATCGCAGCCGGCCAGCAGGGCCGACGAGGCGAGCACCGCCGGCGGGAGCGCGAGCAGGCCGCGGCGCGGGAGGCGGACGGGACGGGGTGCGGGTGCAGCGGACGTCATGCCCCGATCCAATCACGGGCGTCGCGCCCGCCCGGGGTGCCGATCGTCGGGGGCGCGTCCGGCCGATCGTCGATGCGGCACCGGGCCGACGGAGCGGACAGCGGGCCGATGAGGCGAGCCCGGGGCCGACGATGCGAGCCCCGGGCCGACGGGACGAGCGCCGGTACCGTGGAGCGCATGGACGCCGACGACCCGGTCCCCCTGCACGTCCGGCAGCCCGAGGGCGCGCCCGCCGAGCCCGACGAGCTGCGCACGCTGCTCGAGCAGACCGACGCCTTCGAGGAGCTGGCCGCGCGGATGGCGCTGCTCTCGGACCCTCGACGGCTGCGGATCCTGTTCTGCATCCATGCGCATCCGGGCGTGCGCAGCTCCGACATCGCGCGGGCGACCGGCGCGAACGACTCCACCACCTCGCACGCCCTCGCGCTGCTGCGCTCCGCGGGATGGGTCCGCTCCGAGCGCGTGGGCCGCGAGGTCCGCTACGAGCTCGCCGACCCGATCGTCCACGAGCTCCTGCACGGCATGGGCTCCGACCACCTCCCCGGCGTCCGCCACGGGCACGAGCATGCCGACGGGCACGAGCATCCTCACGAGCATGCGCCGGCTCCCGCGCACGAGCATGGGCACGCCGACGGGCACGCGCACCCGCACGCCGACGAGGCCGCGCACCCCGAGCGCTGACGCGCAACCGACGGCACGCCCTCCGTCGGCGCGCCAGACACTTGTAGTGTCGTGCAAGTGTCAGCCCGATCCACGATCCTGCCGGGCGCCCGCGAGGACTCCGACGTCCCGGGCGCCCCGGCGAGCGCGGGCGCCGTGGCGAGCGCGGGAGCCGTGGCGAGCGAGGGCGTCCCGCGCGGCGCCGGCGCCGCGGACGTGCTCGGGGTGCGCTCGCGGGCACGCCGCGCGCGCCTGCTGCTCGCCGGCCTCGCCCTCGCGACCCTGCTGAGCGCGGTCGTCTGCATCGGGATCGGGCCCGTCCCGATCGCCCCGGGGACGGTGCTGCAGGTCATCGCCGCGCACCTCCGCCTCGACGGCGTGCCGTTCGTCGGCCCGCTCGTCGGCGCGGTCGTCGGCCCGCTCGTCGGCCCGCTCCTCGACGGCGGGGCCGGCGCATCGGCCGGAGTCCCCGTCGATGCGGCGACCGACACGATCGTGTGGAGCGTGCGGGTGCCGCGCGTGCTGCTGGGAGCGGCCGTCGGCGCCTGCCTCGCGATCTCCGGGGCGACCCTGCAGGCCATGGTGCGCACCATGCTCGCCGACCCCTACGTCCTGGGGATCTCCGGCGGCGCCTCCACGGGGGCGGCCGCGGCGATCCTGTTCGGCGTCGGCGCCGCTCTCGGGGAGGCCGCGCAGTCGGTGCTCGCCTTCGTCGGCGCGCTCGGCGCGGCGCTGCTCGTGCTCGTGCTCGCGCGCGCGAACGGGCGCGTCACCTCGATGCGGCTGCTGCTGTCGGGCATCGCCGTCGGGTATGCGCTGTCGGCGGCGACGAGCCTGCTGATCTTCTCCTCGGACTCCGCCGAGGGCTCCCGCTCGGTCATGTTCTGGATGCTCGGCTCGCTGTCCCTGGCCCGCTGGAACGCCTTCCTGGGGATCGCGCTCGCCGCCGCGATCCTCGGCACCGCGGTCCTGATCGGCGGCGGACGGGTCCTCGACGCCCTCGGCGCGGGCGACGAGACCGCCCACGGCCTCGGCATCTCCCCCGACCGCGCCCGCATCGCGCTGCTCGTGGCGGTCTCGCTGTGCACGGCCGCGGCAGTCGCCGCCGCCGGATCGATCGGCTTCGTCGGCCTCGTGATCCCGCATCTCGCGCGCCGGCTCGTCGGCACCCGCCACCGGGTGCTGATCCCGGCGAGCGCGCTGCTGGGCGCGCTGCTGCTGCTGTGGGCCGACGTCGTCGCCCGGATGGTCATGCAGCCGCGGGAGCTGCCGATCGGCGTTCTGACCGCCGCGGTCGGGGCCCCGTTCCTGCTGATCCTGATCCGCCGCCTCCACGCCCACAGCGGCTGAGCCGGGCCCGCACCGCCGCTCGCCTCCACCCGTACCCGCACCCGCACCCGCACCCGAGGAGCCCCATGGATCGTCGTCAGTTCGCCCGCACCGGCCTCGTCGGGATGCTCGGCGCCGCCGTGCTCGGCACCGCGGCCTGCACGGCCGCCGGTTCGGGCTCCGGAGCGGGCGCCGCGGGGGCGGGCGGTGCAGGCGGCGCGCCCGACGACGGGGCCTCCGCCGAGGGCTTCCCGCTGACGGTCGCGAACTGCGAGGCGGAGCTGACCTTCGCGGCCCCGCCGCAGCGCCTGGTGCTGCTGGAGTCGGCACCGGTGACGATCCTCGACGGGATCGGCGCGCTCGACAGGGTGGTCGCGCGGGCCGGCGACTTCCCCGGCGACTACTACGACGCGGATCTCGCCGCGCGCATCGCGGCGATCCCCATGCTCTCCGACGAGCTCGACGCCTCCGGCCACCTGCAGATCTCGCAGGAGGTCGTCATCGCCCAGCAGCCCGACCTCGTCCTCGGCCTGCCCGACGGGATCACCCGCGAGGGCATGCGGGATGCGGGCGCCGAGGTGCTCGTCCAGAGCGTCTACTGCGGCGGTCTCGACGATAGGGCCTCCTTCGACACCCTGCACGAGGAGATCGCCCTCCACGGCCGGATCCTCGGCCGCGCCGCCGAGGCCGACGCTCTGATCGCCGCCCTCGATGCGCGGATCGCCGCGGTCGGCGGCGGCACGGCATCCGACGGCGGCACGGGGTCCGGTGGTGGGGCGGTCTCCACCGCGGCGGTGCTGTATCCCTCGCTCGGCGGCGGGCCGCTGTACGCCTACGGCGCGGCCTCGATGGTCACCGCCCAGCTCGACGCCCTGGGCATCGAGAACGTCTTCGCGTCGACGACGGAGCGGGTGTTCGAGGTCGGCGCGGAGCCGCTGCTGGCGGCGGATCCCGATGTGCTGATCGTCCTGCACCAGAGCGAGGGCGACGGCTCCGACGTCGTCGACGAGATGGTCGGAGCGGACCAGCTGCAGGGCCTCGCCGCGGTCCGGGCGGGGAGCGTGCTGCCGCTGCTGTTCAACTTCTGCGAGCCGGCGACGCCGCTGGTCGTCGACGGCCTCGAGCGCATCGCCGCCTGGGTGCAGGAGCTCGGGGCATGAGCGGGGATCCCGGCCCGGCACCGTCTCCGGCGCCCGTCCTGGCAGCGGTCCCGGCACCGGCCGCAGCACCGTACGCACCGCCGGCCGCAGCACCGGTCCTGGATGCCCGCGGGCTCGTGCACGCCTACGGCGCGGGCGCGTCGGCCGTGCCCGTGCTGCGGGGCGTCGACCTGCAGGTCGGCGAGGGGGAGGTCGTCGGCCTCGTCGGCCCCAACGGCGGCGGGAAGACGACGGTGCTGCGGGCCGTCTCCCGCGCGATCGTGCCCGACGGCGGGAGCGTCCGCCTCGACGGGCGCGACGTGGCCGCGATGTCGGGCCGCGAGCGGGCGCGACGGATCGCCGTGATGGCGCAGGAGACCGACGACGGGATGCCGTTGAGCGTCGCCGATGCGGTCCTGCTCGGCCGCATCCCGCATCGTCGGGGCTTCGGCGGGACCACCCGGGAGGATCTGCGGATCGCGACCGCGGCGCTCGAGCAGGTCGGGGCGCTGCACCTCGCCCGCCAGGACCTCGCGGAGCTCTCGGGCGGTGAGCGGCAGCGGGTGCTCGCCGCGCGCGCTCTCGCCCAGCGGCCGCGCCTGCTGCTGCTGGACGAGCCGACGAACCACCTCGACGTCGGCGCCCAGCACCTCCTGCTCCGCCTCGTGCGCGAGCAGGGCCTCCGGCCGGGACAGGACCGCGCGCAGGGGCAGGGCCTCGCGACCCTCGTCGTGCTCCACGACCTCAACCTCGCCGCCCGCTACTGCGACCGGGTGCTCGTCCTGGACGGGGGCCGGGTGCGGGCCGACGGGCCGCCGGGCCGCGTCCTCACCGAGGAGCTCGTCGGCGAGGTCTACGGCGTCCGCGCCGAGCGCCGCGCCTCCGACGACGGGACCGCCCAGCTCCTCTTCCGCCCCGCGCCGAGCATCGCGCCCGCCGCCGCGCCGTCCCCTCCCACCGACCCGATCGAGGAGCTCCTCCATGCCCGCTGACCCCCGCCCCGCCCGCACCGTCGCCGACGTCGACACCGCAGTCGCCGCAGATACCGAGGCCACGGATACCGAGGCCGCGCAGCGCCGCATGACCTCCTACTGGGATCGCTACGCCGCCGAGTACGACGCCCATCAGCGCTTCCGCCTCGGCCTCGACGGCGAGGCCGAGACCTGGGCGCGGGTCTGGTCGGCCGCCCTGCCGGCGGCGCCGGCGCGCGTGCTCGACGTCGGGACCGGCACCGGGAACGTCGCCCTGCAGCTCGCCGCGCTCGGCCACGAGGTCACCGGCATCGACCTGTCCGAGGGGATGCTCGCGCAGGCCCGCGCCAAGGCCGCGGATCGGGGTGCACCCCGTGCGTCCGTCGGCCCCATGGCATCCGACGAACCGGCGGCATCCGACGGACCGGTGGCGTCCGACGGGGCCCCGGCGCCCGTCTTCGCCCGCGGCGATGCCGTCGCGCCGCCCTTCGCCCCGGGCTCGTTCGACGCGATCGTCTCCCGCTACCTGCTGTGGACGCTGCGCGATGCCCCGGCGGCCCTCGAGCGCTGGTTCGCGCTGCTGCGCCCGGGCGGGGTCCTCGTCGCCGTCGACAGCCCCTGGTACGAGGACGCTCCCGCGCTCCCCCGCCGCACCGCACGCGAGGCCGACTTCGCCGACGCCTACGACGAGGACGCCTTCGGCCGACTCCCCTTCGGACGGGCCGGCGTCGAGCGGATCCGGGCGGCGCTGGCCGAGGCCGGTTTCGAGGACGTACGCGCGGATCCGCTGCCGGAGATCCTCGCCCTCGACCACGCCCACGGCGTCGCCCCCGGTCACACGCCCGCGATGCAGCACCGCTTCAGCGCCCGGCGGCCCGACGCCCCAGCGCTCCGACGCCCCGACCGCATGTGACGGGAGCGGCGGAATAAAGGCGTGACGCGCCCCGTTGAGGGGTGATAGCGTCCTACGCGGTCTCCGGTGGTCGGAACCTGAGACATGGACTGCGCTCCGGCGCCGTCCCCGCAGCAGCCCGCTCCGGCGGGCGACGCCCCTGCGTCATCGCAGGAGAGCTTGCCCCGGCGGACCTCCCCCGCCGTCCGACACAGCGATCGGCAGCGCCGACACCCGCCATGGAGGCGGGCCGGCGACCGCATCGCCAGCACGCGCATCAGCACCGAGACCCTCGTCGCCGTGACGGGATTCCACAGGTCCTGCGGATGATGCGCCGCCCACGACATCGTCGGCCCCGTGCCGACCCACCCCGTCGGCTCCGGCCGATGCAGAACCGTCGGCATCCGCCGACCACGAAGGACCCATGATGAAGAACCAGAAGACCCAGCAGCACCAGAAGACTCAGCAGCACCAGAAGAACCAGCAGCTCTCCTCGCATCGGGCGGCCCGGAAGACCGGCCGCTTCACCGAGTACCGCACGGTCGTGTTCCGCGACCAGAGCGCCGGGATCCGCTACCTCACGCGCTCCAACCGCGCGACGCCGTACTCGACGACCTGGTCCGACGGCCGGATCTACCCCGTCGTCGAGATGGACCTGTCCTCCGAGGCGCACTTCGCCCGGAAGCAGGCCCGCGCCGAGCAGCGCGCCCTCGCGGCCGCCTGATCTTCCCGGCCCGCACGGCCGACGCACGACTGCCCGTCCCGGATCCGTCCGGGGCGGGTAGTCTCGTTCTCGGCCGTCGGTGTCGGATGCTCGCGTCAGATGCTCGCGGCGGGCGCGAGCGCGGCGACCGCCGCGTCGGCCTCGGCCATCGCGAGCATCGCGTTGATGTGCGCGCCGGCGAGCGCGCCGCCCGCGGCCGACGGGCCCACCTGCGCCGACGGGTCGGCGACGTTCCCCGCCGCCCAGACGCCGGGCACCGCGGTCGCCCCGCCCTGACCGGCCACGACGCGTCGGCCCATCCCGGCGGGGAGGTCCTCCACCGGCAGGCCCAGGCCCTCGAGCCCGTCGAGGCGCGGCTCGAGGACGGTGGAGACGGCGAGCACGCTGCGCGGGACGACGGTCCCGTCGGCGAGCTTCACGCCGGCCAGGCCGGTCGCGGCGGTCTCGTCGGCGAGGACCTCGGCGACCGCGCCCTCGATGATGCGGATGCCGCGGGCGCGGAGCCGCTCCCGGTCGGCGGGATCGAGCCCGGCCTCCCCTGCCTCGCCGGCGAGCATCACGACGTCGTCGCTGAGCTGGCGGAACAGGAGCGCCTGGTGGACGGCCATGGCGCCGGTCGCGAGGATCCCGATGGGCTCGTCGCGGACCTCCCAGCCGTGGCAGTAGGGGCAGTGCACGAGGCCGCGGCCCCAGTGCCGGGCGAGGCCCTCGATCTCGGGGAGGCGGTCGCGGGTGCCCGTGGCGACGAGGATCCGGCGCGCGCGCAGGACCCGTCCGTCGGCGAGGACGATCTCGAAGCCGAGGTCCCCGTCGGGGCTCGGGCTCGCCGCTGCGGAGGCGACGCGCCCGGTGACGATGAGGCCGCCGTACTCGCGCACCTCGCGGCGTCCGCGGGCGAGGAGCTCGGACGGGGGCGTGCCCTCGTTGCCGAGGAGGCCGTGGACTCCGTCGGCGGGGGCGTTGCGGGGGTCGCCGGCGTCGATCACGACGACGCTCCGGCGGGAGCGGGCGAGCATGAGCGCGCCGTTCAGTCCCGCGGCGCCGCCGCCGAGGACCGCGACGTCGACGACGTCGCCGGGGATCTCGTCGCGGACGGCGTCGTCAGCCGTGCCCGTGGGATCAGCGGTCGGGGCGGTGATGGTCTCGGTGGGGGAAGTGCTGGTCATGGGTGCCTCTCCTCGGGTCGTGGGCGGGTCGCTCGCGGCGGGCGCTCGTCGTGCCTGACCTCGTCGCGTCGTCTACGACGCTAGAAGATCTGGCGCATAAGGCATAGCATCTTGCTCATGCCGCAAGATTCTGCCTCCGTCGACGGCCTCGTCCGCAAGCGCATCCGTGGGCTGCGTCTCGCCCAGGGTCTTTCGCTCGATGACCTGGCCGCCCGCACGCACATGAGCCCGTCCACGCTCTCGCGGATCGAGAACGGTCAGCGCCGGCTCGCGCTCGATCAGCTGGTGCTCATCGCCCGCGCCCTCGACACGGGCCTCGACCAGCTCGTCGAGTCCGCGGAGGAGGACGTGGTCTCCAGCGCCGTGATCGACGAGGCGAACGAGTCGAAGCGCTGGTCGATCCGCGCCGAGCCCGACAAGATCATCATGCGCCGCCGCCTGACCGGGCCCCCGCCCGAACCCTCCCGGATGCGCGCCCACCCGGGCAAGGAGTGGCTGCTGGTCCTCTCCGGGACCGCGATCCTCCGCCTCGGCGAGCGCCGCTACCGCATCGAGACCGATCAGTGCGCCGAGTTCTCGACAATGCTCCCGCACGCCTTCGGCGCCGAGGGAGGCCCCTGCGAAGTGCTCATGGTCTTCGACCGGGCCGCGAGCCGCGAGCACCAGGGGCATCACGAGGAGCAGGGCGAGCCGTCCGGGCGGGACGAGCGGGAGCCGACGAGCCGGAGCTGACGGCCGGACGAGCCGATGAGCGGCCCGGCGGCCGGGCGGCCGGGCGGTCATCCGCTCGGACGACAGATGGTCCGTTCGGATGAGGGCGGGTCCCTCCCACGGGCGGACGCCGTCCTCGCGCCCGCGGACGCATACTCGGATCGACGCCGCACGACGCGACTCGCCACGGGCGACGGCGCCGACAGCCCGTTCCAGGGCCCCGCGCCCGCGTTCGAAAGGCCTTCCGATGTCGCACGTCGCCCATCCCGCCGTCCCCCCGATCCCCGCTCCCCCGGGCACCCCTGCCACCCCTCCGACCGCGCGGCCCGCCCTCGCCGTCGTCGGCCCGCCTGCTCCCGCCACCGCCCCCGCACCGCGGCGGGCCGCCTGGTACCTGCGCTTCTCCTGGGTGATCGCGCTGGTCGCCGGGCTCGCCGCCTACATCGCGACCTTCGTGATCATGCTGATCACGCAGAACCCGACGATGCTGCCGACGGTGCTGCTGGTCGGCGCCGGCACCATCCCGCTGGCCGTGCTGCTGTTCGCGCAGACGAGCCGCGTGGGGCCGATGGTCCCCACCAGCACCGTGCTGATCGTGGCGAGCGTCGGCGGGCTGTTCGCCGTGTGCGCGGCGGGACTGACGGAGGCCCTCGCCGGCGCGGTCCTCGGCCGTCCGGCGATCCTGCTGGTCGGGATCATCGAGGAGACCGCGAAGCTGGTGGTCCCGCTGATCATCCTCGCCCTCGCCCATAGGGCGACCCGCGGCGGCGGGATCGTCATCGGCATCGCCGCCGGCACCGGCTTCGCCGTGCTGGAGACCATGGGCTACGGCTTCGACGCGCTGCTCTCGCAGAACGGCGGGCTCGGCGCCCTCGACGCGACCCTGGTGCTGCGGGCGATCCTCGTCCCCGCCGGGCACGTCGCCTGGACCGGCGCGGTCTGCGCGGCCCTGTGGCACCTGGTCGAGAGCTCGCACAAGGGGCGCGCGACGCTCGCGCTGGTCGGCGCCTACGTCGGCGCGATCGTCCTGCACACCGCCTGGGATGCGAGCACGAGCGGCGTCCTGCATGTGCTGATCGGCCTGGTCAGCGTCGTCGGCCTGCTGTGGATCACGATCGCCGCGCATCGCGCCTTCGTCCGCCGGCAGACGGCGGGCGCGCTCGCGAGCACGCCCGCCTGAGCACGCCCGCCGGAGTCAGCCGCGCGCGCCGAGCCAGGGGGCCAGCACGTCCTCGGCGCCGAGCCAGGGCGCGAGGCCCTCGGCCCATTCCTCCTCGGTCAGCAGGCAGCGGGCGAAGGCGTCGCGGACGCGCGGCGCGTCGGCCGGGTCGACGCCGGTGACGACGATGCGGGTGGTGGGCAGGTCGCGCCCGGCCTCGGCGATGGACCCGATGCTGGCCTGGCCGCCCGCGCCGTCCCACTGGCAGATCGCGTCGGGACGGTCGGGCAGCCAGAAGCGTCCGCGGCCGCGGAGGCGGCCGGCCCCCAGGTCCTCGACGTTCTCGAGCAGGCGCTGAGGATGGAAGGGCCGCTCGGAGGCGAGGTCGAGGGTCCAGGTGCCGTGCTCCGAGGGGCCGCCGTGGGGTCGCACGCTGCGCGGATCCCGTCGGACCAGGCCGGCGACGTGCCCGACGGGGGCGTCGACGACCTGGGACGCGTCCAGGCTGTGCAGGCAGGGGGCGAGCAGCTGGTCGTCGGCCCGCAGATGCTCGACGAGCTCGAGCCCGGCCTCGGAGCCCTCGCCCCCGGAGCCGTCGGCCCCGGCGACGACCAGCAGGTCGGCGTACTCGATCTGCGCGGCGAGCGCCTCGCCGACGCTGCGGGAGTCCTCGGGGGCGACCTCGAGGCGGCGCTCGGCGAGGGTGTCGTCGCCGAGCAGGTCGTGCAGCGCCGTGGCGGCGGACAGGACCGCGACCGTGCGCGCGGTGCGCCAGGCGCTCCCGCTGTCGACCGCCTGCTCGTCGACCTCGACCCCGGCGACGAGGGCGCGGTTCCTCGCGGCGGCGCGGCGGGTGCGCAGCGCGCCGACGAGGGCGCCGACGACGGTGATCGGGTCCGCGGCGATCGGCGGGGTCAGCAGGATGGTGCGCACGTCGGAGCGGGCGGCGAGGCGGTCGAGGGTGGGGACGGCGTCCTCGCGGGTCGCGCAGGAGACGCAGGGGTGGGCGAGCTCGAGGACCTGCTCCTCGAGCACGCCGTCGCGGCCGACGACGCGGCGGCGCAGCACGCCGGTCCGGGGGTCGGACTCGTAGCGCAGCTCGACCGCCTCGGGCAGGTCGAGCATCAGGTCCGCGACGAGCGCGCCGCGCAGGACCGGGTCGATCGCCGCGACGACGGCGACGGGGACGGGCGCGGGACGGCCCGCGGGACGGCCGAACGACGGGGCCGCCGCGGCCGGGCCCGCCGCGGAGAAGGCAGGGGCTGTGCGATGGGACATGAGGACTCCTCCACCTCTTGACGATAACGATTCTCATTAATAGTATCTGCCGGTGCGTCGGGGCGGTGTCAAGCCGTCGACGCATCGGCTGCGGCGAGGAGCACATCCGCCCGAGCAGCCCGCAGACAGCGCCGCGGGAGCGACGCGCAGACAGCGCCGCAGGAGCGACGCGGAGAAGGGAGTGCCCATGGCACGCAGGAACGAGGTGCGCGGAACCATCCGCCTGCGCTCGACGGCCGGCACCGGCTACACGTACATGACCACCAAGAACCGTCGGAACACCCCGGACCGGCTGACGGTGCGCAAGTTCGATCCGCGCATCCGCCAGGTCGTCGAGTTCCGGGAGGAGCGCTGATGGCGAAGACCTCGAAGATCGCCGCCGACGCCCGGCGCCGACGCACCGTCGAGCGCTACCGGGAGCAGCGGCTCGCGCTCAAGCGCACGATCAAGGACCCCGCGACCTCGGCCGAGGAGAAGGCTCTCGCGCAGCGGGACCTGCAGCGGCTCCCGCGGGATGCGAGCCCGACGCGCCTGCGCAACCGCGACGCGATCGACGGCCGCCCCCGCGGCTATCTCCGCGTCGTCGGCCTCTCGCGCGTGCGCTTCCGCCAGGCGGCGCATCGCGGCGAGCTTCCCGGCATCACGAAGTCCAGCTGGTGACCCTGCAGGGGCACCCCAGAGGAGGAGCAGCATGAAGAAGGACATCCACCCCGACTACCGGCCCGTCGTCTTCCGCGACGCGAGCGCCGGCTTCGCGTTCCTGACGCGGTCGACGGCGACCTCCGAGAAGACCGTCGTCTGGGAGGGCGGCGCCACCTATCCGGTGATCGACGTCGAGGTCTCCTCCGCCTCGCACCCGTTCTACACGGGCCAGGCGAAGGTGCTCGACACCGCCGGTCGCGTCGAGCGGTTCCGCCGGCGCTACGGCCAGCGCGCCCGCGCCTGACGGGCGGCATCGACGACGAAGGGCCTGATCCTGCTCGGCAGGATCAGGCCCTTCTCGTCATCCGCGGAGGTCGCCTCCGCCGACGGGTCGGCGCGTCAGTGCCTCGCGGACGCTCCGCCGTGGCCGAGGGCGGCACCGGCGCGCTCGGCGCCGAGGGCCGCGAGGTCGGTGCAGAACTTCACCAGGAGCACGAGGACGGGGACGGTGGCGACCAGCAGGAGGGCGCCGATGAAGAGGAGCGGGAAGGCTTCGCCGAAGGACATGGTTGCTCTGCGATTCTTCTGGGGGGCGGCGGACGAGGGCCGCCCGCAGGCGCCTCCCGTTCTGTGACTCGCAGAGTGTGCTCCTCGCACCCCCGTCCTGTCCACTACGGCTCACACCGTCTCGGCCGGACCGCCCGTCGGGGTGTCGAAGAGATGCTCCTCGACGAGCGCGAGCCGCGCAGGCCGCTGCTCCATCTCCAGCAGCACGACCTCGTTGCGGCCCTCGCGCAGCAGCGGCGCCGGGACGTACAGCGTCTGCTGCGGTCCGACGTGCCAGTAGCGGCCGACGCAGAACCCGTTGACATAGGCCACGCCGTGGCCCGCCGCGGAGACGTCCAGGAAGGTGTCGGCAACCTGCGAGGGCGCCGCCTCGAAGGACGCGGCGATGAGGACGGGGCCGTCGGCACCGTCAGCCGGAGTCGCGCCGTCGGCCGGAGCGCGGTCGGCCGGAGTCGCGCCGTCGGCCGCGCGGGCGACCAGCGCGGCGAGCTCCTCGCCCATGTCCTCGAGCGGCCAGGGGTCGACCTCCCAGCCGTTGAGGAAGCGCGGCTCGCGCCAGACCCCGCCGAGGATGCCCTTGCGCTCGCCCAGGCGCTGGCCGAAGTTCGCGCGGCCGAGGTTCTCGACCAGCAGGTCCACGCGCACGGTCCGACGGGATCCGCCGAGCTCGCCGCGCTCGGGCAGGAGGCGGTCCAGGAGCGGGGTCAGCTCCACGATCTCGCAGGCGGGATGGCGCTCGGTCGTGCCGACCTCCCCGCCGACGACGCCCGCGAAGATCCCGTCGACCCACACCCAGGCGCGGTCGTGGAGATCCCACAGCTCGAGCGGGCGCAGACGGGCGCCGTCGGACGCGCCGTCGGCGCCGGCAGCGCCGTCGGCGCTGTCAGTGCTCGCCGCGATCACCTCGATCTCGATGTCGCGGGAGGCGCGGAGCATGCCGCGCTCGAGGCCCAGGTCCTCGAAGGACGGGATCCTCGGGTGCAGGGCGCCGGGCCGGGCAAGCAGGCCCGTGCCGTGCAGGGACGCGGTCCGCTCGATCGTCAGCTCGGCGGCGGGCAGGTGCGCGGGGGCGGCCTCGATGCCCAGCTGCTCGAGATGCTCCGCCAGCGGCGGGAGCTCGCGGTACCGGCCGATGACCTCGCGGAAGGCGCGGAACTTCTCCGTGAGGGTGCCGTCCTCGGCGATCGGGGCGTCGTAGTCGTAGCTCGTGGTGGTGGGCTGGAGGCGCTCGGCGAAGTTCGCGCCCGCGCGCAGCCCGAAGTTCGTGCCGCCATGGGCCATGTAGAGGTTCACGCTCATGCCGTGCTCGAGCATGTCGGAGAGCTCGCGGGCGGCATCGGCGGCATCCCGCACATGGTGCCGCTCGCCCCAGTGGTCGAACCAGCCGTTCCAGAACTCCATGCACATCTGCGGCTGGTCGGGGAGCTCGACGGACGCCATCTCCAGGGCCTCGAGGGCGCGGGAGCCGAAGTTCAGGGTCGCCCAGGCGCCCTCGACCGTGCCCCCGGTCAGCCACTCCCGGCCGGGGCCGTCGGAGGTCACCAGCAGCTCGTCGATCCCGCGCACGCGCAGGCCGTCGCGCAGATGCTCGAGATGGTCGCGGTCGTCGCCGAAGGAGCCGTACTCGTTCTCCACCTGCACCATCACGACATTGCCGCCGCGGGAGGCCTGGCGGGCGGCGATCACGGGGATCAGCTCGTCGAACCAGGCGTCGACGGCGGCGAGATAGCGCGGATCGCTCGTGCGCAGCGCCAGGTCCCGGTCGGCCAGCAGCCAGCCGGGGAAGCCGCCGTTCTCCCATTCGGCGCAGATGTACGGGCCGGGGCGGACGATCGCATCGAGCCCCAGCTCCTGCGCGATGTCGAGGAAGCGGCCGAGATCGGCGAAGCCCTCGAAGGTCGTCACCCCCGGAGCGGGCTGGTGCACGTTCCAGGCGACATAGGTCTCGACGGTGTCGCAGCCGAGCGCGACCAGGCGCAGCAGGCGGTCGCGCCACAGGTCGGGGTGGATGCGGAAGTAATGGACGGCCCCGGAGATCACCCGGTGCGGCGCGCCGCCGCGGAGAAGCCCCGCGGGCGTGGGCTCGAGCAGTGCGGACATGGTCAGGCCTCCTGGACGACGGCGGATCCGCCGGCGGGGACGAGCAGGGCGCCGTCGGCGTCGGCGCCGGCGAGGAGCTCCCGCCCGCGCACGGCGATCACCTGGTCGGCATCGGAATGGTTGAGGACGAAGAGGAACGAGGTGCCGTCCTCGGCGATGCGGCGCACCGCCTCGACGTCGCGGGCGAGGCCCGGCAGGACGGGGCCGACGCCGGCGCCGTCGGCGATCTGCGCGACCAGCGTGCGCAGGCCGTCGGCCGACGGACGGGCCGCGACGTACCAGGCCGACGCGCCCTCGGACCTGTCACCCCCGGTCCCGTCGTCCCCGGTCCCCCCGATCTCGCGCCGGGTCACCGCGGGCAGGCCGGCGAGCTCGCCGTCGGCCCAGGTGCGGACGGCCTCGGCGCCCTCCAGATGCGTCTTCTCGCTCCACAGGTCGGCGGCGGTGCCGTCGTCCAGGTGCAGGACCTCGCCCTCCTGCAGGGCGTAGAACTCCTCGCTGCGCACCCCGAGGAGCTCCCGGAAAGCGCCCGGGTAGCCGCCGAGGCGGATCCGGTCCTGCTCGTCGACGATCCCGGAGAAGAAGCTGATGACGATGTGCGTGCCGGCCTCGGCCGCGGCGGTCACGCGCGCGGCGTCGGCGTCGGACACCGTGTAGACGGTGGGCAGGACGACGAGGTCGTAGGCCGCGAGGTCCGCGTCCAGCGGCACCAGGTCCACGCCGATCCCGAGATCCCACAGCGCCGTGTACCAGCGCAGCAGCTCGCCCGAGTAGCTCAGGTGCTGGGTCGGATGCGAGTCCAGCTCGCTCCCCCACCAGGACGGATAGTCGACGACGAGCGCCGCCCGGCTGCGCACGCGGGAGCCGGCGACGGGCGCGAGCGCCTCGAGCGCCCGCCCCAGGCCGACGGTGTTGCGCCAGACGTCGGTGTCGCGACCGGCGTGCGGGACCATCGCCGAGTGGAACTTCTCGGCGCCCGCCTGCGACTGCCGCCACTGGAAGAACATGACGCCGTCGGCCCCGCGGGCGACATGCGCGAGCGAGTTGCGCAGCATCTCCCCGGGCCGCTTCGTGCGGTTGCGCGGCTGCCAGTTCACGGCCGACGTCGAATGCTCCATGAGGATCCACGGGTCGCCGCCGCCGACGCCGCGGGTCAGGTCCGCGGCGAGCGCGAGCTCGATCTGGCTGCGGGGGTCCGCGGCGATCAGGTAGTGGTCGTTGGCGATGAGGTCGAGGTCGTCGGCCCAGGAGAAGTAGTCCATCCACTTCGTCGCGCTCGAGAGCATGAGGTTCGTGGTGGTGGGCACGTGCGGGGTGACCTCCCGCAGCACGTCGCGCAGGGCCCGGTAGTGCACGAGCAGCTCGTCCGAGGAGAAGCGGGCGAAGTCCAGCTGCTGGCCCGGGTTCGCGTAGGTCGGCGCGGTGCGCGGCGGCAGGATCTCGTCGAAGGAGTCGTAGCGCTGCGACCAGAAGGCCGTTCCCCAGGCCGCGTTCAGCCCCTCGATCGTGCCGTAGCGGGCCTCGAGCCAGGTGCGGAAGGCCGCGGCGGCGTTGTCGGAGTAGTCGTGCGGGACATGGCAGCCCAGCTCGTTGTCCACATGCCACAGCGCGAGCGCCGGATGATCGCCGTAGCGCTCCGCCATCGTGCGCGTCATCCGCAGCGCGTACTCGCGGAACACCGGCGAGGACACCGCATACGACTGGCGGCCGCCCTGGCCGAGGACCGTCCCGTCCTCCCGCTGCGGCAGGATCTCCGGGTGCCGACGCGTCAGCCACGGCGGCGGGGAGGCCGTCGCCGTCGCGAGCGCGACCCGGATCCCGGCCGCGGCCAGGCGGTCCATCGTCGCATCGAGCCATCCGAAGTCGTACTCGCCCTCGCGCGGCTCGAGCGTCGCCCACGCGAAGATCGCGACGCTGACCAGGTTCACCCCGGCCTCGCGCATCAGCTCGACGTCCTCGAGCCTCACCTCGTCGGGCCACTGCTCGGGGTTGTAGTCGCCGCCGTAGGCGATCCCCTCGACGCCGAGCGGCCAGGGTCGTGCTGCTGCCATCGCTCCTCCAGGAGGCTGCTCCGGGCGCGCGGGCCCGGGAGATCGGATGCGCCGGGCGGGGTCGCCGTCGACGCTCGGGGCCAGCGTAGACGAGATCGCGTGAGCGTTCACGCGATGCTGGTCGGAGGGCGGCGGGAGGGTGGCGACGGACGTGCCCGACGGGAGCGCTCGACGGGAGCGCTCGACGGACGCGGAACCGTGACCGTTCCCAGGCAGACAGGCATGACTTTCCGTGCTACAGCGCCGACATTGCCTCTTGACATGCTGACTGTCGAGGTCATTAATTGGAATCGATCACAGTCCTCGCGTCGATGCCGGGACTGGACGAGCGGGCCACGACGGTGCGGTCCGCTCCCCCGACAGGCTCCGCGACGGCGCGGACCACGACCAGCAGGAGACGGACGATGGAGTTCTCACCCCGGATCGCAGGACGACCCGCCCCGCAGGCGCGCACCTCCCCGGGCCCCCGGCCCACCCGGCGCAGCGCGCTGCTCGGCGGCACGGCCCTCGGGGCCGCGGCGCTCGCGACGCTCAGCGCCTGCAGCGAGGCCCCCGCCGAGGGCGGCGCGGCAGGAGCCGACGGCAGCACCGGGAGCAGCGCGGACGGCGGCCTCGAGTGGGATGACGCGGCCGGCGGCTACGTCATGGAGGAGGCCGTCGCGAGCGGCGAGGCGCCCCTGACGCTGTGGGTCGAGTACGAGGAGTACGGGGACGCGATCGTCGCCGCCTTCCAGGAGCTCCACCCCGACGTGCGGATCGAGGTCGAGATCGTCGCCAAGGTCGACGCCGGTGAGCGCATGGCGCTGGACGGCGAGGCCGGGACCGGGGCCGACGTCTTCACGCTCGCCTACGACCAGCTGGGGCGGACCATCGACGCCGGCGTCGCCGCCCCCATCGGCCAGTACCAGGAGGCGCTGACGGAGCGCACGGGCGAGGTGTTCGTCTCGGCCGTGAGCCGCGACGGGGAGATGCGCGCCGTGCCGATCTCCACCGAGTCGATCGCGCTGTTCTACAACCGCACCCTGCTCGAGGAGCTCACCGGCTCGGCGGAGCCCGCGACCACCTGGGAGGAGATCGCCGAGCTCGCGGCGACCTACAACGACTCCGCCACGAACACGTGGACCATCCGCTTCCTCTCCGGGGAGCTCTACTACGCCTACCCGGTGCTCTCCTCGCTCGGCTGGCAGCTCTACCCCGAGGGCGACATCGAGCAGCCGCACCTGGACTCCCCCGAGCTCACCTCCGGCCTCGAGTACTACGCGACGCTGCGCGAGGTGTGGGACGTGAACTCGGCCGACGCCACTTACGACTCCATCGAGAACGAGTTCGTCAAGGGCGAGACCCCGTACGTCATCACCGGCCCCTGGACCTTCGGCGACTTCGACGCCGCCGCCGAGAGCGTCGGCTTCGAGTACGGCGTGACCACGCTCCCGTCCGTCGCCGACGGCGGCCCCGCCTCCTCCCTCGCCGGTCTGTCCGTCGCCGTCGTCTCCGGGTACACGCCGTATCCGGCGGCGGCGCGCGTGCTCGCCGACTTCCTGGCCTCCGACGCCGGCGCCGCCGCCCTCTACTCCTCGATCGGGGCGATCCCGGCGCTCACCCCGGAGCTGTCCGTCGGCGTCGAGGGCCTCGCCGACGACGAGCACGCCCAGGGCGTCCTCGCGCAGTCGCAGCACGCCGACCTCGTCGAGGAGATCCCCGAGCACCTCTACACCGTGGGCAACGCCCTGGTCGCCAACGTCTGGGACAGCGTCCTGTCCGTCGCCGACGCCCAGGCACAGGCCGAGTCCGACTACGCGAGCCTCTCGGGCCTCGGGGAGTGACGGGGAGAGGCGAGGAGGGACGAGGAAGAACGAGGAGGGACGCCGTGACGAACACGCTCGAGGAGCGGCCCGAGCCGCCGTCGGCCGACGATGCGCGCCCGGCCGCGGCCGACAGCCGGGTTCCGGACGAGGCCGACGGCGCGGGGCCGGCCAGGGCCGACGCCTCGCCGTCGGCCGCCGCCGGCCGGACCGCCGCGCGCGATCTGCCGCCCTGGGCCGTCGGCCTCGCGTCGGCGGTGGTGTGGGGCGGCGGCCAGGCGCTGAACCGGCAGTGGGGAAAGAGCCTCCTCTTCCTCGCGATCATGGCGGGGACCGTGGTGACGGAGCTGGTCACGGGCCACTATCAGAACGTCGTCGACTACAGCTTCCGGCGCCACGGCGGGTTCTTCCTGCGGGGGCTGTGGGGGCTGATCACCCTCGGCACGCAGCCCCGCGAGACGGGCCTGACGGGTCTCACCGAGGGCGACCACTCGATCGTGCTGATGGTCAACGGGCTGATCGCCGCGCTGGTGCTCCTCCTCCTCGGGCTCGTCGCCGCGGGCGGCATCCTGGATGCGGTGCGCACGCGGCGCACGATCCGGCGCACGGGCTCGGCTCCGAGCTCGCGCGCCTGGGCCGTCGACCTCTGGCAGTCGTCGTACGCGTACATCATGCTGTCGCCGCTGCTGGTGCTGCTGCTGTTCGTCAGCGCCCTGCCGATCCTCTTCGGCATCCTCATCGCCTTCACGAACTACAACCGCGACAACCTCCCGCCGCTGCATCTCGTCGAATGGGTGGGCTTCTCGAACTTCGCGAGCATCTTCTCGATCAGCGCCTGGTCGACCACCTTCCTCGGCGTGCTCACCTGGACGATCGTCTGGGCGCTCGTCGCGACGGTGACGACCTACCTCTTCGGGTTCTTCCAGGCCGTCATCCTGAACAGCTCGCGGGTGCGCTTCCCGCGGTTCTGGCGGAGCATCTACATCCTCCCGTGGGCGGTGCCGGCGATGATCTCGGCGCTCGTCTTCCGCTCGATGTTCAACGGGCAGTTCGGGCCGATCAGCCAGTTCCTGCTCGACGTCGGCCTCACCGACGAGCGCATCTACTGGTTCACCGACCCCGGCAATGCGATGCTCGCCCGCATCCTCGCGATCCTCGTGAACCTGTGGCTCGGCTTCCCGTACTTCATGGCGCTCATCGGCGGCGCGCTGACGACCGTCGACCGGAACTGCTACGAGGCGGCGGTCCTCGACGGCGCCTCGTCCTGGCAGATCCTGCGGCGCATCACCTTCCCGATCGTCTACCGGGCGACCGCGCCCCTCGCGGTGCTCGCCTTCGTCAGCAACTTCAACAACTTCGGGGTCATCTACTTCCTCACCCAGGGCGGACCCGCGAATCCCGACTACCAGTTCGCCGGCAGCACGGACCTGCTGATCACCTGGCTGTTCACCCTCACCGTCGACAACCGCCTCTACAACATCGGCGCGGTCATGTCGATCGTCATCTTCGTGATGGTGGGGACCTTCTCCCTGTGGAACCTCAAGAGATCGAGGGCCTTCGATGAGCTCTGACATCGCCGGCGCCCACCGCGCCTCCCCCGCCGCTCGGCCCGCCGGCCGCGCAGGCCGCCCCGGGAGCCCCGGGTGCTCCGACCGCGCAGCGGTCCTCTGGGACCGCGCCAAGACGATCCTGATCCACCTCGAGCTGGCCGTGCTGGCCGTCGTCGTGATCTATCCGCTGGTGTGGGTCGTCGGCGCCTCCTTCGGATCGACCGGCGGCCTCGCCCAGGCCTCCGCGATCCCCTCGGATCCCTCGCTCGTGAACTACGTGCGGCTCCTGACCGCGACCGACTTCCCCCGCTGGTATCTCAACTCGCTGATCGTCGCGACCAGCAACATGGTGCTCAGCGTCGTCATCTCGGCCTTCAGCGCATACATCTTCTCCAGGATCCGCTTCCGCGGCCGCAAGACCGCGCTCACGGCGATGCTGATCCTCCAGATCTTCCCGACGTTCCTCAGCGCCATCGCCGTGTACATGCTGTTCCTGAACTTCGGCATGCTCGACAGCCTCGTCGGGCTCATCATCGCGAGCCTCGCCGCCCAGCTGCCGTACAACACCTGGCTGCTCAAGGGGTACGTCGACGGCATCCCCACGAGCTTCGACGAGGCCGCCCTCATCGACGGCGCCTCCCGCACGCAGATCTTCACGCGGATCCTGCTGCCGCTGATGACGCCGATGCTGACCTTCGTCGCCATCACCCAGTTCGCGGTGCCGTGGATGGACTTCATCCTCCCGAAGCTGCTGATCAGCAGCCCGCAGAACAAGACCATCGCGATCGGCCTGTTCGAGATGATCGCCGACGAGACCCGCAACCAGTTCACGACCTTCGCCGCGGGCGCCGTCCTCGTCGCCGTGCCGATCACCATCCTGTACATCGTGCTGCAGAAGCACCTGATCAGCGGCCTCACGGCCGGAGGGGAGAAGGGATGACCGCCATGCGGGAGATCCGCGGCGCCGACGCGTCGATGACCGAGGAGCTCGAGGAGCTCGGCGCCGTCTTCCGGCACCGGGACGGCCGGGCCGACGACCTGTTCCGCATCATGGCCGCCGAGGGCGCGACCCTCTCGCGCCTGCGCCTCTGGGTCGACCCGTACGAGGGCGGGGCCGACGGCGGGTCCGGCGGCCGGGCCCCGTTCCTCGGCGGCACGAACGATCTCGAGCGCACCCTCCGGCTCGCCCGACGCTCCCGCGCGGCCGGCCTCGACGTCATGCTCGACCTCCATTACAGCGACTTCTGGACCGACCCCAAGAAGCAGCAGCTCCCCCGCGCCTGGGCCGGGATGGGCGAGGACGAGCTCGTCGCGACCGTCGAGTCCTACACGCGCACGGTCCTGCGCCGCTTCGCCGACGAGGGCATCGACCTCGCCCACGTGCAGGTCGGCAACGAGATCACCAACGGCATGCTCTGGCCGATCGGCCGCACGCCCCGCTACGACCTCGAGACCCGCCGCTTCGAGGAGGTCCCCTCCGGCGAGCGCGCCCGCCAGTACGACGCCCTCGCCCGGCTCCTCGCCGCCGGGGCGCGCGCGGTCCGCGCGGAGGCGCCCGACGCCCGGATCGTGCTGCACCTCGACGCCGGCGGGGCCGACGACCTCTACCGCGCCTGGTTCGACGAGATCATCGGCCGCGGCGTCGAGGTCGACGTGATCGGCCTGTCCTACTACCCCCTCTGGCACGGCACCCTCGACGACCTCGGCCGCAACCTCGCCGCCCTCGCCGAGCGCTTCGGCCGCGACCTGTGCGTCGTCGAGACCGCCTACGCCCACCGCCCCGACACCGCCGACGGCGCCTTCGCGATCTTCGACGCCCCCGCCGCGGAGAAGGTCGGCTACCCCGCATCCGTCGACGGCCAGCGACGCTTCCTCGAGGACCTCCGCGCCACGATCGCGCGGACCCCCGGCGGCCACGGCCTCGGCTTCATCTACTGGGAGCCCGCGTGGCTCCCGATCCCAGGCACCAGCTGGGCGAGCCGCGCCGGCATGGAGTACGGCGACGACATCGCCGAGGGCGGCAACAACTGGTCCAACCAGGCCCTCGTCGACGAGACCGGACGCGCGCTCGAGTCCTGGTCCGCATACCGCCCCGCGATGGGCTGACCCCGACCCCCGCGGCATCCGGCCGCGGCAGGTCGCGACTCAGATCGCGACAGGAAGGAGGAGAACGATGGCGTTCTCGACCAGCAGGGAATGGCGCCCCACCCGACGATCCGCGCTCCTCGGAGCGGCAGGGCTCGTCGCCGCAGGTGCGACGGCCGGCTCGGTCCGCACCGCGGCACGGGCAGAGGCCGCCGGCAACGGCGGATTCATCATGGGAGGGGATCTCGGCATGCTCACCGAGGTGGAGTCCCTCGGCGGGGTCTTCTCCGACGGAGGCGTCGTCGGGGACCCCGTGGCGATCATGGCCGCCCACGGCATGAATCTCGCCCGACTCCGGCTCTGGGTGGATCCCTATTCGTCCACCGGTGAACCGTATGGAGGCGGCACCAATGATCTCCCGACGACCATCGCCATGGCGCAGCGTGCGAAGGCGCAGGGAATGCAGGTCCTCCTCGATCTCCACCTGAGCGACTGGTGGGCCGACCCCGGCACGCAGACGAAGCCGAAGGCCTGGCAAGCTCTGTCCTTCACCGATCTCGTCAGCACGGTCCGCAGCTACACCGAAGACGTCACGGACCAGATGCGCGCCGCCGGCGTGCTCCCGGACATGGTCCAGATGGGCAACGAGGAGTCCGCCGGGATCCTCTGGGATGACGGGAAGATCGGCGACGGCGTCTCCGATTTCGCTCCGCTGGCCCAGCTCCTGCAGGCAGGCATCGACGGTGTGCACGCCGCTCTCGGAACAGGCGAGTCCGTCGAGATCGTCCTCCACCTCGATCAAGGAGGTGACAATGCCCTGTACCGGTGGTGGTTCGACGGCATCGTCGCTGAAGGCGTCGATTTCGACGTCATCGGCCTGTCGTTCTACCCGTTCTGGCACGGGACCATGGGCGACCTCGCCGTCAATCTCAACGACATCTCGGCGCGCTACGGCAAGGACGTCCTCGTCGTCGAGACCTCATACGGGTGGACGCTCGAGGACGGCGACGGCCTCGGGAACTCGTTCTACACGGCAGAAGAGGCGACCGGCGGATATCCCGCGACCGTCGCGGGGCAGACCGCGTTCCTCCGCGATCTGCGCGATCTGATCCGAGCCGTTCCCGGTGGCCGGGGTCGCGGGCTCGTCTGGTGGGAGCCCGCCTGGCTCCCCGTCGAGGGAGCGAACTGGGGGTCGGAAGCCGGCAAGGAGGACAACGACGATTCCGGCGATCTGTCGAATCCGTGGGACAACCAGACGCTCTTCGACTGGGACGGCGAGGCCCTCGCCACCCTCGCCGTCTTCGACGAGACCCCGCATGACGATCTGATCGTCAACGGCGGCTTCGAGGCCGACGGATATACGAACTCGCCCTCCGGCTGGGGCGTCTGGTCACAGGTGCCCGCGGATGCGGATGCGGTGTTCACCCAGGACCCCGCCGTCGTCGGCACCTACAAGCTGACGCATTGGAAAGCGACCGCCTACACCGTCTCCACCTATCAGACGATCACAGGCCTGGCGAGCGGCACCTATCGCGTCTCCGCATGGGTGCTGAGCAGCGGCGGCCAGAACGCCGCCTATCTGTATGTGAAGCAGCACGGCTCTGCGGAGGCTCGCGCGGACATTCCTGCCTCGCCGAGCGCGTGGGTCCGAGTGATGCTCGACGTGACGGTCACGACCGGCATCCTCGAGCTCGGGTTCTACTCCGACGCGAACGCCGACGACTGGATCAACGTCGATGATGTCCGCGTGATCGCCGCGTACTGACCAAGACCGCGGGCCGCCGAAGCAATCCGGGCCTCCGTTCCGCGTCTCCTCGGCGTGACGCGGGACGGCGGTCAGGGCACCGAGCGGTCGGAAGAGTCAGCCCGCCGTCGCCTGCCGCTTCTCCTGGAACCGGTGGATGGCATAGCCGATCGTCCAACCGACGAGGCCGAACAGCAGGAACACGCCGATGGCGACCGGCGGGGTGAACCAGCCGCTGACGAGGAGCAGCGGGAGGACGATCACGAGCATCGCCAGGAAGTGCACGAGGGAGCGCTTCGCGAGCGACCAGGCGTCGATGTCGTAGAGCGGGATCGCCATGATGACGGCCGCGGCGATGAGCCCGGCCACCCAGGTGCTCCTCGCCTGGGCGGCATCCTCGATGAAGAACGAGAGGGACACCATCACCGCCCCGGTGATCGCACCGGAGATGATGAACGGCCTCGCTCTTCTCATACCGGCGACTGTAGCGCGGGAAGACCGGCGCGCTGGGGCCGACGGCCGTCGGCCCATCCGCCGTCGGCCGATCCGCCGTCGGCCGATCCCTCGCCCCCTGAACGCGCAGGCGGGTCCGGCGTCCCCGGAGGGACGTCGGACCCGCCTCGACGTCGGACCCGCACGGAGCCGGACCCGCTCGTCGGCCGAGCACGCGCACACGCGCGCGGCGCGGCCGACGGGCGTGACCCGGCCGTCGGACCCGCCCGTCGGACCGGGCGTCAGCCCTTGACGGCGCCCTCGGTGAGGCCTCCGCGCCAGAAGCGCTGGAGGACCAGGATGAGGATCGCCAGGGGGATCACGGAGAGCAGCGCGCCGCCGACCGTGAGCTGGTAGAACTCGGGCAGCCGGTCGGTCTGGGCCCTCCAGTTGTCCAGGCCGAGGGTGATCGGGTAGAGCCGCTCGTCGGCGAGCATCACCAGCGGCAGGAAGTAGTTGTTCCAGATCGCGACGAACTGGAACAGCAGGATCGTCACGACCGCCGGGGTGAGCTGCGGGAGGGCCAGACGATGGAACAGGCCCAGCTCGCCGACGCCGTCGATGCGGCCGGCCTCGAGCATCGAGTCCGGGACCGCGGCCCCCGCGTAGACGGAGGCGAGGAACAGGCCGAACGGGCTGACCAGCGAGGGGATCAGCACCGACCAGTAGGTGTTGGTCAGGCCCACGGAGCTGAACAGGAAGAACAGCGGGAGGGCGACGGCGGTGCCGGGGACG
This sequence comes from Brachybacterium netajii (SeqCode), assembly GCF_054114245.1. NCBI lineage: Bacteria > Bacillati > Actinomycetota > Actinomycetes > Micrococcales > Dermabacteraceae > Brachybacterium > Brachybacterium netajii (SeqCode). The sequence continues at coordinate 190,867 of NZ_JBSYXB010000005.1, read as the reverse complement.
AGGACGCCGCCGAGGATCAGCACGTAGACGGCGGTGCGGCCCGGGAAGCGGTACTTGGCGAGGGCGTAGCCGCCGGCGACCGCGAAGTAGGTCGCGAGCACCGAGCCGACGCCGGAGTACAGGATCGAGTTCAGCGCCCAGCGCGGGAAGATCCCGCCGTTGGCGCTGAACACGGCCTTGATGTTCGCGAACAGCTCGAAGCTGTCGCCGAACCAGAAGCCGCTCGTGCCGAAGAGGTCCTCGGTGGTCTTCGTGGCGTTCACGACGACCCAGTAGACGGGGATCAGGAAGTAGATCGCCACGATCGCGAGGATCGCGGTGACGATGATCGTCGTCGTGGGCTTGCGTCCGGCGTCGCGGGCGCCGGCGCGGTTGTCGCGCGCGTTCGCGCGACGCTGCCCGCCCGTCCGGCCGGTTCCGTCGACGGGGGTCTTCTCCACGGTGCTCATCGGCGCTTCTCCGTCCACTGCGAGATTCCCAGCGCGATCGCCGACAGCAGGAACGCGGCCACCGCGATGATCACGGCCTGCGCGGCCGCCATCCCGATGTCGTTGTACTGGAAGGCGTAGGCGTAGGCGGACATGTTGGGGGTGTACTCCGAGGTGATGCCGGAGCTCATGGTCTGCAGCAGCCTCGGCTCGGCGAAGAGCTGCAGGGTGCCGATGATCGAGAAGATGACGGTCAGCACGAGCGCCGGCCGGATCAGCGGCAGCTGGATCGAGCGGGCGACGCGGAAGGAGCCGGCGCCGTCGATCTTCGCCGCCTCGTAGAGCTCGCCGGGGACGGCCTTGAGCTGGGCGATGATGATCAGCATGTTGTAGCCGGTGTAGGTCCAGGTCACGATGTTCGCGATGGACCACAGCACCATGTTCGGGCCCAGGAAGTCGACGTCGATGCCGACCAGGGCGAGGACGTCGACGATCGGCGACAGCCCCGGGATGTAGAGGAACGACCACAGGATCGTGGCGATGACGCCGGGGATGCCGTAGGGCAGGAAGTAGGTCGCGCGGAAGAACCCGGGGAAGCGGGCGCTGACGGTCTCGAGCAGCAGCGCGAGGATCGTCGCGGCGACGATCATGACGGTCACCTGCACGGCGCCGAACAGGATCATGCGGCCGATGGAGGCGATGAAGTTCGCGTTCGTCAGCGCCGCGACATAGTTGTCGAAGCCGGCGAAGGAGCTGGTCACTCCGCCTTCGCCGAGCAGGCCGGAGCGCTGCACGCGGCTGAAGGAGTAGCCGATCGCCATGATGATCGGGACGATCATCATCAGGACGAACAGGAGCAGGAAAGGTGCCAGCAGCACCCAGGGGGCGGTTCTCGACCTCATCGTGCGACCTCCGCGTTCAGTCCGATGTCTCGCATGATCGTGACGATCTCCGTCTGGGACTCGGCGAACATGTCGCCCATCCCCATCTCCCCGTTGATGACCGAGGTCATGCCGTCGCCGACGATCGCCATGGCGCGCTGCATGAGGGGAGCCCAGGTCCAGTCGAGGTTCTGGCCGGCGGCCATGTCGACGATGACGTCCTCGTTGTAGTTCTGGCCGGAGAAGAACTCCGAGGGCTGCTGCCGGATCTCGCCGATGTAGTCGGCGGCCGGGGACCAGCCGATGCCGGAGTGCTCGATCATCGCGTCGATGCCCGCGGGATCGGTGCACATCCAGGTGAGGAACTCGAGCGCCTCGGCAGGATGCCGGCTGTTGGCGAGGATCGCGGCCGACGAGCCGCCGTGCGCCCCCGAGGCGTAGCCGGTGTCCCAGGTGGGCATGGGCGCGACGGCCCATTTCCCGGCGCCGTCGGGCACGGATTCCACGAGCGCGTCGGACCAGGATCCGGAGATCGTGGCCAGCACGTTCCCGTCGCCGGCGGCGGCCATCCACGGGGTCGAGAAGGCTCCGTAGCCGGTGCCGACGAGCTTGTCGGCGAGGATCCCGTCCCAGAAGGAGGCGACCTCGAGGGAGGCGTCGTCGGTCATGTCGACGATCCAGCCGTCGCCCTCGGGGCGGAACCACACGGCCCCGGCCTGCATCGCCCAGCCGACGGGATAGGAGCCGTCGGTCGGGTCGAGGGTCATGAGGGTCTTGCCGGCCTCGGAGACCTCCCCCGCGACCTCGCGGAAGGCGTCCCAGGTGCTCGGCGCCTCGAGGCCGAGCTCGCCCTCGAGGACCTCGCGGTTGTAGAAGGTGGCGATCGGACCGGTGTCCTGCGGGACGCCCCAGTAGGAGTCGCCGACCTTCGCCTGGCTGATCGCGCCGGGATCGAACTTCTCCACGTCATCGCCGAAGCCGTAGCGGGAGAGGTCGACGAGCGCCCCGGCGAGCGCGAACTCGGGGAGGCTGCGCAGCTCGACCTGGGCGATGTCGGGCCCTCCGCCCGCGGCGACCGCCGACAGGATCTTGGCGTAGCCGCCGCTGTTGCCTCCGGGGATCCAGACGGCCTCGACCTGGATGCGGTCCTGGGTCGCGTTGTAGACGTCGGCGACCTTCTGCAGGTCCTTCAGCCAGGCCCAGTAGGTCAGCGTCACGGGTCCGTCGGAGGCGGGGATGGTGGGTTCGGCGTTCACCTCGCCTGGGTTCGGCGGTGCGCAGGCGGCCAGGGCGGCGGCCGTGAGCGCGGCGCCGGATCCGGCCAATGCGGATCGCCTCGAGAAACGTCGCATGGGAGTGTGCTCCTCTCATCCTCATCGTTGAGGTAGCACGACCCTAGCAGTCACTGACCAGTGTTCGGTTTCCGTCACCGCACGCCTCCCACCTGCAACGTTGAACGAAAGCGTTTCCCGGCGCGAGGCGGCGGGGCATCCCGGAGTCGCCCCGGCAAGCGCCGACGAGGGCACGCTCCCACCCCCGGAGGCGGCACGGATCGCACCGTCCCCGCAGGTCAGAATGGTGATGCGGGACACTCCGCAGAACGCTGCGCGTCAGTTCCCAGCAGCGCTCGAATCGGTGCTGCCGGAGGCGGAGGACGACGAGCCCGACGTTCCCGAGGAGGAGCCGGTCGTCGAGTCCGTCGTGCTCGAGGAGCTGTCGGTGGTGCCGGTGTCGGCCGTCGCGTCGCCGGAGCTGTCGCTCGTGGAGTCATCGCTCGTCGTGCTATCCGTCGAGGACCCATCGGCCGTCGAGTCGCTCGTGGAGCCGTCGGTCGTGGAATCGGTCGTGGAGCTGTCGGTCGTGGAGTCGGTGGAGTCGCTCGAGGAGTCGTCCGTCGTCGAGCCGCTCGTGCTCGAGTCGCTCGTGCTCGCATCGCCCGAGGAGGAGTCGCTCGTGCTCGAGTCCCCGGTCGAGGAGCTGCTCGAGGAGTCGCTCGACGAGGAGTCGTCCGAGGTCGTGCTGTCGTCGGTCGTCGTGCTCGAGCTCGAGGAGTCGTCGTCGGCCGTGCCGGAGCCGTCGGTGCTCTCATCGGCCGACGAGGCATCGGCGGTCGACGAGTCGGCGGTGTCGTCGCTCGCGGACGAGGAGCTGCCGGTGACCGAGCGCTGGATCTGGCCGGTGCCGGGCGAGAGCTCGATGCCGAACACGCGCTGCACGGCGAACACGCCGCCGAAGGCGAGAAGGGCGATCGCGAGGCTCATCAGCGCGATGCGCAGGACCTTCCGCGCAGGCCCGGGCTCCGCCGCGGCGGTCCGGTTCCCGCCGGCCGCCTCGGCGCTGAGGCCCTCGCGCCCGTCGGCGACGAGCCCCTCCGAGCCGACGGTCCCGTCCCGGCCGGCGGCCCCGTCCCGGCCGGCGGCCCGATCAGCATCATGGGCCGCGTCGATCCCGTCGACGCCGCCGATCGCCGCGGCCATCGCCTCGACCGCGGCCGCCCGATCGCCCGCGGGCAGGTCCCGCTCCCCCGGGCCCGTCGCGAGGCCCGTCTCCGGGTCGAGGCCGCGGAGACGGCGCAGCTTGCGGGTCTTCGCCTCCTTCAGCTTCGCGGCGCTGCGGCGCACGGAATCCGTGTAGAGCGCGACCGCGCCCGCGGAGACCACCGACGTGACGGCCGCGCCGATCACGGTGCCGGCGACACCGAGATGGCCGCCGACCACGGAGGCCGTCGCGGCCGCCGCGCCGCCCGCGATCAGGCTCGTCGGCGAGAGCTTCTTGATCGCCGACTCGGGCTCGCCCTCGGACGCCGCTTCCTGCGGGCCCTCCGACGGGGAGCCCGCGCGGATCACGGTCGTGCGGGAGTCCGCGTCGTCGACTCCGACGCTCGCACGAGCGTCGGCGTCGAGGGGACGGACAGTGGTGGAACGGACGGAGACTGCTGCCATGGGCAGACTGTGCCGCGGCGAGGTGGGAGTTTCCGAGGACCTGCCTCACTCCCGCCCGAGTATGCACACAATCCCCGCGATCCGTCCCGGCGGCCTGCACGATCTCCCCCGGCTCCCCCGAACTCCTCCTCCCCCGGCTCCCCCGGCTCCCCCGTCCTCCGCCGAGTTCCCTCCTCCGGCGGACCGCACGGGTGCACACTGGCCCCATGGCGACGCCGCGGATCGAAGACCATGCCCTGCTGTCCGACCAGCGCTCGTGCGCGCTGGTGACCCGGGAGGGGACCATCGACTGGCTCTGCCTGCCGCGCATCGACTCCGACGCGATCTTCACCTCGCTCCTCGGCACGCCCGAGCACGGCCACTGGACCCTGCGGATCGTCGACGGGGAGGTCCTCTCCCGCCGCTACCTGCCGGGCTCGATGGTGCTCGAGACGACCTGGCGCTCCCCCACCGGCCGCGCGATCGTCACCGAGCTCATGCCCGTCCCCGCCGCTCCGTCCGACGCACGCCCGGATCCAGGCGACGGCGACGGCAGCGGCGGCGATGACGCCGTCGACGGCAGCGGCGGCAGCGGCGACGCAGACGCCGCCTCTGCCGACCAGGCCGACCTGATCCGCACGGTGACCTGTACCGACGGCGAGATCGAGGTGATCAGCGAGCTCGTGATCCGCTTCGAGTACGGACAGGCGGTTCCCTGGGTGCGGCGCGGGCCCGACCGCACCGGCGAGGACGCGCTGATCGCCGTCGCGGGCGGCGACGGTCTCGTGCTCCACGGTCCGCGCCTGCACCCCGACGGGCACCGGCATCGCGGCCGCCTCCGCATCGCCGCCGACGGCGCCGGCTCGTCCTCCGCCGACGGCACCGGCGCCGGCTCTGGCGCGGGCGCGGGCGCTGCCTCCGCCGATGGCGCCGCCTCGGCCTCCTGGGTCCTGACCTGGTTCCCGTCCTGGCAGCCGGTGCCCGCCGCGACGGAGGTCGGCCCCGCGCTCGAGTCCACGCTCCGCGCCTGGACCCGCTGGCTGGACCCGGTGCGACAGCATGCCGACCGGGCCGCCCGTCCGTCGGCCCCGGCGACCCGCCCGTCGGCGAGCCCGGCGACCCGACCGCTGGCCGACCCGGCGACCCGGCCGTCGGCGAGCCCGGCGACCCGACCGTCGGCCGACGACGAGCTCGTGCAGCGCTCCCTGCTGACGCTGAAGGCCCTGACCCATCGCGACACCGGCGGGATCGTCGCCGCCGCGACCACGAGCCTGCCCGAGGACTTCGGCGGAGTGCGCAACTGGGACTACCGGTTCTGCTGGCTGCGCGACGCCGCCCTGTCCCTCACCGCCCTGCTCGACCACGGGCACGTCGACGCGGCGATCTCCTGGCGCGAATGGCTGCTGCGGGCGATCGCCGGGGACCCCGAGCGCCTGCAGATCATGTATGCGGTCACGGGCGACCGCGAGCTGCGCGAGCAGGAGCTGGCGCACCTGCCGGGATACGAGGGGTCCGCCCCGGTGCGGATCGGCAACGGCGCCGCCGACCAGTACCAGGCCGACGTCGTCGGCGAGGTGATGATCGCCCTCGACGCCATGCGCGGCGCCGGGATCGAGGAGTCGCCCTGGTCATGGCCGCTGCAGAAGGCGCTGCTGCGCTTCGCCGTCGCGCACCTCGACGAGGGCGACCAGGGCATCTGGGAGATGCGCGGCGACCCCGCCTTCTTCACCCACGGCCGCGTGATGACCTGGGCGGCCTTCGACCGTGGCGTGCAGGCCGTCGAGCGCGACGGCCTGCCGGCGTCCGACGCCGAGCTCGCCCGATGGCGCGACCTGCGCGACCGCCTCCGCGAGGAGGTCCTCACCCGCGGCGTCGGCCCCGACGGCGCCTTCACCCAGACCCTCGACGGCCCGCCCGAGGTCGACGCCTCGCTGCTGCAGATCCCCCGCACCGGCTTCCTCGCGGCCGACGACCCGCGGATGCTCGCCACCGTCGCCCGCATCGAGCAGGACCTCGCCGTCGGCGACCAGGGCCTGATCCTGCGCTACCGCACCCGCGGCTCCGCCGAGGGCGTCGACGGGTTGCCCGGGGACGAGCACCCCTTCCTCGTGTGCTGCTTCTGGCTCGTCGAGCAGCACGCCGCCTCGGGCCGGCTCGCCGACGCCGAGCGCCTCCTCGAGACCCTGCTCGGCTGCGCGAACGACCTCGGCCTCCTCGCCGAGGAGTACGACGTCGGCGCCGCACGCATGGCCGGCAACTTCCCGCAGGCCTTCAGCCACCTCGGCCTCGTGCGCGCGGTCGACGCCGTCGCCGCCGCCCGTCGCGCCGCCGCCACCGCCCGTCGCGCCACCGCCACCGCCTGAGGCGGCCGACGAGACGGCCGACGAGGCGGGCGACCGTCGGCCGGGCTCCGTCGGCCAGGCAGCCGTCGAAGCGAGCGACCGTCGGCCGGGTGCCCGTCGGCCGGACGCTCGTCGGCCGCCGGACTTGTGTCGGTGCACGCCAGAGGCCTATACCATGCAACCGGTTCCCTGTCTCGCGATTCGCGAGAGTCGCAACCGCATCGGTGCGATCCGGTGGTAGCGTGACGGACCGGCGGTCCCCACCCGCCGCACCGTCTCGAGGACGCGGCACGCGCGCTCGAGGTGGATGCCTCCTCAGGCGTCCGCCCTGCGGCGCCCCCTCGGCGTCCGGCGACGGTGCCCCCGTCCCGACCCCGAAGGGCCACCATGGTCGACATCCGGTTGGACGCGCAGTGGATCGACTACGCGATCATCGCGCTCTACTTCGTCTTCGTCCTCGGTGTGGGCTGGTTCGCCAAGCGCGGCGTCTCCAACTCCATCGAGTTCTTCCTCTCCGGCCGCTCCCTGCCCGCATGGGTGACCGGCCTCGCCTTCATCTCCGCCAACCTCGGCGCCGTCGAGATCATGGGCATGTCGGCCACGGGTGCCGAGTACGGCATGCCGACGATGCACTACTTCTGGGTCGGCGCGATCCCCGCGATGCTGTTCCTCGGCGTCGTGATGATGCCGTTCTACTACGGCTCCAAGGTCCGCTCGGTCCCCGAGTTCATGCGCATGCGCTTCGGCACCGGCGCCCACCTGGTCAACTCCTTCTCCTTCGCGCTCGCGCAGCTGCTGATCGCCGGCGTGAACCTGTACCTGCTGGCCACGATCGTGCACCGCCTGCTCGGCTGGCCCCAGTGGGTGGGCCTGATCGTCGCCGCCGCGTTCGTGCTCTTCTACATCACCGTCGGCGGCCTCTCCGCGGCCATCTACAACGAGGTCCTGCAGTTCTTCGTGATCGTCGCGGCCCTGCTGCCGCTGACCCTCATCGGCCTGCACCGCGTCGGCGGCTGGAGCGGCATGAAGGAGCGCATCTCCGGCGACGGCATGCTCGGCTCCGAGCAGCTGCACACCTGGCCCGGCCAGGCCCTCTCCGGCTTCGACAGCCCGGTCCTGTCCGTGGTCGGCATCGTCTTCGGCCTCGGCTTCGTGCTCTCCTTCGGCTACTGGACGACGAACTTCGTCGAGGTCCAGCGCGCCATGGCCTCGAAGTCCATCACCGCCGCCCGGATGACGCCGATCATCGGCGCCTTCCCGAAGATGTTCATCCCCTTCATCGTGATCATCCCCGGCATGATCGCCGCGGTCCTCGTCGGCGAGCTCACCGAGTTCAAGCAGCTCGACTACGCGGGCGACGCCGCCGGCGCCGCCGCCACGGGCGTCACCTACAACGACGCCCTGCTGCTGCTCATGCGCGACGTCCTCCCCAACGGCCTGCTCGGCGTCGCGATCGCCGGCCTGCTCGCCGCGTTCATGGCCGGCATGGCCGCGAACATCTCCGCCTTCAACACGGTCGTCACCTACGACCTGTACGAGCAGTACGTGAAGAAGGACGCGCCCGACGCGCACTACATCAAGGTCGGCCGCATCGCGACCGCCGCCGCCTGCGTCATCGCCATCTTCACCGCCCTCATCGCCGGCCAGTTCTCCAACCTCATGGACTACCTGCAGACGCTGTTCGGCTTCTTCAACGCCCCGCTGTTCGCGACCTTCATCCTCGGCATGTTCTGGAAGCGGATGACGCCGACGGCCGGCTGGGCGGGCCTCGTCTCGGGCACCGTCGCCGCCGTGATCCTCTGGAGCTCCTCCACGTTCTTCGGCGTCTTCGAGCTGCCCGGCCAGGGCCTCGCCTTCGTCTCGGCCGCGACCGCCTTCATCGTCGACATCATCGTCTCGGTGATCGTCACGCAGTTCACCACCCCGAAGCCGGATCACGAGCTCAAGGGCCTGGTCTACTCCGAGACCCCGAAGACCGACCTGGTCGACCCCGAGGAGAAGGCCCTGCCCTTCTACCGTCGTCCGGTGCCGATGGCAGGCATCGGCCTCGCCCTCGTCATCATCCTGAACGTCGTCTTCGCCTGAGCACGGAACGAGGAGAGAACTCATGAGTGCACACAAGGACAACGGCGCCGACGCGTCGGCCCCGTCCGCCGCCGTCGAGACCGCGGGCGCTTTCGACATCCGCAACTTCATCGGCGCCCTCGTCGGCCTCTTCGGCGCGATCCTCACGCTGATGGGCCTGTTCGCCTTCGACGCGGCCGAATCCGCCAAGACCGACGGCATGAACGCCAACCTCTGGGCCGGCATCGCGATGGTCGTCGTCGCCGCCCTCTTCTTCCTCTGGGCGAAGCTCGACCCGATCCGCATGATCGTCCAGGACAACGAGGAAGGCGCCGAGGAGCCCAAGGACATCGCCGGCCTCGACTGAGGGGCTGCGCGTCTGAGGGCTGAGGGCTCGAGGGGCTGAAAGCCTGAGCGCGTGAGCGCGTGAGCCGCCTTCCGGGGACGCCCCGGGCATCCGCACGCTGCGGATGCCCGGGGCGTCTTCGTCATCCTCGGCATCTTTGGGTGACTTCGTCGTCCTCGGCATCTTTGGGCGTCTTCGTCGTCCTCGGCGTCCAGATCCAGCGCGCCCCGGGGCAGTGGCCGGAAGCACCCGGAAATGGAGCGCTTTAGCTATAGCTCATGCCCACTCGACCAGGGGCGCTACCCCGCTGACGCTTCAACTCCAGCGACCCTCCGCCGACTCCGCCAACGCTCCCCCTGCAGACCTCCTCCAGCCACCACGGCCCCGCACCCGCCCGCGCCCCTGCTCACGCCTGCGCTCACGCCCACGCCGCACCTCCAGTGGCCGGAAGCACCCGGAAATGGAGCGCTTTAGCTACAGCTCATGCCCACTCGACCACCGGCGAGGCCCCTCGACCACCGGTGCACCGCCGTCGGCACTTCACCACCGATGCTGCCCCCGCTGAAGCCTCCAGCCCCTTGGGCCCCCGCACCCGCCACCTCCAGTGGCCGGAAGCTCCCGGAAAGTGAGCGCTTTAGCTACAGCTCATGGCCACTCGACGGGCTCCCTCAGGATGACGCCCCCGCCCGACGAGATCCCCCCGGGGATGACGCTCCCCTTCGACCCAGAGTGGCTCCCCGAGCCCCATTGCCCCATAGCCCCGTGGTCCCGTGGGCCCGGTCTCCTTCCGCCGACGGGAGCGCCGGGGGACGTGGACCTCGTCTCCGCTCGCGTGCACCATGGACGGATCATGTCCTCAGCTCGCCGCGCCACCGACCCTTCCCCCATCGCCACTGCTCACCCCGACGCCACCGCTCACCCCGACGTCACCGCAACCGACACGGGCACGGGCACAGGTACAGGTACAGGCACGGGCACAGACATAGACACGGCCACCGACCCGGTCGGCCCCGACCTGGTCTGGTATGTCAGCTACGGCTCGAACATGAACGCCGACCGCCTGGCCTGCTACATCCGCGGCGGGCGGCCGGAAGGGGCGCTGATCGGATACACGGGGTGCCGGGACCGCACCGCTCCGCGGGCGGATGCGGGGGTGGTCCTGCCCGGTCGGCTGCACTTCGGCGGACGCTCGCGGGTGTGGGACGGCGGGATGGCCTTCTACGACCATGACGCGGAGGGGCCGACGCCTGCGCGCGCCTATCTGCTGAGCGTGGAGCAGTTCGTCGACGTCGCCGTGCAGGAGATGCACCGGGAGGTCGCCGACGATGATCCGCTCGAGGCCGCGGTGCGGGAGCTGATCCGGGAGGGGGCTGTCGGCGACCGGTATGCCGCGGGGCCGGGACGGTACGAGACGATGCTGCGCGTCGGCGAGCGCGAGGGCGTCCCGATGCTGACGTTCACGGCGCCCGACGGGGTGCGCGCGATGCCGGCGACGGAGCCGACGCCCGCCTATCTGGGCATGCTCGCGGAGGGTCTGCGGCAGGCGCACGGCTGGGATCGGGAACGTGCGGACGCCTACTTCACCGCACGCGGCGCGCACCCGGATCCGGCGATCCGCGAGGAGATCGAGCTCAGGACCGCGTCCGACGCGATGCGCTGAGAGCCAGCGCCGCGCCGAGAGCCAGCGCCGCGCTGAGGGCCGACGACGCCCTGGGGGTCCGGCGCCGCTCCGAAGGTCAGCGCAGGGCGGCGGCGATCTCGTCGAGGGACTCGGCCTGGCCGTAGCCGGTCAGCAGCGGGAGCGCCTTGATGACGGGGGCCGTGCAGGTCCCGGGGATGTCAGTGGTGGCGACGACGAGGTCGGAGTCCGCGGCGCAGCTCGCACCGGCGGGGTCGTTCCCGTCGAGGGCGAAGTCCATGACGCGGGCCTGGGTGACCGATGCCTGGATGCCCTCCTGCAGCAGATGCTCGCGGACGTTCTTCGCGACGATCTGGGAGGTGGCGACACCCGTTCCGCAGACGACGAGGACCTTCTTCATGGACTGCTGCTCCTTGATGGACTGGTTCAGAGCAGTGCCGTCGGGTCCCGCCGCGTCCTGTCCAGGACGAGCGGCAGACCGGCGTGCGGCTGCATCTGCGGCCGATCCATCTTGCCCCTTCCGCGCGTCGGACGACCACTCGCAGGGACGAGATCCTGGTCATGCATCGCAGGAGAGCCGCGGAGCCGCGGGACCCACGGGCTCCGGAGGAGCCACGGAGCCGCACCCCCGCCGCCCCGCTCGCGCTCCACCGATCCGCTCGCTCTCCACCGATCCGCTCGCGCTCCGCCGATCCGCTCGCGCCCCGCCGATCCGAGGCGCAGGATGGAGGGACGGATCTGCACCCTGCCCGAGGAGCTTCGCATGACCGCCGCATCCCGTCCCGCCGCCACCCCGGAACGCATCGCCGACCTGCTCGGACGCGTCCCGCGCAGCTCCTTCGTCGGCGGCGCGTTCGTCGGCGACGCGTTCGTCGGCGGCGCCTCCGACGCAACGACCTCCGACACGCCGGCCTCCGACGCCCCGACCTTCGACGTCATCGACCCGGCCACGGGCCGGACGCTCGTGCAGGTGGTCGACGCCGACGCGGCGTCCGTCGGACGGGCCGCCCTCGACGCCGCCGTCGCCGCGCAGGAGGCCTGGGCGGCGACGCTCCCGCGGGAGCGCTCGGAGATCCTCCGCCGCGCCTTCGAGCTCGCCCAGGAGCGGGCCGACGACCTCGCGCTGATGATGACGCTCGAGATGGGCAAGCCCCTCGCAGAGGCCTACGGCGAGGTCGCCTACGGGGCCGAGTTCCTGCGCTGGTTCAGCGAGGAGGCGGTGCGGCTGGGCGGGGAGATGCGTCGGGCGCCCGCGGCCGACCATGCGATCCTCACGGTCGCGCGGCCCGTCGGCCCGGTGCTCGCGATCACTCCGTGGAACTTCCCGCTGTCGATGGGGACGCGGAAGATCGCGCCGGCGCTGGCCGCCGGCTGCACGGTCGTCCTCAAGCCGGCGGGGGCGACGCCCCTGACGTCGCTGCTGCTCATGGAGATCCTGCGGGACGCGGGGGTTCCCGACGGGGTCGTCAACTGCGTGGTCACCTCGGATTCGGCGACGCTGTCGACGACGCTGACGTCCGATCCGCGGCTGCGGAAGATCTCCTTCACGGGCTCCACGCCCGTCGGACGCACCCTCCTCGCGCAGGCCTCCGAGCATGTGCTGAAGGCGTCGATGGAGCTGGGCGGGAACGCGCCCTTCCTGGTGCTGCCCTCGGCCGACGTCGACACCGCCGTCGCCGCCGCCCTGCCCGCGAAGTTCCGCAACAACGGTGAGGCCTGCACCGCCGCGAACCGCTTCTACGTCCACGCCTCCGTCGCCGAGGAGTTCACGGCGCGCCTCGCGGAGGAGGTGCGGGCGCTGGTCGTCGGCCCCGGGATCGACCCGGCGACGACGCTCGGCCCGCTCATCGACGACGCCGCGGTCGCGAAGGTCGAGGAGCTCGTCGCCGACGCCGTGGAGCGCGGGGCGCGGGTCCTCGTCGGCGGCGAGCGCCTCGCGATCGGCGGCGCGGCCGACGACGGGAACAGCAGCGCGAGCGACGCGGCCGACGGTGCGGGCACGCCGTCGGGCGGGTCCTCCGGCGCGGCGCCGGGCACGCCGTCGGGCGGGTTCTTCTACGCGCCGACGGTGCTCGCCGACGTCCCCCGCGACGCACGCGTGAACCGCGAGGAGATCTTCGGGCCGGTCGCGCCGATCATCGTCATGGACGACGTCGAGGAGATGATCGCCGCGGCGAACGACACCGAGTTCGGCCTGATGAGCTACGTGATCGGCGAGGACCTCGGCGAGGTGACCCGTGCGGCCGGACGCATCGAGTCCGGCATGGTCGCCGTCAACCTCGGCGTCGCCTCCGACCCGGCGGCGCCCTTCGGCGGGGTCAAGGAGTCAGGCCTCGGCCGGGAGGGGTCGCATGAGGGCCTCGACGAGTACGTCGAGCGCACCTACATCCGCATCCCGCTCTGAGGCGGCCCCGCGGAGCCGCCGGGGCACCCCGTCTCGCGCGCCGGAGCGATCGTGCCGGGGCGGTCGGGCCGGAGCGATCGCGCCGGGGCGCTCAGCGGCGTTCGCCGTGGCGGCTCGGGTCCTCGATGCGGAAGCCCGGGCGGGGACGGCCGTAGGCGTCGGGGTCGGCGTACTCGTCGGTGTCGTCGTCGGCGTCGCCGGACAGCTCGGCGGCCTCGTAGGGGTCGTCCCCGTCGGACGTCATCTCGTCGCCGTCGCGATTGCCCTGCTCGGCGGCGGCGAGGTCCTCCTCGCCGAGATCGCGCGGGAAGTCGGGGGCGAAGTCCGCCCGGGTCGCCGCGTCGCGGCGCTCCTCCCGCTCGAGCTCGAGGATGCGGTCGGCGTTCTCCACGCCGTCGGGCCCGGAGAAGCCGCGCTCCTGGGGGCTGCGCCCATCACGGCCGCCCCGACCGTCTCGGTCATCCCAGCGGTCTGCGCTCTGATCAGCCATCGTATCCTCCTCGACCCGTAGTCCCCGAGCGTACGACCGCGGAGGCGCTCCCGCATCTCCGGCGCACCGGAGATGCGGGAGCGGAGGCTCAGACCCCCTGGGCGATCGCGAAGGAGCCGGGGTCCCCGCCCTGTCGGCCGGAGGGGCCGCGGTGGAGGGCGCTGATGCGGGCGACCTCGTCGGCGCTCAGGCGGAGGTCGCGGGCGGCGAGGTTCTCGACGATGCGCGCGGGCGTGACGGACTTCGGGATCACGACGTTCCCGAGCGCCAGGTTCCAGGCGATGAGGACCTGCGCAGGGCTCGCGCCATGGGCCTCGGCGACCGCGGTGACGACGGGGTCGGCGAGCTCGCCGCCGCCCTGCCCCAGCGGCGACCAGGACTCGGTGACGATGCCGAGCTCCGCGTGGTGGGCGCGCAGCTCGGGCTGGGCGAAGTAGGGGTGCAGCTCGATCTGGTTGAGGACGGGGCGCACGCCCGTCTCGGCCTCGATGAGCGCGAGGTCCTCGGGACGGAAGTTGGAGACGCCGATCGAGCGGATACGGCCCTGCTCCTGGAGCTCGACGAACGCCTGCCAGGTCTCGGCGGCGAGGCCCTTCTCGGGCGTCGGCCAGTGGATGAGGTAGAGGTCGAGCACGTCGAGGCCGAGGTCGGCCATGGTCTCGTCGAAGGAGCGCAAGGCGTTGTCGCGGCCCTGATCCTGGTTGGGGCACTTGGAGGTCACGAAGACCTCGTCGCGCGGGAGGCCGGCGGCCCGCAGCGCCCGGCCGACGCCCTCCTCGTTGCGGTAGCCGCGGGCGGTGTCGATGTGGCGGTAGCCGGCCTCGAGCGCCGTGACGACGACGTCCGCGGCCTCGTCGTTGCTCACCTGCCAGACGCCGAAGCCGAGCTGCGGGATCGACCGCTCGTCGGCGAAGGGGATGCGCGGCTCCGAGGCCGAGGCGGATGCGGATGCCGATGCGGGGGTCGCGGGAGTCGGGTCGTTCGCGGGTGTCGGGGCGTTCATCATCGATGCTCCTGGTGAGAGTGGGGAGAAGGGGTGGGAACGGAACGAGGGGGGACGGCGGGGCGGCGGGAGCGGCGGGGCTCAGACCGCCACGGCGCCGAGGGAGACGGGCCGGGAGCTCGGATCGGCTGCGAGCCAGTCGGCGAGCTCGCGCGGGCGGACGTCGTGCTCGGCGAGGCGAGCGATCGGCAGCCAGGCGGTGCCGTCCTGGCGCGGGTCGGGATCGGTGCCCTCGCCGGGCTCCTCCCCCTCCGCGAGACCGCACCAGTAGGCGATGTTGACCTGGTGGAACAGCGGCATCGAGCCGCCGTCGAGGAGCCGACGACGCGTGATGACCTCATAGAAGCACGCCAGCTGGTGGACCTCGACGCGGGCGCCGATCTCCTCGCGGCACTCGCGCTCCAGCGCCGCGATCTGGTCCTCGCCGTGCTCCTGCCCGCCGCCGGGCGGCTCGAACAGGTACTGGCCGTCGGGCGTGCGGGAACGGTTCATGAGCACCTGGCCGTCGCGCACGATCAGCGCCTTCACGGCGACCCGGGGCGTCCTGCCGGTGGGGCTCACAGGTCGCCGCCAGACTCGCCGCCGCCCGGCTCGCCGCCGCCTGGCGCGGTCAGGCGGGCGCGGGCCCGACGGGCGAGCTCCTCGTCGTCGGACGCCTCCAGCAGATCCCGCACTGCCGCCTCGTCGCGCAGCAGGCCCATCAGCGCCTGCAGAGCGCGCAGATGCGCCCGCACGTCGGTGAGCAGGGGCATCGCGATCAGCTCGACGTCGACGGTGCTGCCCGATCCGCCCATCTCGCCGAAGGCGACGGGCCGGGCGAGGGTCGCGATCACGAGGCCCGGCGTCACCACATGCTCAGGATCCGCATGCGGGATGGCGGTGGGGACCGGGGTCGGCAGGCCCGTCGGATAGGTGGCCTCGCGGCGACGCAGCGCCTCCGGGAACTCGACGGCGACGGCACCGGCGTCCAGCAGACGACCCGCCAGGGACCGCAGCGCATCCTCGTCGTCGCCGACGTCCAGCCGTGCGACGGCGAGCAGCACGTCGAGCTGCTCGTCGCGCTCGCCATGCTCGTCGCGGGCCCCGTACTCGTCGTGGGGCTCGCGCTCGTCGTGGGGCTCGCGCTCGCGGTGGGGCTCGCGCTCGCGGTGGGGCTCGCGCTCGCGGTGGGGCTCGCGCTCGCGGTGGGGCTCGCGCTCGCGGTGGGGCTCGCGCTCGGGGTCGCCGGGTCGTCGCTGACTGGTCATGGAGCCTCCTGGTCGTCCGCTCGATTCTGTCACGTCGACTCCTCCGCCGACGGCTCGTCCCGTGCCTCCTCCGCGCCCGTCGGTCCCTCGCCTCGTACGCTGGTCCGGATCCCCGCCCCGCCGAGCCGCTGATCCCAGGAGCCTCCATGCCCGCCCCGCGCGACACCGCCGTCATCGTCCGGACCGCCCGCCTGTACTACGAGCAGGGCCGCTCGCAGACGGAGGTCGCCCAGGACCTCGGACTGTCCCGCTCGAACATCTCCCGGATCCTCACGCAGGCCCGCGACCGCGGGATCGTCGAGATCTCGATCCACGACCCCGACGGGCCGCCCCGCCGCGACGAGGCCCTCGAGGGCGCGCTCCGCGCCGCCTTCGGGCTGCGGGAGGCGCACGTCGTCTCCGCCCCGCGCACCAGCGGGACCGCGGCCGTCGCCCGCGAGGGCGCAGCGGTGATCGCCGAGCGCGCCACGCAGGTCTCCTCCGTCGGCATCTCCTGGGGCCAGACCGTGCAGAGCATCGTGGCCGAGCTCCCGACGCTCCACCTGCGCCCCGCCCCGCGGGTGCTGCCGCTGGTCGGCGGGCACAGCGCGCTCGACGAGCTCGCCGACGGGGAGTCCGTCCTGCGCACCCTCGCCTCCCGCCTCGGCTCCCGCCCCGAGACCCTCTACGCCCCCGCCGTCCTCGAGTCCGCGACCGCCGTGTCGACCCTCCGCGCCGAATCCAGCATCGGCTCGCTCCTCGCCGACGCCGCCCGCGTGGACCTCGCCGTCGTCGGCATCGGCTCGCTCGGCGTGCACTCCTCCCCGCACGTCCTGCGCCTGATGAAGCTCGACGACGACGAGCGCGCCGCCTTCACCGCGCAGCATCCCGTCGGCGACGTCTGCGGACGCTTCGTCGACGCCACGGGCGTCCCGCTCGGAGCGCCGACGGACCAGCGCGTCCTCGCCGTCACCTTCTCCGAGCTCCTGCGGATCCCCGAGGTCGTGGGCGTCGCCGCCGGCGCCGAGAAGGCCCCTGGCGTCGCCGGCGTGCTCCGCAGCGGCGCCATCCGCACCGCCATCCTCGACGACGAGCTCGCCCGCGCGATCCTCGCGGGAGTCTGAGCGAGGACCGCGCGGGCGGGCGGCTGATCAGGCCTTTCCGCGCAGGACCAGCTGGAACCGCTCCGTCGTCTCGCGATCCACGGGCAACTCCTTCCCGTCCAGGTGCGTGATCGGCGCAGCCAGGCGCACGGACGACAGCAGCCAGGCGGCGTCGGCCGCAGCGACGTCGGCGACGGTCAGCAGCTGCTCCCGCAGCACCCCGCCCTCGCCCCGGACGAACACGGCGATCGACCCCAGGCTCGTGCCCGGCAGCACACCCGCATCGACCGGCGTGGTCAGGTACTCGCCGTCCTTGCGGATGAGCAGCGTCGACGTCGGACCCTCGAGGCAGTAGCCGTCGCTCGCGACGAACAGGACGTCGTCGACCCCGCGCCGATGCGCCTCGCGGGTCGCCGCCATGTTGATCGCATACGACAGGGACTTCGCCCCGGCCAGCAGCCACGGGCTGGTCTCCGGCGCGGTCGTGGGGATCCCGCGGTCGAGGGTGTCCACGCGGATGCCCTGCTGCGCGGCCGAGTAGTCGTCGGCCTGCTTCGCATGGATCCAGCAGGTCGGGACGCCCGTCCCCTCGACCCCGCGCGTCACGATGATGCGGACGGTCAGGTCCGGGACCGCCGGATGCGCGGCCACCGCAGGATCAGCCATCGCGGCATCCACCGCAGCGGCGAACGCGTCGGCCATGACCTCGAGATCCGGCTCCGGAAGCTCGAGCATCCGTGCGCTGCGCGCGAGCCGCTCGAGATGCGGCCGCAGGTTCACGGCCACGCCGTCGAACACGCCCACGGTCTCGAAGATCCCGTCCCCGCGCGTCGCCGCCAGGTCCGTGACCAGCAGCTGCGCGGCCGACGGATCCGCCTGGACGTAAGGCGGCTGAGGCGTCTCCCCGGTACCTCCCGGGCTATCCGCCGCGCGCGCGATCCCGCCTGCTGCGCCCTCCGCGCCGCCGGCAGCGGGAACGAGGAACAGCACCGGCTCGGGAGCACGGGAAGCGGACGTGGACATGATGACCTCCGGGTATGCCCCTGCGCCGTGGCTCGGCGCGGAATGGGGATGGGGTGCGTCCCAGGGTAGACCTGTCATCGGGTACCGAAGCCTCGCAGTCCCGAGGCAGGGAAGCTTCGCGGAGCGTCCCTCAGCTGCATCTAGCGCGGGCTAGTGTCCCTCAGCTGCAGCCAAGGCGCGCAGTGTCCCTCAGCAGTAGCTGAAGCGCTCCATTTCCGAGCACTACCGGCCACTCGACCGCCCACGGCCCGCCCACGGCTCACTTTGGGCACGCCCAGCGTCCCCTGGCTGCAGCCAAGGCGAGCAGTGTCCCTCAGCAGTAGCTGAAGCGCTCCATTTCCGAGCACTTCTGCCCACTTGGCCACGACTGCCGCAGGGCCGCCACCCCAGCAGGCCGGCTACCCCAGCAGGCCGGCCACCCCCAGCAGGGCAGCCGCCCCAGCCGACTCCGCCGTGTCAGCCAGCGACGATGGCGACGACGCGGCCGCCCTCGCGCCACTCGACATGCCAGTCCAGGGGGTCGCCGGGCAGCTCCGCGTCGATCACCGAGGTGAAGGCGTCGACAGGTGCCTCGCGCAGGTCGGCGACGCCGATCGTGCCTTCCGGCAGGTCCACGCTCCCCGCGGATGCGCTCAGGAAATCGGCGAGCGGCACGACCGGGACCTCGACGAGGTCCTCGCCTGCCTCGGCTCCGGCCACGACACCGGTCTCGACCAGGTCTTCGCCCGCATCCACGTCCTCATCCGCGTCGCCCTCCTCATCGTCCTCGCCGATGCCGAGCACCGTCGCGTAGAGGTTCTCGACGAGGAGCCGCTCGAGCTCCTCGGCGCGCGACTCGTCGCTGTCGAGGTCGACGCCGTCGCTCGCACCAGCACCCGAACCAGCGCCAGAAACAGCACCCGCACCCGAAGCAGCACCCGATCCAGCACCACCACCGGTCCCGCGCCGCGCGGCGAGGTCGGCCTCGTGCTCGAGGGCGTCGAGGCGATCGAGGGCGGAGGCGAGAGCGTCGGCGAAGCGCTCGAGGTAGGCGCCGAGATCCGTGGCGACGAGGCGGAGTGCGAGGTCCTCGCCGATGCCGTAGACGGCGCCCGCGGTGCCGTCGGGGAGGATCGCGAGGATCACGGCGACGTCCTCCCCCTCGTGCAGGGGGTAGAAGCTGGTGGGGGCGCCGAGGAGCGTGTAGGGGCCGACGTCGGTGCGCTCGTCGACGACGAGGCTGAGGTGGTCGCGGTCGCCGACGCGGATGCCGCCGAACTCGTCGAGGATCTGCTCGAGGACGGGCGGCGGATCGGCCGTGAACTCGCCCTCCCCTTCGGCGAGACCGGGGATGGGGGCGACGTCGCGCTGGTGGGTGAGGGCGAGCGAGGCGAGGCGCTCGAGCACGGGGCGCAGCGGCGCGATCGGCAGCGGCGCCTCGGGGACGGGCCAGGACAGGGACGGCATCGGCGAGCTCATGGGCTCATCGTGGCACAGCGATGCCGCGCGGCCAGCCCGGGGAAGGCCCCGTCAGCGCACCGCGAACACCCGCGCTCCGGCGGCGCGACCGCCCGCACTCGAACCGCTGCGACCACCCGCCCGGTCGACCTCCCGGCGCACCGCTCGGCCGGCCTCCCGGCATATACCGCCCGGTCTACCGCTCGGGCAGGCGTCGGGCGGGACCGCCGGGGCGGGTGACCAGGGTGGAGGCCCGCGCCCCGGCGTCGGGGAACTGCTCGCGGTAGGCGGCGAGCCAGCGAGCGGCGAAGGCCTCCGCCCCCGCCGCGCCACACTCACCAGCCCCAGCACTCGCCTCCGCACCAGCACTCGCCCCCGCACCCGCCCCCGCACCCGCACCCGCACCCGCATCGACGAGGGCCCAGACGCTGCCGCCGAAGCCGGCGCCGAAGCTGCTGGCGGCGTGGGCGCCGAGCTCGCGGGCGAGGCGCTGGAGGGCGATGGTCTCGGGGGTCTGGTTGCGCAGGCCCTCCTCGGCGCCGTGCTGGGACTCGTCGACGAGGCGTCCGAGCTCGTCGAGGTCGCCGTCCTCGAGGGCGATCGCGGCGGCGGGGACGATGCGCTCGGACTCGTCGAGGAACTGGGTGAGACGGGCGGAGAGACCGGCATCGCCAGCGGCGAGGCCTGCATCGTCGGCCGCGAGGCGTCGGAGCCGGTCGATGGCGGCGGGTCCGGTGGCGACGGCGGACGCGAGGGTGGGGTCGTCGCGGTCGCCGGCCTCGTTCCAGCGGGCGAGGATCTCGCGGACCGCGAGGGAGGCGCGGTTGTAGCGCTCGAGGGCGGCACCGGTCTTCTCGGCGTCGACGCCGCTGACGGCGACGACGAGCGCGAGGTCCGCGGGGAAGGGCACGACGCGCTCGGCGCGCACCGGGGCGAAGGAGTACTGGACGAGCGCGTCGGGGACGCCGCAGAGCATGGCCGTGTGGTCCTCGCTGCCGCCGAAGGTGCCGACGCCGCGGCGGCCCTCGAGGATCCCGTAGGTCTGGCCGTTCTCGACGCAGCCGAGGTATTCGGCGAGCTGCTCGTCGTCGGCGATGGCGGAGCGGAAGGGCTCCTCGTCGGCGACGGCGGCGAGGTCCAGCAGGACGAGGGCGAGGCCCGTGACGAGCGCGGAGGAGCTGGACATGCCGGCGGCGAGCGGGAGCGTCGAGGCGATGGTGATCTCGGCGCCGCGGAGGCGTCCGCGGAAGTTCGCCTCGAGGCGCTCGACGACGGTGCGGACGTATCCGCCCCAGTGCCCTCCGCCGGTCTCGGCGGGTCGCTGCGGGGAGTCGAGGTCCATGGTGACGATGTCGGCGGCGTCGTCGGATCGGATCTCGAGGACGCGGTCGGCACGGCCGACGCCGCGGAGGGTCAGCCCGACGTCGACCGCGGCGAGCAGCGAGCGCCCTCCCGCGTAGTCGGTGTGCTTGCCGAGGACCTCGATGCGCCCGGGGACGAACCAGCGCACGGTCCGCGGGGAGGTGAAGTCGGCATGCGTGGGGTCCCGGGCCTCGCGGTCCAGCGCGTCGACGATCGCCCGCGTCCGCCCGACGGCCCCGGCCGGCCCGTCGGCCCCCGTCCGCCCGTCGGCCCCGGCCCGCCCGTCGGCCCGCGTCCGCCCGACGGCCCCCGTCCGCCCGTCGGCGCTCACAGCGTCGCCTCGATCCCGGTGAGGGCCCGCTGGACGGCGGCGACGTCGCCGCGGGAGGACATGTCCAGGACGCCGACGGCGGCGGGCACGACCTCGAAGTCCTCGCCCTCGCTGAGGAGCAGGCGGACGGCGTCGACGAGCTCGAGCTCCCCGCGCACCGACGGCTCGATGCGCGCGCAGGCGTCGAAGATCGAGGCGGTGAACAGCCAGGCGTTCATCGAGACGGGGGCGTCGCCGAGGGTGCGGAAGGTGTCCTCGTCGGGCTTCTCGACGATGTTGCAGAGCCAGCTGTCGTCGTCGGCCGCGACGAGCGCGAAGGCGCGGATCCGCTCGGCGGGGATGTTGGAGCGCTCGATCAGGGCGGTGCGGTCGAAGCCGACGAGGGCGGCGCCGTCGGCCGCGACGAGCGCACGCAGGGCCTCGGCCGGATAGTAGTTGTCCGAGTTCAGCACGATGAAGCGCTCCTCGCCGGCGAAGTCGCGGGCGGCGACGACGGCGTCGGCGGTGCCCCGCGGCTCCTCCTGGATCGCGGTGGTGACGCGGACCCGTCCGCCGGTGCGGGAGGCGGCGTACTCGCGCAGCACCTTGTGCTCGGGGCCGACGACGAGGCAGACCTCGGTGATGCCGGCATCGGCGAGCGCGGAGAGCACGAAGTCGAGGAAGGGGCGCCCGACGTCGATCAGGGCCTTCACGCCGCTGGAGGCGACGCGCGCCTGCGCCTCGTCGAGCTCGGCGTCGTCGTCGGTGCGGCGCATGCGCGTCCCGAGGCCGCGCGCGAGGATGACGGCGCGGCGCACGACGTCGGTGTCGGGGGTCCCACCAGGGGTTTCATCTGCCACGCTCATGGAGTCTACGGCGCGGGCGGTGTCTCGCAGGCGGGTTCGGCGCAGACGGGGCCGACGGACGGGTTCGGCGCGGTCGAGCGGGTTCGGCGCAGACGGGGCCGACGGGCGTCCGGGCGGTCAGAACGGGAGCGTGATCCCGAGGTAGTGCTGGAGGCTCTTCGCGGTGATGAACATCAGCGCGTACAGGACGACGAGCGCGATGGCGCCGAAGACCGCCCAGGAGCCCCAGCGGGCCACGGCGACGCTCTCGCCCTTGGCGCGCAGTCGCAGGCCGACGCCGAACAGCAGCGGCAGTCCCGCGCCGAGCAGCAGGCCGACGACGAGGACGCGCAGGCTCCCGGCGAGGATCGAGGCGAGGTCGATCATCTCAGGCCTCCGTCCTGCCGGCGCGGCCGGCGACGGCGAGCTCGACGGGTGCGTCGAGCCGCGTGAGCGGCGCCGGGACCGGGAGTGCGCCGGCAGCGGCGAGCTCCGCAGGAACCGTCGCAGGAACAGCCGCGGAGACGGCGGCGGCCCGTTCAGCGGCGGCAGGGACGGCGGCGGGGACGGCGGCGGCCCGCTCGGCGGCGCGGACGCGCTCCGCGGTGAGCTCCGCGGCGAGCGCCGCGGCGCCCTCGGCGATGCCTCCCAGGGCGCTTCCCTCGGTGCTCTCCTCGGCGCCTGCGGTGCCGGTCCGGACCCCAGCCAGGGCCCGGGTCTCGCTCTCGCTCTCGGGCTCCGTCTCGCCCTCGGTCCCGTCCCATTCGTCGGTGACGTTGGTGTGGTCGACCTTCTGGAGGGTCGAGCGGTAGTACATGTAGCCGGCGAGCGCGACCAGGATCGCGAACTCGACGATCGCGCCGGCGACGCCGCCGACGAGGTGGCCGATCCCGTAGACGGCGGCGCCCATGATCGCGGCGGCGGGGAGGGTCAGCAGCCAGCCGCTGACCATGCGGCGGGCTGTGGCCCAGCGGACGACGCCGCCGGGGCGGCCGACGCCGGAGCCGACGATCGAGCCGGTCGCGACGTGCGTCGTCGACAGGGCCATGCCCATATGGCTGGAGGTGAGGATGATGGCGGCGGAGGAGGCGTCGGCCGCGAAGCCCTGCGGGGCGTTGAGGTCGGTGATGCCCTTGCCGAGGGTGCGGATGATGCGCCAGCCGCCGAGGTAGGTGCCCAGGGCGATCGCGCCGCCGCACAGCAGGATGATCCAGGCGGGCAGGCCGTTTGCCTCGATGTCGCCGGTGGTCAGCGAGCCGTGGGCGATGAGGCCGAGGGCGATGACGCCCATCGTCTTCTGCGCATCGCCGGTGCCGTGGGCGAGGGAGACGAGCGAGGCGGTGGCGATCTGGCCGACGCGGAAGCCCTTGTCGCGCTCCTTCTCGCGGATGCCGCGGGTCACCCGGAACACGAGCCAGGATCCGCAGGCGGCGACCGCGCAGGCGATGAACGGCGAGAGCAGCGCGGGGATGATGACCTTGGCGAGCAGGCCGCTCCAGTTGATCCCGAGAGTGCCCATGGCGGCGAGGCCGGCGCCGACGAGACCGCCGAACAGGGCGTGGCTGGAGCTCGACGGGAGGCCGAACAGCCAGGTCGCGAGGTTCCAGATGATGCCGCCGACGAGTCCCGCGAAGACGATCGACATGGCGGTCGCGCCGTCGAGCCCGGAGATCAGGGCTCCTGAGTCGGTGTCCTGGATGCGCAGCACCGAGGTGGTGACCGTGATCGCGACCTCGACGGACAGGAACGCCCCGATGAGGTTCATGATCGCCGCGAGGGTGACCGCGGCCTTGGGTCTCAGCGCCTTGGTGGCGATGGATGTCGCCATCGCGTTGCCGGTGTCGTGGAATCCGTTGGTGAAGTCGAAGGCCACCGCGGTGACGATCAGCAGCAGCAGGATGACGAGCTCGCCTGTCATGCTGCAAGTCTGCAGTCCCGAGGGGGGTCGGAGATACCCGTTGGAGCCGCGTTCACCTCTCGTTAACCGTCACCCTGGCACTTCATCTCAGCTTGTGACACAGATCACGCAGCGCGGCGATGGTGGAACGCGGCGCGGCTCACGTCACCGCTGTGCCGGGGCTGTGCGCAGGCCATGCGCGCGCTGTCCCGCGGACCGCTCCGCGCCCCGGTCACAGCCCTGTGGGCCCCACGACCCGCGCACCGGTCACCGCCCTGCGAGTCCCCCGCGTCCCCCGCGCCGGTCACCGCGCCGCGAGCACCTGCTCTGCGACGCGGGCGGCGGCGTCGATCGCGGCGGCGTCGATCCCGTGGCCGAGGGTGAGGCGCACCGCGGTCTGCGCGAGCTCCCGCTCGATCCCGATCGCGGTGAGCACGTGGCTGGGCTCGTCGCTGCCCGCCGCGCAGGCGGATCCGCTCGAGGCGACGACGCCGCGCTCGGCGAGGTCCAGCAGGATCGACTCGCCGCTGACCCCGGGGAAGCAGAAGGAGGCATGCCCCGGCAGCCGCCGGTCCGGTCCCGCGGCCGACGCCGGTGCGCCCGTCGGCGCCGGTCCGGCCGTCGGCGCCGGTCCGGCCGACGGGCCCGGCTCGACCGACGGGCCCGGCATGCTCGTCGGATGCGGCCCGGTCAGGAGCGTGCCCGGTCGGGCCGCGAGCACACGGGCGATGAGCTCGTCGCGCAGCGGCGTGGTCGCGGCGACCCGGGCCTCGCGCTCCGACTCGGCGAGCTCGAGGGCGACGGCGAGCGCGACCGCGAAGGCGACGTTCTCGGTGCCGGAGCGGCGCCCGCCCTCCTGGCCTCCGCCGTGGACGAGGGGCTCGAGGGGCAGGCGTCCGCGGATCATCGCGGCGCCGACGCCCTTGGGCGCGCCGACCTTGTGGCCCGAGAGCGTCAGCGCGTCGACGCCGAGGCCCCGCAGGTCCAGCCAGCCGGCGGCCTGGACGGCGTCGGTGTGGAACAGAGCGCCGACCTCGTGGGCGGCGTCGGCCAGGGCGGGGATGTCCGCGACCGCGCCGATCTCATTGTTCGCGTAGGCGAGGGAGACCAGGGTCGTGTCCTCCCGTAGCACGGCCCGCAGCGCCGCGGGCGTCACGACGCCGTCGGCCCCGGGATCGACGAAGGAGACCTCGAAACCGTGGACGCGTTCGAGGAAGGCGATGCTCTCGAGCACCGCCTCGTGCTCCGTCGGCGAGGTGACCAGGTGCTTCCCGCGCGGGGTCGCCAGGGCGAGGCCCTTGATCGCCAGGTTCGCGCCCTCGGTGCCGCCCGCCGTGATGACGATATCGCTGCGCCGTGCGCCGAGCACCGCCGCGATCCGCCGACGGGCGTCGGCGAGGCCGCGCGCGGCCTCCTCCCCGACCGCGTGATGGCTCGAGGGATTGCCGAAGGACCCGGTCAGGTACGGCCAGGCCGCTTCGAGCGCCTCGCGGCGCACCGGCGAGGTGGCGGCGGAGTCGAGGTAGATCACCGGGCGACCGCCCGTCGGCCCGTCGCCGCGCGGGTCGCCGCGCGGGTCGTCGCGCGGGTCGTCACGCGGCCTCGATGTCCATGTCGAGGCCCAGGTCGAGGCTCCGCACCGAATGGGTGAGGGCGCCCGAGGAGACGACGTCGACGCCGGTGCGGGCGACGGCGCCGACGGTGTCCAGGGTGACGGTGCCGCTGGCCTCGACGATCGCGCGGCCGGCGACGATCGCGACGCCCCGCTCGAGGTCCTCGAGGGAGAAGTTGTCGAGCATGATCACGTCGACGCCGCCGGCGATCACGGGCTCGATCTGGTCGATGCGGTCGACCTCGACCTCGAGCCGGGTCATGTGCCCGAGCTGCGCGCGGGCGCCGCGGATCGCCTCGGTGAGGTCGATGCCCTGCTGGCGGAGCACGGCGAGATGGTTGTCCTTCGCCATCACCCCGTCGGACAGCGAGAAGCGGTGGTTGCTGCCGCCGCCGCAGCGCACGGCATGGCGCTCGAGGGCGCGCAGACCGGGCGTGGTCTTGCGGGTGTCGGCGATGCGGACGCCGGTGCCCTCGACGGCCTCGACGAACGCGCGGGTGAGCGTCGCGATCCCCGAGAGCCGCTGGACGAGGTTCAGGGCGATGCGCTCGGCCTGGACGACCGCGCGGGCGGGGCCGGCGACGCGGGCCAGCACGTCGCCCGCGCGGAAGGCCTCGCCGTCGGCGACGAGCGCGGTGACCTCGACGGCGGGATCGGTGAGGCGGAAGGCCGCCGTGAGCACGTCGATGCCGGCGAGGACGCCGTCCTCGCGGGCGGTCAGCCGGGCGGTCGCCGTGGCGTCGGCCGGAAGGAAGACCTGACCGGTGAGGTCGCCCCAGGGGGCGTCCTCGGCGAGGGCCGCGGCGACGACGGGATCGATCTGCGCGCGCGAGAGCGGCGGGACGACGGGGTTCAGCATGCGAGGGCCTCCGAGGGGGCGTCGAGACGGTGGTGGGCGCCGACGGACAGCGGCCGCGCGAGCGCATGCGCGGTGGTCAGACGGGCGAGGTCGAGCAGGTTGCGGTCCTCGAGCTGCGCGAGCGTCGTGATCGTCGCGGGGTCCGGGACCCGCCAGCCGGCGAGGCGCTCGGCGGCCGCGTCGAGCTCATCGCCCGTGCGCAGCAGCCCGACCTGCTCCCACATGAGCTCCTGGAGGTCGGACCGGGTCCACTCCTCCGCGCCGCCGGGCGTCGGCGGGGCGGCGTCGACAGAGCCGGCAGGGAGGGCGGCGTCGTCGGAGCGGGCGGCGTCGGGTCGGGCGGCGTCGGCGGCCGACGAGTCCGCCGCCGTCGTGGCGTCGGCCGGTGCGACGCCGGCCGCCGCATCGGCCGAGACGGCGGCCAGCGAGGCGGTCGTCGTCGTGCGCGAGGACGGGCCCGCGAGCTGAGCGAGCACGGCGTCGGCCGCGCGCGCCCCGAAGACGGCGCCCTCGAGCAGCGAGTTCGAGGCCAGGCGGTTCGCGCCATGGACCCCGGTGCGGGCGCACTCCCCCGCGGCGTAGAGGCCGGGCAGGGTGGTGCGTCCGGCGAGGTCGGTGCGGATCCCGCCCATCCAGTAGTGCGCCGCCGGGGTCACCGGCACCGGCACGGCCGACCAGTCGATCCCGGCGGCGCGGACGGCCGCATCGATCGTCGGGAAGCGGGCGGCGAGGCGCTCGGCGCCGATCGCGGTGGCGTCCAGCAGCACCGGGCGCCCGTCCTGGTCCGCCATCACGCGGGCGATCGCCCGGGCGACGACATCGCGGGGAGCGAGCTCGGCGCGCTCGTCGACCGCCGGCATGAAGCGTCGGCCCTGCTCGTCGAGCAGCAGCGCTCCTTCTCCGCGAACGGCCTCCGAGACCAGGAAGGAGCCTTCGACCAGCGCCGTCGGATGGAACTGGAAGAACTCGAGGTCCTCGAGGGCGGCCCCGGCGCGCCAGGCGGCGGCGGTGCCGTCGCCCGTGGCGACCGCGGGGTTCGTGGTGTGCGCGAAGAGCTGGCCGGCACCGCCGGTCGCCAGCAGCACCGCGCGGGCACGCGCCTCGAGACGCGTCCCGTCGGCCGCGAGCAGGGCGGCACCCCGCACCCGCCCCTCGACCACCAGCAGGTCCAGCAGCGCGGCATGCTCCATGACGGAGATCCGCCCCGCCGCCTCGGCCTCGCGCACGGCGGCGACCAGGGCCGTCTCGATCGCGAGCCCCGTGGCGTCGCCGCCCGCATGCAGGATCCGCGGACGCGAATGAGCACCCTCCAGGCACAGCGCATAGGGCTGCGCCTCGTCGGCGCCGGCCCGTCCGTCGGCCGACGACGCGGCGTCGTCCGACGAGGCGGCGTCGGCCGACGGAACGCCGTCGAACGCCGCCCGTCCGTCGGCGCGGTCGAAGCCGACGCCGAGGCCGACGAGCGCGCGGATCGCATCGGGGCCCTCCTCGCAGAGGACCCGCACCGCCTCCTCGTCACACAGCCCCGCGCCGGCGGCGAGGGTGTCGGCGACGTGCGCGGCGGGGCTGTCGGCGGGGTCGATCGCCCCGGCGATGCCGCCCTGGGCGTGGCGGGTGGAGCCGTCGGCGAGCTCGCCCTTGGTCACCAGCAGCACGCCCGCCTCGCGGGAGGCGCGCAGCGCCGCCGTCAGCCCGGCGATGCCCGAGCCGATGATCAGCAGATCGGCGCGCATGCTCAGCCCTCCCGGGTGACGCCCTCGGCGGCGGCCGCGGCCGCCGGCTCCTCCGTCAGCGCACCGGTCGTCGACTCCTCCGTCGGCGCACCGGCCGTCGACGCGCCGGTCGTCGGCGCCTCGCCCGGCAGGGGGCGCGGCGCGGGCTTGGCCGCGAGCATCCGCTCGAGGGCGGTGCGCGCGGGGACCGCGACGTCGTCGGAGACCGTGATGCGGTTGATGACCTCGCCGGCGAGCAGCGACTCGAGCGCCCACGCCAGGTATCCCGGGTGGATGCGGTACATCGTCGAGCAGGGGCAGACGACCGGGTCGAGGCAGAAGATCGTGTGCTCGGGATGCTGCGCGGCGAGGCGCTGGACCAGGTTGATCTCGGTGCCGATCGCGAAGGTCGTCGGCTCCGTCGCGTTCTCGATGGCCTTGCGGATGTAGTCCGTCGAGCCGGACTCGTCGGCCGCGTCGACCACGGGCATGGGGCACTCGGGATGCACGATCACGCGCACCCCCGGATGCTCGTCGCGCGCCTTCGCGATCTGGTCGACAGTGAAGCGCTTGTGGACCGAGCAGAAGCCGTGCCACAGCACGACCTCCGCCTCCAGCAGGCCCTGCTCGTCGTTGCCGCCGAGAGGCTGGCGCGGGTTCCACATCGGCATCCGGTCGAGGCCGATGCCCATGGCCTTCGCCGTGTTGCGGCCGAGATGCTGATCGGGGAAGAACAGCACGCGACGGCCCCGCTCGAAGGCCCACTCGAGCACCGTCGACGCGTTCGACGAGGTGCACACGATCCCGCCATGGCGGCCGACGAAGCCCTTCAGCGCGGCCGAGGAGTTCATGTACGTGACGGGGATGATCGGGGCCCGGGTGTCGCCGTCGGCGGCGTCGAGCTCGTCCTCGTAGACCTCCATGAGCTGCTCCCAGCACTCCTCGACCTGGTCGAGGTCGGCCATATCGGCCATCGAGCAGCCGGCCGCGAGGTTCGGGAGGATCACGGCCTGCTCGGGCGCCGACAGCAGGTCCGCGGTCTCCGCCATGAAGTGCACGCCGCAGAAGATGATCGCCTCGGCCTCGGTGCGGGCCTTCGCGGCGGTCGCCAGCTGGAAGGAGTCGCCCACGTAGTCGGCGTACTGCACGACCTCGTCGCGCTGGTAGAAGTGCCCGAGCACGACGACGCGGTCGCCGAGCTCCGCCTTCGCCGCCCGGATCCGACGATCCAGCTCCTCGCTGCTCGCCTCGCGGTACACCTGCGGGATCTCCCGCTGACGGGGAGCGTCCGCCGGCACCGGATCCGCCATCGAGGCGCCCGGCCCGTACCCGGGATCGCGGGCGTCGACGTCCCAGGGGGCGTCCAGCAGCTCCGTCGAGCAGGTGCTGCCGGCGGCGGC
This sequence comes from Brachybacterium netajii (SeqCode), assembly GCF_054114245.1. Taxonomy (NCBI): domain Bacteria; kingdom Bacillati; phylum Actinomycetota; class Actinomycetes; order Micrococcales; family Dermabacteraceae; genus Brachybacterium; species Brachybacterium netajii (SeqCode). The sequence goes on along the minus strand of NZ_JBSYXB010000005.1, from coordinate 161,563 downwards.
GCCCGCCGAGATGTCGCGGATCGTCAGGTCGACGGACGCGGTCAGGCCGGTCAGGCCGATCGCCGTCGCGCCGGTCGCAGTCGTGGTGGTGGTCATGGGGATCTCCGTGGTGATCGAGGGATCAGGCGGTGGGTCGGCCGACGGCCGGGATCGCCGCCTCGGGTCACAGTCCCGTGAGGGGTCCGTTGTCCGCGAGATGGATCGAGGTGTCATGCCGGTACAGCCGGGCCGGTCGATGCCGGCCCCCGGTGCGGAAGGCGTCCGTGGCCACGAGGCGGCCGGAGGACTCCATCTGACGCCGGAAGTTCGCAGGATCGAGGGTGCGCTGGAGCACGGCCTCGTGGACGCCGCGCAGCTCCGCGAAGGTGAAGGTCTCCCCCAGGAACGCCGCGGCGATGCGGGAGTACTCGACCTTGTTGCGCAGGCGCCACAGGGCGTACTCGACGATGAGCGAATGATCGAAGGCGAGCTCAGGCAGCTCGTCGGCGACGAACCAGCGGACGTTCACGCCGGCCTCGCCCGCATCGGCCTCGGCCTGGCGCACGAGCGCCCAGTAGACGACCGAGACGGTCCGCTCGATGGCATGCGGAGCAGCGGCGGGGCGCCCGGCGGGATGCCCGGCGGGAACCGCGCCCTCGCCCGTAGGGGCATCACCGCTGGTGCGGGCATCGTCGCTGGTGCGAGCGTCGTCGCCGGTACGGGCGTCGTCGCCGGTGCGAGCGTCGTCGCCGGTGCGATCGAGGCCGCCGAAGGCGTAGAGCTGCTCGAGGTACTGCGGCGTCAGCTTCGTGGTCTCGCGGAGGTTCCGCGCAGCGGACGCCGCAAGTCCCTCATCAGCCGCCAGGGGGCCACCCGGAAGCGCCCATAACCCCTGGTGAGGAGCACGAATGCGGCGAACGAGCGGCAGCCACAGAACGGGCCGACGGGTCTGCGGATGCGGGCGCAGGGCGAAGATGACCGTCGAGACGGCGAGCGCGACCTGAGCGTCCATGAACGATCACCTCCAGTTAAAGTCACGGGAACCTTTACAGGTGCGAAAACATTAGGGTCGCCCCGACCAGAAGTGGCCATCTCGACCACTCTTTGAGACCTGGCCCACAGGGTCGATGACTTTAACTCGCGCTTCGACACCGTTCCGTGACGCCTCCGTGATACTCCCGTGATGACGTCGCGGCGCCGGCGCGGCGGCGGCGTGGCGACGGCACGGCGGCGGCGCAGCGGCGCGGCAACGGCATCGAGATCCTCGCGCGCATACCTTCCGCACTCGATCGACACGCCATGGGAACCGAACTCTTGCCCTCGCTTTTCAACGCTGTAATGCTGGCTCGGCGCGGACCTGCCGCGCGCACCTCGACGAGGAGGAACCATGCACAGTCCCCTGTCTCGCTCCACCGCCGACGACGATCCGGGAGCCCCCGACCTCTCCGCCCCCGCGGATCTCTCCACCGCCCCAGATCAGCCCGCCCCTGATCAACCTGCCGCTGATCAACCTGCCGCTGATCAACCCGCCCCTGCGGAGCCGCTCGAGCTGCCGGGTCGCCGCACGGTGATGACCGGCATCGCGGCCGCCCTGGTCGGCGGCCCCGTCGTCGGCGCCCTCGGCACACCGGCGGCGAACGCCGCCTATCCCGGCCCCGGCGCGGTCTCCGGCGACCTCACCGTGCACGACCCGGAGATCATCCGCCGCGCCGACGGCACCTACCTCATGCCGCACACCGGAGCAGGCGTCGCGCTGAAGACCTCCACCGACCGGGTCACCTGGAGCGACGTCGGCGCCGCCTTCCCGAACGGCACCCCATGGGCCGACCCCTACACCGGCGGCGACACCAACCTGTGGGCGCCCGACATCCACTGGGCGGACGGCGTCTACCGCCTCTGGTACTCGGCCTCGACCTTCGGCTCGAACCGTTCGGCGATCTTCACCGCCACCAGCCCCAGCGGCGAACCCGGCACCTGGACCCATGGCGGCCTCGTCGTCGAGTCCTCCACCTCGGACGACTTCAACGCGATCGACCCGGCGCTGGTCATCGACGACTCCGGCACCTGGTGGCTCGCCTTCGGATCCTTCTGGGACGGCATCCGCATGATCCGCCTGGACCCGACCACGGGCCTGCGCTCCGGCAGCGAGCTGCACACGCTCGCCTCCCGCGGCGGCGGCGCGATCGAAGCCCCGTCGATCCACCGCGCCAACGGCTGGTACTACCTCTTCGCATCCTTCGACCTGTGCTGCCGGGGTGCCGACAGCACCTACCGGGTGATGGTCGGCCGCTCCTCCTCCGTCACCGGCCCGTACTACGACCGCTCCGGGACCGCGCTCACCGCCGGCGGCGGCACCGAGATCCTCGCCTCCCACGACGCGATCCACGGGCCCGGCCACCAGGCGGTCCTCTCGGATGTGGACGGCGACGTGCTCTTCTACCACTACTACGACGCCGCCGGTGACCCGAAGCTGGGCATCAACCTCCTCGGATACGACAGCGCCGGCTGGCCCTACGTCAACTGACAACCGCCCGCTGGCCGTCGGCGACGCCCGCTGGCATCTGAGCGGGCCCGAGCGGGGGCGGTGGGCGGCTGGTCGCGAGCAGTGGGCAGCGGGCAGCGGGCAGCGAGCAGCGGGCAGCGGGCAGCGGGCAGCGGGCAGCGGGCAGTGGGCAGTGGGCAGTGGGCAGTGGGCAGTGGGCAGTGGGCAGTGGGCAGTGGGCAGTGGGCAGTGGGCAGTGGGCAGTGGGCAGTGGGCAGTGGGCAGTGGGCAGTGGGCAGTGGGCAGTGGGCAAAAACTGTCGGATATGGAGCGCTTTAGCTAATGCTGACGCCCACTGGACGGCGCAACGAGGTCGCAACGAGGCCATCGAGCCTCTCCGCGCCTCCCTGCCCCAGCCCGCCGCGCTTCACTACCCAGCTCGCCCCGCCTCACCCCGCCTCCGGCGTGCCCCTCCCCTTCAACCCCTGAGGAGTGGGCAGAAACTGTCGGATATGGAGCGCTTCAGCTACTGCTGGCGCCCACTCGACACCTCGTCGAGATCGCCTGACACCTCGTCGAGATCGCCTGACACCCCGTCGAGCTCGCCCGACATCCCGTCGAGCTCAGCGGGGCGTCGCTGGGGTGAAGAAGCAAGCGCAGGTGGGGGACGAGGTCCCGGAGGTGGCAGAGCCGGAGCAGGCGGTGGGCGAAGAGCGGCCGTCAGTCGCCGGGGGCGATCTGCGCGCGGAGGTCGCCGATGCCGAAGCTGCCGTGCTGGGAACCGGCGATGACCTCACGGGCGCGCTCGACACTGTCCCACGTGTTCCACAGCAGAACGCCGACGACCTTGCCGTCGTCGAGGTAGTGGACGACGGCGGCCGTCCGCGCGTCGTTCCAGACCTCGACCGTCTCGAGGGAGGCGTCGAGCCGCCCGACGGCCTCGTAGCCGTCGTCGAAGAGGTCCGAGTAGAACAGCGGCGTGTACGCGTAGTCGTCTCCGGCGTCCGGGTTCCCCGCAGCAGCCGCAGCCATGTTCGCGCCGACGCGCTCGCCGCTGGCCCAGGCGTTGTCGACGTGCTCGACGTGGCGGTGGCCGAAGAGCGGGTCGTCAAAGCGGGCGATGTCGCCGGCGGCCCAGACGCCGTCGGCGCTCGTGCGCAGGCGGGCGTCGACGATGACGGCGGCCCCGTTCCCTGCCGCGTCGGGGTCGCCGTCGAGGGCGAGGCCCGCGGCGTGGGCGAGGGAGGTCTGCAGCACGGAGCCGATCCCGAGGACGACGGCGTCGGCCTCGACGGTCCGCCCGTCCGCACCGCGCAGGATCAGCGGGCCGGCCCCGCCATCGCCCGCGGCGCCGGCGTCGCCGTCCTCTACACCCCCACCCGCACCTTCGATGCCCTCGATGCCCTCGAGGCGGAAGCCGCCGATGAGCTCGATGCCGTGCTGGCCGAAGACCTCGGCGAGGTGCTGAGCGATCGAGGTCGGGAACATGCGGTCGAGGAGGATCGTGCCCGAGTGGAGGAGGGTGACGCGGGCGCCGGTGCGGGAGAGCGCGGCGGCGGCCTCGGAGCCGATGTATCCGCCGCCGACGACGGCGATGCGCGCCCCGTCGGCGGCGAGCTCGCGCAGATGACGGTAGTCCGCGACGGTGCGGAGGTAGGCGACGCGGGGGTCGTCGACGCCGGGGAGGCGGCGGGGCGCGGCGCCGGTGGCGAGCAGCAGCTGCCCGTAGCCCACGACTGTGCCGTCGGCGGTCGTGACGGTGCGCGCGGCGGTGTCGAGGTCGGTGACCTCGGTGGACAGGGCGAGGTCGGCGCCGGTCTCCGCGGCGGTGGCGAGGTCTTGGGAGGCGGGGTCGGGGTCGTCGCCGTGCCAGAGGTCCTTGGAGAGCGCGGGGCGGTAGACGGGCCCGTCGGCGTCGGCCGAGAGGATCGCGATGCTCGCCGCGGGGGCCGCCTCGCGGATCGCCCGGGCGGCCTTGTCGGCGGCGACCCCTCCTCCGACGATCACATGGTCGTAGCTGCTGCGGAGGTCGGGCATCATCGGCTCCTTCATCGGGCGATCGCGTCCTGCCACGCTATGCCTCCGGCACGGAACCTGCAACGATCACCGTCCGGCCCCGCCCACGGAGCCGCCCGCCCGCTGAGCCGCCCGCCCGCCCGCCGACCGGCCCAGCCGCCCGCCCGCCGCCCGCTCATCGGAGGTCACGGATCCGCGTGCCGCGCGCCCGACGTGCTTGGATGAGATCGCGACGACTCCGCTCCCGCTCCGGGGCGGCGCCCACCCCCGTCGGGAGGTCACCATGGGACGCGAGATCGGCTCGACCGAGTACACGCGCGGCCAGCGCACGCACTACCGCCATGAGCTGCGTCGGAACCTCGACCTGTTCGAGTCGTTCCTGGACACGGCCGAGTTCGTCGACGAGGGGACGATCGGCGTCGAGCTCGAGATGAACCTGGCGGAGGAGTCCGGCTGGGGGCCCGCGCTGCTGTCGGACACGGTCCTCGAGGAGCTCGGCGATCCCGACTTCCAGCACGAGATCGGGCGCTTCAACATCGAGGCGAACCTGCCGGTGAACCATCCGGCTGGCTCGGGCCTGCTGGATCTGGAGCATGCCCTCGCCGAGCGCATGGCCCGGGCCGACGACGCCGCTCGCGCGCACGGCGCGCGGATCGTGCCCGTCGGACATCTGCCCACGGTGACCGCGGAGCTGTTCGCCGATGAGGCGTGGCGTGCGCCCGGCGCCCGCTATGCCGCGCTGGAGGCGGCGGTGCTGGAGGCCCGCGGCGAGGAGATCCAGCTGCGGATCGACGGCGAGGGCAAGGGGCTCGACGCGACCTTCGACTCGATCGCGCCGGAGTCCGCGTGCACGTCGCTGCAGCTGCACCTGCAGGTCTCGCCCGAGGAGTTCGCGGCCGTGTGGAACGCGGCGCAGGCGATCGCGGGCCCGCAGACGGCGCTCGCGGCGAACTCGCCGTTCCTCATGGGGCGTCGGCTCTGGCACGAGACCCGCATCCCCACCTTCGTGCAGGCCCTGGATGCGCGGCCGCCGGAGTACGCGACGCAGGGCGTCCGCCCGCGGGTCTGGTTCGGGGAGCGCTGGATCACCTCGATGTTCGACCTGTTCGAGGAGAACGTGCGGCTGTTCCCGGCGCTGATCCCCGAGTCCCGCCAGATGGCGGAGGAGCCCCTGCTGACGGAGGGCGCCTCCCCGCGTCTGCACGAGCTCATGCTCCACAACGGCACCGTGTGGCGCTGGAACCGGCCGATCTACGATCCCGGCACCGATGTCCCGCATCTGCGGCTGGAGAACCGTCTGCTGCCGGCGGGCCCGTCGGCCGCCGATATGGCCGCGAACGCGGCGTTCTTCTACGGGCTGGTGCATGCGCTGGTGCATGAGCGGCGTCCGCTGTGGTCGCGGATGAGCTTCGAGCAGGCCGACGAGGCGTTCCACCAGTGCGCCCGCTGGGGCCTGGAGGCACGGATCCGCTGGCCGCGGCTGGGTCGGGTCCGCGTCGCCGACCTGCTGCTGGAGCATCTGATCCCGCAGGCGATGGCGGGTCTGCGGGAGCTGGGGGCCGACGAGGCGGCGATCGCCCGCTACGAGGAGGTCCTCACCGAGCGGGCCCGCACCGGTCGCAACGGCGCCCGCTGGCAGATCGACACGGTCACCTCGCTCGAGCTGCGCGGCGCCGACCGTCCGACGGCGCTGGCCGAGATGACGCGCCTGTACCGCGAGGGCGTGGACTCGGGCGAGCCCGTGCATGCCTGGCCGGTCCCCGCCCGCCGCGATCGCGCCTGAGCCCGACGTCGTTCATCTGCGTTCACAGTTGCCGGGCCCGCAGGCGCCGGTGTCCGCATTCGCCAGTGTTCATATATCGGGATTGCGATCTCGCATGACGGAGTGAGTCGTACTCTTCCTCGATGACCTCCTCCCCCACCCCGGCGAAGCCCGCCCTGTCCCCGGAAGATCGCTCGGCGCGCGTCGCCGTGACCGTGTTCCCCGTGATCATCCTGGCCGCGGCGGCCTTCGGCTTCCTCCTGCCCGACGCCGGGCAGACGATCGCCCCGTACACGGCCATCTTCCTCGGCATCATCATGTTCGCGATGGGCCTCACGCTCACGCTGCCCGACTTCGCGCTGGTCGCGAAGCGGCCGCTGCCGGTGCTCATCGGCGTCGTCGCCCAGTACCTGCTCATGCCGCTGACCGGCTTCGCGATCGCCTGGCTGCTGAACCTCCCGCCGGAGCTCGCGGCGGGCGTCATCCTCGTCGGCTGCGCCCCCGGCGGCACGAGCTCGAACGTCATCACCTACCTCTCCAAGGCCGACACCGCGCTGTCGGTGACGATGACGTCGATCTCCACGCTGCTCGCCCCGATCCTGACCCCGCTGCTCACGCTGTGGCTGGCCGGCGCGTACATGCCGCTGGACGCAGGCGACATGGCCCTGTCGATCGTGAAGATGGTGCTGATCCCCGTGATCGGCGGCCTGGTGGTGCGCCTGCTGCTGTCGAAGCTCGTGGACCGCGTGCTCCCGGCGCTGCCCTGGGTCAGCGTCATCGGCATCTCCCTCGTGGTCGTCGCCGTCGTCTCCGGCTCCGCCGACAAGATCGTCGAGGCGGGCCTGCTGGTCCTCGCCGCCGTGATCCTGCACAACGCCTTCGGCTACCTGCTGGGCTACTGGTTCGCCCGCGTCCTGCGCCAGCCGGTGCGCACCGCCCGCACCACCTCGATCGAGGTCGGCATGCAGAACTCGGGTCTCGCGGCGACGCTCGCGGCCTCCTACTTCAGCCCCGCGGCCGCCCTGCCGGGCGCCGTGTTCTCGATCTGGCACAACCTCTCGGGCGCCGTGCTCGCGATGTACTACCGCCGCTCCGCGGACAAGCACCTGACCGGCCCCTCGGCCTGACGGCCGCCGCCCCCTGCGCTCCGCCGATCCGCGCGGCGGCAGCCTCCGCTCACGACGTTCGCCATGTCGATCGCCCGGGCGAGGATGCCGTCGCGTACGATCGCAGCAGCGCAGGGGGCGCTGTCGTTCGATCCGCCACAGTGGGCGGTCGAAATGTCACATCTGTCCTGGTTAGACGGAAGTTTCACGAGTCAACGACAGTGGCAGTATCCATACCGGAACGACGAAGATATCCCCCTGACGACCGATATTCCGAGGGGGACTACGGTGCAGCTGAGCGACCTGTCCGAGACAAGCGGCGTGTCCATCGCGTCGATCAAGTACTACCGGCGCGAGGGCCTGCTCCCTGCCGGGATCCGCGTGACCGCGACCCGGCAGGAGTACGACCAGCGCCACATCGACCGCCTGCGCCTGATCCAGGTGCTGCGCGATGCCGCCGACGCGCCCATCCAGCGCATCGCACGCCTCACGGCGATCCTCGACGACCCCGCCCGCCCGCTCCTCGACGCCATCGGCGACGCCCATGCGATCGCCCTCGGCATCGAGGACGACGGCCATCCGTCGGCCCCGACGGCGGCGCCCGCCGCGGCGTCTCCGATGGGCGGGGCGAGCACGTCGGGAGACGAGGACGAGGAGCGCGACGACGGCGACGAGAGCGAGGCGGGCGAGCATCCGCTGATCGCCCCGCTCCTGGAGCGCCTGGGCTGGCCCGACATCGACACCGCGCCGCGGCGCGCCCTCGACTCGACGCTGCGTCTGCTGGAGTCCTGGAACCTAGAGCACATCGAGGAGGAGCTCGAGCGCTATGCGCAGCCGATGGCCGACATCGCCCGCGGGGATCTCGAGCAGCTCCGACGGATGCCGGTCGGCCTCGAGAACGCCCTCGGCGAGGGCGGAGCCGCAGGCGCGGGGGACGCCGCGGGCGAGGGCGGCGCCTCGATGCCGTCCGACGATGCGGTGGTGCTGCGCGTGGTCGCGGGGACCATCGGCTTCGATCGGCTCCTGCGCGCTCTGCGCTTCCTCGGCCACGCCTCCCTCGTCCACACCACCTTCAACGACGTGGAGGGCTTCCGCAGCCCGCGGCCCTGAACCGTCGGCCTGTGCAAGACCTCCACAACTCGGGGACGACTCCTCCTCCCCGCCCCTGACCTGCGGGGATGCCTCTCATTCGGCGCTTTCCAGTCCTCTGATCCGGCGTACGGGGTCGCGATCTCCCGCCCTCTCAGCACCTTGCCAGGATCAGCACAGTGAACCCCAGGGGACGGTGGCTGTACTGATCCCATCGCGTCACCGGAGGACCTGCTGACTGAGGAGGAGGCAGGGTCCATCGATTCCGGGGACGCGGGGGAAAGGGATGGCCCCGGCTCGTGGGGACGAGCCGGGGCACTTTCCTGTTCGGGCGCGTTCCTGATCGGGGCCGCTCCGCGCCGCGCCGCGCCGACGACGGTCCCCGCACCCCAGGCCTCGCCCGCACGATGCGCACCGCGCGAGCGTTCACAGACGCTCGACAGGTCCGGCCCAGCGAATCCCGGGGCTCGACCTGTCTACTGGACTCATCGCATCACCGGAGGCCCCGCTGACTGAGGAGAGGCAGGGCTCCACGATTCCGGGGATGCGGGGGAAAGGGATGGCCCCGGCTCGTGGGGACGAGCCGGGGCGCTTTCACGTCCAGGGCCCCCATCCAGCGGCTCGCGCGCCGCGCTCACGCCCAGAGGCACGGCCCCCTCCGTCCGCCGATCCGCGGCGGGAACAGCGAATGAACAGGTCCGATACAGGGGTTCCTCGGGAACGTCGGGTCTACTGGTCTCATCGCATCACCGGAGGATCCGCTGACTGAGGAGGAGGCGGATCTCCACGATTCCGGGGATGCGGGGGAAAGGGATGGCCCCGGCTCGTGGGGACGAGCCGGGGCACTTTCCTGTTCGGGGGCTTTCACGTCCGGGGGGGGGACTTCCGCCTCCGGGCGCCCTCCTGTCCGCGACGTCGCCCGCTGGTCAGCCGCGCGCGGCGAGAGCCCGGTCGTAGGCGAGGCGCAGGCGCTCGAGGGCGGCTTCGAGGACATGGGTGGGGGTGGCGAGGACGACGCGCGTGAAGCCCTCGCCCTCGGGGCCGAAGATGGGGCCCTCGTCGAGGAACAGGAGGGCGTCGACGACGTGGATGCGCTCGAGCTCGTCGGCGCTGAATCCGAGACCGCGCAGGTCGAGCCACTGCAGGTAGGTGCCCTCGAGGTCGGCGACGCGCACCTGCGGGAAGTGCTCGGCGAAGAAGGCCTTCACGAGCTCGTGGTTGCGGCCGACGAGCGCGATGAGCGCGTCGAGCCAGGGCTCGGCGCGGGTGTAGGCGGCCTCGGCGGCGATCGCGCCGACCGCGCCGGGGTTGTCGAAGCCGAGCGCGTCGATCTCCGCCCCGAAGCGCTCGCGGAGCGCGGGGTCCGGGACGATCGCGTTGGCGAGCTGGAGGCCGGCGATGTTGAAGGACTTGCTGGGGCTGGTCAGGGTGATGGTGCGCGCGGCGACGTCCTCGCCGAGGGTCGCGAGGACGGTGTGCTCGTGGCCGGGCTGGACGAGGTCGAAGTGGATCTCGTCGCTGACGATCAGCAGGTCGTTGTCGAGGGCGATGCGGGCGACGGCCTCGAGCTCCTCGCGCTCCCAGACGCGCCCGGTGGGGTTGTGGGGGCTGCAGAACAGCAGCATCGTCGTGCGCGGGTCCTTCGCCTGCTCCTCGAGGAGCTCGAGGTCCAGCCGCCAGCGGCCGTCGCGCTCGACGAGGGGGCTGCGGACGATCCGTCGACCGCTCTTCTCGATCGCGCCGAACATCGGATAGTAGGAGGGGGTCGGCAGGATGATGCCGTCACCGGGCGCGGTGAAGGTGCGGATCGCGATCGTGAAAGCGGGGATCACGCCGGGGGTGGTGCGGATCCAGGCGGGGTCGACGTCCCAGCCATGGCGGCGCCGCAGCCAGCCGGCGACGGCATCGCGGTAGCCGGGGGTCGGCAGCGAGTAGCCGAGGATGAAGCCGTCGGCGAGCGCGTCGCGGATCGCTTCGACGATCTCGGGCGCCTGCGGGAGGTCGAGGTCCGCGACGGAGAACGGGGCGATCGGCTCGGCGCCCTCGGGGACGGAGAGGTCGGCGCCGAAGCGCTCGGCCGTGCGGTGCATGGCGATCCACTTGGAGGAGCCCATCGCGGTGCGGTCCACGAGGGTCTCGAAGTCGTATGCCGTCTCGTCCGCGGTCACGGGTGCCTCCTGGTCGGCAGGTCGGGGGTCGGGGGTCGAGCGGGCCGATGGGGCCGTCCGACGAATCTACCGGCGCGCTCCCCCGTCGGCCGGCGACGAGCGTCATCCGCGTTCACCCGGCCGGCGTCCGACGGCGGCGAGCGTCAGCGGCGCAGGTCGATGCCGAAGACGCGGCGGATCTGCGTGACGGCGTGGCGGGTGAAGCGGCGGTCCGAGGGCGTGGAGGCGAAGGGGACGAACAGGCCGGGGTGGTCGGGGTGGCTGACGCGGCCGTGGGTGGAGCCGGGGGTGATGACGAAGCCGGCGGCCTCCATGCGCGCCAGGAGCTCGCGCCGGCTCGTGGGATGGCGGGTGCCGCGGCCGCCGCGGGCGCTGGGCCCGGCCGCGGCGTCGGCGATATCGAGCGCGGGCTCGTAATCCTCGGGACGGACCGAGAGCGCATAGCGGGCGGAGAACGCGCCGATCACGGCGTTGTCGGCCCGTCGGACCTGGACGACGAGGTCGCCGCGCAGGAAGTGGTCGCTGGTGCCGGCGTCGGCCGTCCAGGCGTCCTCGGGGTCGGCGACCGTGAGCACGATCTGCTCGCTGCGGAGGTCGGGGACGCCGACGCTGCGGATCTGCTCCTCGTCGATCCGCAGCGGGCGCGGCTTCGGCCGCGGGTCCTCGGGGACGAGCGAGTGGACGGCGCCGACGGGCGGCGGCGCGGCCGGGCGGGGCAGCTCGACGGTGCGGGCGCGGCGCGGGAGCGGCGCCGAGGGAGAGGCCGAGGGCGAGGCCGGCACCGAGGGAGAGGCCGACGACCGGGCCGACGACGAGGCCGCACCAGCAGCGGCAGCGGAGCCGTCGGCGGCCGGGACGCTGCCGTCGGCGGACCAGTCCACCGGGCGCACGCGCCGGGACGGATCGGTGAGGCCGCCGAGCGCGGCGGGCGTCGGCCGGGCCGCAGCCGACGGCCGGGCCGCAGCCGACGGCCGGGGTCCGCGGCGCGGCGCGGCGGACGGGGAGGTGGGGTCGTCGGCGCTCACCCTCCGATGGTGCCATGCCGCGGGTCCGACGCCGGTCGCCGTCGCCCGCGCCGGGACGGGCCGCACTGTCGAAGCCGGGCCGACGTCCGCTAGGTTGGTCTGGCTCCGCGTCGCCCTGGACGCGGCCGCCACCGCCCTCGAAGGAGCCCCTGTGACCCGCACCGTTCCTCGTCCCGGCGGCCTCCAGCACAGCAGCGATCCCGGCCGTCGTGCCGGTCTGGCCCGCGGCGCCGCGATGCGCGCGGCCGCCGCGCTGCTCCTGCCGATGCTGCTCCTGGCCGGCTGCTCCGGCGCGTCCGACGACGGGGACGCGAGCGGGAGCACCTCCGCCTCCGCAGGGTCCGACGGCGGATCGGGCGCCGTCGCCGGATCCGACGACGGCGGCGCGTCCTCCACCGACGACCCCGGGGCGAACGGCGGCGCCGGGGAGGGCCTCGGCGACGATCCCGCGTCCGACGGACCGTCGGCCGACGACGGCGCGACCGGCGGCGACGCCTCCGCCAACGTCGACCAGGAGCCCTATGCGGTCACGCCCGCTCCCGACGGGTTCGAGGGCCCGTCCGACTCCTGCACCGGGGAGGGCGCCTACTACGTGCGCGTCGGGGAGACCGCCGAGCCGGCGCTGCCCGAGCGCGACGGGGAGGCCCTGACGATCGGCGCGAGCGGCATCGACGACGGGTCCGCCCTGCTCACGGCCGCCGTCGGCGACGGCGCCCCGCGGGACGTCGAGGCGGCGAGCGTCGGCACGACCGTCACCATCGAGAGCTGGACGATCTCGGTGACCAGCGTCTGCGCCGATTCCGCGCAGATCGAGTTCGACCTCGTCGACTGACCGCCGACCGATCCGACCCCTGCGCCGCCCGCTGAGCAGCTCTTCCGACCATGCCCCGCCCCTCCGACGACGGATCCGCCATCCCCTCCCAGCCCGCCGCGCCCGCTGAGCCCGCTGAGCCCGCTGAGCCCGCTGAGCCCGCTGCCCATCGCTTCAACCTCGCCGCGATCGGCGCGGGCCTGCCGGTGGCCGCCTCGATCGACGCGCTGACCGCTGCGATCCGCTCCGGCGCCGCCGTCGTCACCGCACCGCCCGGCACCGGCAAGACGACGGTGGTCCCGCCGCTGGTCGCGAACCTGGTCACGGATCTCGCCGCGGACCCCGGCGTGGACCCCGGCGCGGACTCCGGGCCGCGCGGCACGACGCTGGTCACGCAGCCACGACGGGTGGCGGTGCGCGCGGCGGCCCGACGCATCGCGGCCCTCGACGGCAGTGCGCTCGGCGGGCCCGTCGGCTTCACGGTGCGCGGGCAGCGGCGGGTCGGCCCCGCCACGCGCCTGCAGATGCTCACGCCCGGCGTGCTCATGCGGCGCCTGCTCGCGGATCCGGCCCTCGAGGGCGTCTCCGCGATCGTCCTCGACGAGGTCCATGAGCGCTCCCTCGACACCGATCTGCTGCTGGGGATGCTCGCCGAGGTCCGTCAGCTGCGGGAGGATCTGCTGGTCGTGGCGATGTCCGCGACGCTCGACTCGGAGGCCGTGGCGACGCTGCTGGGCGGCGGCACGGGCGCCGGGCCCGGGGGCGCGGCCCCGATCGTCGACATCCCCTCCGCCCTGCATCCGCTCGAGATCGACCTCGTGCCCGGGCCCGGTCCCCGCCTCGACGAGCGCGGCGTGACCCGCGACTTCCTCGACCACCTCGCGCGCACGGCCGTCCGCGCCCGCGAGCAGGAGGACTGCGATGCGCTGGTCTTCGTCCCGGGCGCCCGGGAGGTCGACGAGACCGTCGCCCGCATCCGCTCGCTGCTCGCGGCCCCGGGCGCGACCTCGGGCGCGGCTGTCGAGGCGCTGCCCCTGCACGGCCGGCTCCCGGCCGACGAGCAGGACCGGGCGACCGCCGGGCGGCGTCCCGGGGAGCCCGCCCGGATCGTCGTGTCGACGTCGATCGCCGAGAGCTCCCTGACGGTCCCCGGCGTGCACCTCGTGGTCGATGCGGGTCTCGCGCGGGAGGTCCGCCGCGACCGCGGACGCGATATGAGCGGTCTGGTCACCGTCAGCGCCTCGCGGGCGGCGATCGATCAGCGCGCCGGACGCGCCGCCCGTCTCGGCCCGGGTCGTGCGGTCCGCGTCTTCTCGCAGGCCGAGCTGGCGGGCATGCCCGCGCAGTCCGCCCCGGAGATCACCACCGCCGACCTCACCGATGCGGCCCTCCAGCTCGCCTGCTGGGGCACGCCCCGCGGCGCGGGCCTCGCGCTGCTGACGCCGCCGCCGGCCGCGGAGATCGGCGCCGCCGAGGAGACCCTGCGCGCCCTCGGCCTGGTCGACGCCCAGGGTCTCGCGACCGAGGCGGGGACGCGGGTCGCGCGGATGCCCGTCGGCGTGCGGGAGGCGCGAGCGCTCTCGGCGGGGGCCCGGCTCGTCGGCCCGCGGACCGCCGCCGAGGTCGTCGCCGCGGTCTCCGACGACCTGCGGCCCGAGGGCGCCGACGTCGCAGCGCTGCTGCGCCGGCTCCGCTCCGGCCGCCACCCCGCCGCCTCCCGCTGGTCGCGGGAGGTGACCCGCCTCGAACGGATCGCCCGCGAGGCCGACGACGGTGCCTCGCGCGGCGCCGGGCCGGCGGGCACCGGATCGGCGAGCACCGGGTCGCCGAGCGCCGAGGCTCGAAGCGCCGGGTCGCCGACCGTCGGGGCCTCCGCCGACGACGCCGACCGGGCGGGTGCGGTGCTCGCCCTCGGCCGGCCCGAGCGGATCGCTCGCCGCACCGGCGAGGGCTCCCGCTCCTACCTGCTCGCCTCGGGGACCCGGGCGGCGCTGCCGGAGGCGAGCGCGCTGCTGGGCCAGGAGTGGCTCGTGGTGTGGGAGGTGCAGCGGGCGCAGGGGCGCGCGGCCGACGGCACCGGCGCGGTGATCCGGGCCGCCGCGCCGCTCACGGAGGAGGCGGCCCTCTCCGCGGGTGCGGGCCTGCTGGTCGAGGAGCGCGCGGCGCGCCTCGAGGACGGGGCGGTGCGGGTGCGACGCCGGCGGGCCCTCGGCGCAATCGAGCTGGCCTCCACGCCCGTCGCCGCGACCGCCGAGGACGCCGCCCCGGCGATCCTCGCGCATGTGCGGGCCGAGGGCCTGGGCGCGCTCGGGCTCCGGGCCGACAGCGGATCCGGCCGTCACAGCGGGGGCGCGCGGGCCCTGCGCGGACGCCTCGCCCTGATCCGCCGCGAGCTCGGCGATCCCTGGCCCGCGATGGATGAGGAGACGCTGCTGGCGACCCTCGAGGACTGGCTCGGACCGCAGCTGAGCGGACGTTCCGCGAAGAGCGCCGCCCGCCTCGAGAGCCTCGACCTCACCTCCGCGCTGCGCACCCTGCTGCCGTGGCCGGAGGCGTCGCGCCTCGACGAGCTCGCCCCGGAGCGCCTGGCCGTCCCCTCGGGGAGCACCGCCCGCATCGACTACCCCGACCCGGAGGATCCGACGGGTCGGCCCGTGGTCTCCGTGAAGCTGCAGGAGCTGTTCGGCCTCGCCGAGACCCCGCGCCTGGTCGGCGGCCGGGTGCCGGTGCTCTTCCACCTGCTCTCCCCCGCGCGTCGGCCGCTCGCCGTCACCGACGACCTGCGCTCCTTCTGGGACGGCCCCTACCAGCAGGTCCGCAAGGAGATGCGCGGGCGCTACCCCAAGCATCCCTGGCCCGAGGACCCCTGGACGGCACCGGCGACCGCGCGCACGACCCGCGGGAGCGCAGGCCGCGGAGCTCCCCGGTGATCGCCGCCTGGGACCGCCACCAGATCCCGCTGTACGTCGCGGCGATCGCGCTCGGCGCCGTCATCGGCCTCGCCGCCCCGTCCCTCGCGCCCGCGCTCGAGACGGCGATCACGCCGGTGCTCGCGCTGCTGCTGCTCGCGACCTTCCTCGGCGTGCCGCTGCTGGAGGTCGGGCGCGCGCTCCGGGACGTGCGCTTCCTGATCGCGCTGCTGGTGGCGGACTTCGTGCTGGTGCCGGTGATCGCCGCGGTCCTCACCCGGTTCGTCGCCGACGATCCCGCGCTGCTGATCGGGGCGCTGCTGGTGCTGCTGGCACCCTGCGTCGACTATGTCATCGTGTTCACGGGCCTCGCCGGCGGCGACCGCACGCGCCTGCTCGCGGCGGCGCCGCTGCTGATGCTCCTGCAGATGATGCTGCTGCCTCCGATGCTCGCTCTCCTCGCCGGCCCGGAGGCGCTCGCCGCCGTCTCGGCGGGGCCCTTCGCGGCAGCGTTCGTCCAGCTCATCGTCCTGCCGCTGGCGGCCGCGGGGATCGTGCAAGGGCTCGCCCGACGAGGCGGCTCCGCCCCGTCGGTCCGTACGTCGCGGGCGCTGGAGACGATCATGGCGGGCGCGATGGTGCCGCTGATGATGGCGACGCTCGCGGTGGTGATCGGCTCGCAGATCGCCGCGGTCGGCGGGAGCCTCGGCCCGCTCGCACGGCTCGTCCCGGTCTATGCCGTCTTCGCGGTGCTGGCCCTCGCGGCGGGTCGGCTCGTCTCCCGCGTCGCACGCCTGGACGTGTCGGCGACGCGCGCGGTGATGATGTCGGCCTGCACCCGCAACTCGCTCGTCGTCCTGCCGCTCGCGCTCGCCCTGCCGGCGCGGCTCGGCCTGGCGCCGCTCGCCGTCGTCCTGCAGACGCTCGTCGAACTGGTGGCGATGGTGATGCTGGTCAGGGCGCTGCCGCGCATCGCGCCGTAAGGGGAGGCGACCCCGACGGCAATCCCGACACGGGCCCATGAGGCCCCGACCCCGCACGGCCACGTCGGCCGCCGGTCCGGTGCCGCGCCTCACCCGCCCGCCGCCGCCACCCCGCCGGCCACGGCGGTCGCCGCGACGAGCGCCGCCGCGGTCTGGTCGATGATCGCGCGCAGCGCCGCCGCCGTCGGGTCGTCGATGCGGAAGCCGTCGACCACCCGCTCGAGCTCGCGCCGGCTCATCGCGCCGATCTCATCGCGGAGGATGCGATGCCCGATGCGCTGGGCGAGCAGGAGCTCCAGCAGGATCGCGTCCTGGACGCTCGCGGACGCGGGCTCCGCGATCGCCCTCGCGAGACGCCGGCGCAGAGCCTGCTCGAGCCCCGGGTCCGCCGTCGGCCAGGACGTCAGGAACCATCCGTCCTTGCGGCGCACCGCGCCCGCCGCCGCGAGCTCGTCCCCGATGACCTCGGTGAGGTCCAGCAGACGCGAGGACAGCGCCCCGCGCAGGCGCGGCGAGTTCAGGTCGACGAGACCCTCGAGGGCGGCGTCGAGGACGGGCTCGCCCGTCGGCGAGGCGTCGAGGACCTCGACGCGCGGACTGCGGGCCTCGTCGAGGCGGATGCGGTCGCGCAGCGCCAGCTCCGCGACCGCCGCGGCGGCGAGGGCGAGGCGCCGGAACTGCGTGGAGTCCTGGCGACCTGCATCGTTGGTGAGCAGGAGGAACAGCTCCCCGGGGATGATCGTCGACGTGCTCATGCCTCCAGTGTCGCGCGCGGACGGGACGCGCGGGCGGCGGCCCGTAGACTCGCCGGGTGCAGTGCCATCATTTCGACGCCGGGGAGTGCCGTTCCTGCACCCTCCTGGCGATCCCCCACGACCGCCAGGTGGTCGAGGGGCGCGCCCGCGTCGAGACGCTCCTCGCCCCGTATCTCGCCGGCGCCTCGTCGGCCGACGGGTCCGTCTGGGACGCGCCGATCGTCGGCCCCGAGGCGGGCTTCCGGGCGCGCGGGAAGATGGCCGTCGCGGGCACGGCGCAGGCGCCGGTGCTGGGCCTGCCCGGGCAGCCGACGACCGCCGACCTCAGCGACTGCCCCCTCTACCCCGCGGGCGTCGAGGAGGTCCTCGAGGGCGTGAAGGCGCTCGTCCGGCGCGCGCAGGTGCCGCCGTACGACGTGGCCCGACGCCGCGGCGAGCTCAAGAACGTGCTGGTCACCGCCTCGCCCGACGGTGAGCATGGGGTGCGCCTGGTGCTGCGCAGCGACCGGGCGCTGGAGCGGATCCGCGAGCATCTGCCGCGCCTGCTCGCCGCGCACCCGTCGATCGTCGCGGTCAGCGCGAACCTGCATCCGGACCATACGACCCGCGTCGAGGGCGAGCAGGAGATCCCGCTCGCGGGCGCCGCCTCGATCGCGATCCGCACCGGGGACGTCACCCTGCAGGCCCGTCCGCAGTCGTTCCTGCAGACCGACACGGTCGTCGCCGGGGAGCTCTACCGCCGGGCCGCCGCCTGGGTCGCCGAGATCGCAGAGGTCGCCGAGATCGCCGAGATCGCGCAGCAGCGCGCCGCGGACGCGGACCCCGGCACCGCATCGGCCGCGCCGCTCCGCCTGTGGGATCTGTACTGCGGTCTCGGCGGCTTCGCCCTGCACATCGCCCGCGCGGTCCCGTCGGCGCAGGTCACGGGCGTGGAGGTGTCGGAGCAGGCGATCGACGGCGCGCAGGAGGCCGCGGCGGCGATGACCGCCGCCGGCGAGCTCGCGCCCGGCGCGGCACCGACCTTCCTCGCCGACGACGCGACCGCCTGGGCGATCCGCGAGGCCGGAGACTCCCCCGCCGGCCCGCCGGACGTGGTGGTCGTGAACCCGCCGCGGCGCGGGATCGGCGAGCGCCTCGCCGCCTGGCTCGAGGGCTCGGGGATCCGCGATGTCGTCTACTCGAGCTGCAATCCGGCGACGCTCGCGACGGACCTGCAGGCCATGCCGTCGCTGCGGATCGTGCGGGGCGCCTATGTCGACATGTTCCCGCACACCGAGCATGCTGAGGTGATCGTCCGCCTGCGCAGGATCGATCCGTCGGCCCCGCAGGAGCCCGCGACCCGTCAGGAGCCGTGATGACCCCGTCCCCCGCGTCCCAGCTGCGCGATGTCCGCCGACGCGTCCTGACCGAGGGCGGCGGGAGCATCGTCGCCCTCGACCAGGAGCTGTCCGCCGCCGCGGTCGACGTGTGGGCGGCGCTCACCGATCCCGACCGGCTGGCCTCCTGGTTCCTCCGGCCGACGGGCACCCTCCGCGAGGGCGGGCGCTTCGCGCTGGCCGAGATGGGGGTGAGCGGACGGATCGTCCGCGCCGATCATCCGCTGCGCCTGGTGCTGACGTGGGAGTCCGCGGGGATGCCGGGCAGCGAGGTCGAGGTGGTGCTGGGGCGGATGCGAGATCGGACGCGGCTGAGCCTGCTCCACCATCTCCCGCACGACGAGCACTGGGCGACCTACGGGCCGGCGGCGACGGGCTGCGGCTGGGAGGGCGCGCTGTTCGCGCTGGTCCGGCATCTGGCGGACCCCGAGGTCGACCAGCAGCAGGCCCTCGCCGGCTGGGCGACCTCCCCGGAGGCCGCGCAGTTCACCCGCGACACCGCCGCGGCCTGGGCCGAGGCGGACATCATCGGCGGCGCCGACCCCGAGACCGCACGCGCCCGCGCCGCGCGCACCGCCGCCGCCTATCTCGGCGAGCAGCCGGCCGGAGACCCGGCGGCTCGTCCGTCCGACGACCCGGCGGCTCAGCCGTCCGACGCCCCGACCGAGGAGCCCCCGACCGCATGACCCCACCGCGCCCCCGCGTGCTGCTGCTCTCCACCGGCGGCACGATCTTCATGCATCAGGACGCCTCGGGCGGCAGGGCCGCGCCCGACGACGCCGCCGGCGCCGACCTCGCCCGCTCCCTCGTCGACGGCATCGCGGTCGAGCATCGGGAGGTCGCGAACGTCGGCTCCTCCTCGATCCTCCCCGAGCATCTCGCCCGCGCGCTCGCGCAGGCCCGCCGGGCCGTGGACGAGGGCGCCGCGGGGGTCGTCCTCAGCCATGGCACCGACACCCTCGAGGAGTCCGCCTTCCTGCTGAACCGGCATTGGGAGCGCGAGGCGCCGCTCGTGCTGACGGGCGCGATGCGTCCGGCGAACGCGCCCGGGGCCGACGGGCCCGCGAACCTCCGCGACGCCGTGCGCACCGCGGCGGCGCCGTCGGCCCGGGGCCTGGGCGTGCTGGTGGTGCTCGACGCGTTCGTGCACCTCGCCGACCGGGTCGGCAAGGCCTCCTCCCGCTCCATCGGCGCCTTCGCCTCGGAGCCCTCGGGGCCGGTCGGCCTGGTCGACGTGGCCGACGGGGCCGACGTGCGGCTCCTCTACCGGCCGCTCGCGCGCCCTGCCGTGATCGGCGGGGACCTCCCGGCCGTGCTGCCGCGGGTGCCGATGCTGATGGCGGGGATCGGCGAGGAGCTCGCCCTGCTCGACGCCCTCCCCGCCGGGAGCCTGGACGGGCTGGTCGTCGCGGGCACGGGCGTGGGGCATGTGGCGGCGCCCGCGGTCCCGCGGCTGCGCTCGCTCGTGGACGCGGGCGTCCCCGTCGTCGTCGCGACCCGCGTCGCCCGCGGCGGCACCTCGACCCACCACTACGACTATCCGGGCAGCGAGGTCGACCTGATCGCGAACGGCGCGGTCATGGCCGGGGCGCTCCCGGCGCAGAAGGCGCGCCTGCTGCTGCAGGCCCTGCTCGCCGACGGCGCGGACCCGGGCCGGGTCCGCGCCGAGTTCGCGCACTACGCGTACTGAGAGGTCCGTGCGTCGGCCGGACCCGGCTCGCGCGGCCGCGGGGCCGGGCCTCGCGCAACCGCGGGGCCGGGCCGACGTCTCAGGCCGCCGGGACCGGGGCCTCGGCCCGCAGCATCTCCTCGACGACGGCGCCGTCGGCCGCGGGGATCTCGAGCCCCAGCAGACGGGCGAAGGTGACCGCCTCGTCGGTGATCGTGCAGCGGGTGAAGCGCACGCCCTCGGCGATGTCGGGCCCGCACATGGCGAAGACCGGCTGGATGTCCTGCTCGGGGAGGTGCCCGTGCTGGCTCAGCAGGGAGCCGTAGTCGGCGTCGAGCCGGCCGTACTGCGCGCGCCCCTCCCAGAGGTGCTGGATGATGGTGCCGGCGGTGCCCTCGAGGACGCCGAGGAAGGGACCGAGGTAGCCGTAGTCCTCGAACATGTCGTCGAGGGGGCGGAAGGCGTCGACGGGGACCTCGGGGTCGTCGACCCAGCGCTCGACGAGCGCGAGGACCCGCGCGCGGGCGGCGCCGTCGGCGAGGGGGCTGATGTGCAGCAGCCCCGTGAGGCCGCTGCCGTGGACCCAGGCGTCCCAGTCGGCGACCTCGCCGCTCTCGTCGAGGCGCACGAGGCCCTCCTCGACCAGCAGCACGTTGGGCCGGAAGCTGCGGCCGACCTCCGCATGCCCGTGGTCGGAGACGATCGCGATGTTGGTGGTGTCCGCGAGGCCGGTCTCGTCGAGGGCCGCGAGGATGCGGGTGATCCCGCGGTCGACGCCCTGGAAGGCCTCGCGCACCTCGTGGCTGAAGCGGCCGGTCGTGTGACGGGCGGAGTCGACGCCGGCGAGGTGGACGAACAGCAGGTCCGGGGCCTCGCGGCGGATCATGTCGACGGCGACGTCGACGACGAAGCGGTCGAAGACCGGCCCGCCGTCCCAGCCGATGCGGCCGCTGTGGCGGTCGACGTAGGGGCGCCCGCGGTCCGAGCAGGCGTCCCGCAGCAGGCCGAGGGTCTCCGAGAGGCCGTCCGGATCCCAGATCTCGGGGACGGCGAGGTCGATCGACTCCGACCAGCCGGTGACGGGCCAGCCGACGGCGGCGCTGACCAGGCCGGCCTCGGCGGCGAGGTCGAAGAGCGTGGGCGCGGTGACCGCGCGGGAGTCCCAGAACCAGTCGGGACGGCGGGCGCCCGGCTGCACCGGCTCGTTGGCGTAGACCCCGTGGCCGGCGGCGAAGCGGCCCGTGGTCTGCGAGGTGTGGTTCGGGTACGTCACGGTCGGGTAGATCGACTCGGCGCTCCCCCAGGCTCCTTCGAGGACCCGGGCGAAGCCCGGCAGCGTGCTCGCGAAGGGCACGTCGACGGCGCTCATCCCGTCGACCGAGACGACGATCAGGCGGCTCATCGACGAGGACGAGGACGGGGTCGGGGTCGAGGACATGGCGTGCTCCTGGGGCCGGAGGGCGCGGGAGCCGGGCGGCTCCCGACGACGACAGCGCCGACGGGGAGCGCGGTCGTCCCCGCGATCGGCATCGGTCGCCATGGCGGACACCGCCACGCTAGAGGCCTCGCGCCACGCCCCGGGGTCGCGGAGGTGAACCTCGCCCGAACTCGCCGGCCCAGCGCGTTCACCCCTGCCGTGCGCCCGACGGCGGGCGTCGGCGGGCATCGGCGGGCGACGGCGGGCGTCGGCCGGACGGGCTCCGACGAGCGGCCCGGCGCCTCGCGGATCACATCCGCGGACACAATGGCCGACCCCACTCCCCGTTATGACCCGCCGGGTGACAGACTGGACCCAGTCCAATCCAGTGATCGAAAGGTGCGATCGTGCCCGTTGCTGCTGACCCCGCCCCCTCCCTGCAGGAGTACGCCCACCCCGAGAAGCTGGTGACGACGCAGTGGCTGGCCGACCGGCTCGCCGCCGGCGACACCGACGGACTGGTCGTCGTCGAGTCCGACGAGGACGTGCTGCTCTACGAGACCGGACACATCCCCGGCGCCGTGAAGATCGACTGGCACCTGGACCTCAACGATCCCGTCACCCGCGACTACGTCGACGGCGCCGGCTTCGCCGCGCTCATGGACGCCTCCGGCATCTCCCGCGACACCACCGTCGTGATCTACGGCGACAAGTCGAACTGGTGGGCCGCCTACGCCCTGTGGGTGTTCGAGCTGTTCGGCCACCCCGACGTCCGCCTCCTCGACGGCGGCCGCTCCGCCTGGCAGGCCGAGGGCCGCGAGATGACCCGGTCCGACGACGGCATCCCCGCCGCGACCACCGGCTACCCGGTCGTCGAGCGCGAGGACGCCCCCATCCGCGCCTACCGCGAGGACGTCCTGGACTTCCTCGGCGGCCAGCTCGTCGACGTGCGCTCCCCGCAGGAGTTCACCGGCGAGCGCACCCACATGCCCGACTACCCGCAGGAGGGCACCGTCCGCGGCGGCCACATCCCCACCGCGCTGTCCGTGCCGTGGGCCCGCGCCGCCGCCGAGGACGGCCGCTTCAAGCCCCGCGCCGAGCTCGCGGCGATCTACCAGGACGAGCTCGGCTTCACCGCCGACGCCCCGGTGATCGCCTACTGCCGCATCGGCGAGCGCTCCTCGCACACCTGGTTCGTGCTGCGCTACCTCCTCGGCTTCGAGGACGTGCGCAACTACGACGGCTCCTGGACCGAGTGGGGCAACGCCGTGCGCCTGCCCATCGCCGTCGGCACCGAGCCCGGCGAGGTGCCCGGCCGATGACCGCATCGCCCGCATCCTCCGCGTCCGGGGCCGGCACGTCCGGCTCCGGCGCGTCCGGCTCCGACGTCGAGCTGCCGGAGGCGTTCCGGGAGCTCTCCGAGGACTTCCACGCCCTCACCGGGCGTGACCGCCTGCAGCTGCTGCTGGAGTTCTCCGACAGCCTGCCCGAGCTGCCCGCCCGCTTCGCCGAGCATCCCGAGCTGCTGGAGCCGGTCCCCGAGTGCCAGTCGCCGATCTTCCTGATCGCCGAGGTCGAGGGCACGGGCCGCGAGGCCGTCGCGCACCTGTTCTTCTCGGCCCCGCCGGAGGCTCCGACGACCCGCGGCTTCGCCTCGATCCTGGCGGAGACCCTCGACGGCCGCACCGTCGGCGAGGTCCTGGACACGCCCGAGCAGGTCACCCACGAGCTCGGCCTCGCCGAGGTCGTCAGCCCGCTGCGGCTGAACGGCATGGGCGGCATGCTCGCCCGCATCAAGCGGCAGCTCGCCGCCAAGGCCGGCCTCTGACCCGACCCGGCGGACCTCCGGCCCTGGTGATCACTGCCCTCGGGCAGTAGCGTGAAGAGTCCGGCGGCCGTCGCCGATGCTCCCCCGGACCGCTTCTCCGGATGCTCCCTGCGACGGCCCGACGACCCGATCAGAGGAGATGACATGGCTGACCTCGTATACACCATCCCTGGCCTCGGCACGGAGGATTCGCTGCGGCTGGTGGAGGCGCTGCAGGATCGCCTGCATGCGATGAACGACCTCCACCTGACGCTCAAGCATGCGCACTGGAACGTGACGGGACCGCAGTTCATCGCGGTCCACGAGATGATCGATCCGCAGGTGGCGCTGGTGCGCGGGTTCTCCGACGAGGTCGCCGAGCGCATCGCGCAGCTGGGCGCGTCGCCCGTCGGCACCCCGGGCCGCCTGGTCGCCGAGCGCGGCTGGAGCGACTATGCGCTGGGCAAGGCGAGCACGCAGGAGCACCTGGCGGCGCTGAACGAGGTGTACGAGGGGGTCATCGCCTCGAACCGCAAGGCGATCACCCTGGCCGGCGAGCTGGATCCGTTGACCGAGGACCTGCTCATCGCCCAGACCCGTGAGCTGGAGCTGTTCCAGTGGTTCCTCCGCGCCCATCTCGAGGGGTCGCAGAGCTGATCCGCCCGGCCCGGACGGACGTCCGAGGTCGAACGCCCAGGCCTGAGCGCCACGGAGGGCGGGTACCGTGATCGGTGCCCGCCCTCCGCTCATCCGCCGCCGCGACACCTGAGCCCCGATCCCCGACCCCGCCCCGACCCGAGGAGCCATCCCGCATGCCGATCGCCGCGCCCACGCCCGAGCAGCTCGAGACCCTGCAGGACGAAGCGGTGCGCTTCACCCGCGAGCTGATCCGCATCGACACCACCAACTTCGGAGGGAACGATCCGGAGACCTGGGGCCGCGGCGAGGCGGAGGCCGCCGCCTACGTCGTCGAGCGGCTGCGCGAGGTCGGTCTGGAGCCGCGCACCTTCGACTCCGCGCCGACCCGCACCAGCGTGATCGTCGAGATCCCCGGCGAGGCGTCGGCCGACGGGGCCCGCGGGGCCGACGGAGTCGATGGAGTCGATGGAGTCGATGGAGTCGATGGGGCCGGCGAACCGCGCGGCGGGCTGATCATCCACGGGCACCTCGACGTGGTCCCGGCGCGCGCCGAGGACTGGTCGGTCGACCCGTTCTCCGCGGAGCTCCGCGACGGGATGATCTACGGCCGCGGCGCCGTGGACATGAAGGACATGGTCGGGATGATGCTGGCGCTCGCACGGCATCTCGCCCGCACCGGTCAGCGTCCGCCGCGGGATCTGCTGTTCGCCTTCTTCGCCGACGAGGAGAACGGCAGCGTCTGGGGCGCGCAGTGGCTCGTGGACCATCACCCCGAGCTGTTCGCCGGGTACACCGAGGCGATCAGCGAGGTCGGCGGCTACTCGATCACCCTGCCGGAGAAGGACACCGGGAAGGATGTGCGCGCCTATCTCCTGCAGACCGCGGAGAAGGGCCTGATCTGGGGGCGCCTGCGCGCCCACGGCCGCGCGGGCCACGGCTCCGTGCCCAACGACGAGAACGCGATCGTCCGCCTCGCCCGGGCGATCACCGCGATCGACGAGCACGAGTTCCCGCAGGAGTTCGTCGCGAGCGTGCGGGCGCTCTTCGACGGGGTCACGGAGATCACCGGCGTCGGCTGGGACGCGGACGACATCGAGGCCTTCCTGCCGCTGCTCGGCGGGGCGCGGCAGTTCGTCGCGGGCACTCTGCGGGACTCGGCGAACCTGACGATGCTCGAGTCCGGGTACAAGGTCAACGTCATCCCGCAGACGGCCGAGGCGGGCATCGACTGCCGCTTCCTGCCGGGGCATGAGGAGCAGCTGCTCGCCCTGCTGGAGGAGCTCGTCGGCGAGCATGTCGAGGTCGTCGTCGATCTCGTCGGCACCTCCACCGATGCGCCCCGCGAGGGCGCCCTCGTCGACGCGATGACCGCGGCGATCCAGGCGGAGGACCCGGGATCGCATGTCCTCCCCTACTGCCTCAGCGCCGGGACGGACAACAAGCCGCTGAGCACCCTCGGGATCACCGGCTACGGCTTCGCGCCGCTGCAGCTGCCGGCGGATCTCGACTTCGCGCCCCTGTTCCACGGGGTCGACGAGCGAGTCCCCGTGGAGGCGGTCCGCTTCGGCGCCCGCGTGCTGCTGCGCCTCGTCAGCACCTGCTGAGGCCGACGGCCGGTCGCTCAGCCCTCCGCTGCGACGTCGGCGAGCGGCTCGGCGTCGACCGGCTGCTCCGCGTCGGCGGGGTGCTCCGCGTCGGCGGGGTGCTCGCCGAACAGGGACTCCATGCCGACGATCGTCGTCGGCAGCGGGTCCCCGGGGGCGATCCCGGTGTACCACGGGGGCTGGATCCGCAGGAGCGTGCCGGTGAGCTCGCGGATCGCGGCCCGCTCCTCCGCGGTGGGCTCGCGGTCGACG
The DNA here is from genome assembly GCF_054114245.1 of Brachybacterium netajii (SeqCode). Taxonomy (NCBI): domain Bacteria; kingdom Bacillati; phylum Actinomycetota; class Actinomycetes; order Micrococcales; family Dermabacteraceae; genus Brachybacterium; species Brachybacterium netajii (SeqCode). The sequence continues at coordinate 135,714 of NZ_JBSYXB010000005.1, read as the reverse complement.
TCGACATCGACACCGACAACGTCGTCGGCGTCGTCATCGCCGCCGGCGGCCGTGCCGGGCACCGGGCCGAGGGACTCCGGGGGCGCGTTCACCCACCCGATCAGCACCTGCAGGAACCCTCCGGCGAGGAAGAGCGCGTACTCGCGGCGCGGGAGCCCGGGCGGCACCTCGTCCCCGAGGAGCCCGAAGGCGAGCTCGAAGAGGTCCGCGTAGCGGTCGACCAGGTGCACGTAGGGCCGGTGGGAGAACCGCCAGGAGAGGGCCCCGCGGAGGAAGGCGCGGTGCATGACGACGTCGCGCGCGGTGGAGGCGGCCGAGAACTGCACGATGGTGCGGATGCCGTGCCCCTCGACGGCGAGCCGGGTCGCCCCCTCGCGGATCTCGGTGACCAGCTCGCCGACCATCGCGGCGATGAGGTCGTCGAGCCCGCCGAAGTGGCTGTAGAACGAGGCCCGGCTGATGCCCGCCCGGCGCGCCACCGAGTTGACCGTGACCTCGGCGCCCTCGGCGCTCAGCGCCCGCGCGGCGGCGAAGACCGCGGCCCGGGTGCGGGCGGGGCGGGGGTCCGGCGCGCGGGAAGCATGATCGTCTGCCGTCATCGGGCCATCGTAGGGGGCTCCTCCCCGACGGAGCTCCACAGGTGACACGGGCGATCCCGGGCACGAGACGAGGAGATGCGAGCGGGAGACGAGCGGGAAGCCCTGGTCCCGGGCCCGCGTGCCCGACGTGGCCGGGCGGCCGCTCGGGCCGCCCGACCACGGTGCCGCTTCGGCATCTGCGGGCCCTGGGGGACCCGCTGCAGTCCCTGACGAACGGGGACGAACGTAGCACGCGGCGACGATTTGGACCAGACTTTGCAGTCACCTGTCCATTTTCCCTGCCGCTTTGCCCGCCCCGGCCCAGGCCGCCCCCTTCCGTGATGAGGCTCCGTCGTCCGCCGCCCCGTGAGAGCGCGTCCATCGCAGCCGGAGGGATCGGACGTTCCCGGTTTCTCCCGTTACCCTGGTTCGAGTTCCCTGAACAGAAAGGCGCTGCAGAGATGGCAGAGCGAACAGTGACGATCGCGAGCACCAGCGGGCTGCATGCCCGCCCGGCGGCGATCTTCTCCCAGGCCGCGACGGAGCAGCCCGCCGCGGTCATGATCGAGAAGGCGGGATCGGAGCCGGTCCCGGCCAAGAGCATCCTCATGCTGCTCACCCTCGGCGCCGATCACGGCGATGAGGTCACGCTGCGTGCTGAGGGCGAGGGCGCAGAGGAGTCCGTCGCCGCGCTCGCCGCGCTCCTGGAGCGCAATCTCGACGACGAGTACTGAGGCGCCGGGCTCCGCGACAGCGCCTCCGGCCAGCGGCTCGGCGGGCCGACGGGCCGACGGGCCGACGGGCCGGAGCATCGGAGGCCTCTCGGCCCGGGTATGCCCGCAGCGTCGACCGCGGACGACACCTGGGGACTTGGCCATGCCCGCTCCCGCGGGCCGGCGCTCGACGACGCCCGAATCCGCAGGACAGGTGCGATGCGACACGACATCGGACGGGCCGTGCACGGGCACGAGCAAGGAATGCAGAAGGGCCCCGGTTCTCACCGGGGCCCTTCTGCTGGGACCGTGTTCCGAGATGTTCGCGAACGACATCTTCAGTGGTCACATCGGCGGTAGCGGCGGGATTTGAACCCGCGGTACGGGATCACCGTACACATCATTTCGAGTGATGCACCTTCGGCCGCTCGGACACGCTACCGCCCACCATCCTAATGACGTGCGGCCCCTCCACCAAACCGATGGCCCGCAAGGCGACCCACATCACGCCGCGGCGCGTCCGCCGTGGCGGGGGCGGACGACCACGAGGTTGCCGGTCGCGTGGACGACGGCTGCGTGCGCGGTCGAGCCGAAGCGGTCGTGGCTGACGCCGCGATGACCCAGCACCAGCAGGCGCGCGCCGGTCGCGGCGTCGAGCAGCGCCCCGGGGACCGACGGTGCGGCGACGAGGTCCTCGACGACGGCGATGCCCGGCCGACGGGCGCGGGCCCGCTCCCCCGCCTCCCGCAGCATCGAGCGCCCGCGGGCGGCCTCCTCCTCGTCGGCCGGGTCGCCGGCGGGGGCGACGTGCAGGAGGCGCAGCTCGTCGTGCCAGAGGGCGGCGAGGTCGGCAGCCAGGTCGACGGCCTCCCCGCCGGCCAGGGAACCGTCGCAGGCCGCGAGCATGGGACCGCCGAGGTACTGGTCGGAGCGGATGATCGCGACGGGGCAGCCGGCGTCGTGGAGGAGTCCGCGGCCGACGGATCCGAGGAGGGTGCCGAGCACGCCGCCGAGGCCGCGGGTGCCGATGACCAGCAGATCCGCCGTCGCCGAGATGTCGCCGAGCACCTCGCGGGCGGCCCCGGGGATGAGCTCCGCGGCGACCTCGAGCTCGCCGTCGGCCGTAGCGCGGGCGGCCTCGACGGCCTGGTCGAGGAGATGGAGGGCGCGGTTGCGGGGAGCAGCCCCGGGGTCGGCCATGCCGGCCGGCGAGACGCCGTACGAGAACAGCGGCCAGCTCCAGGCGTGGACGATCAGCAGCGGCCGGCCGAGCGCCGAGGCCAGGGCCGCGGCCCAGCGGATCGCCTCCATCGAGGCGGCGGAGTCGTCATGTCCCACCACGATCCGGCCCGTGCAGTCGACGGCCATGATCAGCACCTCCCGTGCGCGCCCCGGGGACGGGGGCCCCGGGATCCGACGCCCTTCCAGGGTACGCCCGGTCCCGCGGCCCGACCAGGCCCGAGGGCCCTCCCGGCGGGCGGCAGGAGAGCCGGCGAGCAGGCCGGCGGACGCGCAGGCAGGAGGGGTCCGACGGGGACCGTCGCGGGCCGCTTCCCCTCGGCCGCGCGGACGGTCCCCGCCGGAGGTTCAGGCGGTGCGGCGCACCGTGAGCTGCGGGGTCAGGGTGATGGCCCGCTCGACGTCCCGCTCGTGGAGGAGGTCGATCAGCAGCTCGGTCGCCCGGCGCGCGAGCTCACGGCCGGGGTTCACGATCGTCGTCAGCGCGATCGTGTCGTCGGAGGCGGAGATGACGTCGTCGAAGCCGACGATCGCGACGTCCTCGGGGACGTGCAGGCCCTCGGCCTCGAGCTTCTTCATCGCGCCGAGCGCCATGAGGTCGCTCGAGGCGAAGATGGCGTCGAACTCGAGGCCCTCGCGGAGCATCGAGGCGGTCTCCCGCTCCCCCGAGGCGATGGTGAAGTCGCCGAAGCGCAGCGCCGCGGGGGCGAGGCCGGCGTCGGCGAGCTCCTTCTCGAAGCCGAGACGGCGGTCGATCGCGGCGGCCATGTCCTGCGGGCCGCAGATGATCGCGATCCGTCGGCAGCCGCGCTCGATGAGACGACGGGCGGCCATGCGCCCGCCGGCGAGGTTGTCGAGGTCGACGTAGGGCACGTCGCGACCCCCGGAGGGGCGGCCGATGAACACCATCGGCACCTTCGTGTCGGAGGCGAGCTGCTGGGCGATGTCGCCCTCATGGTGGGACATGACGACGAACCCGTCGGCGTGGCCGCCGCGCAGGAACGTCCGCAGCCGATCGTCCTCGGCCCGTCCGCTGCTCATCAGCAGCATGAGCTGCTTCTGCGCGACCGTGAGGGCCGCGGCGACGCCGGAGACGGCGGCCCCGAGGAACGGATCCGAGAACACGAACGCCTCGGGCTCGGGGACGACCAGCGCGACCGCCCCCGTCTGCCGCGAGGCGAGGCTGCGGGCGGCGACGTTCGGGACGTATCCGAGCTCGGAGACCGCCTGCTCCACGAGCGCGATCTTGTCGGCGCTGACGTTGGCGTCGCCGCGCACGACCCGCGAGGCCGTGGCCCGCGAGACGCCCGAGGCCCGGGCGACGTCCTCGAGGGTGGGGCCGCGCCCGGCGTCCGGGACGACGACGTCCTGCTCCTGTGCTCCCACCGGTGTCCTCCTTGGTGCGCGTCGATGCGCAGTTGCTCCATGATGCCGTGCTCACGGCCGGGGCGGCATCGAACGTCCACCCCGGCCGGACCGGTCACCCCTTGACGGCGCCCTGCATGATGCCGTTGACCAGCTGGCGGCCGACGACGATGAACAGCAGCAGCAGCGGGATCACGGAGATGACGACACCGGCCATGATCAGCGAGTAGTCCTTGAAGTACGCGGCCTGCAGCTGCTGCAGGGCGACCGGCAGGGTGAGGCTGTCCCCGCGCAGGACGATGAACGGCCAGAAGAAGTTCGTCCACGAGCCGACGAAGGTGAACAGGAACAGCATCGCTCCCGCTCCCCGGGCCGCCGGCAGCGCCACGTGCCAGTAGGTGCGCAGCAGGGTGCAGCCGTCGACGCGGGCCGCCTCGATCAGCTCGAAGGGGAGGGCGTCCTCGAGGTACTGGGTCATCCAGAACACGCCGAAGGCGGTCACCAGGCCCGGCACGATGACGGCCTGCAGGGTGCCCACCCAGCTCAGCTTCGTCATGACGATGAACAGCGGGATCACGCCCAGCTGCACCGGCACCGCCATGGTGGCGATGACGAACATGAGCAGGCCGCGACGGCCGCGGAAGCGCAGCTTCGAGAAGGAGAAGCCGGCGAGGGTCGCGAAGAAGACGACCGAGGCCGAGGTGATCACGGCGACGATCACCGAGTTCGCCAGCGCCCGCCAGAAGTTGATGTCGGAGGTGACGACCTTCTGGAGGTTCTCGAACAGCCGGCCCTGCGGCAGCAGCGAGGGGATGGGGTTGCGGGCGATGGTGCCGGCGTCCGAGGACGCCAGCAGCAGCGCGTAGTAGAGGGGGGCGATGAACAGGAGGATCACGACGCCCAGGAGGACGTAGTTCCACCAGCGGGGGCGGGCCTCGACCCCGCCGCCCCCCTTGAGGCGGCGGCGGGCCGCACGGGCCGCGCCCTTGCCGGCGAGCTGCTCGATGGCGGCGGTGGACTGCATGCGGGGCTCCTTACCGCTTGGACCGGGCGGCGCCGCTGGAGGCGATCCGCCGGGTGATGAGGAAGTTGACGACGCCGATCAGCAGGATGATCAGGAACAGCAGCCAGGCCACGGCGGAGGCCTTGCCGAAGTCGAGCTGCGGGCCCCAGCCCAGCTCGTAGAGGTACATGGTCAGGGTCATCCATTGGCGCGAGGCGCCGCCCTGTCCGCCCGTGTCGAACATGCGCGGCTCGTCGAAGATCTGCAGGCCGCCGATGGTCGAGGTGATCACGACGAAGATGATGGTGGGGCGCAGCATCGGCACGGTCACGTGGAGGAAGCGGGCCATCCGGTCGGTGCCGTCGATGATCGCGGCCTCGTAGACCTCCCGCGGGATCGCCTGCATGGCGGCCAGGAAGATCAGGGCGTTGTAGCCGGTCCAGCGGAAGTTGACCATGGTCGCGATCGCGACGTGGGAGGCCAGGGCGTCCTTGTGCCAGCCGATGGCGGGCAGCCCGACGTCCGTCAGGAGCATGTTCACCACGCCGGACTCGTCGGCGAAGATCTTCGAGAAGATCAGCGAGACGGCCACCGGGGCGACGATGTACGGCACCAGCACGCCCATGCGCCAGAAGGTCTTCGCCCGCAGGTTCGCGTCGAGCACGTAGGCGATGAGGATCGCGGCGATCACCTGCGGCACGGAGCTGAGCAGGAAGATCGAGAAGGTGTTGCGCAGCGCCTTGTAGAAGCTCGCCGAGCCGAGCACGTCGACGAAGTTCTGCAGCCCGATGAACTCGCCCTGGCCGCGGATCAGATCCCAGTCGTGCAGGGACACGAACGAGGTGTAGAGGATCGGGAACAGCCCCGTGACGATGAACAGCAGGAAGAAGGGGCTGATGAAGAGGTAGGGGCTGACCTTCATGTCGGCCCGGGACATCCTCTGGGTCCAGGCCGAGGGGCCGTCGGAGCGGCGGCGGCCGGAGGGGGCAGGGGCGCCGGGGGCCCTGCGGGTGCGGGGGCGGCTGTCGTGGCCGGGGTCCTCGCCGGAGTTCCGGGAGGAGCGCATCGTGGTGGTCACCATGGTCCTTTCGCGTCGAGCGGGTTCGATCCGGGCAGGGCCGACGGGCGGACGCCGCAGCGCCGCCCGTCGGCCGACCGGATCAGAGACCGAGCTCGTCGTAGGCGGCGAGCGCCTGCTCCCAGGAGGAGGCCGGGTCCTCGCCGTTGACGTCCCAGCGGGTGATGGCGTCGGCGACCACGGTGTTGATGACGTAGAAGTTCGGCCCGACGAAGGGCTGGGTCTCGATGGCGGTGGCGCGGGCGGAGAAGATCTCGCCGACCGGCGCGTCGTTGAAGAACTCGTTGGTGGAGGAGAGCAGCTCCTCGCTCTTGAGCGCCTCGACCTGGCTGGGGAAGGTCCCCTGCGCCTTGAAGGCCTTGATCTGCTGCTCGGGGGCGGTGAGCCAGATGGCCAGCTTCTTGGCCTCCTCGATGTTCTTGCCCGAGGAGGGGACGGACAGGTAGGAGCCGCCCCAGTTGCCGCCGCCGCCGGGGAAGACGTCGGCGATGTCCCAGCCGACGACGCCGTCGGCGTTGCCGGAGAGCGGGCCGGTCATCCACGGCGGGCAGAGCATGTTCGCGAAGCCGTCGTTCTGGAAGGACGCGGTCCAGTCCTCCTCCCACTGCTTGTAGCCGGCGGAGATGTCCTTGTACTCGACGAGGAGGTCGTAGATGGCCTTCACGTCGGCGTTGTCCGCGAGCGGGATCGGAGTGCCGTCGGAGTTCTCGTAGGGGTTGGCGAGCTGCTGCACCATGCCGTTGTAGGTGCCGCCGGCGCCGTCGAACCACGGGATGCCGGAGGCCTTGGTGAAGGCGCGGCCGATCTCGAAGTAGTTCTCCCAGTCGCCGGTGAGCTGCTCGGCGACCTCGGTGCGATCCGTCGGCAGCCCGCCCTTCTCGAAGAGGTCGGAGCGGTAGGCGATGGCCTCGGGACCGATGTCGGTGCCGTAGCCGATGAGCTTGCCGTCGATCGTGGCGGCCTCGGTCTTCCAGTCCAGCCAGCGCCCGGCGACCTCGTCGGAGGTGAGGTCCTCGAAGACGTCGGCGTACTGCAGCAGCTCGGCCCACCAGCCGACCTCGATGCCCTCGACGTCGGACAGGCCGGAGCCGGCGGCGAGGCCGGCCATCAGGTTCGCGCGGGCCTCATCGGCGCTGGCGGCCTTCTTCTGGGTGACCTTGATGCCCGTGAGCTCCTCGTACTCGGGCAGCAGGTCCTCGTAGCCGAACTCGTTGAAGGTGCCGACGGTCAGCTCGACCGTCCCTCCGTCGCCCGAGCCCGAGCCGGAGTCGGACTCGGAGCTGCACGCGGCCAGTCCCGCGGTCGCGGCGACGGCGGCGCCGGCTGCTCCGGCGGTGAGTGCAGTCCTGCGGGTGAACCTCATGATGAACTCCTTCGTTCTGTGCTTCGCGCACGCTGCGTCGAGGTCCTTCTCGACGTGATGGGCGTGCAGACGGGGCGGGATGTCGGGAACTTCCGTGCGGTGCTGCGATGCTGCGGTGCTTCTTCGGTGATGCTCCGGTGCTGCTGCGGCACCGCTCCGGTGCCCCCGGCCGATCCGGGAGCGCTCTCAGAAAACACCGTTGAGATGAGAGCGCTCTCAGATAGGATGCCGCCATCTTGGCACGCCCCGCGACGGACGTGAAGTCCGAAAACGGTTCCGACATTGTTTCGAAACGGCAACGAGCCCCTGCGGAAGGATCTCGACGATGACCGATCAGCTGCTGTCCCAGCAGTCCACAGCCCCTGCCGACGGCGATCGGGAGGTCGATCCCGCGCTCGTCGCACGGGCTCATGAGCTCGCCGCGCGCGGCACCGTGCTGCTGCGGAACGAGGGCGTCCTCCCCTTCGCCGCGGGCGAGCAGGTCGCCCTGTTCGGCCGCGTCCAGCACGACTGGATCTGCGTCGGCTACGGCTCCGGCGGTGACGTGAACGCCCCGTACCTCACCACCCTGCTCGGCTCGCTGCGGGAGTCCGGCGCCGTCGCCGTCGACGCCGAGCTGGCCGATCGCTACACCGCCTGGTGCACCGAGAACCCCGTCGACCCGGGCATCGACTGGGGGAAGTGGCCCCGCCACTACCCGGAGATGCCCCTCGAGGACGAGGCGATCGAGGCCGCGGCCCGCCGCGCCGAGGTCGGCGTCGTGGTCATCGGCCGCGCCGCCGGCGAGGACCGCGAGAACACCCTCGAGCCCGGCTCCTACCTCCTGACCGACGACGAGCGCTCGCTGCTCGAGCGGGTCTCGCGCGCCTTCGCGCGCACCGTCGTGATCGTCTCGACCGGCAACGTCATGGACCTCGGCTTCGTCGAGGAGCTCGAGATCGACGCGCTCGTGCTCGCCTGGCTCGGCGGCATGGAGGGCGGCAGCGCCCTGGCCGACGTCCTCACCGGCGTCCTCGAGCCCGGCGGCCGCCTCGCCTCGACCATCGCCCGCCGCTACGAGGACCATCCGTCCTCCGCCCACTTCGGCGATCCCGAGGCCAACGACTACGTCGAGGACGTCTTCGTCGGCTACCGCTACTTCGAGACCTTCGCCCCGGAGACGGTGCTGTTCCCCTTCGGCGCCGGCCGCGGGTACACGACCTTCGACATCGCCGCGCAGGTCGAGGAGGCCGCGGGCGCCGCCACGGGCGCCGCGGGCCGGACCGCGATCGTCCGCGCGACGGTCACCAACACCGGCGAGCGCGCCGGCTCCGAGGTCGTGCAGGTGTACGTCGCCGGCCCCGATGCCGCGCTCCCCGCCCCGGCCCGCGTGCTGGCCGGCTTCGCGCGCACCCCGCAGCTGGAGCCGGGCGCCGCGGCCGAGGTGGAGATCTCGGTGCCGCTCGCGGATCTCGCCCGCTACGACGATGCCGGCGTCGTCGGCCCGAAGAGCGCGTACGTGCTGGTCCCCGGCGCCTATGAGCTGCTCGTCGGCACCGATGTGCGCTCCGCGGCGGCCGTCGGGAGCCTCGAGGTCGCCGAGCTCGAGGTCGTGCGGCAGCTCGAGGAGGCCGCCGCCGCGAACCCGGAGCACCCCTTCGACCGGATCGTCCCGCAGCGGGCCGCCGACGGCACCGTCGTGCGCGATGAGCGCGGCGTCGCCGTCGTCGGCGCCGAGCCGGTGCCGACCGCGACCGTCGACCTGCGCGAGCGGATCCTCTCGCGCCTGCCCGCCGAGATCGCCCCCGCGGGAGCCCCGGGCGCCGAGGGCGCCGAGGGTTCCGAGGGTTCCGAGGCCGCGGCAGACGCGATCCGCTTCGAGGACGTGGCCGCGGGCCGGGCCGAGCTCGACGCCTTCCTCGCGCAGCTGTCGGTCTCCGAGCTGGCCTCGCTGACCTACGGCGACATCACGATGGACAGCCCGTTGGGCGCGCCCGGCAACGCGGGCGCCCTGGGCGGCGTCACCGAGGCGCTGCGCGAGCGCGGGATCCCGGCGGCGACGACGACGGACGGCCCCTCGGGGATCCGCCTGTCGGCCTACGCCTCGCTGCTCCCCTGCGGCACGGCCCTCGCCTCCAGCTGGGACCCGCAGGCGGTGCGCGAGCTCGCGGCCCTGCACGGGCAGGAGATGATCCGCAAGGGGTCGCACATCCTGCTCTCCCCCGGCATGAACATCCATCGCGACCCCCTGTGCGGGCGCAACTTCGAGTACTTCTCGGAGGATCCGCTGATCACGGGCCGGATGGGGGCGGCGGTCGTCGGCGGGGTGCAGTCGCAGGGCGTCTCGGCCTGCCCCAAGCACTTCGCGGCGAACAACCAGGAGACCAACCGCGTGCGCGCGGACTCCCGCCTGTCCGAGCGGGCGCTGCGGGAGATCTACCTGCGCGGCTTCGAGATCTGCGTGGCCGAGGCCGCGCCGCGCTGGATCATGACCTCGTACAACCGCCTCAACGGGGTGTGGGCGCACTACCACTACGACCTGGTCACCACGATCCTCCGCGGCGAGTGGGACTACCGCGGCGCGATCATGACCGACTGGTGGATGACCATGGCCCAGGACCCGCTGTTCCCGGCGCTGAAGGACTCCGCCTACCGCGTGCGCGCGCAGGTGGACGTGCTGATGCCCGGCTCGATCCTGCACAGCGGCGATGAGCGCGAGGACGCCGTCGTGGACAGCCACGCCCTCCCCGAGGGCATCACCCTCGGCGAGATCCAGCGCAGCGCCCGCACCGTGCTGCAGTACCTGCTGGACGCGGGGCTCGTCGGCGACGCCGACGAGCCTGCGGCCGCAGGAGCCGACGCCTCCTGACCGTCGGCGCGGCTCACCCGAGCCCGCGGGCGAAGACGGCCATGGCATCGCGCACGAGCGGTGCGGTGTCGTGGCCGTCTGCCGTCCGGAAGGCGGAGCGGAAGCGCTCGTCGGCGACGTACAGCTCGCCGATCCCGGCGAACGCCTCCGCCCCCGGCTCGCGCCCGCCCCAGCCCTGGGCGACCCAGCGGTGCAGGCGGGCGGTGATCTCCTGGACGGCAGGATCCTCGGGCGCGAGGCGCTGGTCCAGCGCCCGCGCGTACTCGGCGACGATCGCCTCGAGCTCCCGCTCGAAGGCGGTCCGCGCGCCGGGTGCCAGGGAGCGGTACCAGGCGTCGGAGTCGGCATAGGCCTGCCGGCCCCAGCGCTCCTCCACCTCGTCGCGGTGCTGCGTATGGTCGAACCCGTCGAAGATGCTCTTCGCCACGAGATCGCCTCCTTCGTCGATGATGCGGATGGTGGTGCGCACCGAGTCGGCGATCCGCGCCAGACGTCCCCGCTCCGCCTCGATCTGCGCGAGATGCTCCCGCAGCGCGTCGGCGGCCTTTCCGGGGACGGCCGGGGAATCCCCCGGTCCGAGCATCCGGCCGATGTCGGCCAAGCCCATGCCGAGTTCCCGCAGGACGAGGATCCGCTGCAGGCGCAGCAGGCCGTCGCGGTCGTAGAACCGCAGGCCGCCATGCCCGATGCGGGACGGCACGAGCAGATCGACCCGGTCGTAGTGCCGCAGCGTGCGGCTGGTGGTGCCGGTGACCGCGACGATCTCCCGCATCGACCATTCCTGTTCGGGCATGTCCCTCTCCTCTCCTGCGGGTCGCGAGCCTCTCGGCCCGGGTCCTGCGGACTCCGTGCACCATCCAGCCTGTCCGTTGACGTCGCGTCAAGCGCAAGCCCGCACGTGCACCTGCACCTGCACCTGCACCCACGAGGAGAGATCCGTCAGCCCTGCGGGATACGCTTCACCGGGTGATGAGCACCGAGTCCACCAGCCAGCCCGGCCTCCCCGCCGGCGCCCTCCCCCTCCCGCCGCGCCCCGAGCGGCGGCCCACCGAGCGCTCCTTCCACGGAGACACCGTCACGGACCCCTACGAGTGGCTCCGCGACAAGGAGGACCCGCAGGTCATCGCCCACCTCGAGGCGGAGAACGCGTACGCCGACGCCCGCACCGCGCATCTCGAGGAGCTGCGCGGCACGCTCGTCGAGGAGTTCATCGGGCACACCCAGGAGACCGACCTGTCGGTGCCGGTGCGGCGCGACGACTGGTGGTACATCACCCGCACCACCGCGGGGAACGACTACCCCGCCTTCACGCGCGTCGCCGAGCGCGACGACCTCCCCCGCGGCGAAGGCGGCACCCCGCTGATCGAGCCGGGCGTGCTCCTGGACGGCGAGGAGGTGCTGCTGGATGCGCAGGCCGAGGCCGCGGGCCACGAGTTCTACTCGCTCGGCGGGCTGGTCCCCTCCCCCGACCACACGCTGCTCGCCTACGCCGTCGACACCGCCGGCGACGAGCGCTTCACGATCGTCGTGAAGGACCTCGCCTCCGGCGAGATCGTCGACGAGGCCGTCACCGGCGTCGGCTACGGCCTCGCCTTCTCGGGCGATCAGCAGGAGCTGTTCTACGCGCGGGTCGACGACGCCTGGCGCCAGCACCAGATCTGGCGGCATCGCCTGGGCGCGCCCGCCGCGGAGGACCGGCTCGTGATCGAGGAGCCCGACGAGCGCTTCATGATCGGCTTCGACCGCTCCCGCGACGGCTCCACCCTCGTGATCCAGGCGGGCTCGTCGACCACCTCGGAGGCCTGGACGCTGGACCTCGAGGATCCGTCGTCGGCCCCGGTCCCCGCGGGCGGGCGCCGCGAGGGCGTCGACTACGGGATCGAGCATGCGGGCGACCGTCTGCTGGTGATCCACAACGACGGCCATCGCGGCTTCGCGCTCGCGCAGGCGCGCCTCGAGGAGCCGGCCGTCTGGGAGGACCTCCTGGTCGCGGGCGAGGGCGAGCGCCTGCTGGCGGTCGAGGCCTTCGCCTCCTTCGTCGCCCTCGAGCTGCGCAGCGGCGGCCTCGCGAGCGTGCGGCTGATCCCGCGCGCGGCCGACGGCACGCTGCTCGTCGAGCAGGCCGCCGACATCACCCACGGCGGCGAGCTCGACACCGTCGAGCTGGACACCAACCCCGGCTGGGAGCGCACCAGCGTCCGCTACCAGCTCACCAGCATGCTCACCCCGACGACCATCGCCGAGCGCGAGGTCGCGACCGGTGGGACGACCGTCCTGCGCGTCACCCCGGTGCCGCAGTACGACCCCGCGCTGTACGTCGAGCGGCGCGAGTGGGCGCGGGCCGACGACGGCACGGCGATCCCGCTGAGCGTCATCTCCCGCCGCGACGTGGAGGCCGACGGGACCGCCCCCGGCTACCTCTACGGCTACGGCTCCTACGAGGTCTCGATCGACCCGTCGTTCGTCCCGAGCCGGCTGTCGCTGCTGGACCGCGGCGTCGTCGTCGCGATCGCGCATGTGCGCGGCGGCGGCGAGATGGGCCGCGACTGGTACGACCACGGCAAGCTGCTGGAGAAGAAGAACTCGTTCTCCGACTTCGTCGCCGCGGCCGCGCACCTGACCGCGACCGGCCTCGTCGCCGAGGGGCGCCTCGCGGCCGAGGGCCGCAGCGCCGGCGGCCTGCTCATGGGCGCGATCGCGAACCTCGCCCCCGAGCGCTTCCGCGCCGTCCTCGCCGGGGTGCCCTTCGTCGACGCCCTCACCACGATCCTCGACCCCTCGCTGCCGCTGACCGTCGGCGAATGGGAGGAGTGGGGCGACCCGCTGCACGACCCCGAGGTCTACGCGTACATGAAGGAGTACACGCCCTACGAGAACGTGCGCGCGGTCGAGTACCCGGCGATCTTCGCCTCCACCTCGCTCAACGACACCCGCGTGTTCTTCGTCGAGCCCGCCAAGTGGGTCGCCCGCCTGCGGGAGACCGTCGCCTCCGACCAGGCCGAGCGGCCGATCGTGTTCCGCTGCGAGATGGTCGCCGGCCACGGCGGCCGCTCCGGCCGCTACCGCAAGTGGGAGCAGCGGGCCGACGAGCTCGCCTGGCTCCTCGACCAGATCGGCGCGACCGCCCGGATCTGAGGGCCGGCGCTCCCGGGCGCCTCGACGGCCGGGCCCGGTCGGGCCCGCTCGGGGCGGCCGGGCCCGCGGGCCCGGTCGGGGCGGGCGGCGGTCAGCGGGAGGCGACTACGACCGCCGGGCCGAAGCCCCAGCCCAGCGGTCGCGGGTCGACCTCGGCAAAGCCGGCGGCGTGCAGCAGCTCGGTCCAGCGGGCTCCCGTGCGCAGCGCGGTCCCTCCGGTGGCGAGCGCCACGAGGGAGCGCGCGGCCGCATGGTCGTCCTCGGCGGCGCCGTCGGAGAGCTCCGTGACGATCACGAGATGCGCCGGCGCGGCCGCGGCGACCGCCGCGACGACCTCGTCGGACGCCGCATCGAGGGAGAGCTGGACCAGCAGCGCATCCGCCGCGGGGAGCCGCACGGCCGCCGCACCGCCAGGCTCGACGGATTCGACGGACTCGACGGACTCGACGGATGCGCCGGATTCGCCGGACTCGCTGGGCCCGACGGCCTCCTCGATCTCGACGGTCTCGACGGCGATGCGCTCCCGCTGCGCCGGGGGCAGCTGCGCAACGCGATCGCGGACGGCTCCCGCATCGGCCTCCGGGACGGCGAGGACGACGCGGCGCCCGGGCGCACGCAGGAGCTCCTGCGCGGTGGGGACGAGGCCGTCGCCGAGCAGGGCGATCGTGTCGGCGGCTGCGAGGGCGGGGATCTCGCCGAGGGCCTGCAGCGAGTAGGCGAGATCCGCCTCGGCGCGCTCGTGCAGCGATTCCCGCAGCGCGGGATCCTGCGCCGTCCACACCGCCCGGGGCAGGGTGGGTGCGCTGGTGCCGCCGGGCACGCCGTCGCGCAGCGCGTCCAGCAGTCCGACGAGGCCCAGGTCGAGGCGGTTCGCGGGCACGTCCAGATGGAGATCTTCCTGGATGCCCTCCTCGAGGAGCGCCTCGCCGAGGGCCGTCAGCCGCAGCTCGGCCCCCGGGCGGGCGAGGAGACCGATCGCCTGCATCGCCTCGAGCAGCGGATCCAGCCGCGCGCGCGGCACCGAGGTCGCCGTGGCGAGCGCCTCCGGCGTCCCGCTGCCGCCGGCGATCAGCTCGGGAAGACCGAGGGTGACGGCGACGCGCAGCACGATCGGCGGCAGCAGCTCCGCCATCTCGTGGATCTGGGCCACGAGCTCGATCGGGCTCGGGGGCGCGGACCGCTGCTCGGGCTCGGCGCCCGCCACGGCGGTCGCGGCACCGGGGCCCGCCGTCGCTGTCGCTGTCGACGCGGTCGCTGCTGTCGCCGCCGTCGCCGCCGTCGCCGCCGTCGGCTCACTGTGCGCGTCGCCGGAGGTGGAGCTCCCGACATCGCGGCTGGTGCGGCGCCAGTAGCCGACGACCTCGACGTCCTCCTTCGGCAGACCGCGCTCGCCCCGCAGGTGGCGGCGGATCGGGGCGATCGTGAGGGTCTCCCCCGCGCACCAGGCGAAGCCGCGGCCCGCCGGCAGCTCGAGCGCGCGCACGGCCTCCAGCAGCTGCGTCGAGTAGCCGGGGGCGACGCCCTCCGGGCGGATCAGCCAGGTGAGCTCGGCATCGGCGGCGGTGTCGATCCGCTGCACGTCCGCCGCGTCGGGCACCTCGACCACGACGATCGCGCGGGCTCCCGCGGGCGCCTCCTCGAGCCAGCGGCCGACGGCGGGCAGCGCGGTCTCGTCGGCGATCAGCAGATGCCAGTCGACCTCGCTGCTCACGGAGGCGGAGATCTTCGGGCCGGCGAACTTCAGGGGATCGCCGACCGCGGCGGACCGCGCCCACTCGGCGGCGAGCCCGCCCTCGTGGGCGACGACGTCGATGTCGAACTCATCCTCGCGCACCCGGCGGACCGTGTAGTCGCGGGTGCCGACCAGCACCCCGGGCTCCCACGCGAAGCGGTCTCCGTCCTGTCGGCCGACCTCCCCGAATCCGCCGTCGGCCTGCGGGAGCACGAGCTTCACATGGTCGTCGAAGCCCTCGGAGCGGAAGGCGGGGATCGCGTGGCCGTCGTGCACGCCGGCGGCCAGGTCGGGCCCGCCGAGCGTGATGCGGCGCATGTGCGGCGTGATGTCCTCGATCGCCCGCACGGTCACCGATCGCAGAGCGATCGGGAAGATGGTCATCTCGCGGGAGGTGCGGGGCATCGGGTCCTGCTTCCGGGCTCGACGGGGTCGGTGCGACCGCGAGGCGTCTGATCCGAAAGCCTAGCCACACTGAAAGAACTCAGGGCAGCCTCACCTCGGTGACATGGGACACCGGTGGGCGACCGGGCGCCCCGAGCACCTCAGGCCTCGGCGGCCGTGCCACCGCGCGGCCGCACGACCGCGCGACCGCTGCCCCGCAGACGAGTCAGCCGACGGTGCGCACCACGTTCCCCGCCTCGTCGCGGATCGGCGAGGGCACGACCACGACGACGGCGTCGACCGCGGACAGCGGATACTCCCCCGCGACGGGCCGGACGACGGCGGCGAGCTCAGCGGCGAGCTCGGGGGTGACCCGCAGATCCGCGCCATGCTCGGTGATCCGCACTCCGGCGCCCCGCCCGTCGGCCGCCGCGTCCAACCCGTCGGCCGCCGCGTCCGGCCCGTCGGCTCCGGCATCCGGTCCGTCGGCTCCGGGCGTGACCGGTAGGAGCATCAGGCTCTGCTCGGGCCCGGACAGGAGGCCCGGACGGCCGTGCGCGATGCGGCCGGAGAGCAGCCGGTGCAGAGGCTCGACAGCGGTCGCCCCGAGGGTGATCCTCACGCGCGGACCCGGCCCGCCCTGACCGAACTCGCCGACCTCGCCGATCTCGACCATCTGGACGGCGGCGACGAGCGTCGAGGAGCCCTCGGTGCGGATCCCCTCGGCGATCCGCTCCGCCATCCCCGGGAGATCCCGGACGCTGCGGCGGGAGAGGTCGGTGACCAGCATCGGGTCGCGGTCCGCGAGGAGGCCCAGCACCCCCGGGGTCGACCAGCGCTGGGCGTCCTCGAGGTCCTCGGCGGTCGCGCCGACGACCTGCACGAAGCGCACGCTCCCCGCCGGTGCGCGGAGCGTGCCGAGCTGCGGGTCCTCGACGAACAGCAGTGCGCTCAGCGCCGTCGGATCATCGACCCGGATCGGTCCGCGGACATCGAACTGGTCCCCCGGTGCGACGATGCGCCTCGAGGTGATCACGTAGCGCGCGAGGTTCTGCAGCAGGGACGCCGCCCAGATCGGGGGCTCGGCGTCCGCCTCGAGCGCCGCGGGATCGGCGACGCGGATCGTCAGCTCCAGGCCCCATCCGGACTCCTGCTCCGGATCCTCGACGACCTCGCCGGAGAAGAGGTCGCTGAGGCCGTAGGAGACCAGATGCCAATGGGGCGCCGACTCCGCCTGACGGTAGAAGCTCACCCCGTACAGCGCATCCGGCCCGCCGAGCGCCATCGGCAGCGTCGCCGCGGCATGGGGCGGGGACGTCTGCCCGGGGTGGACCGCCTCGGCGGCGGCGGTGATCGCCTCCCAGCCGGGCGCGTCATCGCCGGTCGGCGCCGCAGCGCCCGGCGCCGAGGCCGCGGACGTCGCAGCGTCGTCGGCCGACGTCGGATCCGACGACACGGACACCGCCGACGGCGAGGACGAGGCGGCGGGCGCGGAGCGGCGTCGGAAGATGTCGAGGATTCCCATGCGCAGAACCGTAACCGAACGCCCGCCGCGCGCCCGCCGAACGCCCGGTACCGCAGCAGCCCGGGCCGGATCGGACATCTCCGCAGGTGCTTGACGTTCCCCGGAGGGCCGCTTAGAGTCCCCCTCGGAACTGAAAGCTTATGAAACTTTTCGCTCACGATGTCAAGGGAGACACATGAAGCGCCGACAGGTCCTCACAGCATCCGCTCTCGCCACCGCCGCCGCGGTGGCCGCACCGACCGCCGCCGTCGCCGACGGCGGCGGCTCCTCACGATCGGGACGGGGCCGCGGCGGCGGCTCCGGGAGCGGACAGGGATCCATGAACGGGAACGGTCGGAAGAACGGTCTGCGCGGCCGACGGGCGGGCGACTGCCCTGCGGACGCCGACACCCTCGCGAAGGCCGCGGGCCGCCGCTTCCGGATCGGCTCCGCCGTCGCCGGCGGCGGCCACCACACGAGCCAGGACTATCCGCCGCCATTCACCGACGACGCGACCTACCGCGAGCTCCTGGGCCGCGAGTTCACCTCGCTGTCGGCGGAGAACCAGATGAAGTGGGATGCGCTGCGGCCCGCCCGCGACACCTACGCCTTCGACGAGGCCGACGCGATCATGGACTTCGCCGAGGAGCACGACCAGGAGGTCCGCGGCCACACCCTGCTGTGGCACAACCAGAACCCGTCCTGGCTCACCGACGGCGGCTTCGGCGCCGAGGAGCTGCGCGCGATCCTCGAGGACCACATCCGCACGGTCGTCGGCCGCTATCGCGGACGGATCTACCAGTGGGACGTCGCCAACGAGATCTTCGACGACGACGCGCAGCTGCGCGACCAGGCGAACATCTGGATCCGCGAGCTCGGCATCGGGATCGTCGCCGACGCCTTCCGCTGGGCCCATGAGGCCGACCCCGACGCCCTGCTGTTCGTCAACGACTACAACGTCGACGGCATCAACGCCAAGTCCGACGCCTACTACGCGCTCGTCCAGGACCTCCTGGCCGACGGCGTCCCCGTGCACGGCTTCTCCACACAGGGGCATCTGAGCATCCAGTACGGCTTCCCCGGCGACCTGCAGGCGAACCTCCAGCGCTTCTCCGACCTGGGCCTGCACACGGCGATCACCGAGCTGGACGTGCGCATGCCGCTCGCCGAGGGCGCCGTGCCGACCGACGAGCAGCTCGCGACCCAGGCGGACTACTACCGGCAGGCGACCGAGGCCGCCCTCGCCGTCGAGGACTGCGACTCGCTGACGATCTGGGGCTTCGTCGACACCTATTCGTGGGTGCCGGTGGCCTTCGAGGGCCAGGGCGCCGCCTGCGTCCTGTGGGAGGACTACACGCGCAAGCCCGCCTACTTCGCCGTCCGTGACGCCCTCGCGGAGGCCTCGGGGGTCACGATCGACGACTGATCCCGGAGACGACGACGGGGCCGACGCACGGGATCACCGCGCGTCGGCCCCGTCGGACCGATCAGAAGGCCGTGCCGATCAGAAGGCCGGGATGACCGAGCCGTTGGCGTAGGTCTCCTCGATGAAGGAGCGGACGTCCTCGGAGTGCAGGAGCTCGTCGAGCTTCAGCAGCGCCTCGTTCTCCTCGTCCGCGGTGCGCACGACGAGCATGTTCGCGTACGGGTTGTCCTCGCCGGACTCGATCGCGAGGGAGTCCTCGGAGGGGACCAGGTCGGCCTCGATGGCGTAGTTGCCGTTGATGACGGCGGCGTCGTAGTCGCTGAGGGTGCGGGCGATGAGCGCCGCGTCGACCTCCTCGAAGGTCAGGTTCAGCGGGTTCTCGGAGACGTCCTCGGGGGTGGCCTCGGTCGGCTCGACGCCGTCGGCGAGGGTCAGCAGGCCGTTGTCGGCGAGCAGCGCGAGCGCGCGACCGCGGTTCGTCGGATCGTTCGGCACGGCGATCGAGGCGCCGTCGGAGATCTCGTCGGTGCTGCCGAGGGAGTCGGAGTACAGGCCCAGCGGCTCGATGTGGATCCCGGAGAAAGGGGTCAGCTCGTAGCCGTTCTCCTCGATCTCGGTGGTGAGGTACGGGAGGTGCTGGAAGTAGTTCGCGTCGACCTCGCCGTCGTTGAGGAGGCGGTTGGGCACCTTGTAGTCCGTCTGCTCCTGCAGATCGAGCGCGAGGCCCGCGTCGGCGGCGAGGTTGTCGGCGACGAACTGGAGGATCTGCATGTGAGGCAGCGGGGTCGCGGCCACGCGGATCGTGGTGACGCCGCCCTCCTCGGTGGGGGCGCTGGTCTCGGCGTCATCGGAGCCGCAGGCGGCCAGGCCGAGCGCGGCGAGGCCGACGCCGCCGGCGGCGAACAGGGAACGACGATCGATGCTGTGCATGGGATTCTCCTCGAGGATGGGGATAGGTCGGGGCGGGTCAGGCGGTGCGAGCGCGGTGATCGACCGCACGGGCGAGCCGCGAGCCCAGGAACTGGACGATGATGACGATGAGGACCAGCAGGATCACCGTGGCCACGATGATCTCGTTCTGGTAGCCGGTGTAGCCGCGGTTGTAGGCGAGCTGGCCGAGGCCGCCGCTGTTCACCGAGCCGGCCATGGCGGTGTAGCCGATGACGGCGATCGTGGTGGTGGTGATCGATCCGATGATGCCGGGCAGCGCCTCGGGGACCAGCACCTGACGGATCACCTGCCAGCGGCTCGCCCCCATCATCTGCACCGCCTCGATCTTCCCGGCGGGGATCTCGCGCACGTTCAGCTCGAACAGCCGGGCCGCGAAGGGCACCGCCGCGATCACCAGCGCCAGCATCGCCGCGTTCGGACCGGTCGACCGGCCCAGCAGCTCCTTGCTCAGCGGGATCAGCGCGATGATGAGGATGAAGAAGGGGAAGGACCGCAGCACGTTGACGACGAAGCCGACGACGCGGTTCACGCTGCGCACGAGCGGGCTCTGCGAGCGCTCGGTCTCGAACAGCGCGATCCCCAGCGGCAGGCCCAGCACGACCGTGAACAGCATGGTCCCGGCGGTCATGTAGAGCGTGACGAGGACGCTCCACCACAGCGACCCGTTGCCGGTCCAGGTGGTGAAGGCGCGGTTCTGGAGCCATTCCTGCAGGGTCTCGATCATGCGGAGGCCTCTTCGTCGTCCGTGCGGGGGGTCGGATCGTCGGCCGCGGGTCCGGCCGACGAGGCGGCGTCGGCCGACGCGGCGGAGCGGCGGGCGGGGGCCGCCTCGCGGGCGACCACACCGGCCTCCCGGAGGGCCGCGAGATAGCGCTCGAGGCCCGCGGCGCTGATGGGCGCGCCGGAGGAGTTGCGCAGCGCGAGCTGCACGCGCCCGACCTGGCGCCCGCCGATGGTCTCGATGGTCCCGGCGACGAGCGTCGGCTCGGCGCCGTGCTCGCGGGCCAGCCGCATGAGGTCCTCGCTGGTGCCGAGGGCGGAGGTGGATCCGTAGTCGCAGTCCACGATCGTGGCGCTGATGCCGGTGGGCGCCGGCGGCAGCGGGATCAGCTCGGCGGCGAGCGGGCCGTGGGGGTCCGCGGCCACGTCGACGAGGTCGCCGGTCTGCGTGATCCGGCCGTTCTGCAGCAGCGTGACGGTGTCGCAGACCTCGCGCACCACCGCCATTTCGTGGGTGATGATCACGACCGTGATGCCGAGGCGCTCGCGCAGGTCGGAGAGCAGATCGAGGATCTGATGGGTGGTGCCGCCGTCGAGCGCGCTGGTGGGCTCGTCGCACAGCAGCACCTGGGGCTCGGCGGCGAGGCCGCGGGCGATGCCGACGCGCTGGATCTGCCCGCCGGACAGCTGCGCGGGATGGTTGTGCTCGCGCCCGCTGAGGCCGACGAGCTCCACCAGCTCGGCGACCCGCGCCTCCCGCTGCGCGCGGGGCACGCCCGCGATCTCCAGCGGATGGGCGATGTTCTGGGCGGCGGTGCGGGAGTCCAGCAGGTTCGCGTGCTGGAAGACCATGCCGATGCTGCGACGGGCGGCGCGCAGGGCCTTGCCCTCGAGCGCGGCCATGTCGGTCCCGTCGATCTCGACGCGGCCCGACGTCGGCTTCTCCAGCCCCGTCAGGCAGCGGATCAGCGTGGACTTGCCGGCGCCCGATCGCCCGACGATGCCGTGGATGCGGCCGGCCCCGAGATGGAGGTCGATCCCGTCGAGCGCGACGACGGGGTCTCCCCCACCGGGCGCGGGGAAGACCTTGCGGAGTCCGTCGAGCGTTATCACGCTCAGCAGTGAAGCATCCGACCGGGCCCCTGCAGGGCTCTCGTTCACAGACGGAAACAAACGTCACAGCACCGCTGGTCGCGAAGTGCACGGCGTCACGGGACGGTGCCCGCGGTCACCGCGACCGCGGGCACCGTCGGGCTCATTCGCCGCTCGGACTCATTCGCCCCTCGGACTCACACGCCCGTCGGCCCGTCCTCCGCGGCGCCGCCGGCGACGGCGCGCAGCTGCGTGGCCTCGGATCCGCGCCCGAGGGTGTCGTAGACGTCGGCGAGCACGACCGCGATCTGGTTCCAGACGCCGGTGCCCTCCTCGCAGCGCTCGAGGGAGGTGCTCAGCACGGAGGCCGCCTCCTCCGGGCGGCCGGCCTCGGCGAGGCGGCGCCCGGTCTGCCATTCGGCACGGCAGGCCGAGGTCACATCGCCCACGGCCGCGAAGGCGTCGGCCGCCTGCAGCGCGGCGGGGATGCCGCGATCCAGGTCCCCGGCGCTCAGCAGGATCTGGCCGCGGGAGTCGAGGACGTCGGCCTCGGTCCAGCCTCCTCCCTGCTCGCGGGCGATCCCGATCGCCCGGTCGAGGTCCGCGAGGATCGCGGGGAGATCGGCGGCGAGCTCGGCCGGGCTGCCGGCCCCGGCGGCACGGGCCTGGCCGCGCTGGTGGATCGTCTCGCACACGAGATCGGGGCGCTGCGCGGTCTCCGCGAGTTCGACGGCCCGGTCGAGCGTCTCGACGGCCCCGTCGAAGCCGCCGCGCGCGAGCATCGCGCCCAGCGCCAGGCCGGCCTGGGCACCCATGGCCGGGTCCTCGCCCTCCTCGGCGAGCTCGAGGGCCTCCTGGAAGGTCCCGTAGGCCATCCGGATCTCGCCCACGGACTCGGCCTCATGTCCCAGGGCGAGGGCGGTCTCGGCGACGGCCAGCGGCGGCGCCCCCTGCTCGCGCTCCTCGAGGTAGACGCTCTCGAAGCTCTCGAGCGCCTCGTCGTGGCGGCCGGCGGCGGACTGCATCCGACCCAGGAGGAAGCGGACCCCGGTGGTGGTCTCCTCGGCCCGCTCGAGCTGGCGCAGGGTGAAGCCGAGACGGCTGATCGCCTCGTCGACCTGCCCCAGGTCGCTCAGCAGGAGCGCGCTCAGACGGCCGGCGCGCGCCGCCGCGAGCGGCTGGTCGACGGCGAGGGCCTCCCCGAGGGCCCGGTCGGCGAGCGCGAGGCCCTCGGCGAACTCGCCGCGGGAGCCGTGCAGGGTCGCGGCCGACTCGAGCACGTCGAACAGCGGCTGCCCGGCCGCGCGCGGATCCGCGAGCTGCTCCGCGATCAGGACGGCCGCGTCATCGCCCTGCTCGGCGGACAGCAGCGCCCGCAGCTGCGAGCGGAGGGTGCCGACGAACAGGCCGTGCGGGTCCTCGGCCGAGACGAGCTCGCGCGCCCGCGCGGCATGGGCGATCCAGTCGGCGGTCAGCGCGGCGATCCGCTCGTCGTGCGCGTCGGCCTCCTCCTCGTCGCCGGCGATCCGCGCCTGCAGGGCCGCATCCTCCGCGCGTGCGGCGCGGACCTGCAGGGTGGCGGCGATCGCGAGGAGCAGCTGCGCCGAGAGGTCGCCGTCCCGGGCGCTCAGGAGCGCGTCCCCGAGGCTGTCCAGGGACTCCCCGTCGGCCGGGTCGAACAGGGCGGTGCCGAGGCTCTCGACGGCGGCCGCATGCTCCACCTGCCCGGCGGCGCGATGCGCGTCGACGAGCTCGCGGCGCAGCTCCTCCGCCCGCTCGGCCTCGCCCTGGGCCAGGGCGATCTGGAGGCGCGCGCGCAGCAGGACGGGCGCCTGGGCGACGTCGGCGACGCCGTGACCGGACTCCACGGCGGCGCGGGCGCCGTCGAGGTCGCCGACGATCTGCAGCAGGCGGGCGCGGGCGAGCCAGCCGTCGGCGTCCGTCGGGAGGGTGCTCGCGGCGACCGTCGGCGCGAAGACCTCGCTGCCGAAGGGCAGCGCGTAGCGGACCTCGCGGAGGGCGCGCTTGGCGGCGACGACCCCGGCGAAGCGGTCGTTGCCGTTGCGGGCGTCGAAGCGGGCGGCGATCGCGTCGGCCCCGGCCCAGGCCAGGTCGCGCAGCTGCGCGACGGTGCGGGGCCCGTCGGCCGGACCGAGCAGCGGCTCGAGCGCCGGATCATCGGAGCCGCGCACCGGGGCGTCGGCGTGACCGGCGTCGACGAGAGCGTCCAGCAGGACGCCGATGCTGGCGAGGCCCTCCAGATGGTTCGCCTCCTGATACGCGTCGACGGCCAGCAGGCCGAGATGGCGCTCGAGCAGCTGCAGACCGCGGTCGAGGTTCCCGGTGACCGCGCAGAACGCGAGATGGCGGGCGATGATCACGAGGCCGTCGGGGTTCGAGCGGGCGGCCCGGTAGCTGCGGGCGTGGACCGCGATGGCCTCCTCGCCGCGCCCCGCGCGCAGCAGCGCGAGCAGGATGTCGGCCTGCGCGTACTCCGGCTCCTCGCCGCAGGTCAGCCCCTGCTCCTCGATCTCCTCCCAGAGCCGGATCGCCTCCGCGTCATCGCCCGTGAGCTGGGCGTAGGAGGCGTCGTCGGCGCGCACGCAGGCCTCGCAGTGCGAGTACGCATCGCGCTCATGGGTGTTGCGCTCGACGATCAGCCGGCCGGCCTCCTCGACATCGCCCATCAGCAGGGCGGCCTCGTGCCGGGACTGGAGCACGCCCGTGATGCCGACCCCGGCCTCCCGGTAGCGGCGCTCCATGTCGACGTGGACGCTCTCGACCCGCTCCCGCGGGAACGCGCTGTTGCTGGCCAGGCGCGAGGCCATCCACTTGAACTGGAACAGCAGGTCGGTGTGGACGCCCGGATCGATCGGGAAGCGCACCGGATCCTGATCGTGCTTGCCGACGCACCAGCCGAACGACGAGATCATCGTGTCGGTGTCGCCGGTCATGTGCGCCGACGGCGTCAGCAGCATGCGGGCCCGGTAGGCGAGCTCCTCCTCGCCGGCGTCGTCGGCGCGGCGCGCCGCCTCCTTCAGCAGGCTCTGCTCCTGCGGGCCGAAGGGGATCGTCTCCGCCTCCTCGAGGAGGGCGGTGATCTCGGCGGCCTCGCGGCCTCGGGGCTGCGTCATCGGGGGTCCTTCCGGTCGGCGCGATCGCGCGGGGATGAGGGGTCGTCGGTGGCGTCGTCGGCGAGCGCGTCGAGCTCGCCGGTGATGCCGACCGACAGGGTGACCAGGTCCGTCATGGCGGTGGTGAGGAGGCGGCGGTCCGCCGCGCTCAGCGGGCGGTGCGCGGCGAGCAGCGCCTGCACGTACAGCAGGCTCGCCGTGCGCTCGAAGACCAGGTCATCGCGCAGGCCGGCGAGGCGCTGCACGAGCGGGCTGGTCCAGTTCAGGCACAGCCGCACAGCCTCCGCCTCCCGCCCCTGGTCGGCGCGGCGGGCCTCGATGAGGGAGCTGACGTCACCGAGGACCGCACCCCAGATCCCCTCGCCGGCGATCCTCTGCGCGGTGTCGCGCTCGATGCGCCGCTCGACCTCGGGGTCGACGACGCACAGCGCCGGCAGCTCGGCGGGACGGAAGCCGCGGGTCGAGACCCGGCAGCCGACGCCCCGCAGCGCCGCCGTCGCCCGCTCCTCGAGCGCGAAGGCCCGGGACCGGTCCGCCAGCGGCGGCGGGGTGAGGTCGTCCAGCAGCTCGCCGACGCCGACGCGCTCGACCCGGACGTCCATCAGCTCCGGCAGACGGCGCAGCAGCGGGGCGTCGTACGCGTAGCCGCCGTTGATCACGGGCGCGGCGCCGTCGACGATCGCCGCGATCTGACGGAACTCGTCGACCGTCTCCGTGTACCGCAGCACGTCATGCTGCTCGGCGAGGGCGCTGAGGCGGGTCTGCCCCGCGGAGGTCTCCACGCTCAGCCACGGGACGACGATGCGGGCGAGCTCGTCGTCATGCACGGCGAGGGACTTCAGCGCGAGCTCATGCACCGCGAGGAACTCCTGGAAGCGCCACGGCCGGCTCACCGCCTGCCGCAGCACCCAGCCGCGCACCGCCGCGCCCAGCTGCTCGCGCGTGTGCTCGAGCAGCAGATCCTCGACGAACCCCTCGCGGGACGCCGTCGGCGTCAGACCGTCGGTGTCGATCACGCAGCGCACGAAGAACGCCCAGTCCGGGAGCATCCCCTCGAGACTGTCCGAAACCAGCATCCGCCCCAGATGCACGGTCGAGGCCTGCCGCGCCCCCGGCGGCGGCGCATACGGCAGCACGAAGGCGACACCGCGGGTGCCCGTCCCCGGCACCTCCAGCGGGATCACGTCCAGGGGCCGACGGCCCAGCAGCTCGGTGCCCAGCGCCAGGAGCTCCTCGGAGGGGGCGTCGGCGTCGGGGCCGGGGCCGGCGGCGGGGCCGGGGCCGGCGGCGGGGCCGGGGCCGGTGCTGGTGCCGGGACTGGTGCCGGTGCCGGTGCCGGTGCCGGGGCTGGCCTCGAGGAAGACCGGCGGGGTGGTGATCAGCTCGAAGCTCCCGGCGGCGGGTGCGCCGGAGGAGGCGGCGGACCGGCGCACGCGCACGTCCAGCGGCAGGAACCGGCCGTACCGGCGGGCGAGCGCCGTCACCATCTCCGCCTCGAGCAGACCGGAGTCCTCGGGCCGCGGCGCGAGCACGATCTCCGTGCCGACCGCGAGACCGGCCGCCTCCGCCTCCGACAGCTCACGGATCCGGAACGACCCCGTCGCCTCGCCGACCCACTCGATCGGAGCCCCGCCCCGCGCGGACCGCGACCGCACCACGATCCGGTCCGAGGCCATGAAGCAGCTCAGCAGACCGATCCCGAACTGGCCGAGGTAGTCGGCACGGCGCGCCTGCAGCAGCTCGTCGCGCTTCGAGGAGCGGCCGACGGTCGCCAGCAGCTCGGTCGCCTCGTCGGCGGTCAGCCCCACGCCGTTGTCGCGGAACACGAACGGCGCTCCCTCGGCCGCAGGCTCGATCTCGAGCACCCCCGCCGGAGCCGACGGATCCACCTCGCTGCGAGCGCGCACGGCATCGCGGCCGTTCTGCAGCAGCTCGCGCAGGAACACCTTCGGGCTCGAATAGATGTGCCGGCTGAGCAGGTCGACCACCCCGCGGAGGTCGACATGGAACGGACGGTGTTCGGGTGCTGCGGAAGTCACCCGCAGGAGACTACGGTCCCACCCCGACAGAAAGCTCCCAGAGTCCGGAGGATGGGTGCGCTGGGAAGGGCGGGGCGGGCCCCGGGCAGGAAGGCGGGGGTTCCGGGGCAGGCAGGCGGCGGTTCCGGGGCAGGAAGGCGGGGGCTCCGGGGCAGGAAGGCGGGGGCTCCGGGCAGGAAGGCGGGGGCTCCGGGCAGGAAGGCGGGGGTTCCGGGCGGAATCAGCCGCTCCACGCCCCGCACGTTGAGAAGCCCCCGAGCAGTGTCCCTGAGCAGTAGCTAAAGCGCTCACTTTCCGGGCACAAGCGGCCACTGCCCTGCCCTCGGCGACCTTGAGGCGCCACCATGCCCCGCAGATCGAGATACACCCCCGAGCAGTGTCCCTGAGCAGTAGCTAAAGCGCTCACTTTCCGGGCACAAGCGGCCACTCGAGCAAAACCAGCCACTCGAGCAGAACCGGCCACTCGAGCAGAACCGGCCACTCGAGCAAAGCCAGCCGCTCGAGCAGAGCCTGCCGCTGGATGTCCTGCTGCGCTGGCCACGCGGCAGCTCGCGCCGCTGGCCGGATGCTCTGCCTACACAGCGTGCCCGACCCATGACATCTGTCATCGATGATCCGTGAGAACCCCACGAGAACGGGTGATACCACGCTCTGCCTGCAGCGATGCTGTGGCGGAAGAGTAGGGGCATGACCTCTTCGAGCACCTCCCCCGCACCTCCAGCCGCTACCCCCACCCCAGCCTCTGCCACCGCCTCCGCCTCCGCCGCCTTCGCCATCCCCGCGCCGGCCTCTGCCTCCGCTCCCTTCCCCGAGGACCCCATCGTCCGCGCGACGGGCCTCAGCAGGCGCTACGGACGCGGGGCTTCCGCGCATCTCGCCGTGGATGCGATCGACCTGGAGATCCGGCGCGGTGAGCTGTTCGGCCTGCTCGGCACGAACGGCGCCGGGAAGACCTCCACCCTCGAGGTCCTCGAGGGCCTCGCCCGGCCGACCGGGGGGAGCGTCGAGGTGTTCGGGCTGGACCCGTTCCGTGAGCGCCGTCGGGTGCGGCCCCGCCAGGGCCTCATGCTGCAGAGCGGCGGATTCCCCGCCGACCTCACGACCGCCGAGGCGCTCGCCATGTGGACCTCGACGCTGAGCGCGCCGCGGACCGTCGCGGATCTCCTCGCCGAGGTGGACCTCGCGGACCGCGCCGGCACGCGCATCTCCTCGCTCTCGGGCGGCGAGGTGCGTCGGCTGGATCTCGCCTGCGCGATCGCCGGCGACCCCGAGCTGCTGTTCCTCGACGAGCCGACGACGGGCCTGGACCCCGAGTCCCGGGCACGGGCCTGGGAGCTGATCGCGCGGCTCAAGGAGCGGGGCACGACGATCGTGCTGACCACCCACTACCTCGACGAGGCGGAGTCCCTCGCCGACCGTCTCGCGATCATGCACCGCGGACGGATCGTCCGCGAGGGCACGGTCGCCGACGTCGTCGCCGGGCATCCCGCGACGCTGCGGGCGACGCTCCCGGAGGGCGTCTCGTCCGGCCCCGCGGCAGGCACCGCGGTCGGCCCCGCGGCAGGCACCGCGGTCGGCCCCGCGGCAGGCACCGCCGACGCTCGCACGTTGCCGCCGCTCGTCGGCGCGCACGAGCTCGTCGGCCGACGCCTCGAGGTGCGCACCCCCGCCCTGCAGGACGACCTGCACGCCCTCCTCGGCTGGGCGCACGAGCATCGGATCGCGCTCGAGGGCCTCGACGCCCGTGCCGCGAGCCTCGAGTCCGTGTTCCTCGAGATCGCCGGCTCCGACGCCGACGGCGCGTCCGCGCCCGCCGCCGTGCCCGCCACCCCGACCACCGCCCCGACCGCTGCCGCAATCACCACCCCCTCGACCGGAGGCACCCGATGACCGCCGCCCACGCACCCCGCCCGACGGCCTCCACCCCGGCCCCCGCTCCGACCCCGGCCCCCGCTCCTACTCCTACTTCTGCTTCAGCCCCGGCGCCGGCCTCGACCCCGACCCCGACCCCGACCCCGACCAGCGCAGTCCCCGCGCGCTTCCGGCGCGCGCCCCGTCTGGTGGGGCTCGCGCGCGCGGAGCTCACCCTGCTGCTGCGCAACCGCATGCAGCTGGTGACCGCGCTGCTGACGCCGGTGGCCGTCCCCTTCCTCTATCTCCCGCTCGCTCGCCGCGGAGGATCCCCCGAGGCCCTCGCCGCCGGGCTCGGGACCATGTTCGTCGTCGTCCTGCTGTTCGTCGTCTACTACAACCTGCTGTGCGCGTACGTCGCCCGTCGGCAGGATCTGGTGCTGAAGCGTCTGCGCACCGGCGAGGCGTCCGACGCGACCGTGCTGATCGCCGCCGCGGTCCCCGCCCTGCTCATCGCCGCGGTGATGCTGCTGGTGATGACGGGGATCTCGATCCCGCTGCTGGATCTGCCGCTGCCCGAGCATCCGCTCGTGCTGGTCGTCGGGCTCGCGCTCGGCGCGGCGATGATGGTGCCGCTGGCGCTCATGACCGCGAACATCACCCGCACGGTCGAGGCCGCGCAGGTGACCTGCATGCCGGCGATGGCGGTGCTCATCCTCGGCGCCGGGGCGGTGCTGCCGCTCGACGTCATGCCCGAGTGGTTCGTCCGCGTCATGGCCGTCGTGCCCTCCGCGCCGATCACCGAGCTCGTCCGGCTCGGCTGGCTGGGGATCGACGCCGACGGTGCCGCCGTCCTCGGCGCCGACGTCGCCTCCGCGGCCGGTCTGCAGACCGCGATCCTGCTGGTGTGGACGGGCGTCGGAATCATGGCCGTCCGCGACCGGTTCCGCTGGGAGCCCCGCGGCTGACCCGTCGGCCGACGATAGGCTTCCGCGCAGGTCATCCGCACCCGCACCCGCACCCGAGAGGAGACGCTCCGATGAGCTCCACTCCCCCGACGGCGCCCGCGGACGACCGGCCCTGGCGGATCTTCTTCCGCTTCACCGCCTGGTCGGTCGTCGTGGTGATGCTGATGCTGCCGCTGGGCGTCATGCTCGTGCTCGACCTGCCGCTGGCCTCCCTGCCGCGCACGGATCCCCTGGCCACGACGCTGCTCGCAGCGCAGGCGGCGCTCTCGGGTTGGTCCGCCTGGCGGGGGATGGCGGCCTGGGCGGCGCAGACGGCCCCGCACGGACGCGACCGCTGGGACCTCCCGCTCGTCGGCCGTCTGCGACCCGACGCCTCCCTCGCGGCGGTCGCCGCGCCCCTCGCGGCCATCGCCGTGATGTGCCTGCTCGGCGGCACGGATCCGCGGCTGCTGGTGGTCGCGATCGCGACGCTGGTGGCGGTGCTCGCGATCCGCCTGCCCTGGGTCTGGGGCCTGTTGACGTCCCTCCTGCTGCTGGCGATCGCCCTGTTCAGCGGCCTCTCCGTCCCGCACGCGATCTCGACGGCTTCCCTGCTCATCGCGATCGTCGCCGCGTTCCGCAGCTCCATGTGGCTCGCCTCGGTGGTGCGCGAGCTCGACGACGCCCGTCGGATCCAGGCGCAGCTCGCGGTCGCCGAGGAGCGTCTCCGCTTCGCCCGCGACCTCCATGACGTCACCGGACGGGATCTCTCGGCGATCGCCGTGACCTCGGAGCTCGTGGCGCAGCTCGCCGAGCGCCAGGACCCCCGCACGGCCGAGCACGCCCGCGAGGCCGCGCAGATCGCCCGCTCCTCGCTCGCCGAGATCCGCGCGCTGGTGCGCGGATATCGGGAGGTCGATCTCGCCGCGGAGCTGCGCGGCACGGTCTCGCTGCTGCGGTCCGCGGGGGTCGACGTGCAGGTCCAGGGCACGGCCGACGACATCCCCGCCGCGCACGCGGCCCGCGCCGCCTGGGTGCTGCGTGAGGGCGGCACGAACATCCTCCGCCACGCCGCGCCGACGCGCGTGCGGATCACGCTCGACGCCGGCGGGGTCCGCCTCGTCAACGACGGCGCGGGGACTGCGGGCGCCGACGGGCCGGGGCGGGCCGACGGGGCGGGTGCCGGGCCGACTCCCGTCCCCGACGGGACCGGCCTCGCGGGCCTGCGCGAGCGCCTGGCCCCGGAGGGCTCGCTCCGCGCCGTCCACGACGCCGGCACCGACGGCACCGGCGGCGGCACCTTCACCCTCACCGCCCGCTTCGAGGATGCGGAGCCCTCGCCCGCGCCGCCGGTCGCGCCGTTCTCCGGCCCGCCGCTCGGCCAGGCCTCCAGCCCCTTGACCAGCCCGCCGTCCGACCCTCCGACCAGCGCACCATCCAGCCCGCCACCCGATCACCGGGGAGGAGTCCCTCGATGACAGCCCCTGACGCCCGCGATACCCGCGACGCCCCTGATGCCCCCGGCTCCTCCGCCCCGCTGCGGATCGTCCTCGTCGACGACGAGAACCTGATCCGCTCGGCGCTCGCCACGATGCTCTCGCTCGAGGACGACCTCGCGGTCCTCGGCGAGGCGGCGACGTCGGCCGACGGGATCCGTCTGATCGCCGCAGAGCAGCCCGACGTCGCGGTCGTCGACCTCCAGCTGCCCGACGGGGACGGCCTCGAGCTGTGCGCGCGGATCACCGACGCCTCCCCCGCGACCCGCTGCCTGATCCTCACGTCCCATGCCCGTCCGGGCTACCTCAAGCGGGCGCTCGCGCAGGGCGTCCTCGGCTTCCTGCCGAAGACGACCACGGGGCCGCAGCTCGCGCAGGCGGTCCGGCAGGTCGCCGCCGGCCGACGCGCGATCGACCCCGAGCTCGCCGCCGAGACCATCGCCTCCGGCGACTCCCCGCTCACGCCCCGCGAGGCCGACGTCCTCGAGTTCGCGGCCGACGGCGCACCGATCGACCTCATCGCCCGACGCGCCCACCTCGCCCCGGGCACCGTCCGCAACTACCTCTCCAGCGCACAGGCGAAGCTCCAGGCCGCCAACCGCCACGAAGCCGTCGCCCTCGCCCGACGCCACGGCTGGATCTAGTGCCAGGGTCGAGTCGTGCTGAGCTGGGCTGAGCTGGACCTGCCCTCTACTCGCCCCAGAGGCTGACCTGATGACCGGGAGACGAACGTGGATCAGCTGCAGTGGCCCTCAGCAGTAGCTAAAGCGCTCACTTTCCGGACAGAAATGCCCACTGGTCCGCCCGCGGGGAGCTTCACGCCACCTCCGGGGCAGACCGCATCGCCCTGCGCCCGGCAACGCCGCCCTTCGCCGAGCAACGCCACCTCTCACCAAGGAACTCCGCCCCTCACCAGGGAACACCCGGGCAGTGGCCCCCAGCAGCAGCTAAAGCGCTCACTTTCCGGACAGGAATGCCCACTGCTCGCCTGCAGGAAGCTCACGCCGCCGCCCCAGCCCCAGCCCCAGCCCCAGCGTCAGCGTCAGCGTCAGCCCCAGCGTCAGCGCCGACGGCGGGCGCGGAAGAAGTCCCGCAGCAGGTCGCCGCATTCCTGCTCGCGCACTCCCGTGGTGAGCTCGACGCGGTGGTTCAGGCGAGGCTCCCGCACCAGGTCGTAGAGGGATCCGGCGGCGCCGGCCTTCGGGTCCATCGCCCCGACGACGACGCGGCGGATGCGCGACAGCACGATCGCCCCCGCGCACATGGTGCAGGGCTCGAGCGTGACGACGAGGGTGCAGTCGGTGAGGTTCCAGCGACCGGTGACGCGGGCCGCCTCCCGCAGGGCGAGGATCTCCGCGTGCGCGGTCGGGTCCTCGTCGAGCTCCCGACGGTTCCCGACGGCCGCGAGGATCCGCCCGTCGGGCCCGATGACGACGGCACCGATCGGCACGTCGGCCGGCTCGCGGTCCGCAGTGGCGCGAGCCTGCGCGATCGCCAGTCCCATCAGAGCGTCGTCGTCGAGGGCGCCGTCATCGAGAGCGTCGGCGTAGAGAGCATCGGCGTCGGGAGCGTCGGCGTCGAGAGCGTCGTCATCGAGCACGCCGCCGCGGACACGCGCATCGAGGACCCTGGCGCCGTGAGCCCCGGCACCGAGAGCCCCATCCCCGACGGCGCCGCCGCCCGCCCCGTCGTCGGCCGCGGCGCGCGGGCCGAGGACGGCGTAGCGGGCCTCGAGCAGGGCGCCGTTGGTGCCGTGCTCGCGCAGCTCGAGGTCGAAGGCTCCGCCGAGCAGGGGCTTCCCGGCGCCGAGGGAGGCGGGCGCGATGGACACGAAGACCTCGTCGAGCATCCCGGCGCGCGCGAAGTCCGCCGCGAGATCGCCGCCGCCGACGATCCACACGTCCTTCCCGTCGGCGGCCGTCTCGAGGCGCTCGCGCAGCTCCGCCGGGCTGCCCGAGACGGCGGTGACCAGCCCGTCGGCGCCCTCGAGCGCCCGATGGGTGAACACGAACGCGGGCCGGCCGGGAGCCCAGGGGGCACCCTCAGGCGCCCCCGCCGCATCCGCTTCTGCATCCGTCGCCGCACCCGCGCCCGCCTCAGCGCTCGGCGCCGCATCCGCCCCCGCCTCCGCCCCTGCTGGAGCAGGCAGGTGCTCGATGCACCAGTCGTAGGTGGTGCGCCCGAGGACGACCGCGCCGACGTCGGCGACGAAGTCGTCGTAGGGGAGGATGCTCTCGTCGCCGGTGGGCTGGGACAGCAGCCAGTCGAGGCCGTCGTGCTCGTCGGCGAGGAAGCCGTCCAGCGTGGTCGCGGTGAAGTAGCGGTAGGCGGTCATGGGGGAAGTCTTCCAGCCCCGCCGACCAACCCTGCCCGCCAGCCTTGCCCGCCAGCCCTGCCGACCGCCCCTGCCGCCCCTGCCGCCCCCTGCCGACCAACCCCGCCGACCGGGTCGGACCTCACGTCGTGGGTCCGCCGATCCGGGGGTCCCGGCGGGTCGCGGTCCGGTAGATTCTCGGCATGCGCGTTCTGGAGATCGACCACCCCCTCGTCGCCCACAAGCTCTCGGTGCTGCGGAACCGCGAGACCCATTCCTCGGTGTTCCGCCAGCTGGCCGATGAGCTGGTCACCCTGCTGGCCTATGAGGCGACCCGCAACGTCGCCGTCGACGAGGCCCGGATCCAGACCCCGGTCACCGAGACCGTCGGCATCAAGCTCGCGACGCCGAAGCCGATGGTGGTGCCGATCCTCCGCGCCGGCCTCGGCATGCTCGACGGTCTGACGCGCCTGCTGCCGACCGCCGAGGTGGGCTTCCTGGGCATGGTGCGCAACGACGAGACCCTCGAGGTGACGACGTACGCGAACCGTCTGCCCGACGATCTCACCGGCCGCCAGTGCTACGTCCTGGATCCGATGCTCGCCACCGGTCACACCCTGATCGCGGCCTGCGAGTACATCCACGAGAAGGGCGCGCGGGACATCACCTGCATCACCCTGCTCTCGGCGCCCGAGGGTCTGAAGGCGATGCAGGAGCAGATCGATCCGTCGATCAACCTGACCGTCGTCACCGCGAAGATCGATGAGCGCCTCGACGAGCGCGGCTACATCGTCCCCGGCCTGGGCGACGCGGGCGACCGCCTCTTCGGCGTCGTCGACTGATCCGGCGGGCCCGCCGCAGCCACGCCCCCGCAGCCACGCCCTCTCCAGCCCCTCGGCACTTCCTGTCACCAATAAGCATCACGCGGCTTTTATAAAACCTCCGGAGAATAGAAAAACCGGCCTCCGCTTAATGCATGGAGGAGTGCCATCCCTTGCTGGCGGATAACAATTCGAGTGTCTATTCTCGTCGTACCGAGCCCCGGGCGGGGCTTCCATCGGGCCTCCCGGGCCCGCTGAACGAGGAGGACCCCATGACCGCTGTCGAGATGCCCCGTGTCAGCCAGTGCACCGTGACCGGCTGCTCCTACAACCACGACACCGCGTGCGGCGCCTTCGCCGTGACCGTCACCGATGACACCAGCTGCGCGACCTTCATCCCGCTGGACGTCAAGGGCGGCCTGCCCAAGGTCGTCACCCAGGTGGGCGCCTGCCAGAAGGCCGATTGCGTCCACAACCAGGATCTCGAGTGCACCGCCGCGTCGGTGCGCGTGGGCGCCGGCGCGGATGCCGCCGACTGCCTCTCCTACGAGAAGCGCTGAGCGGAGCCCCGGAGGCCCCCGCCCCGCCGCGGGCAGCCCTGCGGCAGGAAGCCCTGCGGCAGGCAGCCCCTCAGCCGGCAGCCCCGCCGCGGGCAGCCCCGCAGCGAATTCAGCGGAGCACCGGATCGGTGCCGACGGCCGTCGGCGCGGGTCCGGTGCTTCTGCGTTCGACGAGCTCGGGGACGAGGACGACGGGTTCGCGGGAGAGGCCGCCGTCCATCTCGGCGCGCAGGTTCTGCCAGGCGAGGGCGCCGATGCCGGCGAGGTCGGAGGCCATGGTGGTGAGCGGCGGCGAGGAGTAGCGGGCGTAGGGGATGTCGTCGAAGCCGACGACGGAGAGCTCGCCGGGGACGTCGACCCCTTCCTCGCCGAGCCGGCCGAGCAGCCCGAGGGCGACGACGTCGTTGAAGGCGATGACGGCGGTGGCCCCGGAGGCGCGGACGGCCTCGTAGGCGGCGTGGCCGTCGGCGAATCCGGAGCCGCAGGGGATCTCGTCGATCCGGCAGCCGGGGTCCTCCTCGCGGTAGCGGGCGATGCCGCGCAGGCGCTCGTGGCCGGAGCGGGAGCCCTCGGGGCCGCAGAGCATGAGCAGGTGCTCGTGGCCGAGCTCGCGCAGGTGACGGGCGACGGTGCGGATTCCCGCCTCGTAGTCGACGCGGACGACGACGGCATGGCGGCCCGTGGTGCGGTTGACGACGGCGACGGGCCGCAGCCGCGCCATCATGTCCAGCAGCTCGAGGCGGTCCATGCGCGGGGACAGCAGCACGACGGCGTCGGCGCGGTTGCGGATCTCGATCGCGGTCTCGGCCTCGCTCGACTCGTCCTCGGCGGTGTCGGCGGTGAGGACGCGGTAGCCGTCGGCCCCGGCGGCGCGGTGCAGTCCGGCGAGGATCTGGTGGAACATCGGGTTGGAGAGGTCCGGGACGAGGACGCCGACGGTGCGGCTGACCCCGAGGGAGAGCGAGCGGGCGGTCTGGCTGGGGGCGTAGCCGAGCTCCTGGATCGCCGCGCGGACGCGCTCGGCGACCTCGCGGCCGACGGTCGGCGCCCCGTTGATCACGCGCGAGACGGTCGCCTTGGAGACCCCGGCCGCCGCGGCGATGTCGTTCATCGTGACCTCGCGCGACGGGTTGTGCCGTGCTCGCCTCGTGCCCATCGACCCCTCGCTCCGCCCTCGTCGCCCTCTGCACCCGCCCGTCGGCGGACTCTTCACCCGTCCACCGGCCGGCTCTTCACCCGTCCGCCATCGGGCCCTACACTATCGGACGAGTAACCGGTTACAGACAGGATCCCCCATGCCCGACACCGTCGTCGTCGCCCAGCGCCCGGACGCGATCCCCTCCCTCTCCCTCGCGCTCGAGGACCCGGCCGCGACGGAGATCGTCCTGGAGCCGGGGGTCTATGTGGAGCATGTCGTCGTCGGCCCGCGCGAGCGCCCGCTGCGGATCCGCTCCGAGACGGGCCGCGCGGAGGACGTGACGATCTCCTTCGGGCTGCATCAGGGCGCGCGCGACGAGACCGGCATGCCCTTCGGCCAGCGCTGCGCGACCCTCACCATCGAGGCCGACGACGTGACGCTCGAGGACCTCACCGTCGTGAACACCTTCGACAAGCGCGAGCATCCCGACTGGCCCGAGACCCAGGCGCTCGCCCTGCGCACCCTCGGCGACCGCGTCCGCGTCGAACGCTGCCGGCTGCTCGCGCGGCAGGACACGGTGCTCCTGGACGCCCCCAGCTGGGCGGCGGTGCGCCGCGTCCACCTGCGGGACTGCGAGATCGAGGGGGATGTCGACTTCCTCTACGGCCGGGCGACGGCGCTGATCGAGGGCGGGATCATCCGCTCCAACGCGCCCGGGTACCTGGTCGCCCCGTCGACCGCGCTCGAGAACCCGCGCGGGTTCCTCATCGTCGGCGCCCGCCTCGAGGCGACGCCCGACGTGCCCGCCGGGAGCGTACGGCTGGGTCGCCCCTGGCATCCGGGCGGGAAGCCCGACGCCGTCGGCCAGGCGATCTTCAGCCGTTGCGTCCTCGGCGCGCACATCGCCGCGGACCCGTGGGACGAGATGGGCGGCTTCCCCTGGCAGGAGGCCCGGTTCGCCGAGTTCGCGAGCACGGGACCGGGCGCCTCGGGCCGCGGCCCGCAGCTCGCCGAGGAGCCCGACGCCGCCTCCTGGCTCGACGACCCCACGCCCGCGCCGTCGCTCCGGCCGACGGACGCATCGTCGGACCGGCCGACGACGGGCGCCGCGACGCCCCCGCGGCTCGTGGTGCTCTCGGACTCGACCGCCTCCCCCTACCCGCCGGAGCGGGCGCCGCGGGAGGGCTGGGGCATGCGCCTGGGCGAGGAGACCGGCGCGGAGGTCCTCAACCGGGCGATCTCCGGGGAGTCGACCCGCAGCTTCATCGAGTCCGGCGCGCTGGAATCGGTGCTCGAGGAGCTCGCGCCCGGCGATGTGGTCCTCGTCGGCTTCGGCCACAACGACCCCAAGCCCGACCATCGCTTCGCCGACGTCGTCTCCGCGCACCCCGCGAACCTGCGCCGCTTCCTCGTCGGGATCCGTGCCCGCGGCGCCCGTCCCGTGCTCCTCACCCCGATCGAGCGCCGCGCCTTCGCCGACGGCCGCCTCGTCCCCACCCACGGCGGCTACCCGCAGTCGGTCCGACGCCTGGCCGTGCGCGAGGGCGTGCCGCTGATCGACCTGAGCATCCTCACCGGCCGGCTCTGGGAGGCCGACGGCGAGGAGGGCTCGAAGGCCTCCTTCCTGCACCTCGAGCCCGGCGCCTGGCCCGGCTATCCCGACGGCGAGGCCGACGACACCCACCTCAGCGCCCTCGGGGCCAGCCGCGTCGCCGCTCTCGTCGCCGACGGCCTGCGGGACCTCGGCCTGCTGTGACGCCCGCTCCCGCTGCGGCCCCCGTCCCGTTCACCGCGGCGGGGCATCTGCTGCGCTCCGTGCGCCTGTCCGGTCGCGCCGGCGCGGGCGCCGCCCTGCCGACGGTGCATCTGCACGGGCTCGGCTGCCACGGCGCCTGGAGCTGGGCCGACGTCGCGGCGCGCCGGGGACGGCCCGCGCTGATCCCGGACCTGCCCGGCCACGGGCTGAGCGACGCCCCGCCGTCGGACCTCTTCGGCTACACGCTGCCGGAGCTCGCCGATGCGGTCGCCGCCCTGCTGCGTGCCGAGGCGGGCCCCGGCCCCAGCCCCGTTGGACCCTCCGGCGCTGCGGGCCCCGGGGCGCCCTCAGCCCCGAGCGCGCCGGGTCGGGGCTTCGAGATCGTGGGCCACAGCCTCGGCGGGTCCATCGCGGTCCATCTCGCCGCCCGGCATCCGCACCTCGTGGCGCGGCTGGTGCTGGTCGAGCCCGCTCT
This sequence comes from Brachybacterium netajii (SeqCode), assembly GCF_054114245.1. Lineage (NCBI taxonomy): Bacteria > Bacillati > Actinomycetota > Actinomycetes > Micrococcales > Dermabacteraceae > Brachybacterium > Brachybacterium netajii (SeqCode). The sequence goes on along the minus strand of NZ_JBSYXB010000005.1, from coordinate 98,052 downwards.
CGACCTCGAACGGATCGCCCCCGGCGGGATCGCCGCCGAGGACGAGGACGGTCTCGCGGCCGGCGGCTGGGAGCGGATCCTCGCGCGCGAGTCCCCCGAGCGTCGCGCGGAGGTGCGGCTGACCGCGCCGCATGCGCTCGTGCGATGCGCCCGCGCGCTGACCGACGAGCATGCCGCCCGCACGTCGGCCCTGCTGACGGGGCTCGCGCTCCCGCGCCTGCTCGTCGTCGGCGACCATCGCCGCTATGCGGATCAGGCGGACTACGACGCCGCGGGCGTGCGCTCGGTCCGGATCGCGGGGGCCTCGCACTTCGTCATGCGGGATCGTCCGACGGAGCTCCTCGCGGCCCTCGACGCCGTCGCTGCCGTCTCGGCCGACTCGGCCGGCTCTGCCGGCTCTGCCGGCTCTGCCGACGAGGCCTGAACGCAGTCCCCACGGCGGCGGACGCCCGGACCAGCGGTCCGGACTTGACGCGGCGGCTCTGCGCGCACCCGACCGTCCGCTCACCCCGCACCTCCGCATCACCGCAGGTCACAGCGTTGCGAAGCGGCAGTTGCCGACGCTCCGGAGGGACTGTCGACGCCCTCCTCGTCCCGCCATGTGAACACATGCTTGCCCCGGAGGCGCCTGCGGGGGCATGCTTCGGGACATGTCGAATCGCGTCGTGCTCATCGAGACCACCCGCCGGGTGGTCTACATGATGTGCTCGATGATGATGATGTGCATGATGATGCGCATGATGCGCCGTCAGCCGAGCCTCTGAGAGCTCGAGACACCTCCGGGGTCGGCTGACAGGAGCCGGCCGGAAGGCGTGGGCTCCAGGTGCCGCCGGGAGCACTCCCCACCAGATCCGCCGACAGGGCGTCGATCAGAGGGATCCCGGGAACCCCGCCCGCCGCGCAGATGCGCCGCACCTCCGGAGATTCCCATCATGACCATCACGCTCGATCGCCCCACCACCATCACCTCCCACACCGCCGCCCGCCCGCAGCAGCGTTCCGCCGCGACGGACGAGGGCGTCACCATCACGCTGACCGTCCAGCTGCCCCCGGGCACCGGTGACGTCGAGGCGGCCCTCATCGCCGACGAGCTCCGCAGCCACGCGCAGCGTCAGACCGCGGCTCGTCAGGGACGCACCACCGTCTCGGTGAACAGCCCGAACACCTTCCGCAGCACCGGTTCCGCGGTCCGCACCCTGCCGCCGCGCCGCCAGGGCGCCGCCGCGGTCAGCCCCCTGCGCCCCCGCCGTCCCGGCGTCGTCTCCGCAAACTCCCCGGCCCGCCGGGACGCCGAGGCCGCCCGCCGCCGCGCCCTGCAGGCCACGGCCGTGAGCCCCTCGAGCCCGTCCGCCGTCGGCGAGGCCTCGCTCGTGGTCGACCTCTACGGCCGCCGCGTGCGGATCGACGGGAACGACGTCGACCTCACCTACAAGGAGCTCGAGCTCCTCAGCCACCTGGCCCGCAACGCGCGACGCACCGTCACCCGCGAGGAGCTCATGGAGACGGTGTGGGCCGAGTCCCCCACCGACACGGGCGAGCGCACCGTGGACGTCCACGTCCGCCGCGTCCGCACCAAGCTCGGTCGCTACCGCAAGCTGATCTCGACCGTCCGCGGCTCCGGCTACCGCCTGGACCCGGGCAGCGACGTCACCATCCTCGGCTGATCGCGAGCGCCGGGCCGAACATCGGCCCGGCGCTCGTCGGCGCCGTCAGCCCGGCGCCCATCGCCGCCATCGACCCAGCGCTCGTCGGCGCCGTCGGCCGAGCGATGCCAAACGTCGTCGGCCTCGCGGTGCAGCTGTCCCCTCCCCGCCGTTCATGCCCTCCCCACCGTTCCGGGCGCGGAAGCGCCCGGAACGGGACGAGCGGCCCGGAGCTCTCAACCGATCTCTCGGGGGCTCACGGACCGCTCGTCAGGCCTGTCGTCCGTCAGGGGTGGGTGCGGGCGAACAGGCTGGACGGGCCGCCGAAGGTGGGGGAACCTGGCGTATTGCCCGTCCGGCCGCTCCCATGAGGGGGGTCCTGGGAACGGCACATCTATGAAGTTATCACCGGGAGCCCCTCCGTGCGGACAGCCGCAGGAATCGTGAGAATCCTATCGGTGGAGCACCCCTCGCGAACCCTGCAGGAGCGATCCGCTGAGGCCGAGTGTATGCCCTCGCGACCCTCGTGTAAACGCGACGACCCCGCATGTTGTCGCAGGTTATCCCCAGTAGCGGAACAGACGGCACGACGGCGACGACGGGGCCCGAACGTGCTCGCGACGGTGAAGCGCAGCCCTTGCGAAGGTCAACATCCGATCAAAACCTGAGGTCGCGGAGACGGCGTCGTCGCGGCCGACGGGCGGTCGCCGGGACGAGCGTCGGGCGGAGCGGTTCCCGCGCCGCCGCCAGCGCCTCTCAGATCGGGCCCCGAAGCTCTCGAGGAGCGTCCAGGATCGCCCGATTCCGAGGCCGGAACGTGACCACGATCGCAGGTCATCCCGCCGTCCTCGTGACCCCGGACGATGCCGCCCATCGCCCCGTCGCAGGGCCGTCGCAGGTTCATCGCACGATCGCTGCGCGTGAAAAGCGCCCGTCGGGCGAGCACCGACGCGCATCGCGCCTCTAGAGTGGGGGGCGAGTTGTGCGGGCAGGCCGCGGCGAGCGCCGACCGTCAGGATGATGAAGGGAACCATCGATGATCGCGCAGGCGCGCATCACCTCCGACACCAGTGCCACGGTGCACCTTGCCTCCGACCGGGTCGAGCTGACAGGCTCCGACCTCCCTGATCTCAGGACGCAGGTCAAGCAGGTGTTCATCGACGCCGCCCGCACCGGTGGCCAGTCCATCGACGTCGTCATCGTCGAGCCGGACATCCAGCACCATCTGCGGGTCGAGCCGACCGGACGCATCACGGGCCGCACGCCCGACCAGCGGCCGCTGTACGGCCCCTCCTCCGACGTGCCGCTGTCGCCCGCCTCCGCGGCGGCCGCCGGGGCCGCGGGCGCCGCGGCCGTCCCCGGGTCGTACAGCGCAGGGTCCCCGCTGACCGGGGAGCTCACCGCGATCGGCTCCCCCGCGACGGGCGAGCTGCCCACCGTCCGTCCGCATCGCGCCCGGCGTCGGCGCGCGGCCGCGCTGCCCCCGGCGGGACAGGGCGGCGGCGCGGGCGACGAGGGCGGCGACGCCGCAGGCTCGTCGACCTCGTCGAGCTCGACGTCCTCCTCCGGGTCCGCCGGCACCGACTGGGAGCCGAGCGACGACTCCTCGACGGCGTCCTCCTCGACCTCCTCCTCCGCGGCGTCCTCCTCCGCCGCATCGGCCTCCGCCCCGTCGGCCGCTCCCGCGGCGGCCGCCTCGCGGCCGGACCTCCCCTCCGCGGCGTCCCTCGCCGCTTCGACGTCCCCCGCGCGCTCCGAGCGCTCCGGGGGCACCGGCACCACCCCGTCCCCTGCCCCCCGACCCACGACAGAGGCCCCTTTGGACAGCACCCGCCCTACGCTGCAGGACCTGCAGCGCTCCACGACCCAGCCCTCGAAGGTCGTGGCGCACCGCGGCTGGCGCAGCTCGCTGCGCAAGATGACCGGCGGCGCGATCAAGCTGAAGCCGGGACGGAAGGAGCGGACCGACAACGAGATCCTCGACCGCGTCCGCCGTCCCCTCGAGGGGCCGCGCAACATCGCGGTCGTGAACCTCAAGGGCGGCGCCCACAAGACCACCGCCTCGCTCATGATCGCGGCGACCCTCGGCGTCACCCGCGGCGGCAACGTCCTGGCCTGGGACAACAACGAGACCCGCGGCACCCTCGGCTGGCGCGGCGTCCCCACCGACCATCACCGCACGGCGGTCGACCTGCTGCATGACATCGATCTGCTGCGCGCCCCCGAGGCATCGGCCGCGGACCTGGACACCTATGTCCGCTCGCAGGGCGCGATGCGCTTCGACATCCTCGCGTCCGACGAGGATCCGGGCTCGGCCGCGCTGATCGACGCCGAGGCCTTCGGCGACCTCAACGACGCGCTCTCGCGCTTCTACCGCATCAAGGTCATCGACACCGGCAACAACGTGCGCGCCTCGAACTGGCTCGCGGCCGTGCGCAACGCCGACCAGCTGGTCATCATCTCCACCGTCCGCGAGGACACCTTCAACGCGGCGGCCTGGATGATCGACGAGCTGCGGGCGACGGGTCTGGCCGAGCAGGTCGACCATGCGGTCACGGTGCTGTCGCACTCGTCCAAGGGCAAGTTCGACCCGGTGCTGCGCAAGCGCCTGCTCGCCCACTTCGGCGCCCACACCCGTGCGGTCTGCGAGGTGCCCTTCGAGCAGCAGTTCGTCGACGGCTCGCACCTGGACTGGGCGCGCGTCAGCCCGCAGACGAAGAAGGCGTGGCTCGCCGCCACGGCCACCATCATCGACGGGCTCTGATCCGCCGGGACCGACGCGCCCCGTCGGTCGAGCACTCCTCCCCAGGCCCCGATCGTCCCCATCGCCCGTCGGGCGGTGCCGACGGTCGGGGCCTGCGCCTACCCTGGATCCATGCCCTCCCACCTGCTGCACCTGGTCGCCGACGACGACCTGGGCCCTGCCCTCTGGGCGCGCGAGCAGCGGGAGCGGGGCACCCGTCCGGTCGACGACATGAGCGTCCTCGCCGCGGAGGCGCCGCCGGAGCTCGTCGAGGCGCTCTCCGCCCTGCCGGCGACGCCGCGCCATCGCGTGCGCCTGCCCGGCCGCGGGGACGCGGAGGGCCGACGGGTCCCGGCCGTCCCGCTGGACGACGTCCAGCTGCTCGCGCTCGTCGAGGGGACCGCCGCGGTCCTGCACCGGCGCTTCGAGGAGGCCGCCCTCGACACCGTCGCGGAGCTCGTGGGCGGCGGCACCCCCGCGAAGCTCGGCGAGCGCCTCGCGGCGATGCCCGATCTGCTGGGCGCGACCATCCTGGATCTCGAGGCGCAGCGCCTGGTGGCCGAGCGGCATCTGCGCGTCGTCGCCCTCGAGCGCTTCGGCCGGGCGCTGCTGGCCTGGCATGCGCCGGGCGAGGATCGTCCGCCGCTGCTGCACGCCCTCGTGGATGCGCGCGCCCGGCGCGCGTTCGCCGCGCATCTGGAGCGGACCGACCGGGCCGTCCTGGCGGGGGCGCGGGCGACCGATCCGTCGGGCGTCCTCGCCGCTCTGTCGGGGGATCACGCGGTCCGGGCGGACGTCCCCGCCCGGCGGCGGATCGCCGCTGCCTTCGAGCGCCATCTCGCCTCCGCGCGCGTGGGCGTGACGCTGTCCTCGAGCGACTCCGACCTGGTGGTGCGGCTGTTCGAGCCGCCGCTGGGCACCGCCTGGCCGCTGCAGACCTGTCTGCGGGAGGCCGACGGGACGGTCCATCCGATCGCGGATCTGCGGGCGGTCGGCGATCTGACCGCCGCGGGCGCGGCCGAGGCGTCGGCCGCGATCATGCGCCTGGCGCCGACGGTCCGGGCCGCGAGCGTCGACGAGACCGGGGTGGACTGGCTGCTGACCACCGCCGAGGCCTCCGCCTTCCTCGCCTACGACACTCCGGCCCTCGAGGAGGCCGGGGTGACGGTGCTGCTGCCGCGCGACTGGACGAAGCAGCGCACGACGCTGCGCCCGCAGGAGGCCGATGAGGAGGAGGGCGAGAAGAAGCGCGCCTCCGGCGTCGGCCTCGGGGCGATGGCCTCGTTCCGCTGGCGGGTCGCCGTCGGCGACGTCGAGCTGACGGAGGAGGAGATCGAGGAGATCCGCGAGGCGCAGACGGAGCTCGTGCGCCTGCGCGGGCAGTGGGTGCGCCTGGACGCGACCACCCTGCGCGCCGCCGAGCGGTTCCTCGACGCCTTCGCCGCGCGCACGCGCTCGCGCCGTGCGGCCGTCGGCGAGGACGGTCGCGAGCGACCGATCCGGGCCGACGAGCGCCGGGACCCCCGGCGCGGGGCTCCCGGGACGGCAGCCGGTGCGCTCGCGGGCGGCCCGGTCGTCCCCCCGCCTGCGGAGATCCGCGGGGAGGTGCCCTGGGCGGAGATGTTCTCGATGCTGCTCTCCGGCGACTCCGCCGGGATGGACCTCGGTGCGGCGACCCGGCTCGCGGGCGCCGCCGGCCTCGGCCGCCTCATGCCGGGCGCCTCCGGCGCGGTCCCGCATCCGCAGCCGACGACGCTGCAGGCGCAGCTGCGTCCGTACCAGCTCGACGGACTGAACTGGATGTGGGCGCTGCACCGCATGGGCCTCGGCGGGATCCTCGCCGACGACATGGGCTTGGGCAAGACGATGCAGGTCCTCGCGCTGCTGTGCCGGGAGCGGGAGGGCGTGGCCGCCTACCGGGCGGCGGCCGGGCCCGACGGGACCGGCGGGCTCCTCGTCGAGGAGGCGGTCCCCGCGCCGGCGTCGGGCTCCCCCGGGCCGACGCTGCTGGTGTGCCCCATGTCCGTCGTCGGCGCCTGGCAGCGGGAGGCCGCGCGCTTCGCCCCGCATCTCGCGGTCCACGTCCATCACGGCGGCGACCGTCTGCGCGACGAGTCCTTCGCCGCCGGCGCCGCCGACATCGACCTCGTGATCACGACGTACTCGCTGCTCGCCCGCGACCTGCCGCTGCTGACCGGGGTCGACTGGCATCGCATCGTCTACGACGAGGCCCAGCATCTGAAGAACCCGGGCACGCAGGTCTCGCGGGCCGCCGGGCTCCTCACCGCCCCGCACCGTCTCGCGCTGACCGGCACACCCGTCGAGAACCGGCTCGCGGACCTGCATGCGCTGATGGAGGTCGTCAGCCCCGGCCTGCTCGGCAGCGCCTCCTCCTTCCGCCAGCACATCGCCGACCCCATCGAGGACGAGGGCGACGAGTCCGCGATCTCGCGGCTGAAGTTCGTGACCTCCCCGTTCGTGCTGCGGCGCGTGAAGACCGATCGCAGCATCATCGAGGACCTGCCGGAGAAGACCGAGCTGACGCGGGTGGTGAACCTGACGCCCGAGCAGGCCGGCCTCTACGAGGCCCTCGTCGCCGAGCTCATGACCGACATCGACCAGGTCGAGGAGAAGAAGCGGCGCTCGCTCGTCGTCTCCACGCTCACCCGGCTGAAGCAGGTCTGCAACCATCCCGCGCACTATCTCGGCGACGGCTCCGCGCTCCTGCGCGACGGCGAGCACCGCTCCGGCAAGCTCGAGCTCGTCGACGACCTCCTCGCCACCGCCTTCGCCGACGGCGAGAAGGCGCTCGTGTTCACCCAGTTCACGACCTTCGGGCATCTGCTCGTGCCGTACTGGGAGGAGCGCTTCGCCGAGTTCGGGATTGAGGTGCCGTTCCTCCACGGCGGCGTCCCCAAGCCCGAGCGCGACGCCATGGTCGCGCGCTTCCAGGAGCGGGCCGACGAACCCGGCGTGATGCTCCTGAGCCTGCGCGCCGGCGGCACCGGGCTCACCCTGACGGCCGCGAACCATGTCGTCCACCTGGACCGCTGGTGGAACCCGGCGGTGGAGAACCAGGCCACCGACCGCGCCTTCCGCATCGGCCAGCGCCGCGACGTCACCGTGCACAAGCTCGTCAGCGCCGGCACCGTCGAGGAGCGCATCGACCAGGTGCTGCAGGACAAGCAGATGCTCGCCGACATGACCGTCGCCCCCGGCGAGGAATGGCTCGCGGACCTCTCCGACGAGTCGCTGCGCGGGCTGCTCGCCCTCGACGACGACGCCGTGCCCGAGCGCGAGGCACCCAGGCGAGGAGGCCGACGATGAGCATCGTGCTGAGGTCGCGCCGGGGCGCGATCGGGAAGAGCTGGCATGCGGTCGCCCTGCGGGAGGCGATCGAGGGGATCCTCGGGGTCGGCCGGGCGGGCGGCGGGAAGGCCGCCGCCCGCGCCGGCCGCGTCCAATGGATCGACATCGCCCCGGGGCTGGTCCGCGGCGACGTCCTGGACGACGACGGGAACGTCTACCAGGCGCGCCTGGACCTGCCCGCTCTCGTCGGCGGCGATCGCGCGGCCGTGCTCGAGGTCGCCCGTGCGCATCCCGAGCTGCCGGCGCTGCTGGCCGCCGGGGAGTACCCGCAGGGGATCGAGGGCGAGCTCGCGCAATCGGAGGTGTCGCTGCTGCCGCGCGGCCCGTCCGAGCTGACCCACGACTGCTCCTGCCTGGACTGGCCGGGGCCCTGCAAGCACGTCGCCGCCCTGTCGTATGTGCTGGTCGAAGCCGTCGACGAGCAGCCCCTCGAGCTGATCACGCTGCGCGGGCTCACCCTCGAGGACCTCGTCGCCCCGCCCGCCGCGTCGGCCCGCTCCGCTGCGTCGAGCCCCCGCGATCCCTCCGACGCGAGCGATCCCTCCGCCCCGTCGGCCCCGGCAGCCCCGTCGGACGGCTCCGCTCCCGACGGCGCGGGTCCCGCTCCCGCGCCAGCGCTCGGCGGCGGCTTCGACGCGCGTCGGGCGGACCCCGCGCCGCTGGTCGAGGTGCTCGGCGAGGAGGTCGCGGCGATCATCTCCGCGTTCTACCGCGCAGGCTCCGCCCCGTCGGACGACCTACAGTGACGAGCATGTCCTCCGCTGCACCCGCCCCTGTCCCCGCGTCCGATCCCCGCACGACCTCCGGCTCCGGCCCCAGCGCCGTCTCCGGCCCCGGCTCCGGCCCTGTGCTTCCGGAGACCGTCCGCCAGCAGATCTCCGCGCTCTTCGCGCAGGCGGTCACGGACCACCGGACGGCGGGCGTGACCTGGGCGATCATCGGCGGGCACCGTCACCGCGAGGCGATCCTCGCGCACGGGGCGGCCGGTGCCACCGCACTGCGCGACGGCGTCCCCGCGCCCGGGGCCCGGCCGATGGAGCGGGCCACCGTCTCCCGGATCGCCTCGATGACGAAGTCGTTCACCGCGGCGACCATCCTCGCGCTCCGCGACGAGGGCCGTCTGCGGCTGGACGATCCGATCGCGCAGCACGTCCCCGAGGCGGCCGACGCCTTCGCGGTCTCCCCCGGCGACGCCCCGATCACGCTGCGTCTGCTGCTGACGATGAGCGCCGGCCTCGTCACCGACAACCCCTGGGGCGATCGCCAGGAGTCCCTCACGCCCGCCGAATTCGCCGAGATCCTGCGGGCCGGGCTCGGCCGCGTCCACCGCCCGGGGACGGGCTTCGAGTACTCCAACACCGGCTATGCGCTGCTCGGCCGCGTGATCGACGAGGTCACCGGCACCCCCTACGCCGAGGAGATCCGGCGCCGCTTCCTCGATCCCCTCGGGCTGCAGGCGACCGCCTTCGAGGCCGAGCGCCTCGCCGAGCGTCCCCTCGCCACCGGCCATCGCCTCGGGGACCGCGAGGACGCGACCCGCTTCGAGCCCGTCGAGCTGGATTCCCCCGGCGTCTACGGGGCCATGGCCGGGCTGTTCTCCACGGTCGACGACATCGCGACCTGGGTGCGCTTCCTCGCCGCCGCCGACGCCGCCCCCGCGGACACCGCCGGCTCCGCAGACATGGCCGGCGCTGTGGACACGGCCGGACCCGCGGACACCGCCGCGTACGACGCGCTGCTGTCCACGGCATCCCGCCGGGAGATGCAGCAGATGCATCGCATCCAACCGGTGCCCGCGCTCCCCGCGGGCGAGGACGGCCGCTCCCCCGGCTTCGACCGCATCCGCGCCTACGGCATGGGTCTCGTCGTCGAGCGCCATCCCGACCTCGGCGAGGTCATCTCGCACTCCGGCGGCTACCCCGGCTACGGCTCGTTCATGGTGTGGCATCGCGACAGCGGCATCGGCGTCGTCGCCCTCGCGAACAGCAAGTACGCGCCGGTCACGGCGCTGTCGATGCAGGCCCTGCGGATCCTGCGCGATCAGGCGCCGGGGCTGCTCGACGCGCGTCCGGTCCTCGCCGACGCCCGCACCCTGCAGGCGGCGCAGGCCGCGCTGGACTGGCTGCGGACCGACGATCCGGCGGCCGACGCCGCGACCGCCGACGTCTGGTTCGCCGACACCATGGAGCTGGATGTGTCCCGTCCCGAGCGTCGGCGACGCCTGGCGACCGCGCTCGCCTCCGCGGGCCTCGACGCGAGCGCCCTCACGGCGCTCTCCCCGGAGGATGCCGAGGTGCTCACCCCCGCGCATCTGCGCTGGACGCTGCCGGGAGCGCCGACGGCCGAGGCCGCCGGAGCGAACGGGGCCGGAGCGGGAGCTGGGGCCGGAGCGAGAGCTGGGGCCGCGCCCTCGGGCACGGGTACGGCCACGGGCGCCGCACCCCTGCAGGTGAGAATCGACCTGCAGATGGATCCGCGGCGCGAGGCGCTGATCCAGGGGCTCGACGTCGTCGCCGTCCCCGATCGGCGGCAGACCCGCTGACGCGGCCGCGGCGAGCACGATCGTCGCAGGGGCGCACCCGTCGGGCGGGCACGCTCGTCGGACGGGAGCACCCGTCAGGTGAACATGATCAGCAGGACGATCGCCACGATGGCGCCGAGGACGAGCGCCGAGCCCACGCCGAGGGCGAGGGCGATATAGGTGTTCGAGCCGCCGGATGACCGCGGGCCCGTCTGCGGCGATGACGTGAAGGGATTGGTCGAGGTGACGGTCCGCATCGGCTGATGCTGGGTGCGCGTCGTCGGCTGCGAGGCGCCCCGCCGTGCGAGGGAGCGGCCCTGCTGCGGGCGGCCCTGCTGACCGGCCGGCGACCGCTGGCCCCGCGGGCCCGAGGGCCCGCTCGAGGCCGAGGTCCGCCCCGGTCCGCCCGGACCGTTCTGCCCGCCGGGACCGTTCTGCCTGCCAGGGCCGTTCTGCCTGCCAGGGCCGTTCTGCCCGCCGGGACCGCCGGGACCGTTCCAGCGCGGGCCCGTCTGGGGGCTCGGCATCTGCGGACTCGCCTGGTGCGGGCTCCCCTGCGATGACGGCCCCTGCTGCGGCCGATTCTGCTGCGGACCTCCGCCGAAGCCGCCGCCCGCCGGACCTGCGATGCCGGGGCCCTGCGCCGCCGGCGGGCTCGGCTGGGAGGCGCCGGGGGCGTCCGGCGGGAGCACCGGGAGGGTGTCGGGGAAGTCCAGCGCGGTGCCGTCGGCGAGGGTGAGCGGGTAGCCGCGGGGGACGCGCGGCAGATCCCGGCGCACCGTGGCGGCGTCCTGGTACCGCTGCTCGGGCTGACCGGCGACGAGGCGTCGGATCACCGCCGACAGCTTCGGGGAGACCCCGCGCAGGTGCTGGTTCAGCTCGTCGGGCCGGAAGGATCCGTCGCGGAGCTTGAGCGGCCCGTTGAGCGCGACCAGCGCGACCACGCCCGCCGCATAGAGATCGTGGGAGGGCGCGGGCTCCGCCATCGCGAACAGCTCCGGCGCCATGTAGCCGGGGGTGCCGTTGACCATGCCGACGTGGGTGAAGCGCACGTCGGACTCGTGCACGGCGATGCCGAAGTCCGCCAGGCGGGAATGCGGCGGGGCGGTGCCGCGCGGCTCGAACATGATGTTCGCGGGCTTCACGTCGCGGTGGATCCAGCCCTCGGCGTGGATGTGCGAGAGCCCGTCCAGGAGCTGGTCGAGGAGGACCACGACCGCGGGCTCGGACAGCTTCCCGCGCCGCCGGACGACGGACTCGAGGGTGCCTCCCGAGCACAGCGGCATCGCGATGACCACGTGCTCGTCCTCCGCGCCCCAGCCGTAGGGGGTCAGCAGATGCGGGTGGTCGAAGCTGACGCCCTTCTCGCGCACGAAGCGCATGAGGTCCGCCGAGTCGCGCTGGCGCAGGACCTTCGCGGCGCACAGCTCCTTCGTCTTCGAGTCCCAGGCTCGCCAGACGGACCCGGAACCGCCCTTGGCGATCAGGTCGATCAGCGCGAAGCGCCCGACAATCACGTCAGCCATAAGGACACCAGCATAACGAGACGGAAGAGGTCGCCGTTATGCTGACCACATTCCTGTGGACGCCCGCTTCCGCAGGAGCCGGAGAAGGGGAGGAACTGGGATGACATCACCGCTGCATGCAGGCGGTTTCTGGGATCCGGTTCCGTTCTCGTGGCCGCTCCTGGGCATCATGATCGCCGCTCTGCTCGTGCTGACCGTCGGGTTCGTGCTGTGGACCGCCCTGCAGAGCGATGAGCCCGCGACCGCGCAGGAGGAGCTCGTCGATCGCGCCGTCGCGCGCGATCAGGAGGCCGCCCGGCTGGCCCGTCGGCGCTTCGAGGCCGACGCCGGGCGCACCGACGCCCACCATCCCGAGCTGCGCTGAGCCGACGTCCCGAACTGCGCTGAGCCGACGTCGGTCGGCGGCGAGGCCAGCCGGCGACGACGTCGGTCGGCGGCGACGGCCAGCTGGCGACGGCGTCAGTCGGCGGCGACGGCCCGGCCTCGGCGGGCGCGCAGCGCCTCCCAGAGGCGTCGCAGGACCCCGGGCTCGGGCGGAGCGAGGCGTTCGCGCAGGTCCTCGAGCTGCGGAGCGCTGTGGCGGACGTGATGCGCCCCGTCGTGCAGCGCCGGATGGGATCCGGTGGAGGCGATCTCGTCGGCCGAGAGGTCCAGGTCGAAGGCGAGGCCGACGGCGGTGCGTCCGTCCGCGTCGAGCACGACCTCGAGGCCCTCGACGCCGCGGATGCCGTCGGGTCCCTCCTCGATGTCGGCGCGGAGCGTGGCGAGGGCCGCGTCGAGGCCGCGGGCGCTCTCGGCATCGGCGCGCACGGCCTCCCGCAGGGCGATGGCGACGAGGTTCCCGTCGACGTCGACGATCGCGTCGATGATCTCGTGCTCGCCCGCAGGCTCGCGCAGGCGGAGGCGCTGCACGACGAGGCGGAGGGTACCGGAGGGCGCGACCGGCTGCAGCAGGTCCCGGAGGACGTCGCAGGCGGGAGAGAGCCCATCCCAGAGGACGGCGCGACCGTCCCCCCGATCGCTGAGGGTCATGGCCCCATGCTACCGAGGAGAAGCTCAACAGGCCCAGGACGTCCGGAGCTGCGGGGGTGGCTGGGTCGGCGGGAGCTGCGGGGGCGGCGGGGCAGCGGGGGCGTCAGCGGCCGAGCGCCTCGCGGACGGCGACGATCTGGGCGCGCCAGGCGCGCTGGGCGGCGGCGCCCGTGCGGACCATCGGGTAGCCGTCGCCCAGGCCGGACTCCTCGTAGTACTCGACGTCGACGCCGGCTTCGAGGAGGCGGCCGCGCAGGCGCCGGGCGTCGGACGCGAGAGGGTCGTCACCGCCGACGCTGAGATGCACGGGCGGGAGACCGGCGAGGTCCGCATGCAGCGGGCTCAGCCGCACGTCCTCCCGCGGCACCGCTCCCGCGTAGAGGCGGGCGCCGACGCGACGGCGCTCGTCGAGCCGCTCCTCGTCGACGAGATCGACCCACGGCGCGGACAGCAGCAGGCGCGCCGGCAGCGGGCCGTCGGACTCTGCGAGGTCGAGGACCCCGGCGAGCGCGAGCGCGGCGCCGGCCTCGTCGCCCGAGAGCACCCAGCCGCCGGGCAGGGCGATCTCGCGGTCCAGGGCGAGGATCGCCCCGGCGACGTCCTCGACGGCCTGCGGGAACGGGTGCGCGGGCGGCATCCGGTAGTGGAGCATCGCGCCGGCGACGCCGGAGCGGCGCGCGACCTCCTCGAGCCATTCCCAGTGCGCGCGGGTCTCGCCGTGGGTGAAGGCCCCGCCGTGGAGGTGGAGGAGGACGCCGCGGTGGCGCAGCTCGGGATCGATCCAGGTCACGGGCACGTGCCCGGCCCGGCCGCGGCGCACGCGGCCGGCGTCGGCGACCCGCCGCGGAGGACGGGTGGGCTGCTGGGAGGCGAGGGCCCGCAGGGCGCTGACGATGCCGCTGTTCATGGTCGGCATCCTCCCACGGCCGACGCCCGCGCGCCCGCCCGTCGGCGTACGGAGCCGCCCGTCGGCCCCGTATGTCAGTGCACGGGCGGCGTCAGTGCACAGGCGGCGTCAGTGCACGGGCGGCGTCAGCGCGCGAGCTCGTCGTCGACGATGCGGGGCAGGGCGGCACGGAATCCGGCGACGGCGAGCAGCACGCCGGAGACGGCCATCGCGATCAGCACGGCCGGGGTCGACCCGGTGGCGTCGAGCAGGGCGCCCGCGGCGATCGGGCCGATGGCCGCGAGGATGTATCCGAAGGGCTGGACGAACCCGGACAGCCGCGCCGTGACCTCCACGGTGCGGGCGCGCGCGGGGATCAGCGCGATCACCGTCGGGAAGGCGAAGCCGCCGACGCCCAGCACCGACGCCCACACGAAGGGGCTCACCTGCGGCAGCCACAGCAGACCGAGGTAGCCGCCGGCGGTCAGCAGGCCGAACAGGCCCGTGATCCACGGCAGGCGGTGCGAGCGCGCGATGACCGTCGGCATCACGAGGCCGCCGACGAGCCCCCAGCCGGCGATGCAGGCGACGACCGCGCCCGCGGTCCCGGAGGAGACGCCGTGGGAGGTGAGGATCTGCGGGAGCAGGCCGAACTGCGTGTACGCGTTGGTCGACTGCAGGCCGAACATGAGGGTGAGCACGAGCGCGGTGGGCGAGCGCAGCAGGGAGCCGCCGACCTTCTCGGTGGGCTCGGCCGGCGGGAAGTCGTGGCCGACGCGCGTGAGCACCACCGCCCACACGATCACGGGGATGACGGCGACGAGGCCCCAGAACTGCAGGGACTCACGCCAGCCGTCGGCGCCGGCGGACTCGAGGGGCACCGCGAGCAGGCTGCCGAGGGAGCCGCCGATGGCGAGGACTCCCGTGTACAGGGTCATCAGCAGGACGGTGCGGGCTCCGCCGTGGCGCTTGATCCAGGCCGGCACGAGCACGTTCCCGAGCGCGGGGCCGAGCAGCCCCAGCACGGACAGCGCGAGGAACGCGCCGAAGGCACCGGTCGTCGGCCGCAGCAGCAGGCCGATCGCGACCAGCACGTAGGCGACGACCATCGTGCCGGTCAGGCCGAGGCGGCGCGCCGTCGGCACGGCGACGAGGCCGAGCACGCCGAAGGCGAGGCACGGGAGGGCGGTGAGCAGGCCGGAGGCGGTCGCGCCCATCCCGTAGGAGGCGACGACGTCGCTGAGCACGGGTCCCAGCGAGGTGGCGCCGGGACGGAGGTTCAGCGCGATGAGGCCGACGGACAGGATCGCCAGGAAGCCGCCGACGGAGACCGCGCGCGCGGACCGGGCGGGAGTCGGCGCATCCGCGGATGCGGGCGCGGCGGCGGGCGCGCCGGACTCGGCGGCGCCGTCGGGCGCGGCGACGGGATCGAGGACAGCGGCGGTCGCGGTGGCGGGCGCGGCGGCGACAGGCGCAGCGACAGCGCCGGAGGCGGAGGCGGAGAGGGAGGACGGGGATTCAGGAGCAGTGCAGTCTGCGGGCCGAGAAGAGCTCACCCCACCTGACTACACCCTCCGCGGCGGAGCGGCCATCAGTTGCCCTCCATCTCACGCGCGGCCCCGGCGGCCGACGTCCCCGCCTCCCCCTTGTTATCACCCTGACCTGGTGGTTTCGCATACGCGGGCGTACGGTCAGGAGGCATGAAGGAGCTGCCGAGGTACTGGGCCCGCCATCGGGAGGTCGTCACCACCTCCGAGGGCGATCGGCTGGATCTGACCATGTCCGGATGCTCCTCGATCTCGGTCGAGGATGCGCAGCGCGACGCCGATGAGCGCTTCCGCCGGATCGTCGCCGAGGGCGGCCCGCGGCGCTGGACCAAGGACCGCGAGTACTACCCCGACAGGCGGCAGCCGGAGGAGCTCCTCGAGGAGATCCGCGATGAGGACGGCGCCCTCGTCGCCGCGCTCACCCGCAACCGCTACGGCGCGGTCGTGCTGAACACCGACGCCGTCCTGATCACCGACATCGACCTGCCCGGCGAGCCGCGGCGCACCCCGCCGGCGGGAGATCGCACCCCGGTGGCGGCACGGCCCGAGCGTCGGCCGGGGCTGCTGAACCGTCTGTTCGGCGGCGGCCAGGCGGCGAACCCCGCGACCTCGCGGCATGCCGGCGAGGACGAGATCAACAGCGGCGGCGAGCTCTTCGGCGGATCCCTCTTCCGCGGCGACGCCGACGACGGCTTCACGCCGACGCGGGTGCGGACGACCACGCGGGGGATCCCCGTCGTCGACGATGCCGATCCCGATGCCTTCGGCCTGCGCGGCGAGGGCGACCGCGGCGCCGCGCACGACCGCATCCTCGAGCGCCTCGGCCGCTTCTCCGCGACCCGACCGGACCTCGGCGTGCGCGTCTACCGCACCCGCAACGGCTTCCGGATGCTCGCCAGCGGCACCGCCCTCGGCCCCGACAGCGCCGGCGCGCAGGCGCTGATGGAGGAGGTCGGCAGCGATGAGCTGTACGTCCTGCTGTGCCGGGTCCACGACAGCTATCGGGCGCGGCTGACGC
Organism: Brachybacterium netajii (SeqCode); assembly: GCF_054114245.1. Lineage (NCBI taxonomy): Bacteria > Bacillati > Actinomycetota > Actinomycetes > Micrococcales > Dermabacteraceae > Brachybacterium > Brachybacterium netajii (SeqCode). The sequence continues at coordinate 81,767 of NZ_JBSYXB010000005.1, read as the reverse complement.
CGAAGCCCTGGCGGGTGGGCATGCCGCCCTGCCCCGGGGCCGGCCCCTGGATGGCCGAGCACCGGTCGTACCGCCAGTGGGTGACGCAGTACGTCACCGCCTCGGAGGGGACCGCGGTGTGCCGGCTCGTCGGGGAGTCTGGTCCGGCGGCGTCCCCGCTCGAGCAGCGGATCATCGCCCTCCACGACCGGGCGACGCACGCCGATTCGGGGCTGCGCCTGGCCTGAGCGGCAGGTCGCGCTCGGCGTCGCAGTCGCTGATGCGGCGCGCGGGGTGCGCGGGGTGCTCGGGGCGCGCGAGGCGCGCGCCCCGCACGCGACGCACCGCGTGATCCGGGCCACGGACGCGCTCACCGCGGCCACATATTGATTGAAGTTTCGCCTACCGTGGGCGCCCCCTGCAGACCTCTCGGAAGGACGCTCATGCCCTCTCCCGCCGATCAGGCCCCCGCCGTCTCCGCCTCCGCGCCCGGTGCGACGTCGGCCTCGCGCTCGACCGGCGGCCGCCCGGCCGCCCGACGCTCCCCCGGCCGCGGCGCCGCCGGCCCTCTGCGCGAGGTCGGCACGCTCGTCGCCCGCCTCGTCCTGGGCGGGATCTTCCTCGCCCACGGCTGGCAGAAGATCTTCCAGTGGACCTTCGGCGGCGTCTCCGACGCCTTCGCCGGCATGGGCATCCCGCTGCCGGGGATCACCGGCCCGGTCGTCGCCGTCGTCGAGCTCGTCGGCGGTGCGCTGCTGATCCTCGGGGTCGCCACCCCGATCGTCGGCCTCGTGCTGGCGGTGGACATGCTGGTCGCCGCCCTCCAGGTGCATCTCGCCCAGGGCGTGTTCATCGACCAGGGCGGCTGGGAGCTCGTGGGCGCCCTCGGCGCCGGCGCCCTGCTGCTGGCCGCCGTCGGCCCGGGCCGCCTGTCCCTCGACGCCCTGCTGCGCTCCGGTCGCCGACGGGCCCGCCGCCGCGCCTGAGCGCCGGGGCCGGCCGTCGGGCGCGAGCACCGGGCCTGGTCGTCGGACCCGAGCACCGGGCATGACCGTCGGACCCGAGCACCACAGCGCATGCGGCTGCGGCCGCACGCGCAGACAGGAGCCCGCGACCCCATCGGGTCGCGGGCTCCTCGCCGTCCGGCGCACTGCGCGCGACGCACAGCGCTCGACGGTCAGTGCGCGACGGTCAGTGCGCGACGGTGGCCTTCTCGGAGCCGGCCCCGGTCAGGGAGCGCACCTCCATCTCGGCCTGCTTGAGCTCGTCGGTCTCCGGGGAGGTGACCGAGCCGAGCCAGCCGAGGAGGAAGCCCAGCGGCACCGACACGATCGCCGGGTTCGTCAGCGGGAACCAGTGGAAGTCGACGCCGGAGAACATGGCCGTCTCCGAGCCGGACACCACGGGCGAGAAGATGATCAGCACGACCGCGCTGATCAGACCGCCGTAGATGCTCCACACCGAGCCGCGGGTGTTGAACCGCTTCCAGTACAGGGAGTACAGGATCGAGGGCAGGTTCGCGCTCGCGGCGATCGCGAACGCGAGCGAGACCAGGAACGCCACGTTCTGCTCGGCGGCGAGGATGCCGCCGACGATCGAGACGCCGCCGATCACGAGGGCCGTGCGTCGGGCGACCGCGACCTCCTTCTGCGGGTCCGCGGTGCCGTTCTTGATGACGCCGTTGTAGATGTCGTGCGCGAAGGACGCCGACGCCGTGATCGTCAGGCCCGCGACCACCGCGAGGATCGTCGCGAAGGCGACCGCGGAGATGATCGCCAGCAGCACGGTCCCGCCGACGGCGTAGGCGAGGGCCGGGGCCGCCGCATTGGAGCCGCCCGGCAGCGTCGCGATGACGTCGACGCCGACCATGTACGCGGCCGCGTAGCCGAGCACGAGGGTGCACAGGTAGAAGAAGCCGATCAGGGCGATCGCCCACACCACCGAGCGCCGCGCCTCCTTCGCGGTGGGGACCGTGTAGAAGCGCATGAGCACGTGCGGGAGGCCCGCCGCGCCGAAGACCAGCGCGATCGCGAGGGAGACGAAGCCGAGCTTCGACGAGCCCGTCGCCCCGTACTGCAGCATCGGCTCGAGGATCGCCGAGCCCTCGGGATGCGCGGCGACGGCGTTGCCGAGCACCCGCGAGAGGTCGAAGCCGTTCTTCGCGAGGATCCACACGGTCGTGATGCCGACCGCGCAGATCAGCAGCACGGCCTTGATGATCTGCACCCAGGTGGTGCCCTTCATGCCGCCGATCAGCACGTACACGATCATGATGACGCCGACGACGGCGATCACGAGCGACTGCCCGGCGCGCCCGTCGATGCCGAGCAGCAGCGAGACCAGCGCGCCCGCGCCGGCCATCTGCGCGAGGAGGTAGAAGAAGGTGACGGCGAGGGTCGAGGTCGCGGCCGCGGTGCGCACGGGACGCTGGCGCATGCGGAAGGACAGGACGTCGGCCATCGTGTACTTGCCGGTGTTGCGCAGCGGTTCCGCGACCAGCAGCAGCGCCACCAGCCAGGCCACGAGGAAGCCGACGGAGTACAGCAGGCCGTCGTAGCCGTAGAGGGCGACGGCCCCGACGATGCCGAGGAACGACGCCGCCGAGAGGTAGTCGCCGGCGATGGCGATGCCGTTCTGGCGGCCCGAGAAGGCGCGGCCGCCGTGGTAGAAGTCGCTGGCCTTCGTCGTCGTCCGCGAGACGCGGATGACGACGTAGAGCGTCACGACCACGAACGCGAGGAAGATCGCGATGTTCAGGACGGGGTTCCCGAACTCCATGTCAGGCCCCCTCCAGCTCGTCGCGGATCCGCTCGGCCGTCGGATCCAGGGATTGGTTCGCGTGGCGGATGTACAGCCAGGTGATGAGGAAGGTCATCACGAACTGGCTCAGGCCCAGCAGGATGCCGACGTTGAGGTTGCCGATCACCGGGGTGGACATGAGACCGGTCGCATAGGTCGACAGCAGCACGTAGCCGAGGTACCAGACCAGGAACGCGACGGCCATGGGGAAGGCGAAGCCCCGGAAGCTGCGGCGCAGTCCGGCGAACTCGGCGGAGCGGTGGACGGCGAGGAACTGCTCGGGGGTGGGGTCCGACGAGCCCGGGGGAGGCTCGGCGGGGATGGGGTCGGGATGCGGGGATGTCACAGGCACAACTCCTTCGTTCTGCTCATGGCCGCCCGGACCGTCGAGCCCGGGCGTTGAGCGAACGCATCAGGAGTGAGGACGGTCACACCGGAGTTCGTGCATACCGCGGGTCAGCCGCTGAAGCCGCCGCCCCCGCCGTGCGCCATGTCCTTGAACCGCGAGTAGTGGCCCTCGAAGGCGACCGGCACGGTCTTGGTGGCGCCGTTGCGGTGCTTGGCGACGATCAGGTCGGCCTCGCCGGCGCGGGCGGACTCCTTCTCGTAGTAGTCCTCGCGGTGGATCAGGAGGATGACATCGGCGTCCTGCTCGATCGATCCCGATTCGCGCAGGTCGGACATCATCGGGGTCTTGTCGGTGCGCTGCTCGCTGCCTCGGTTCAGCTGCGAGATCGCGATGACCGGCACGTCGATCTCCTTGGCGAGCAGCTTGAGTGCTCGCGAGAACTCGGAGACCTCCTGCTGACGGGACTCGACCTTCTTGCCGGAGCTCATCAGCTGCAGGTAGTCGATGACCACGAGCTTGAGGTCATGCTTCTGCTTCAGACGCCGGCACTTCGCCCGGATCTCCATGAGCGACATGTTCGCGGAATCATCCATGAACAGCGGGGCGTCGGCGATGCGGCTCATCGCGCGGGCCATCGCCTGCCAGTCGCGGTCATCCATGGAGCCGTCGCGCATGCGGTTCATCGGCACCTGCGCCTCGGCGGCGAGCAGACGCATCGTGATCTCGGTCTTGTCCATCTCCAGGGAGAAGATGACGGCGGCCTTGCCGTTGTGGATCGCCGCCGAGCGCAGCACGTCCATGCCGAGCGTCGTCTTCCCCATCGCGGGACGGCCGGCGAAGATGATCATCTGGCCACCATGGAGGCCCTGGGTCAGCTCGTCGAGCTCCGCGAAGCCCGTGGGCACGCCCGTGACCTGCCCGCCGCGGTTCTGGGTCGCCTCGATCGCATTGAGGGTCTCGTCGATGACCTCGCCCAGCGGCACGAAGTCCTCGCTCTGACCGCGCTCGGTGACCGAGTAGATCTGCGCCTGCGCCTCGTTGATGACCTCGTCGACCTCGCCGCCGTCGGCCGCATAGCCGAGCTGGACGATGCGGGTGCCGGCCTCCACGAGCCGCCGCAGCTGGGCGCGCTCGACCACGATCTCGGCATAGAAGCCGGCGTTCGCGGCCGTGGGGACCATGTCGATGAGGTCCGCGAGGTACGCGCCGCCGCCGATGCGCTGCAGCTCGCCGCGCTTGGAGAGCTCGTCGGAGACCGTCACCAGGTCCGCCGGCTCGCCGCGCCCGTACAGGTCGATGATCGCCTCGAAGATCATCTCGTGCGCGGGACGGTAGAAGTCGTTGCCGCGGACCGTCTCGACGACGTCCGCGATCGCATCCTTCGACAGCATCATGCCGCCGAGGACGCCGCGCTCGGCATTGAGGTCCTGCGGCGGGGTGCGCTCCAGCCCGCGATCCGGTCCGGCTTCAAAGGCTTCGTTCGATGTCACCGGGCCAGTGTAGGAACGGATCCTGTCCGGTGGGACCGGGGTGGTAGGGCTGGGGATGGACGGGGGACGGGCGGGTGCTGGGGAGGCGCTGGGGAGGGCTGGACGGGCGCTGGGGAGAGCTGGACGGGCGCCGGGGAGGGCTGGACGGGCGCCGGGGAGGGCTGAGGAGGGCTGAGTGCCTCGTTGGTAGCGGCGAGTGTCCCTCAGCAGTAGCTGAAGCGCTCCATTTCCGGAGGGAACCGGCCACTCGAGCCCTCAGCCCCCCGCGCCCACAGCCGCACCCGCCCCAGCGCCCACACCCACGTCAGCGCCCGCACCCGCGCCGCGCCCGCACCGCGGCGAGTGTCCCTCAGCAGTAGCTGAAGCGCTCCATTTCCGGAGGGAACCGGCCACTCGAGCCCTCAGCCCTCCCCAGCGCCCGCGCCCGCGCCCGCGCCTGACCCCACGCCCGTGCCCGACCCCGCGTCTGAGCCCGAGCCCGAGCCCGAGCCCGAACTCACGCCCGCACCCCCTCACCTCCCGCGGAACACGACCAGGCGCTGGACGACGTAGCTGAGGGCGAAGAGCAGCAGGTCCGCGCCGATCTTCGCGCCGAGGAGCGGGACCCCCATCGCGACCAGCGCGTTCACGAGCACGATGCCGCCGACGAGCACCACTGCGGCGAGAGCTGCGTACTGCAGGAAGGAGCGCAGCAGCGGGGTCCGTCGGCCGCCGCGGAACACCGCCCAGCGGTTCAGCGAGAAGTTGAGCCCGCCGCTGAGGAGCCGGGCCGAGGCGAGCGCCGCCCAGACCGGTCCGCCGAGCCCCGCGATCGTCAGGAACAGGGCCGTGTCCAGGGCGAAGCAGGTCAGACCTGAGGCCGCGAAGCCGAGCACCGGCGCGAGCACCCGCAGCGAGTCCCGCACGGGTCGGAAGTGGCTCGAGGCGTTGTCGTCGAGGTAGACCGTCGCGATGGGGATCTGCACGATCCCGATGCCGTCGCGGGCCGCCCGCACGAGCATCGTGTACTCGTACTCATAGCGGTCCCCGGGCAGGGTCTGCACCCAGGCGAGGTGCTCCGCGGGGATGCCGCGCAGGCCCGTCTGCGTGTCCTCGACGCGCTCCCCCGCGACCGCGCGGAACAGCAGCGCGCTGACGGCGTTGCCGAACCACGAGCGCAGGGGCACCGCGCCGCGGGCGAAGCAGCGCACGCCCAGCACGAGTCCGGCCCCCGTCGGCCGCCCGTCGGACGCCGACCGCCCGCCGGACGCCGACCGCCCGTCGGACGCCGACCGCCTGCCGGCCGCGCCGGGCTCGTTCCCGCCGGCCGCGCCGGGCTCGTTCCCGCCGGCCGCGCCGGGCTCGTTCCCGCCGGCCGCGCCGGGCTTGTTCCCGCCGGGCTCGGCCGCGCCGGGCTCGAGCGCGGCGATGACGCGGCGGATGTCGGCGAGGGTGTGCTGGCCGTCGGCGTCGGCGGTCACCGCGCCACGGCCCGGGAAATGCTCCTGGACCAGCGCGAACGCCTCCCGGAGTGCGTTCCCCTTGCCGCGGTTGTCGGGCAGGCGGCCGACGAGCGCGCCCAGCTGCTCGCAGCGGTCGAAGACCACCTTGTAGTCGAGGCCCGAGCCGTCGTCGAGGACGACCACGTCGATGCCCTCCTCGCGCAGCGCGGTCACGAGCTCGAGCAGCTCCGGCCCCGGCGCGAGCGCGGGGATCACGACGACCGCATGGTCGACCGAGGAGGCGCGATGCGCGGGCGGCGACGAGGCGCTGGACACGGGCACCGCGCCACGGGTGGCGTGAGCAGCGCGAGCAGCGTGAGAGACGCGAGCAGTGCGCGCGGGCCGGGGCAAGGGCCGGTGCGAGGGCGCGGCCGTCCGCGGCGGCGCCGCGAGGGCGGGGGCAGCGCCGGAACCGGGTGCAGTCCCGGGAACGGGAGCAGCGCCGGCAACAGGAGCGGGAACGGGACCCTGGACAGGAAGAGGTGCAGTATGCGTCGTCATGGTGATCACCCGGCCACGTAGAGGATGTCGCTGGTGGCGCGCTCGCCGCCGTTGGAGGGCTGGTTGAGGATCTCGTCGTCGAGGATCATCACGCTGGATCCGCCGCCGTCGAGGTTGTATCCGGTGGTGCAGCCGAGGTCGGCGAGGATCTGCCCGACCTCGGGGAGCGTCGCGCCGCGCGAGTAGCCCTCGTCGCGGCCGTCGACGACGAGGAACACCAGGTGCCCGTCGCCGAGGACGCCGATCGCGGTGCGCGGCTGCTCGCCCTGGATGGAGTGGTTGCCGATGTTCGTGTCGATCTCGACGTCCTCGATCCCGTCGGGGATCTGCCCGTCGACGAGGACGGCGGGCCCGAAGCTGAGGGTCTGCCAGGCGCCCGCGTCGACGAGCTCCTGGGCGCTGGTGGTGGTCTCGTCGTAGACCTCGGCGGTGCCGTCGCTCCAGATCACGAAGCCGTCGCGCGCGGGCTCATCGCGCAGGGCGACGCCGTTGCGGACCTGGATGCCGGTGTCCCGGAAGCCGTAGTAGTCGCCGTTGATCGCGAGCACCGCGCCGTGCGCCTCGGCCATCTCCGAGGGCAGCTGGGTGATGTTCTCGCCGAAGGAGTCGTCGGCGAGCGCGGAGCGGATCAGCGCCGCATCGCTCACCTGCACGTCGGCGACGTACCAGGTCAGGGTGTCGTCCCCGCTCCCGGAGGAGTCGGTGGTGACGGTGATGGTCGTGGTGGAGGAGGTGTAGCCGTCCTCCGTGAAGGCGCCGTCGGTCGAGGAGACCTGCGCGGTCTGGGCGGTGCCGGCGGCCTCCTCCGCGGCCGTGACGTCGGCGACCTCGACCTTCTCCCGCAGGAACCGGTCGTACGCCCAGCCGGCGGAGCCGCCGGCTCCGACGAGGACGACGAGCCCGCCGCCGAGCAGGGCGCGGCGGGGCAGGAGGCGGCGGGAGCGCTCGGGATCGGGCGCCGACGGCGGAGCGGTCGGCGGCGGGCCGGGCGGGCCCGAGGGCTGGGGATCGGTGATCGTCGGTGGCATGACCGCAGATTCCGACCCGCGGCTGTATCGCCGGGGTCATCTCGGCTGTGCCGGGGCTGTGAGGCCGACGGGCTGCGGCGCCGTCAGGCCGACGGGCCGCGGTGCTGCCAGGCCGACGGGCCGCCAGGCCGCCGGCCGCCTCCCGAGCGGGGACGGATAGGCTCGTCGGACGCATCGCACCGTCCCCTCGAGGAGCCCCGTGGTCAAGTACGTCGTCATCCTGGTGGTCCTCGCGCTGCTCCTGCTGCGCCTGCTGCGCGGACGCTGGGGAGCGAAGCTGCTGGGCATCTCCGAGCGCGTGCTCGACATCATCTACATCGCGGCGCTGCTGGTCACCGGGGTGATCGCGGGACTCACGGAGTACTGGGCGCTGCTCGCCGCGGTCGGGGCCCTGCTCGTGTGGCGGATCGCCGAGGAGGTCATCGCCCGCGGAAGACGACGAAGCGCTGCACCGCGTAGCTGAGGACGAACAGGACCAGGTCCGCGATGATCTTCGCGAGGAGGACGGGCACGTCCATCGCCTCGAGCGCGTCGATCACGAGCATCCCGCCGACGAGCACGGCCGTCGCGAGCGCGGCGTACTGCAGCAGGGAGCGCAGCAGCGGGGTGCGGCGGCCGCCGGTGAAGATGACCCAGCGGTTCACCGAGAAGGTCATCGCCGAGGACAGCACGCGTCCGAGGGCGAGGGCCAGCAGGGTCGGCATGCCGAGCCCGAGGAACGCCAGGAACAGTCCGGTGTCGACGACGAAGCAGCCGGCGCTCGAGGCGGCGAAGCCGAGCACCGGGGCGCGTCCGCGCAGCAGCCTCCCGACCATCGCCGCGATCCCCCGCGAGCGATCCGTGCGGCCCGCACGACCGGCGCGACCGGCGCGACCGGCGCGACCCGCATGATCTGCGTGGCCCGCGGGAACAGCTGGATCCGCACGCCCCGCGCGTCGCGTGCCCTCGATCGGGGTCTCGACGGCCCGCCGCATGATGTCGCGGGGGCGCTGGAGCACGGTCGGGAGGGAATCCATGGCCTCCAGCATGGGGCACCAACCTGAGATCGCCGCATCCGCGCTGCTGTGCAGCGGCTGTGCGGGCCCCGTGAGCGCCCCGGGCGCCGGGTGCCGCGCCCTATCGTGACGGCATGACGGCCTCGTCCTGACGATTCGACGGCCCGCATGACGGCCCGTCGCCCCGCAGCGACCGCATCACCCTCCCCCGCCGCCCCGCCCTCATCTCATCGATGCAGGTCAGGGGCCTGTCGGTGACCCGCGACACCGTCCGTTCACCTTTCATACACCCACGACAGGGCGGACATAGCAGATGCACAGCCAGCGGTCGGAGTCTTCCGATGTACGACTACACCACGAGGAGACACCACCATGCCCGTCGCAGCGCTCTACGCCCTGGACATCGTCGCCGCCCTGGTCCTGACCTTCGGGATCTACTGGCCGCGGCATCGCCGTCGCGACCTCGTCGTCGCCTTCCTCGGGATCAACGTCGGCGTCCTCGCCGTCTCGGCCCTGCTGGTCGGCTCGACCGTCACCGCGGGCCTCGGCCTGGGTCTCTTCGGCGTCCTCTCGATCATCCGCCTGCGCTCCGACGAGCTGGCGCAGCACGAGATCGCCTACTACTTCGCGATGCTGGCCCTCGGCCTCGTCGGCGGCCTGACGACGACCCCGTCGTGGATCTCGGTCGGCTTCGTCGTCGCGATCGTCGCGACCCTCGCGATCGTCGACCATCCCGGCCTGCTCGGCACGCATCGCCGCCAGGTGATCGTCGCGGATCGCGCGATCGCCGACGAGGACGAGCTGCGGGCCTACTTCGCCGACACCCTGAACGCCAAGGTCACGGCCCTGAGCATCATCAGGACCGACTTCGTCTCGGACACGACCATGGCCGACGTCCGCTACCAGGTCCTCCCGGCCCGCCAGCGCGGCGCCGCGGTCCCGGCCGGGCTCGCCTCCGCCGCCTCCCGCCCCGCCGTCGGCGCGTCGGCCGCCCCGTCGGCCGCGTCGGCCTCGTCGGCCGCCCCGTCAGCGTCGTCGACCCCGTCGTCGGCCGGCGCAGCCGCCCCGTCGGCTCCCGTCGCCCCGTCGGTCGCGTCGGCGGCGTCCGCTGCGGTGTCCGTCTCCACGCTCCCCGCGTCCTCGGCCGCGAGCGCGACCGCCGTCCCGGCGGTGACCCGATGAGCGCGGTCCGGGCGGGACGCCCGACCGCAGGACACCCGACCGCAGGACGCCCGAACCCCGAGGTGCGCCTGCAGCGCCGCCTCGACGCCGTCCCCTCCGTCTCCCTCGAGGAGATCGGCGAGCGGGCCGCGCTCATGACCCGCGTGGACCGCAAGTACCTGGTGCCGCGCGCGACGGCCGCCGAGCTGCTCGCCGGCCTCGACGGCGGGATCCGCGTGCTGGAGATCGACGGCCGTCGCTCCTTCGGCTACCGGTCGGTGTACTTCGACACCCTCGACTTCGCCTCCTACCGGGCGGCCGCCACCGGGCGCCGCCGCCGCTGGAAGGTCCGCCGTCGGGACTATCTCGACACCGGCGCCTCGTACCTCGAGGTCAAGACCCGCACGGGTCGGGGCGAGAGCTCCAAGCTGCGCATCGGGGTGAGCATGACGCCGGTCCCCAGCGCGCAGACGCTGGAGGCGCTGGCCTCGCCGCCCGCGGCGAGCGTGCAGGACGCCTATGCGGGCGCCCTCGCCTCGGCGCCCGACGGGCCGCTGCGGGGCGTCGCCCTCGCCTTCACCCGCGAGACCCTCGCGGCCGCGGGCTGCGACGTCCCTGCCGTCGACCTGATCCCCGCGCTGTACACCGCGTACGACCGCTCGACGCTGCTGGTCGAGGACGAGGACTCGCGTCTGACGATCGACGCGAACCTCACCTGGACCAGCGTCTCCGGCACCGATCGGGCGCTGCCCGACCAGGTGGTCGTGGAGACGAAGTCCGGGCGTCGGCCGGGGCTCGCCGATCGCATGCTGTGGGCCTCGGGGCATCGTCCCGCGAAGGTCTCGAAGTATGCGACGGGCCTCGCGCTCTACGACCCCGCGTTGCCCTCGAACAAGTGGCATCGCACCCTCGGGACCCTGGATCTGGTCCCACAGGCGCGCCATGCGTCGCGCATGGCCGGGGCACAGCTCCCGGCCGCAGGCTGACACCAGCCACCTCGACACCGATACGGAGGACCCCCAATGTCCAGCACTCGCCAGAACCCGTCCGGCCTCCGCGGCATCCGCCGCCTGACCGCCGTGATCGCCGCCGGCGCGGCCGCGATCGCGCTCGCCGCCTGCTCCGTCTCCGCGACGGGCACGTCGTCGGACTCCTCGACGACCAGCTCGAGCTCGAGCACCAGCAGCGTGGACGGCTCCTCGGCCACGGCGACGACGGTCGCCGACGGCGATTCGCCCAACGACCTGCTCTCGACGCTGGACCTGTCCTCCCTCGACACGCACTACGACGATGACGATCTGAGCTGGGACGCCTCGGAGGAGCAGACGATCACGCTCTCCGACGACGGCTCCACCTCGGACTCCTCGGACGTGACCGTCGACGGCTCCACCGTCACGATCACCGCGGGCGGCGTCTACCGGGTCTCGGGGACGCTCTCCGACGGCCAGCTGGTGGTCACCGCGGGCGAGGACGAGACCGTCACGATCATCCTCGACGACGCCTCGATCACCTCCTCGAGCAGCTCGGCGATCACCGTGAACGAGGCCGACGAGGTCACGCTCTACCTCGAGGACGGCACCACGAACTCCGTCGCCGACGGCTCCTCCTACGAGGTCGCCGACGACGCCACGCCCGTCGCCGCGATCTCCTCCGCCTCGGACCTCACGATCGCCGGCACCGGCTCCCTCGAGGTCACGGGCAACGCGAACGACGGCATCAGCACGAAGGACGGCCTGGTGATCGTCTCCGGCGACATCACGGTCACCGCGGCCGACGACGCGATCCGCGGCAAGGACTACGTCTCGATCCTCGACGGCACGCTGACCCTCACGAGCGTCGGCGACGCCATCAAGTCCGACAACTACGAGGACGAGGACCGCGGCTGGGTGCTCATCAGCGGCGGCACCATCACGATCGACTCGCAGGACGAGGGCGTCGACGCCGAGCAGGCGTTCCGCCTCGACGGCGGCACCGTCACGATCCTGAACTCCGACGAGGGCATCGAGGCCGAGGACGTCGTCATCGCCGGCGGCACCCTCGACATCACCGCCTCCGACGACGGCATCAACGCCACCCAGGCGACCCTCGTGACCGGCGAGGACGCCTCCGAGCAGAGCGGCTACAGCCGCGAGGCCGACGACGGCTCCTGGCTCTACGTCACCGGCGGCGAGGTCACCATCACCGCCGGCTACGACGGCCTGGACTCCAACGGCTCGATCTCGCTGACCGGCGGGACCCTCACCATCACCAGCGCCGACAACGGCGGCGACTCCGCCGTCGACGCCAACGGCGACATCACCCTCGACGGCGCGACCGTCACCGCCAACGGCACCGAGGTCACCTCCGCCGACGAGCTCGGCGGCATGGGCGGCATGGGAGGCGGCACCATGGGCGGCGGTCAGGGCGGCGGCCAGGGCGGCGGGATGCCCGGCAGCGCCGACCAGTCCTCCTGAGCCCGGCCGCGGTTCCCGGCCCGGACCGCATCGTCGGTCCGGGCCGTCGGCGTTCCTGTCAGTCGACGAGCAGTCCGGCGCCCTGCTCGGGATGGCGCTGCAGCCAGCTCTCGACGAAGGGGCAGATGACGCGGATCTGCAGCTGCTGGGCGCGCGCCTCGGCGAGCACGGTGCGGACCAGGACGGAGGCGACGCCCTCGCCGCGATGCTCGGGGTCGGTGACCGTGTGGACGATCTCGAGGACGCGGCGGCGCTTCTCGTAGGTCAGGATCCCGACGATCTCGTCGTCGAGCACGGCCTCGAAGCGGCGGGCGCGCTGGTTGTCCCGCACCAGCAGGTCGTCGCGATGGTCGATCGGGGCGGGGCGGTCGAGGGACTCGGTCATGGCTCGGCCCTCCTGGGCCCGGGGATCGAGGCGGGGGCGGGCGGGAAGCGCTCGTGACAGCGCCCGCCGACATGTCCACGGTACGCCCCTGCGCCCCCGCCGGACCAGGGCGGGGGCGCAGGGGCTTCGTCGTGCGTCCGCAGCGCGCGGGCGGCGCATGGCGCCGGTTCGCGGGCGGTGCGACGCGGCGGCGCTCAGGAGATCGCGCGCAGGAGGCGGAGGTCGCCCTTGCCGGTCTTCGCGTCGACGACGAGGGTGCGCGCGGCGGCGGCGGGCGCGCTGCCGTCGGCCGGGGTCAGGCGCACCTCGCGCTCCCCCATGCCGGTCGCGAGGTCGACCTTCACGGCGGTGCCCTCGAGCACGGACACCTCGATCGCGCCCATGCCGCTGCGCAGCTCGAGCCGCCCGGCGAGCGCGCGCTCGATCCGCACGTCGCCGGCGCCGCAGGTCGCGGTGAGCTCGGCGTCGACGTCGGAGACCCGGATGTCTCCCATCCCCGAGCGCAGGCCCACGGACCCGCGGGCGCGGCCGACGACGACGTCGCCCTTGCCGCTCGTGCCGCGGGTGCGCTCGTCGGCCGCGCGCTCGATCTCGACGTCGCCGGCGCCGGTCTTCGCCTCGAGGCGCGCGAGGGCGCCGCTCGTGCGGATCGCGCCGACGCCGGTGGTCAGCACCGCCCGCGAGCCCTCGGGCACGACGATCTCGATGCCGAGCTCGGCGGCGGCGCTCTCGGCACCGCTGACGAGGGAGCGCACGCTCTCGGCGAGCCGGTCCGACAGCGGCGGTGCGCCCACGCCGCCCTCGCCGAAGGAGCGGAAGAGCCCGCTGACGCCCGCGCCGAGGGCCCCGGCCTCGCTCTGCGGGACGTCCACGGTCAGCCGGTCGTGCTCGAAGCGGATGGTCATGCGCTCGACGAGCCGACGGCCCGCCTCGGAGCGGGGCCGCAGCTCGAGCCGCACGGCCGTGCTGTGCTCGGCCCGCACGACGATGCCGCCGCGCAGGTTCTGGACGCTCAGGTCGATGGGCCCGCCCGCCGCGAACTCGCGGACGAGGGGGTCGGCAGACCCCGCTGGCCCCGTGGAGCCTGCGGAGTCCGCGGACCCCGTGGAGCTCGTGGACCCCGTGGAGCCCGTGAAACCGGCGGACTCGAAGGGCCGAGGTGCCTCAAAGGGTCGAGGGGCCTCTGAGGGGTCGAAGGAGGGGGTGAAGCCGGTGCTCTCGCTCATGGTCGGTGCTCCTGATCGGTGATCGGTGATCGGTCGTCGGAGGGGTGAGGGATCGCCGGGGCCCGACGAGCCTCGACGGGGCTCAGAGGAACCAGCCCTGGACGCGGCCGGCGATGCCGTTCCAGCCGTCGGCCCCGGACTGCCCGGCGCGACCCGCCGCGAAGGGATCCTGCGGTCCGGCGCTGAACGCGCCGGACCCGCCGGGCGCGGCACCGTCGAGGTGGGCGCCGAGCACGCGCACGAGATAGGCGTTCAGCGACAGGCCCTCCTCGGCGGCGGCGCGCTCGAGGCGCTCCTTGAGCTGCTGCGGCGGGCGGAAGGACACGCGGGCGGCCTCCCCAGACGGCTCCTCCCCCACCGGCGTGGCGTCATCTGTGGCACCACCTGTGACGTCATCGGTGGCGCCATCCGTCGGGAACGGGGGCGCTGGCGGGACGGGCGGGGTCGGCGGGGCCGGCGGCACGACCGGCAGGGCAGATACGGGCGATGCGGCCGACGCGGGCGGGACTACGCGCACCTCGAGCTCGGGCCCGCGCAGCGCAAGGTCCACGCGGCCCGGCGCGATCTCCGCCGAGACCTCCGCTGCGACCTGCACGATCGCATCCTGCAGGGCGAGGCGGAGAGCGGGGTCGAGGGCTGTTCCGAGCAGATGCGCGGCACGGCGGGTGGGTTCGTCGCCGACGGCGGCGGCCGCGGCGAGCTGATCCTGCACGGAGCGACTCAGATCTCTGACATCCATGACGCCATGGTGACGCCATCCTGGCGTCACGTCAAGGGTCAACGCCGGGCCGACTCAGGGGCGACATCGGGCCGGCTCATGGGCAGCGCCGGGCCGGTTCAGGCGCGACGCGTCTCGAGCTCGGTGATGAGGGCGTCCATGCGTGCGCGGTCGTCGTCGTCGCCGCAGCCGTTCCACGCCTCGCGGGCGATCCGGGCGACGCGCAGGGCGCGGTCGTGCTGGCCGCGCTCGGCGAGCATCGCGGCGTGCCGGTCGTTGAGGTAGGCGCTCCAGTACTCGGCGCGCTCCTCGTGGCCGGGCGGCGCCATGCTCACGATCCGCTGGGCGCGGGCGTGGAGGCGCTCGTAGTCGCTGACGCTCACCCCGGGCTCGCGCTGCGAGAGGGCCTGGCCCACGGCGACGAGGGCGCCGATCCGGGCGTCGGCCCGATGATCCCAGAGCACATGCTCGGGAACGGTCATCGCGCGCGCGACCTCGAGTCCGGTGCGGCGCTCGATCGCGGCGGCGGCGCCGCGGGCGCGGGCGGTCTCCCCGAGGTCCAGGGCGCGGCGCATCACGAGGGCGCGGGCGTCGAGCTCGATGCGCAGCAGTCCGCCGCGGGCGCTCGAGGGCGTGCCGAGGTCCTCGCACAGCCACTGGGCGTCGTTGGCGACCTTCTCGAGCTGCATCATCGCCTCGCGGGACTCGCCGCGGCGGTCGTGGATGGAGGCCGTCAGGCGTGCGACCTCGAGGGTGCTGTAGCGGTCGCGGAGGTCGTCGGCGATCCGTCGGACCTGGTCGAGGGCGACCTCGGCGGCGTCGTAGCGCTCGGCGCCGATGCGCTGGGTCGCGACCGCGAGCAGCGGCGCCACCCGCAGCTCGTCCCGGTCCAGGGTGCGCTGCAGGGAGGCGAGGCGCCCGGCGGTGAAGGACGCGAGGCTCTCGAGACCCGCGCCGACGAGCGCCTTCAGCAGGTCGGTGATCAGGCCGATGCGCAGCGGCGGATCGTCGATCCGGGACATCTGCAGGAGGGCGTCGAGGGCGTGGTGGACCGCCTCGAGGGGATGCTCGACCCCGAGGGTGCGGGCGAGGACGGCGCGGGCCGCGATCCCCGCCCGGTCCGGGTCGACCTCGCGGCCGGTCGTGGCCTCGGCGTTCTCGAGCAGCTCGAGCACGTCGAGCGCGGCCGTGATCGCGGCCCGACGGCGCCCGGAGGCCTCGAGGGCCTGGGCGAGGCGCATCCGCAGCAGCGGCTCCACGTCCCCGAGGATCAGGTGGCGCACCTCGGGCAGGGCCGCGAGCGCGGAGGAGAGCACGCGGGCGGCGTCGGCCGGGTCCACCCCGCCGGCCAGGGGCCGGCCGCGGACCGCGAAGCCGCCCGCCGAGGGAACCGCATCGTGCAGCGACTCGGCGCCGTCGGTCCCCGGGGCCGGGGAGTCCAGGGCGCGCACGACGGCCATCAGCGCCGGCGGCATCTCGCTCGTGGCCGCGCGCCGACGGCCCGGCGAGGACGCCCGCCGACGATGCGCGCTGTCGGCGGGAGCGGAGTGCTCGAGCAGAGCGGTGGCCGTGGCCTCCGCCTGCAGCACGTGCCCGCAGCGGCGCAGCGCCCCCAGCAGGTCATAGAGGGCCTCGGCCGCGAGGGTCTCCTCCCCCATCGCGGCGATCGCGCGCATCCGCGCGCGCAGCAGGTCGACGTAGGCGATGAGATCGGCGTCGTCGGAGCGCGACGCGCCCTCCCAGACCTCACGGCCCGCACCCGTCCAGGCGTCGGCCCCGTCCCCGGCGACCGCGGCGGCGCTGCGCGCAGCGATGCGCTCCGCGGGTCCACGGAAGCGGTCGGCCAGTTCGACGGCCTCCCGATACCGTTCCGCATGCATGAGATCCGTCACACGTTGAGCCGCCTGTGCGACAGTGCGCGGAGAGGGGAGCGGAAGCTCCGGGGGCCGCAGCGCGGCCCGCACATCCTCGAGATCGGGAAGGCCTGCCTGGTCGCCGCGACCGCCGGACCCCGGAACGGAGAAGGCGCCGTCAGCGATCACAGGCGCAACTTACCAAGGAGTTCCCGAGAGCGCGCTCAGGGGCCGCCCCAGACATCGGATCTCCGCCGATGCCGCCCCCCTCACAGGCCATAGCACCGATCGGCCCACTAGGATGATCAGAGCGTCGGACCCGTCGAGCACGCGTCGGGCAACAGCCTCTGCCGGCCTCCTCGGTCCCGTCGCCTCCTCCGCACCGCAGTCCGCCGCCGCCCCGATCACCATCCCGGTCACCGCGCACGGCGACGCGCAGCATGACCGGAGCCGAGCAGCACCACGACCCCGAGGAGAGGCGGACCGTGACGATCACCACTGCACCAGCCGTCGCGCAGGACGAACGGGCGACGGCGCCGGCAGTGCCGACGCGAGAGGGCATCGGCCCCTTCGACGAACCCCTCGTCGACGGGCACCTCCATCTCGACGCCACGATCTCGCGCGTCGTGCGCACCGAGGTCGACGTCGACGCGTACACCCGCCTCGACCACGACCGCCTCGCGGTCGACGCCGACGCGATCCTCGCCGAGGCCCCGCTGAACGCGGACCAGCGCCTCGCCCTCGGCCTTCTCCAGCGGATCGAGGGCGCCGCCCTCGCCGAGTCCCGCGCGATGCTCGCGACCTGGACCGGCAACGAGGCCCGCATCACCGCCTTCCTCGCGACCTGGCTCGTCGAGCGCCACTGGCAGTCCCGCGCGCTGCGGGACCTGCTCACCGCCGGCGACCCCGAGGCCCGCCCCGAGCCGATGGCGACGCCCTCGCCCGTCGGCCGCGCCTGGGGCGCCGTCCGCCGCCTCCACGTGGACCGTGCGGTCCCGCTCCTCGCCCCCGCCTGGACGGCGCTCGCGGGCGAGGCCGTCACCGCCGGGCACATGGCCCGCATGGCGATCCAGGAGGCCACCCTCCGGGCGTCCCTGCACGCGCTCCTGCCCGGCCTGACCGGCGAGGCCCGCCGGGTCGTCGCCGCGGTCGCCGACCGCCACGACCCCGCCGTCGACTTCTTCGTCGCCGAGGCGCAGGCCCGCATCACCCGCTCCCGTCGCGAGGCGCGCACCGCGCGCCTCGTCCTCACCCTCGACTCCCCGCTGCACGGCGGGGGCATCCCCGACCCCGACCTGATCGCCGGCATGGCGATCATCGGGGCCGACGCCACCGCCCGGGCCGGCCTGCGCCGCGCCCGCTTCGAGATCACCCGCCTGCTGCCGGGCCCCGACGTGCACCTCCACCCGCAGCTCCCCACCGGCTCCTCGGCCGCCGCCGACGGACCGGCCCTCACCGAGAACGGACCCTGAGAATGGCCTTCGATCTTGATCAGTTCGCCGAGACCTCGGAGCCGGTGAAGTACGAGGACCTCGACTTCGACACCTTCGAGACCCAGCCCCTGGACGATCAGACCCTGCGCTCCCTGCGCTACATGTGCGACGTCGAGTTCCACACCTCCTGCTTCCTGCGCGACATGCTCGTCACCCCCTCCCACCGCGAGGAGGAGGCCGGCGGCTTCATGACCATGTGGAACCGCGAGGAGTTCTGGCACGGCGAGGCCCTCGCCGCGGTCCTCGCCCGTCACGGCATCATCGTCGACTACGACGAGCTGAAGGCCAAGCGCGTCAAGCTCGGCTGGGCCGGTGCCATGTCCTCCTTCAAGCAGTCCGCGATGAGCAACCTCGTGGGCACCGACTTCGTCGCCGTGCACATGACCTGGGGCGCCGCCAACGAGCTCTCCGCCGTCGCCGCCTACCGTCGGCTCGCCGCGATGACCGACCATCCGGCGCTGTCCCCGCTGCTCAAGCGCATCGCCCAGCAGGAGACCCGGCACGTCGCCTTCTACACCACGCAGGGCCGCGAGCGCCTCGAGGCCTCCGAGGCCGCCCGCAAGCTCGTGCGGCTGATCCTCTCGAAGGTCTGGAAGCCCGTGGGCTCCGGCATGATGGAGGAGTCCGAGGTCAAGCACGTGATGGGCCACCTCTTCCACGGCAAGCTCGACGAGCTCGACAAGCTCGACAAGCGCATCCAGAAGCTCCCCGGCCTCGACGGCCTCACGATCTTCCGCAACGCCTTCGCCCGCCTCGGCATCGCCTGAGGCCCGGCGCGGGGCCGTCTGAGGTCGGCCACCGGAGGGCCCGAGGCCGGGCGTCGGACCGCCCCGGTGCCGGGCTGGGGAGCCCGTCCGGGATCACTTGTCCACGTACCCCTGGACGAGCGCTGCATAGCCCTTGTCCGCGACCTCGCACGGGCCGTCCGTCTTGGCGGTGACCTCGATCTCCTGCGCTCCGGTCACGTCGAAGTCCAGACGCTCGAGCGGGTCGCCGCGCGTCGTGGAGCCGATGTGGATGAGGGAGCCGTCGACCGACAGGGTCCAGTCGACGACGGTTCCGGCCGGGGCATGGCTCTGCACGGCGAACGCGAACGACACCTCCGTCCACTCCCCGTCGAGGGTGTACGTCACCGAGTTCGTGGTGCCCTGGCACCCGACCCATTGGTTGGTGCTCAGCGGGAAGGAGACGTCGTTCCCGTCGATCTCGATCACGGCGATGTCGGAGTCACCGCTGGTGAGGCCCGACGTATGGGGCAGCTCGTAGAGCCAGGAGGAGGTCGAGGAGATCTCCTGCACGGCCAGGCCGGAGACCAGGTGGACCGAGAAGGTCTCGTAGTTCGCGCCGGTGACCTCGCCGATCGCTCCTTCGATCTGGGCGGTGAGCTTTCCCGGAGCCTCGAGGACGGTTCCGAGCAGCTCCCCTCCGTACTCGGCCGTCGCCGTCGCCACGCACCCCAGGACAGCGCTCGCCTGGTCAGCCGATCCGGAGAAGGAGCTTCCCACCAGGTCGGAGACGCAATCGCCCCAGTCGATCAGGGACGTCACCCGGGTAGGCATCAGCATGCTCGTCCCCCACGCCAGGGTGGAGATCTGGGAGAGCGCAGGATCGGCGGAGAGGGAGATCTCGGCCCCGTCGAAGGGCTTCGGGAAGGTGATCTCGGTCGTCCCCCCGGGGAGGAGGATCCCGTCGGGGGCGCTGTCCGCATATCTCAGCCACTGCATGTAGACGGCGGTGGTCGCGATGTCCTCGGAGGATGACGTGACCGGCAGGGCGATGCTGCCTCCGGAGTCGGCGGCGATGGCGAGGACGAGCCCGCTGTTCGACTGCAGTCGGACGGTGACGTCCTCGTCGGTCTCCTCGATGCAGACCCAGGCCATGTCGGGCCACGGCTCCGCGAGGACGAAGGAGCCCGAAAGCCGGGTCGGTTCGTCGACGCAATCGGGACGGTCGGTGCGCACGTCGAGTGCGACGTCGAACCAGTGGCCGAGCTTCTCGCCCAGGCGATCCTCGTCCACCGTGGCCACGGTGTACCAGGACAGGTGCGTCGCGATGCCCGTGACCGTCAGCTCGTCCTCGTCCACGATCGTCTCGACGAACTCGGCCTCCCGGCCCTCCTCAGGGGACTCGCCGAGCACCATGAGCTCCCCGCTCTCGGGCCAGAGCTCCGCGGGGATCGAGAAGGTGATGGAGATCGGTGAGAGAGGCTGAGCCCCGCCGTCCAGGGTGACGTCGACGCCGTCGCCGACGGGCGTCGTGAAATCGCCGAAGTCCCCGGTCAGGGAGACCGGTGCGGTCCGCGCACGGACGACCGAGTCGATGGAGGCGACCCCGGGCTCCCCGGTGATGACGACGCCGTCGAGCGCGATCGAGAATCCGGTCTCGTCGACCTCGGCGGAGGCCTCCGACGGGAGGACGGTCGAGGTGCCCTCAGTCGCGGTGCCGTCGGTCGCGGTGCCATTCGCCGCCGCATCGCTGGTCCCCGGGGGATCCGCGCTCCCGCCGCGCAGCTCGGGGGTCCAGATCACGTAGGCCGCCAGGCCCAGGGAGATGACGCTGAGCACGACCACGAGGCCGACCAGCACTCCCGTGGTCCCCCGACGAGTCCGAGGCTGTGTCGCCATGCGCATCCACCTGCTCCCGTGACGTGCCTCCGCGCCACGGTCGTCCCCGTGGCGGAGCTGTGCAGATCGGCTCTCGCCGTCCCAGGGGGCGCGCGAGGGCGGATGTGCACCGTCCAGCATGACAACGGTGGACGTCCGGGTCCAGATTCGACGCGTTCGGAGTTGTTCGAGAGTCATCCGTCGGCCAGAGGAGACAGCACGGGCGGGAACTTCGGTCGGCCGAGGGCAGAAGGAACTCCCCCCCCCCACTGCGACGACCCTCTGGATGAGGTCGTCGCAGCAGGGGGAGCTGCGATCCCGCCGGAGCGATCAGCCCGGAGCGGTCAGTCCGGGTCAGTCAGCCCGGAGCGGTCAGTCCTTGCCGAAGCGGTGGCGGACGATGCCGACGATCCCGCCGCGCTCCTTCAGGCTCCGCTTCCGGCCGGCCGCGTCGTGCGCGTCCGTCGGATGCGGTCCGGCCGCCGGGCCGTCGGACCCGGCGCTCGCGGCACCGGCTCCTGCGCTCGCGGCACCGGCACCGTCGGCCGCGGGGCGCGGGCCGGCGTGGCGACCGAGGGGACGCTCGCCCGCGGGCGAGGTGCTCGCGGCCGCGGAGGCGCCGACGGCGGCCGCAGGGGCCGCGGGGGCGGCGGCGCGGGCGCGCTCGGCCTCGGCGCGGCTGCGCTCGCGGCGCTCGGCGTCGGCCAGCACCTGGGCATCGCGGCGCTCGGCCTGCTCGGCCTCCTCGCGGAGGCGGCGGCGCTCGCCCGGGCCCTCGGCGATCCGATAGAGCACCGGGACGATCACCAGGGTGAGCAGGGTCGAGCTGACCAGGCCGCCGATCACGACGACCGCGAGCGGCTGCGAGATGAAGCCGCCGCTGCCGGTGATGCCGATCGCCATCGGCAGCAGCGCGAAGATCGTCGCGGCCGCGGTCATGAGGATCGGGCGCAGACGCTTCGAGGCGCCCACATGGAGGGCCTCCTCGAGGGGCATGCCCTGGCGCCGGTATTGGTTGACCAGGTCGATCAGCACGATGGCGTTGGTGACGACGATGCCGACGAGCATCAGCAGGCCGATCATCGAGGGCAGGCCCAGCGGCACGCCGGTGAGGACCAGCAGGCCGAGCGCGCCGGTGGCCGCGAAGGGGATCGAGACCAGCAGGATCAGCGGCTGGATCAGCGACTTGAAGATCCACACCAGCAGCACGTAGACCAGCAGGATCGCGGCGAGCATGGCGATGCCGAGCTGCCCGAAGGTCTCGTCGATCTGGGCGGAGGTGCCGCCGATGGTGGCCTCGGTGCCCGCGGGGAGGTCCGCGGCGTCGATCGCGTCCTGGGCGATCCGGGTGACGGCGCTGACGTCATCGCCCGCGGGGGTCAGCGAGACGGTGACGGTCTCGATGTTGTCCACCGTGGTGATCGACGGGCGGGACGCCTCCTCGGTGACCTCGGCGACGTCGGTCAGGCCGATGCCGGGGACGATCTCGAGGTCGCGCAGCTGGTCGAGGGTGGTGATGGAGTCGTCGGAGGCGAGGTAGATGTCCAGCTCGGTGTCGTCGAGCGTGACGCTCCCGATGGAGCCCGGGTTCATCGTCTGCGCGACGAGGCCGACGACGGCCTGCTCGGTCAGGCCCAGCTGGGCGGCGGCCTCGCGGTCGACGGTCACGACGACCGTCGGCTGATCGGCCTGGAGGTCGCTGACGACCTTGGAGACGTCCGCGGGCAGCGGGTCGAGCTCGGCGAGGATCGCGTCGCTCGCATCGGAGCGGTCCTGCGAGGTCGGCGCCGTGATCTGGATGTCGACGGTGCTGGAGCCGGTCGGGGAGGTCAGGTCCGCGGCCTCGACCTCGCCGCTGTCGGGGATGTCCTGGAGGGCGGCGACCATGTCGTCCAGGAGGGCCTCCTGGTCGGCGTCGGCGTCCGTCGTGATCGAGTAGCTGATCTCGTTGGCGGAGGAGCCGCCGAACCCGAAGGAGCTGCCGCCGATGGTGGTCTGCACCGTCTCGACGCCGTCCATGCCCATCAGCGCCTGCTCGCCCTCGGCGGCCTTGTCCGAGGACTGCTGGAGATCGGTGCCGGGGGTGAGGGTCTGCGTGATCGAGGCGATGTTCTGCCCCGTGTCGCCGAGGAAGTTGACCTTCAGCAGCGGGGCCAGCGCCACGGTGCCGCCGAGCACGGCGACGGCCGCGACCAGCGTGATCACGCGCCGGCCGGTGCTGTCGAGGGTCGCGTGCATGACGGGCGAGTAGATCCGGTGGAGCCAGCTGCGCTCCTCCTTCTCCTCCGCGGCCTCGCGGACCCGCGCCTGATGCTCCGGATCGTCGGCGTCGACCAGGCCGTCGGCGCGCGCGGCCCTCGGCGCCCGCAGGAACCAGTAGGCGAGCACCGGGACGATCGTCAGCGACACCAGCAGCGAGGACAGCATCGCGATCGCGACGGTCAGCGCGAAGGGCCGGAACAGCTCGCCGGCCATGCCGGCGACCACCGCGACGGGGAGGAACACGACGACGGTCGCGAGGGTCGAGGCGGTGATGGCGCCCGCGACCTCGCCGACCGCGTCGAGGATCGCCCGGACCCGCGACTTCCCGTAGGAGAGGTGGCGGGTGATGTTCTCGATGACGACGATGGAGTCGTCGACGACGCGGCCGATGGAGATCGTCAGCGCCGCCAGGGTCAGCATGTTCAGCGTGTAGCCGGTGACGTACATGCCGATGAAGGCGATCAGCAGCGAGGTCGGGATCGAGATCGCGGTGACGACCGTCGGGCGCACGCGGCGCAGGAACAGCAGGATCACGCCGACCGCCATGATCAGGCCCAGCAGGCCCTCCTCGGCGAGCGAGACGATCGACTCCTGGATGTAGGGGGCCTGGTCGAAGACGACGTCGCTCTCGGCGTCGCCGCCGACGCCGGCGAGGGTGTCGTCGAGGACGTCGGCGACGCCGTCGGAGATGTCCACGACGTTGCCGTCGGCGGTCGCGGTGACCATCACGACGAGGGACTCGCGGCCGTCGGTGCGGGAGATCGAGGTCGGGTCCTCGACGGTGCGCTCGACGGTCGCGACCTCGCCGAGGGTCGCGGTCCGCGGGGTCACGGCCTGCGTGCCGTCCTGGCCCTCGAGGCCGTCCGCGCCCTCGGTGCCGTCAGTGCCGTCGGTGCCGTCGGCGCCGTCGGCCTGCTGGGCGCTCTCGGAGGGCATCAGGATGATGCCCTCGAGGCTCTCGATGCTGTCGATCGACTGGCCGAGGACCACGTCGAGGCTGCGGCCGGAGTCGGACACGCTGCCGCCGGGGAGGGACAGGCCGCTCGCGTCGAGGGCGGTGGAGATGTCGGCGTCGGTGAGGCCGCGCTCGGCGAGGGCCGCCTCGTCGGGCGTGATCCGGACGATCTCGTCGGGGGCGCCGATCACGGCCACGGAGGAGACGCCGTCGACGCGCTCGAGCTCGGGGGTGACCTGCGCGTCGAGGCGCGAGGCGAGCTCGGAGGGATCGAGGTCGGAGGAGATCGAGAGCACGACGGCCGGCAGGTCGCTCGTGCCGCCGGAGATAATCTGCGGGTCCGCGCCCTCGGGCAGCTGGTCGTCGATCCGGCCGAGGGCCGCGTCGATCTGGTTGGAGGCGCGCGCGATGTCGGAGCCGTAGGCGAGCTCGACGGTCACGATCGACACGCTGGCCTGCGAGGTCGAGGTCGTCGACTCGACGTTCTCGAGGCCGCTGACGGCCTGCTCGACCGGCGAGGAGATGCGCTCCTCGATCTGCTCCGAGGAGGAGCCGACCGAGGTCGTCATGATCTGCACCTGCGGCAGCGAGACGGAGGGGATGAGCTCCTGGCGCATCGTCGTCATCGCGAAGATGCCGATGATCGAGACGGCGATGCAGACCAGGGCGATGAAGGCTCGGTTGTTCAGACTCAGCCGGGCGAGGCGGTGCATGGGACTCCTCGGGTCGTGTCCTGCGGCGTCCGCCGACGGGCGACGGACGGGGACCCGACTCCCGCGGGCGACCGCGCACCGTGCCGGAGCCGGTATCGCGGCCCGGCTCGTCCCGGTCCTCCGAGGAACCACTGTTCCACAGCCGGATGCACCGGCGTATCCGACCTCCGTCGGAGATCCGGTCACGGTCCGCTGGGAGACTTCTCCGTCGGTCCTGGGAGCCGGGAGAATGGGCCCGTGCCCGACTCCCCCGACTCCCCTGCGTCCCCCGGCCCCGGCGATCCGCGTGCGGCACGCCGGGTCGTCGACCGCGACATCCTGCGGCTCGCGATCCCCTCGCTCGGCGCGCTCGTCGCCGAGCCCCTGTTCGTCATGGTCGACTCGGCGTTCATCGCCCGCGTCTCCACGACCTCCCTCGCGGGGCTCGGGCTCGCCTCGACGGTGCTGACGACGGTCGTCGGCCTCTCGGTCTTCCTCGCCTACTCGACGACGGCGGCGGTCGCGCGCGCCTTCGGGGCCGGACGGAAGGACGAGGCCATCGCCCGCGGCGTCGACGCCTCCTGGCTCGCGCTGATCATCGGCGCCGTCTGCACCGTCGTCCTCGCGATCGGCGGGCCGACGCTGCTGGGCTGGTTCGGCGCGAGCCCCGAGGTCACCGCCGAGGCCGTGATCTACCTGCGGATCTCCGCGGTCGGCCTGCCGGCGATGCTCGCGGTGCAGGCGACCACCGGGCTCGTCCGAGGCATGCAGGACGCCCGTCTGCCGCTGCTCGTCGCCGGCGGCGGGGCGATCCTCAACGTGCCGCTGAACTGGGTGCTGATCTTCGGCCTCGACCTGGGGATCGCCGGCAGCGCGATCGGCACGGTCATCTCGCAGTGGCTGATGGCGATCGTGCTGCTGGGCGCCGTGGTCCGCTACGCCCGGGCCCATCGGGTGGCCCCGCGGCCGCAGCTCGCGGGGGTCGCGGCGACCGGCCGCGAGTCGGTCCCGATGTTCGTGCGCACGCTCTCCCTGCGCACCGTCGGCATCGCGACGGTGGTGGTGGCGGCCCGGCTGGGCGATGTCGAGCTCGCCGCGCACCAGCTCGCGAACACCATCTTCATGCTGCTCGCGCTCGCCCTCGACGCCCTCGCGATCGCGGGCCAGGCGCTCACCGGCCGGTATCTCGGAGCAGCCGACGCGCGGACCGTCCATGCGGTGACGCGGCGGCTGACGGTGTGGGGCGTCGGCGGCGGCGCCGTCGTCGGCCTCGTGCTGCTGGCCGCGAGCTATGTCGTGCCCACGGTGTTCACGCCCGACCCGGCGGTGCAGGAGAGCCTGCGGGCGGCGCTGTGGGTGCTCGTGGTCGCGCAGCCGATCGCCGGGTACGTGTTCGTCCTCGACGGCGTGCTGATGGGAGCCGGGGACGCCCCCTATCTCGCGAGGGCGGGCGTGATCTCGGCGGCGGCGGTGCTGCCCTTCGCGATCGCCATCGGCGTCATCGCCCCGGCGGGGGCGCTCGGCCTCGCGGCCCTCTGGGTCGCGACGAACCTGCTGTTCATGGTCGCGCGGGCCGCGACCCTGCGGTTCCGCATCCGCCGCGACGACTGGATGCGCCTCGGCGGCTGAGCCGCGAGAGGGCCGACGGGCGGGTCCGGACGCACGGGAGGGGCGGCCCGATGGGCCGCCCCTCCCCTGTCACCGCTCTCCTGTCACCGCTCGGCGGTCACCATTCGCTGGTGTCGATCTGGACCTCGCCGTTCTCGTCGACGATGACATCGCCGTAGACCGAGAGCGTCGAGTCCGCGGTCTCGTCGGTGATCTCGTCGTTCCAGCCCTTCTCCTGGTACGAGTACACGGCGCTGCCGTAGCCCTCGTAGTAGGTGGTGTAGGTGAAGCTCGTGCCGTCCCCAGAGACCTCGACGGTCGGGTAGGCGGTGATCTCCCACGAGCCCGAGCCCTCGACGACGTCGTACCAGACCCACGCATCCAGCGGGCATCCCTCGGGGTCCGCCTCGGTGGATTCGGCGCACACGTCGATCGCGTCGTTCACCTGCGTCTGCACGGCCTCGAGGCCGGTCGCGGAGAGCTCGTAGTAGGGCGCGACGCCGAGGTCGTAGGCGTCCATCGGATCCACCGGCACCGAGACGACGCCGCCCTGGACGGTGATCTGGTCGGACAGCGCCGGCAGCGTCACCTCGTAGTCGCCCGGCAGCACGGTGAAGTAGCCGTACAGCTGACCGAAGTCGGACTCGAGACCGAGATCGGCGACGGCGACCTCCTGACCGTTGACCAGGAGCGTCGTCGCGCTGTCGGGGATCACGAGGTAGAACGACGCATAGGTGACCTCGTCGAGCTCCCACTTCGGGAAGACGACGGCGGTGCGCCCGGCGCGCTCGACGAGGAAGGTGCGCGTGGTGGTCACGCCGTCCTGGGTGATCTTCGCGGTGACCTCGACGTCGTCGCCGCGCTCCGTGGTGTCGGTGATGCTCCAGGAGCTGATGCGGTTCTCCGCGGCCCCCGTGATCTCGTTCGTCAGCAGCGCCTGCTCAGCGGTGGGGACGTTCGGCGGGGCGAGCTCGAGCACGGTCGCGGCATCGCCGTCCTGCAGGGCCTGCAGGTACGACTCGACGCTCTTCTCCGCGGAGAACATCGTCTTCGAGATCACGGTGAACGCGATGATCAGGCCGACGATCAGCACGAACAGCGCGCCGACGCCGATCGCGACGCCGATCGCGATGCGCTTCGCCCGCGGCGACAGCGAGCGGGCCTCGGCGGTTGCCTCGGCGCCGACGGGCGCGGTCGCGTAGGGCGCACCGCCGACCAGGGCGGTCGCGTAGGGCGCGGTTCCGGCGGATGCGCCGCCCGGCGTCTGCGCGACACCCGGGGTCGGGGGCAGCGCCTCCGTCGGCGCGGTGGCGGGCGCCACGGAGCCGACGGCCCCGGGGTCGACCGCGGTCGGCGCGACGGTGGCCGGTGCGGCGGCGGCAGGTGCGGCGGCGGCCTGCGCGGCGACCTCGCCCTCGCCCGCGGCGAGCGGACGACGGAACCAGGTCAGCAGCGCGGCCGGGAGGAACGGCAGCACGAACGGCGCGGCGAAGCGCGAGAGGAGTTCGACGACGATGCCGACGAGCAGCGCCAGCAGCGGGGTCCACCCGGCGAGGCCGACGGACGCCGTGAAGCTCCCCGCGTCCCCGGTGAAGCCGCCGGAGTACCGGAAGCGGAAGGAGGCCTCCGCGAGGATCAGCAGCACGATGCCGCCGCCGAAGTAGGTCAGCGGCAGGGCCGCCCAGCCCACGGCCGTCGCGATGATGTTGTTCGGGACGGCGCGTCGGCCGCTGCTCCACAGGAGCGAGACGGCGACCAGCACCACGAGGCCCAGCACCAGGCCGCCCAGCCACACGTACCAGGGCATCGAGAAGATCGAGGCGCGCTCGATGCCCGAGCCGAAGAAGAGGCCGAGCGAGTCGGGGCCGCTGGCCCGCATGGTGGCCGAGGAGAGCAGCGGCAGACCGGTGAAGTAGGCGATGACGTGGCCGCCGAGCAGCGGGAACAGCATCGCGACGGACAGCATCGGCGGGGTGTCGCCGTCGATGAGGGCCTGGATCGTCGTCACGATGGTGACGACGATGAACCCGAGGACGGTCAGCAGCAGGGCGTGCACGACGGCGAGCTTGGCGCCGGCGAAGAGGTCGGAGACGAGCGGCCACCAGGCCGGACGGGCGCCGACGCTCATGCGGCCGAGACCGATCGCGAGCGTGATCAGCAGGAGGGCGCCGAAGAAGGCATCGGGTCCCGCGGCGTGGATGCGCAGCGTGATGCCGTCGTCGACGGGGACGGGCTGGGCGAAGATCAGCGCCGCGAGCACGGTCACGATGGCGACCCCGAGGGCCGTCAGCAGGGCGTTCACCCAGATCCCGAGGATCCCGGCGCGCTGGCGCTTCTGCACGAAGCGTCCGCCGAAGAAGGCGATGCCGAGGATGACGATCGTGATGATCGCCGGCAGGAACCGCACGGACATGCTGACGGTCTCGCCGAAGAAGCTGGCCTTCAGGCCGAGGGAGCCGAGGAGCGCCATCGCGACCAGCTGGAACGGGGTGCGCAGCGCGGTGGCGAAGCCGCTGAGTCCGGTCTCCGCGGAGATGTCGACCTCGTCGAGGCCGTACTCGAGGGGGTTCCCCGTGCCGAGGATCGCGACCAGGATCGCCGAGAGGATCACGCCGATCACCGAGATCACGATGCCGGCGACGTAGGCGGCGCCGCCGACGGCGAGCGAGGGCAGCGGGTTCACCAGCCCGAGCGCCGTCAGCTTCGCCTTGACCTGCTCGGGCGTGATGGAGGAGCCGACGGGGGCGGCGCCCTGCGGCGCTGCCTGCCACTGCTGCGCCGGCGATCCGGCCGTCGGAGGCTGCGGGGGAACCGCGCCCGAGGCGGCTGACGGCGGCACCGCGCCGTAGGCGGGCGACGGAGCCGAGCCGTAGGCCGGGGCCGGGGAGGCGCCGTACTGCGGAGCGGGCGAGCCGTAGGCGGGGGCCGGAGCCGGCGAGCCGTAGGCGGGAGCGGGAGAGCCGTAGGCCGGCGGCGCGGCCTCCGGCGGCATGGGCGGAGCCGGCGGTGCGGCCTGGGCCCCGTCCTGCGCCGGCTGCTCGGCCGGGGAGCCGGTCGCGCCCGCGCCCCCTGCCGTCTGGTCGTCCTCGGGCGCGTTCATGCGCGTCCCCCTTCATACGTCGTCTGATGGCGGCGTGGCGGAGCGGCCCGGTCCGGTGCCCGTGGGCGCCGGAGTGCTGTCAGCGTTCTTTCACGATGCCCCCACGCGGGGCCCAGGCTACCTGTCGCCTCCGCCACACGCACCCCTCCGACCGCACCGCGGACAGCCCCACTCCCCCGGCTCAGCGCATCCAGAGGTCCTCGGGGCGGCGCTGCGGGCGGAAGCCGAAGGCCTCGACCATCTCCATCGCCTCGGGGAAGCCGTGGCCGACCGAGGCGGGGGCGTGGGCGTCGCTGCCGAAGCTGAGGCGCCTTCCGCCGGACTCCGCCCACCAGCCCGGCATCCACGGCCACAGCCGGCGCGTGTTCATCTCGAGCGCACGGCCGCTGTCGGCGATCGCGCGCATCGCCCCGCGGATCTCCTCCTCGAAGCGCAGCGGGTCGAAGGGGCCGACCTCGGCCTCGGGCCAGTACCGCAGCGCGTAGTCGAGGTGGGTGACGATCTCGAAGGGCTCGTCCCCGGCGACGAGGGCGGGCACGTGCGCGAGATAGCGGCGCACGACGTCGTCGGCCGGGAGCAGGCGGAACAGGAGGTCGGGCTCGGCCCGCTCGTCGGCCCCGGGGCGGACGGGCTCCTCGAGCGGCAGCGTGTGCAGGGAGCCGAGGATCCGGTCGAAGCGGTCGAGGTCGACGAGCTCGCGGGCGGCGGCGAGCCGCAGGTGGGGCTGGCCGAACTCGAGCCCGGTGCCGATCCGCAGGTCGGGGAACTCGGCGCGGCAGCGGTCGATGGCGGCGAAGTAGCCGTCGGCGTCGAAGGAGGGGACGTCGACGATGCCGTCCTCACCCATCAGGGTGCGGCCCTGCGCGGCGTAGAGGGCGATGTCCTCGGCGAAGTCCGCGGGGTCGGCCTTCCAGGCGGGCTCGAGGTCGAGATGCTCGGTGAAGAAGAGCGCCGGCAGGCCGATCCGGACGGCGCGCTCGCAGGCCGCCCGCATCGTCCCGGCGGCCGGGGAGCCGGGACCGCCGGTGTCCCAGGAGAACTCGCTGTGGACATGGCTGTCCGCGGGCAGGTCGGAGCGCATCATGGGGCCAGCCTCCCATGGGAGCGAGCCGCGGCCCATGGCCGTCCCCCGCCCGGACGACGGGACGGCCCGACAGCGGCCCGACGGCGGCCCGGCCCGGAATGCGGACGCGCCCCGGCGTCCTGATCCGACGATGCGGATCGGGACGCCGGGGCGCGTCGGCGGGGCTCGTCCGAGGACGGACGCCCGGGGTCAAGCTCCCGGGATCAGACGGCCGCGGGGACCTCGGCCTCGGCACGGACCAGGAGGGTCGCCTCGACGAGGTTGCGGAGGCTGGCCTCGGTCTCGGCGTAGCCGCGGGTCTTCAGGCCGCAGTCCGGGTTCGCCCACAGCTTGCCGGCGCCGACGACGGCGCGGGCGGCGGCGAGCTGCTCGCGCATCTCCTCGACGGAGGGCACGCGCGGGGAGTGGATGTCCCACACGCCCGGGCCGATGCCGCGGGAAAAGCGCTCGGGGTCGAGCGCCTCGAGGAGCTCGCCGCGGGAGCGGGAGGCCTCGACCGAGGTGACGTCGGCGCCGAGGCCGTCGATCGCGTCGATGACCTCGTTGAACTCCGAGTAGCACAGGTGCGTGTGGATCTGCGTGGCGTCGGCCGCGCCGGCGGTGGACAGGCGGAAGGAGTCCACCGACCACTGCAGGTAGGCGTCCTGGTCGGCGAGGCGCAGCGGGAGCAGCTCGCGCAGCGCCGGCTCGTCGACCTGGACGACGGCGATGCCGGCCTTCTCGAGGTCCGTGATCTCGTCGCGCAGGGCCAGGCCGACCTGGTTGGCGGTGTCGCCGAGGGGCTGGTCGTCGCGCACGAAGGACCAGGCCAGGATGGTGACCGGGCCGGTGAGCATGCCCTTGACGGGCTTCTCGGAGAGCGACTGCGCGTAGGTCGCCCACGACACGGTGATCGGGGCGGGGCGGGAGACGTCGCCGAAGAGGATCGACGGACGGGTGCAGCGCGAGCCGTAGGACTGGACCCAGCCGTTCTGCGTGGTCGCGAAGCCGTCGAGGTTCTCGGCGAAGTACTGCACCATGTCGTTGCGCTCGGGCTCGCCGTGGACGAGGACGTCCAGGCCGAGCTCCTCCTGCAGCGTGATGACGCGGGCGATCTCGTCCTTCATCGCCTGCTCGTAGGCGGCGTCGTCGATGCGGCCGGCGCGGTGGTCGGCGCGGGCCTTGCGGACGGCGTCGACCTGCGGGAAGGAGCCGATGGTGGTGGTGGGGACCTCGGGCAGGCCGAGGGCCTCGCGCTGGGCGGCCTCGCGGACCTCCACGGCGGAGCGCTCGAGGTCGGCGGCGGAGAGGCCGGCGGCGCGCTCGCGCACGGCGTCGTCGCGGACGCCCTCGAAGTCGCGGACGACGGAGCGGGGGCCGTCGACGGAGCCGGGGACGACGGTGCCGGAGGCGAGCTCGACGAGCTCGCGGACCTTCTCGTCGGCGAAGGCGAGGGTGGCCTTGAGCTCGGCGGGCAGGTTCGGCTCGAGGTCGAGGGTGTGCGGGACGTGCTGGAGGGACACGGAGGTCGACACGGAGACGGCCTCGGCGTCGCCGCCGGCCTCGGCCACGCGGGAGCGGACCTCGGCGAGGCGCGCGGCCGCCGTCGGCAGCTCGGTGCGCCACACGGAGCGGCCCTCGACGACGCCCGCGACGAGGCGGGTGGAGCCGATGCCCTCGAGCTGGGCGACGGTGGGGATGTCGCCGCGGGTGAGGTCGACGTGCACGGCCTCGACGCCGGTGGCGATGACGGCCTGGAGGA
Organism: Brachybacterium netajii (SeqCode); assembly: GCF_054114245.1. Taxonomy (NCBI): domain Bacteria; kingdom Bacillati; phylum Actinomycetota; class Actinomycetes; order Micrococcales; family Dermabacteraceae; genus Brachybacterium; species Brachybacterium netajii (SeqCode). The sequence goes on along the minus strand of NZ_JBSYXB010000005.1, from coordinate 49,811 downwards.
GGTCGCCGATGCCGCCGTAGGGGGTGGTCACGAGGATCTGCGGGCGCTTCTCGGCCTTCACCAGCACGCCCTCGGCGCGCTGCAGGGCGGCGGCGAGGGCCGCGGCGTCGACGCGCTGGTCGGCGGCGAGCGCCGGCTCGTCGAGCTGGACCCAGGGGGCGCCGGCCTCGGCGAGCTGCGCGAGGATCTCCGCGTACACGGCGACGACGTCGTCGAGGCGGTCCAGCGGGTCGAAGCCCTCGGGGGCGCTGTCCTGGGCCTTGGCGAGCACCAGCAGGGTGACGGGGCCGACGAGCACGGGGCGGGTGCCGGCGCCGTCCTCGAGGGACTCGCGGTAGAGGTCGACGACGGTCGTCGCGGCGAGGTGCACGTCGGTGTCGGGGCCGATCTCCGGCACGAGGTAGTGGTAGTTGGTGTCGAACCACTTGGTCATCTCGAGCGGGGACTGCTCGGCGGTGCCGCGGGCCAGGGAGAAGTAGCCGTCGAGGTCGACGGTGCCGTCGGCGCCGACGACGGACGCGAAGCGATCCGGGACGATGCCGGTGGCGACCGCGGCGTCGAGCACCTGGTCGTACAGGGAGAAGGACTCGGGGGCGGCGCCGGCGGCGTCCAGGCCCAGCTCGGCGAGGCGCGCGCGGGTGGCACGGCGCAGCTCGCGGGTGCGCTGCTCGAAGGTCGCGCGGTCGATGCGGCCGGCCCAGTAGGCCTCCTCCGCCTTCTTCAGCTCGCGCTGGGCGCCGATCCGGGGGTAGCCGACGGGCAGAGCCGCGGGCAGGGCGCCGAGCGCAGTGGTCTCGTGGGTCGTCATCGGGTCTCTCCTGTGGTGGTGCCGGTGGTGATGCCGGAGGTGGCGGGGCCCGCGACGGGGCCCGGGTCGGTGGTGGACCAGCGGTCCAGATCCAGGGTGTCCAGCACGTCGAGCGCGTCGGCGTGGGAGTTGAAGGTGAACAGGTGCACGCCGGGGGCTCCGGCGTCGAGGACCTGCTCGGCGAGGTCGACGGTGTAGCGCACGCCGATGCGGCGGCGCTCGGTCTCGTCGGCCGCGGTCTCGAGGCGGTGCAGGAGCTCGCGCGGCGGCTCCACCCCGGCCATCTCCGCCAGGCGGATCACGCGGCGCGTGTTCGTGGCGGGCAGGAAGCCGGGGACGATGGGCAGGCGGACGCCCGCGCGCTCGGCTCGGCGCACCAGGTCGCAGTAGGCGGCGGGGTCGAAGAACACCTGCGTGATCGCGAAGTCCGCGCCGGAGCGCTCCTTGGCGACGAGCACCTCGAGGTCGTGCTGCGCGGTGGGCGACTCCGGGTGGCGGTGCGGGTAGGCGGCGACGCCGATGCTGACGCGGCCGGCGGCGAGCGCGGCCGAGCGCTCCCGCTCGACGTCGCGGATCAGCTCGACGAGGGGGCGCGCGAAGGGCACCTCGTCGTCGTCGAGGCGGTGGCCCTCCGGCTGGTCGCCGCGCAGCGCGAGGATCCCGCGCACGCCGCGGTCCAGGAGGTCGCGGATGATCACCTCGAGCTGCGCGCGCGTCGACGCGATCGAGGTGAGGTGCACGAGGGGGCGCAGGCGCGTCTCGTGGAGGACGTGGTCGGTCAGCTCGAGCACGCGGTCGAGGTTGCCGTGACCGGTGCGGCTGGTGACCGACACGTAGTCGGGGGCGGTCTGCTCGAGGGCGGCGATGGTGGTGCGCAGCTTCTCGAAGGACACGTCGGAGCGCGCCGGGAACAGCTCGTAGCTGAGGGCCGGGCGGCGGCGAGCGGGCGCGGCGCGCTCGAGATCGGGCAGCGTCGTCGTAGCGGACATGCCCCAGAAGCTATGCGTCCCCGCCCGACTCGCCCAAGGAACATGGCGAATTGTGGCGGGGACCGGCATCAGCCCTGGTGGGGGCCGTGCTCCCGGGCGCGTCGACGGCGCCCCGGACGGGCGTCGGCGGCGCGCCGGGCGCGTCAGTTGGCGTTGAGGTGCTGCTGGAGCGCCTTGACGGTCGCGTAGTTGGTGCGGAAGTCCCACACGCCGTTGTTCGACAGGCCGAGCGCGGCGCGGAGCTTGCGGGTGGTCTCGGAGCCGATCTTGCCGTCGGGGTTTGCGCCGACCTTGGTCTGCAGGGCCTTGATGTCGCTCGTGGAGAGCGAGCCGTCGGCCGTGACACCGATCCAGGACTGCAGGGAGCGGGTGGTCGCGGGGCCGAACTTGCCGTCGACGACGAGCGTGCCGCTCGAGCTCGAGGAGCCGCTGGACCCGGACGAGCTGCTGGAGCCGGAGGAGCTGGAGACGCCGCCGCCGTTGAGGAACTGCTGGAGCGCCTTGACGGTGGCGTAGCTGCTGCGGAAGTCCCAGGTGCCGTTGCTGCTGAGCCCCATGGTGGAGCGGAGCGCCGCGGTGGTCTTCGCGCCGATCTTGCCGTCGGCGGTGACCCCGAGCTTCTTCTGCAGGGCCTTGATGTCGCTGGTGGAAAGCGAGCCGTCGGCGCTGACGCCGATCCAGGACTGCAGGGAGCGGGTGGTCGCGGGGCCGAACTTGCCGTCGACGACGAGCGTTCCGCTCGAGGGCGAGGTGCGGTCCTCGTCGCGGCTCGCGCTCGAGGAGCCCGACGAGCTGGACGAGCCCGACGAGCTGGAGGAGCCGGCGGGCTGCGCGTTGGGGTCGGCGCCGCCGTTGGTCTTCGTCAGGCCAGCCTTCGTGCTGCAAACGGGCCAGGCGCCGGGGCCCTGCGTGTAGAGGGTGCGCTGCGCGACGGCGATCTGCTGGGCCTTGGTGGCCTTGTCGGCGGTCGCGGCGTAGGCGGTGCCGCCGAAGGCCTTCCAGGTGGACTTCGAGAACTGCAGGCCGCCGTAGTAGCCGTTGCCGGTGTTGATGGACCAGTTGCCCGAGGACTCGCACTGGGCGACCTTGTCCCAGACGGCGGTGTCGGCGCTCGCGGCGGTGGTGCCGCCGAGCGCGGCGCCCGCGAGGACGACGGCGCCGCCGGTCGCGGCGGCGACCTTCGGGGCCACGCGCGCGCCGCGGAAGTACACGGGCGCGCCCTGGGCGCGGTGGGTGGGGGTCCGTCGGGTCATGACAGCCATCGGGGCTCCTCGGGGAACAGCAGGAATGCTGAGGAAGGGATGCGGGGGAAGGACATGCGGGACGACAGCGCCTGGGAACCTGCTGCAGGCGTTCTCCTACCGTGCCCAGGGACGCACCACGACTGAAGGGCTTCAGACCAAGTCCGACCGCAACTTTTGCCAACCTTTTGCATTCCATGGTCGGCATGTCGCGAGCCGCCAGAACTCTTTCCCCGTATCCGCGCGCACGTCAAGCGGTCGCCGCGGGTTCCCGAGCTGGCCCGCGTCATGCGGGCCGCCATGTCAGGCGGGTCGCCGCGTCAAGCGGGTCGCCGCGTCAGGCGAGGACGCGGAGGTCGAAGCCCCAGCCGACGCTCGCGCGGCCGACGACCTCCAGGCCGGCCCTCGCGATGAGTGCGTCCCGCTGCGCGCGGGTGCGCAGTCCGGCCTCGCCGCGGGCGAAGCCGACGAGGTCGTCCTCGCACTCGTGCTCGTCGAGCGCCTCGTCGTCGAGGGCTTCGCCGACGAGCACGACGCGTCCGCCGCGGCAGGCCGCGCGGGCGCGTCGCAGCACGGCGATCGCCGCGTCGTCGGGGTAGCGGTCCAGGAGGTCGACGAGCAGATGGGCGTCGGCATCGCAGTCCGGGGCGTCGAACAGGCCGGCGTCCTCGACGAGGATCGGGGCCGACGCCGCGGCAAGGCGCTCGCGCAGGATCCCCGCCTCGCCGGCATCGTCGGCGCTGACCGCATCGCCGGCATCACCACTGCCGACGACGTCACCGGCAGCACCGCCGCCGACGACGTCGCCGAGGATGCTGAGGCGCAGGTCAGGGCGGGCGCGGTGGAGCGCGAGGGCGATCTCGTCGGCGCCGCGGCCGGAGATCCGCAGGCTGCGCAGATCGGCGAGGAGCCCCGCCTCCGTGCGCGCTCCGGCGTCCGGTCCGGCGTCCGGCCCGGCTGCCGGTCCAGCGGCCGGTCCGGCGAGGTGCTCGGCGAGCGGTCCGGCGAGGTAGATGGCATCGTCGGCCTCGGCGGCGAGGCGGGCCGCACGACGCTCGCGCTCGTCGTCGGCCGCGATGATCCCGAGGGCGCGCAGCGCGGGCTCGGGGTCGAGGCCCCTGCCCGTGCGCACGGCGGTGAGCAGGCCCAGCACTCCGAGCTCGCGCAGGCCGTGGGGGCCGTCGAGGCGGAGGCGGCCCTCGAACCGGTCGTCGCCCATGTCCGCTGCACGGTCGGTCCACCGCCAGCGGGCATCCGCCGAGGACGCGGGGCCGGTCGCGGGCGTGGCGCTCGGATCGACGTCGGGGCCGACGGGGGTCGCGAAGCCGGCGGCGTCGAGATAGCGCAGGAGGCGGACGATCCCGCCCTCGTCGCAGCCGGTCGCGCGCACGATCTCCGGGAGGGAGGCGGGGCCGTCGGCGAGCAGGGGGCCGAGGCCGATGGTCACGGCGACGCGGAGGGCGAGGGGCGCGGTGAGCTCGGCGAGGTGCAGGAGGTCGTCCTCCTCGGAATCGGCGAGCGGTTCCGCCGCCGGATCCGTCCCGGCGGTCGTCGCGCGCTCGGGCGGCCGACGCCAGTAGCCGACGACGTCGAGCTGCTCGGGGGGCAGCTGCTTCTCGCGGCGCAGCCAGCGGCGGATCGGCGCGAGGGAGACGGCCTCGCCGGCGGCCCAGGCGAAGACGCGGCCGGGCCACCAGTCGAGCGCGCGGACCGCGTCCAGCAGGAGCGTCGTCGACCCGGCGGGGGCGCCGTCGCGGGAGAGCCAGGTCAGCTCGACGTCGTCGGGGACGGGCAGGTCCTGACGGTGGGAGTCCTCGCCGACCTCGAGGAGCACCTGCGCACGGGCCCCCTCGGGGAACTCCTCGAGCCAGCGTCCGATCGCGGGCAGGGCGGTCTCGTCGCCGAGGACGAGGGCCCAGTCGACGCCGACGGGATGGGTGCCCGACGACTTCGGTCCGGCGATGCGGATGCACTCCCCCACCTGCACGCTCCGCGCCCAGGTGGCGGCGGGGCCGTCGCCGTGCAGGACGAGGTCGACGTCGACCTCGCGGGCGACGGGGTCCCAGCGCCGCACGGTGTAGGTGCGGGAGATCAGGTGCGGGTCGCGCGGCCAGTCGAGGACGCCCTCGAGCTGCGTGGGGGCGAGGGCCACGGGCTCGTCGGGGTGGCGCAGGAACAGCTTGAACTCGTCGTCGAAGCCGTCGGAGCGGAACTCCTGGACGAGGTGCCCGGACTCCGCGGTGTGCGCGTCGAGGCCCGGTCCGCCGAGGGTGATGCGGCGCATGCCGGGGGTCACGTCCCGGGCGGCGCGCACGACGAGCTCGCGCGTGGTGATCGGGTAGTACGTCCAGTCGCGCAGCGAGCGCATGTCTCTCCTCGGTCGGGTCGGGCGGGGCGGGCGGTCGGGCCGGGCACCTGCCGGTCGGGCCGGGCACCTGTCGGGTGGGGTCGGGAAACCGTCCCGTCGGGCACCGAGCCGATGACCTGTGCGGACACTTCCACCGCCCCAATGAGTAAGGTAACCCTCAGCTCTTATCGAAAGCCTGCCTGGAGGAGGGTGCGACGTACCCGATGGCGACACTCTCGACCGCCGACGCCCCCGCGCCCGCCGCCGCTCCGGTGCCGGCCGCGGCCCCGCTGCCGACCGAGGCGCCGGCGCCGACCGTGGCCCCGGGACGGGCGGAGTCGTCGACGCGGACGGAGACGCCGACCGGCGCCCGCTGGGGCGTGTCGACGCTGTACGCCCGTCGGCATCCGGAGGCAGATCTGGTCCTCTGGTGCCGGTCCGGGGAGGCGACCGTCTGCCTCGGCCCGGCCGACGCTCCCCTGCATGCGGGGACCGGCGAGCTCGTCCCCACTGTGCTGAGCCCGGGACGGGCGCTGTTCGTGCCCCGCGGGAGGCCGCATGCGATCCGCGTTGCCCCGGGAGGCGTCCTGCATCCGGTGCTGCTGCCCGTCGACGAGTCCGACCGGGCGCCCGCCCTCGTCGGCGACCTGCGCGAACACCCCGTCGGCCGCGTGCGCGAGCGTCCCGTGGACCGGGCGCTGGGCGCGGCGCTGCTGGCGCTGTCGGTCGCCGCGATCACCGAGCTGCGGCCCGCCGTCTCGCGCCTCGCCGCACTGCAGGAGGCGGTGCGCTCTCAGCTCCACGAGACCCCCGCGGATCTCAGCACCCCGCCCGTCGCGCATATCGACCGGGTCGTCAACGAGGACGAGAACGTCCTGGTGATGGCTGCCTTCGGGGCCGTGACGGTGATGCTCCGCTCCCCCGACGGCCCGACGATGCCGGTCGAGCTGCCCGAGCACATGGCCCTGGACATCCCGCCCGGCGTCGAGCATCGCATCGTCACCCGCGGTCACGGGATCGCCCTGCCCGTCTTCCATGCGGGGGCGGCGTCGGCCGCATTTGACGCCGCCGTCGATCCGACCCGCGCGTACCTCTGCTACCTGCCCGAGGACGTGCGGATGCTCGCCGAGGCGCATCTGGTCGCCACCTCGACGGCGCTGCGCCCCGACGCCTGGGACCCGATCGCGCTGCCGCGGGCGCTCGCCGGGCTCGTGCAGCGGGCCTGTGTGATGCACGTCGACGGCTCGCGTCCGGCCGACGTCGAGCTGCTGCGGGAGCAGGTGATCCGCGATCCTGCGGGCGCCTGGTCGCCGGCGACGTGGAGCCGGCTGACGGCGCCGTCGGGCGCGGATGTGCCGGCGACCGCGGCGGCGGCCCGGCGCCGCGCCCTCGAGCGGGCGTTCCGACGCACCGCCGGGACCAGCTTCGTGCCCTGGCGCAACACCGTGCGCGCCGAGCAGGCCGTGGACCTCCTCGCCGAGGGCGCCCCCGTGAAAGCCGTCGCGCGGCACGTCGGCTTCGCGCATGCGAGCGGGTTCTCGCGCGCGTTCGCGGCGGTCATGGGACGGCCGCCGACGGCGGTGGCGGTCCGCTGACGGCGATCTCGTCAACCCCTGCTGACGGCGACCGCTCGCTCCTCGGGCTGCGCATTCTGCCTCTCGTCGAGCCTCGCTGCACTCGTTCTTAGTGACGGTCTCGACATGATCGGGGAATCCGATCCGGGACCGGAGTAGACTCCTCGGTCCATTCTCGAGAACAGTGGACGAGAGAGCTCCCCCGGCTAGGTTCTCATCGGTATGGTTCGATCATGCACACGCGGCCGTTCAGCGTCATCATCCCGACGCTCCAGCGCTCCCCGATCCTCGATGATGTGGTGAGGCTCTGCGCCGCCCATCCTCTTGTCCTCGAGGTGCTGGTGATCAACAATGCGCCGGAGCCTCTGTCCTGGGATTCCCCCCGGGTACGCGTCCTGGATCAGGGCGAGAACATCTTCGTGAACCCCGCATGGAATCTCGGCGTCCGGGAATCGCGGGGAGAGTTCCTGGCCATCGTGAACGACGATGTGACGTTCGCTCCACAGGCTTTCGACATCGTCGCCCGTGCGTTGCGGCGGCGTCTCTACGGGGTGATCGGCCCGGACCGTTCCGCCTTCTCCGGTGGAGCCGGCAAGGAGCGCGTGACGCTCGCCAGAACCTCCGGAACGATCTTCGGCTTCGGCGTCTTCATGTGCCTTCGCCGAGAGGACTACCTCCCCGTCCCCGAGCAGATGCGGATCTGGGGCGGCGATGACTGGCTGATCAGCACGGCGAGGCGCCCGCCCGGCGCGATCCTCGGCGTGCCCTTCGAGACGGAGATGAGCACGACGAGCGGGAGCCCGGAGATCCAGGCGCTTCGCGAGCAGGAGCAGGCGATCGCCGACGAGGTGCTCCATCCGTTGAGCGGAACGCGCTGGTGGCATCGGCCGTGGCACGGAGTGGAGTCCGCTCGGATGCTCAAGCACCGCCTCTCGCGACGCTGACGGCCACCGCGCGCCGGCCGTCCCGACGTGCGGGACGCGAGGAGCGGGCGCTGCCGGCGATGAGCCGACGCATCACAGCGCCAGCCCGCATCACAGCGCCTCCGGGCCCGCCTTCTCGCGGTTGCGGTCCATGACGCTGACGCCCATCGCCACCAGCGTCAGCGCCATGATGATGACGACGGCGATGGTGAAGGCCTCCAGCCAGCTCTTCCCCGATTCGGTGAGGGAGAAGATGATGCCGGGGATCATGGCGGTGCCGATGGCGGCGCCGAGGCGCTGGCCGAGCTGGAGGATGCCGCCGGCGACGCCGCCGTAGCGGGGGTCGACGGAGTTCAGGGTGAGGGTCTGGTTCGGGGAGATCGTCATGCCCTGGCTGACGCCCATCAGGGTCAGCGGCGCCGCGAGCAGCCAGAACGGGATCCATCCCTGCTCGACGGGGCCGACGAGCAGGGCGGTGCCGCCGAGCCCGGTGAAGGCGATCGCGAAGCCGATGATGACCATGCTGCGGCCCATCCGCAGCACATGGCGTCCGGCGAGCTGCGAGGAGATCGCGGCGGCGATCGACGAGGGCAGGCCCAGCAGGGAGGCCTCGAAGGCGGTGTGGCCGAGGTGCATCTGCAGGTAGAGCGGGACGATGATCCACACGCTGGTGGCGCCCAGGAAGTAGATCGAGACGATGAGGATGCCGTTGCGGAAGGGCTCGTTGCGGAAGATCGCCGGGTCGACCATCGGGGAGCCGCCCGCGCGCTTGACCTTCCCCTCCCAGGCCCACCAGCCGCCGAGCAGCAGCAGGCCGACGGGGAACGACAGCCACACCAGCGCGCTCGCGCTGCGCTCGAGGAAGGGCAGCATGATCGCGAGGATCGCCAGGGTCAGCAGGATGGTGCCGACGACGTCGAGGTCGGGGCGGGTGCCGCGGCGGACGCGGTCGTCGGGGATCCAGCGGAAGGCGGCGATCACGGCGAGGACGCCGATCGGCACGTTCATGAGGAACATCCAGCGCCAGCCCTGGTCGGGGCCGAGCAGCTGGATCAGCAGGCCGCCGATGACGGGGCCGACGGCCGTCGCGACCGCGACGGTCGTCGCCAGCAGCGCGAACGCCTTGGCGCGGTCCTGTCCGCGGAAGTGCTTCTGGATCAGGGCGACGGTCTGCGGGTTCAGCAGGCCGGAGCCGATGCCCTGGAGGATGCGGGAGAGGTTCAGGACCTCGACGCTGGGGGCGAGGCCGCTGGCGAGGGAGCCGATCGTGAACAGCACGACGCCGATCAGGAAGACCCGTCGGCGTCCCGTGGCGTCGCCTGCGCGACCGGCGGGGACCAGCAGCATGCCGAAGGCGAGGGCGTAGCCCGAGATCACCCACTGCAGGCCCTCGCTCGAGGCGCCGAGGCCCTCGCCGATCGCCGTCAGGGCGACGTTGATGACGCTCACGGCGATGAGCGCCATGAACAGGGGGGCGAGGAGGACGGCGAGAAGGGCTTTGCGGCGCACCACCGGCTGCGGAGCGCTGGGGTCGGGCTTCACCCCTGCAGGATAGGCCGACGAGTGCGCCGACGGGCGGAGGGCGGGCGGAGGGCGGGCGGGCAGAGAGCCGGCAGGCGCCCGCCCCGCGACCGCCAGCCGTCGCCCCGGCCGGGCGACTCCCCCGCTCGCTCACCCGCCGACGCCCGTCGGCGGCATCCCGCCCGTCGGCGGCATCATCCCGCCGGAACCCCCGTAGCCACCGGGGCCGACGGGCCCGCGCGCGTCGTCGCGATAGGGGCCGACGGGGATCGTGTATGCGGTGCGGGCGGACAGCAGCGGCGGTGCCAGCTGGACCTCGCGGGCGGACGGCTTCGCCGAGTAGTCGCCGCCGGGGAAGCGGCCGAACTGGTCGGCGGTGCCGGCGGGGCGGATCCGGTCGGCCTCGTCGAGCATCGCGAGCGCGGCGGCAGGCGTCGGGAACTGCGAGGACCACACGTGCCCGGGCGGGATCGGGGACAGGAACAGCGCCCCGCGGGGGCGGACCCACAGGGAGCCGGGCTTGGAGCGGTCCCGGAGGGCGTGGGCGCGCCAGGTGACCACCGGATGCGAGGCCATGAGGTTCACCCAGTGGACGAAGACGCTGGGATCGGTGGCGGCACGGTCGGCGAGCTCGTTGACGTTGACGTCGGCGTGGAGGTACTTGCCGCCGGAGAGCAGGGCCATCACACCGGGGGCGCCCTCGGGCGCGGCCGCGTAGCCGTAGTTGTCGGCCGTGTACTCCTGGGAGCGGGAGAAGGCGGGGCCGAGGATCGGCAGCATGCGGATCACGTTGGCGAGCACGAGACGGAAGTAGGAGACGTGGCCGGCGGCGAGATGGCCGACCTCGTGGCCGATCACGAAGCGCAGCGCCGAGGGGTCGCGGACCGCGCCGCCGACCTCGAACAGGTCCGAGTGGATGACGACGAAGCGGCGGAAGCCGTGGCCGGCGGCGAAAGCGTTGATGACGCCGTTGCCGAGCTGCACGTAGGCGTCGGGCACGCGGCGCATCCCGAAGGCCTCCGCGGCCTCGACGACCATCCGGTAGCCCTCGGGGAACTGCGTCGGGCTCATCCGCACCGCCGAGGTCCGCAGCTGCGCGTACTGCAGGGCGCGCACCCACCAGGCGAGCAGCGGGAACAGCGGGAGGATGACGGCGAGCTGCAGGAAGAACGGCAGCACGCCGATCCACTGCCAGAGCTCGGCGACCGACTCCTCGCCCACGACGATCCGCAGGTACACGGTGGCGATGATGAGCGCGATCCAGCCGGCGTACGCGAGGATCGTCAGGGCGACGCCGACGCCCAGCAGCGGCAGCTCCCAGGGATGCCGGATCCCCCGTCGGCCGACGATCCCGTGGATCGTCGCACCGTTGATCAGGTTCGGAGTCGTCATGATCGCGCCCTTCCCTCCGCCGTCCCCCTCGCAGGACGGCCCGCTCCGACGCTAGACCCGCTCCCGGCGGATGACCAGGAATCTTCCTGGATCCGCGCTGATCATCGACGACGGGAGGGGGCCGGGTCGGCAGACCGGAGGACGCCGGATCGGCCGGGCGGCCGACGACGGCTCAGCGACTCGGCCGACGACGGCTCAGCGACCCCGCCGGCGCCCGGTCAGCGGAACAGCCGACGCAGGAGCCGCTTGCGCAGCCCCCGGTACGGCGGGCGGATGAGGGCGAGGGTGTCGGGCGAGGCGGGCTTGCGGACGACGGGCTTGGCATGCGTGAACGTCTCCAGGCTCGCCCGGCCGTGGTACTTCCCGGTGCCGGAGGCGCCGACGCCGCCGAAGGGCATGGCGGTGCTGCCGACGTGCGCGAGGGTGAAGCCCAACGCCAGGGAGCCCGAGGAGGTGCGGGCCGCGAAGGCCCGCTCGACCTCCCGCGACTCCGTGAAGACGTACGCGGTCAGGGGCTTGTCGCCGGCGACGATCCGGTCGATCGCCTCCTCGGGCCCGCTGACGGCGAGCAGCGGGAGGATCGGGCCGAAGATCTCCTCGGCCATCACGGGGTCGTCCCAGCCGACGCCCGCGAGGACCGTCGGCGGGAGATAGCGGGAGGCGGCGTCGGCGGTCCCGGTCCCGCCGATCACGGCGCGCTCGTCGTCGATCATCGCCAGCAGGCGCTCGTGGTGGCGGGCGGAGACGATGCGGCCGTAGTCGGGCGAGCGCTGCGGGTCCGCCCCGTACATCTCGCGGATGGCGCGCCGCAGCTCCGGCACGAGCCGGTCGAGCATCGCGGGCGAGGCCATCAGGTAGTCGGGGGCGACGCAGGTCTGGCCGGCGTTGGTGAACTTCCCCCAGACGATGCGGCGGGCCGCGGTGCGCGGGTCGGCGTCGTCGGCGACGACCACGGGCGACTTCCCGCCGAGCTCGAGGACCACCGGGGTCAGGTGCTCGGCGCCGGCGCGGGCGACGATCCGGCCGACGCGCCCGTTGCCCGTGTAGAACACGAGGTCGACAGGCTCGGCGAGCAGCGCCGTGGTCTCCTCGACACCGCCCTCGACGACCCGCACCCACGCGGGATCCAGATGCTCCGCGACGAGGCGGGCGAGGGCGGCGGAGGTCGCCGGGGCGAGCTCGCTGGGCTTCAGCACGACGGTATTTCCACCGGCGATCGCCCCGATCACCGGGCCGAGCGACAGGTTCAGCGGATAGTTCCACGGGGCGATCACGAGGACCGTCCCCAGCGGCTCCCGCCAGATCTCCCCGCTCGCCGGCGCGAGCAGCGCGTCCATGCGCAGCTTCTCCGGCTTCAGCCATCCGCGCAGGTGCTTGCGCATGTGGACGATCTCCTGGGTGAGCACGCCGAGCTCGGTGATCGCCGATTCGAGGCGGCTCTTGCCGAGATCCTCGGCGAGCGCGCGCGTGAGGCTCTTCTCCTCGGCCCGCAGTCCGTGCAGGAGCGCGTCGAGCTGCGCGAGACGGGCGTCGACGCCGCGCGTGGTGCCCGCGGCGAAGGAGGCGCGGAGGGCGGCGACAGTCGCGGCGATGGGGGCGGCGGTCTCAGGGGCGGCGGCCGCAGGGGCGGTGTCGGGAGCGGCGGACGGCTCGGCGGAGGGGGCGGCGGCGGGCTCGGACGGCATGCGCTCCACGATAGATCGGTCGCCTCTGTGCAGGGTGGGCGCCGCGGCGCCGCCTGCGGCTCTAGGCTCGGTGGGGTACGGTCCGCCCCTTCCCCGGCTCGAGGAGCATTCCCCCGATGACCCTGCTGATCGCCGCCCCGCTCCTGCTGACGCTGACGCTGCTGGTGTCGGGGCTCGCGAAGCTCGGCGACCGCCGCGCCCTGCAGGACGCGATGGTCTCGCTGCGCATCCCCGCACCGCGTCTGCATCCGCTGGTCACGACGGTGCTGCCGACGGCCGAGATCGTCCTCGGTCTCGCCTGGTGGATCCCCTGGGTGCCCTCGCAGACCGTGATCGCCCTGCTCGTGGCCCTGCTCATGGCGACCTATCTGGCGATCATCGCCCGTGCGCTCCTCGCCGGGGCGCCCGCCGAATGCTCCTGCTTCGGAACGCTCGCCTCGCCGACGGTCTCCTCCTCGACTCTCTTCCGCAACATCCTGCTGACCGCGCTGTCGCTGATCGCCCTGGTCGCGGCGTCCCGCGGGATCATGACGACGGCCCTCGAGCGGACGCCGCTGCAGCTCCTGAGCGCGGCGCTCGGCGTCGGCGCCTCGGTGCTGCTGACCGTGCTCGTCCTCGGCGGCGTCACCTCGGCCGACGAGCGGGACGCAGCCGGCGGTGCGCCGGCTCCCGGACCGCGCCCCACCGGAGCCGGCGCGAACTCCGGCGACCCCGGGGATCGCGGTGAGCCAGGTGAATCGGGTGAGCCCGGTGACGCCGAGGAGGAGCTGCTGGACTACGAGCGCACGGCGATCCCCGCCGGCGTCCTCCAGCGCCCCGACGGCACCCTCGTGACCCTGCGCGAGCTCACGACCCAGCAGGCCGCGCTGCTGGTGTTCGTCTCCGAGGGCTGCGGCCCCTGCGAGCGGGTGATGGACCAGTTCCCGACCTGGACGACGGAGCTCGGAGGGTTCCTGCAGGTGCACGCAGTGCTGAAGGCGACCCCTGCCTCGCTGCGGGAGCGCACGACGACGCGCCTCGGCGAGCACTCCCTCTACGACCCTGGCTTCAGCGCCCGCGAGGCCCTCGGCTCCCGCGGCACCCCGAGCGCCGTGCTCCTCGGCGCCGACGGCATGCTCGCCGGCGGCCCCGTGAAGGGCGGCCAGGAGGTCATCGCGTTCGTCGACGAGATCCGCGAGCAGATCACCGCGGCGCAGGCCGACGGGGAGATCGGGTGAGCATCGCGGTCGACGCTGCGGCCCGCGCCATCGGGTCCCGCGTCCTCTTCGTCGACTGGGTACGGACCGCCGCCTATCTGCTGATGGTGACCGCCCACGTGGCGCCGTCGGACGGCCCTCTGCGGATCCTCCTGGTCAGCGAGTTCCTGACCGCTCCCCTGTTCGCCCTGCTCGTCGGCGCGGGCGCGCAGCTCGGCCGCGAGCGCAGCGCACCGTCGACCGTCACCGCGGCCGACGGTCGCGACATCGCGCGCACCGTCGTGCGGGCGCTCCTGGTGCTCGGCCTGGGCCTACTGCTGGCGCAGTCGCACGCCGCCGTGGTGATCGTGCTGATGCACCTCGCCGTGCTGATGGTGCTGTGCATCCCGCTCGTGCGGCTGGGGACGCGCGCCCTGGCTGTCGCGGGCGTGCTCGCGGCGGCCCTCGCCGCCGGGGTGCCTGTGATCTATGGGCGGATGGCGGCCGCTTCCTTCCCCGGGCCGTCCGGTGCGACGGCGGATCCGCTGCAGGATGCGGTGCGGGAGGCCCTCGGCGATCTCGGCGGCGCCGGACCGTACCGGCTGACGGGCTTCGTGCTGTGCGCGATCCTCGGCATGCTCGCCGTGCGACTGCTGCGGCCGACGCTCCCGTGGGCTCGCGGAGCGGTCGCGACGGCGGCCGCATTAGCGGTGTTCATCGGCCTGGTCATGGCGCCGAACCTGCTGGGGCTGTTCGAGGTCCATGCCTACGACGGGACACCGGCCGAGCAGATGGGCGTCGCCGCCGGTGCGCTCGGCGTGCTCCTCGCCGCATGGACCGTCCAGGCGAGCCCGCTGGACCGGCTCCTGCCGACTGCGGCCGCGGCCGTGCTCGCGTGGCCGGGACAGGCGAGCCTGTCGCTCTACGCCCTGCACGTGCTGATCCTGCACGTCTTCCAGACCCTGCACCCGTACGAGCGCGACGACAGCTGGGCGATGCTCGCCCTGCTGATCGCCGTCGGGCTTCTCGCACCGGTGCTGTGGCGGGCGGCGGCCGCGCTGGTCGTCCGACGGGCGGGGGTGGGTTCGGCGAGCATCGGGCCGACAGGCGTCGGGCGCGCGTGGGTGCGAGGGCCGCTCGAGGGGATCATCCATGCGGTCCAGGCCGGCCTCGTCGACGCACGGTCGACCGTCCGACCGTGAGGAGAAGACAGAACCGCCGGCGAGAGCGGACGAGCACTCGGGACATTCCCGACCGGCACCGAATTCTCACCGGATGCGCCCCGAGGGACAGAATCCGCCCCCGCCTCCTACACTGACGAGAGCAGCCGTCGGTCCGAGATCCCCGGATCTCCCGTCATGGAGGGTTTCCCGAGGCACCATGCCAGCGAATGACGCATCGACGGTCGCGAATCCGAGCCACGAGCAGATCGAGCTCGCAGCACAGAGGTTCCGCCCGCTGGGCGAGGAGCCGTACGAACTGCGTCGCGAGACCGTGCTCTTCCATAACGTCGCCGTCGAGAGGTTCACGGGCCGCGGCGGCGAAATGCGGAACGTCGGCGCCGAGGACTGCCTCGATTCGCTCGAATGCGTCTTCACGATCGACAAGCCGACGCCCGACGACGGCCGGGACGCAAAGGACTCCCTGGAGACCGTCGCCGCCCACGTCGCATTCCTGCCCACCTGGACCGACTACGAGGTCCCGCTGCGCCCGCACCGTCGGCATCTGCTGATCCGCGTCGATCGCGAGTCGCTGTCCGGGATCGTCCCGACGATGCCCCGCGCGCCCCGGACCTTCCCCCTGACCGGAGGGCTCCCGACGGCGGCGCGCGCCTTCGCCGCCTCGATGCTCGCCTCCGTCGGCCGACACGGCACCGCCGACGGCACCACCTACGGCTCCACCGCCGGCGATCCCGCCGCCGTCTCCGCCGTCGCCGCCGACGCGATCGACTCCACCAGCGCGATCGAGTCCTATGCGGTGGGCCAGCTCCTCACCGAGATGGTCGGTTCGATGATCCTCGACCGACTGGGGTCGATCCCCAGCTCCGAGCGCCCCACCGCCTCATCCCGCCTGCGCGAGGAGGCGATCGCGCTGATCGCGCAACGTCGGGCGGATCCGAACCTGAGCATCGAGGACATCGCGGCCGGCATCCCCGTCTCCCCGCGTCGCCTGCAGGCGGTGTTCGCCGAGGCGGAGACCAGCGTCTCGGCCGAGATCCGCCGCCAACGGGCAGCACTCGCCGTCCACCTCCTCGGGTCACCGCGGTACGACGCCCTGCGGATCGACGAGATCGCTCGGCATGCGGGGTTCGGCAGTGCGCTCACGATGCGCAGAGCACTCCAGGCCCTGCACGGGACGACCGCTTCGACCCTGCGTCATCGCACGGCGGAGACCGCTCCGAACGGTCCCGCCGCCATCAGCTGACCGGGTCCACTTCCCGCAGAGGAACGTTCAGAACACGCACTGTTCGCCTGTTACCACACGGTATGCCCGTTTCTTGTGCCTAAGTTAGAAAGGTCCTGCCCCGCCCCCCTCCCGGAGGACCCCCATGCCGTCCCCCCGTCCCACGCGCACTGCCGCCCCCGAGCATCGCCCGCTTCCTCGTCGCGCCCTCATGGCCGGCGCCGCCTGGTCCGTCCCCGTCGTCGCCCTCGGCTCCGCAGCCCCCGCCTTCGCGGCGAGCTTCCCGTGCGACCAGGACACCCTCTGGAACGCTCAGAGCCAGGGCCGCATCCTCTCCGGCGGCATCCTCCCCTTGGATCTCGACACGATCGCCGCGCTCGAGGGCGGCGTCGCCGACACCACTCCCGACCTCGTCGAGGACGGCGTCAACGGCGACCCCCTGAGCGTCACCGCCCTCGACGCGCTGACCGTGAACCTCACGGGGACCGCGCAGGCCCTCAGCACGATCCTCGACCTGAACACCTCCACCGGCGCCCTCAACCAGTCCGCGTACGCGAACCAGTCCGGCGCGGCCTGGGGCGGCAGCGGAGCGGTCGACGCCACGGGCGCGATCAACACCGCCAACGCGGGCCCCGACGCCCCCGCGCTCGCGACGCTCGACCTCCAGACGGTCCTGCAGGCGGCGGAGGATCGACTCGGCGTCGGCACCAACGGCGCCCTGTCGGACCTCATCGCCTCCGTCGCGAACCTGAGGCTGATCATCGGGGCCGCCGCGGGCATCGCCGCGTCGGACGCCGGCTGCGACCCGGCGATCGAGCGCGACTACCTCCTCGCCTACCTGCGCACCTCCCTCGAGTCCCCGACCGTCACGGCGCTCTCCAGCGCGCTGCGCACCTTCGCCGGCGCGAACACGACGATCACGCTCGACGCGGGCCCGCTCCTGAACAGCATCACGAGCCTGCTCCCGACCAACCTCACCAACCTCCAGGCGGTCCTCTCCGTCACGCTGAACACCGCGGCGATCACGGGGACGCTGCCCACGGCGAGCGGCTCCGCGCTGCAGCTCGACCTCACCAACACCTCCGGCGACGGCCAGATGACCGTGGATCTCGGCGCCGTCCTCGGCTACCCGTCCACCGGCCTCAACGGCCTGGACCCCAACACCCGCCTCTTCGCGGACGCTCCCGCTCCGACGCCGTCGGTCACGACGATCGTCGACGAGTGGCTGAACGCCCTGCTCAGCGACCTCGTCACGGTGAACCTGACGGTCAGCGCGAACGTGACGCTCCTCGGCGTCCCGCTGACCTCCGTCGACGTGCTCAAGATCGAGAACGCCACGCTGGCGTCGATCGCCGACGGCACGGCGACGATCCAGCTGCTCTCCGTCACCGTCCTCGGCCAGAGCATCCAGATCATCCCCAATCTGACCGGCCCGAACCGGGACGGCATCCTCAGCGCGCTGCTGGACACCGTGACGACGCAGGTCAAGGACCTGCTGTCGGCGGACGGCGGGGTGAACGCCGCCCTCGGCGCGGTCAACGATCTGCTCGCGGACCTGTTCGACGTGCTCGAGGACGTCCTCGTCCTCAAGATCAACGCGCAGAACGACTCGACGGGGACGCCGCCCGATCGCTGGTCCTCGATCCCGACGGGGCAGTACGACGTCGCGGCCCTCCAGGTCGGCCTCGTCGGCATGCTCGATCTGCTCGATCTGTTCCTCGCTCGCGGTTCGGTCGGGGTCAACACGCCCCGCTGATGAGCCCCTCGCGGCCCGCGCCTCCCGATCGGCCCTCCCGGTCGAGGGGCGCGGGCCGCGACCGTCCTTGCGCGGATAGGCTGGATGGATGAGCTCCGCCTCCGATTCGCCGACGCCCATGACCCCCGGGATCCGCTCGGTGCTCGTGGTATGCACGGGCAACATCTGCCGGTCCCCGTACGCCCATCTCCGGCTCCAGGAGCTGGCCCCGGATCTCGAGGTGTCGAGCGCCGGGATCGGAGCCCTCGTCGGCCACCCGATGGAGGAGGCCATGCGCGATCTCCTCTCCGCGCACGGCGTCTCGGCCGACGGCTTCGCCGCCCGCCAGGTCGACGCCGCCGCGATGAACGCGGACCTCATCGTGACCATGTCACGCCGTCAGCGCGCCTACCTCATCGACGAGTTCCCCGCGGCGGCGCGCCGCATCGTCCTGCTGGACTCCGCGGAGGTTCTGACCGAGATCCTCGACGGCGGCCTCCCCCTCGACCAGGCGATCTCGGTGTGGAGCAGGCGGCGTCCGTCGGCCTCTGCCGAAGTGCCCGATCCGTACCGGCGCTCCCCCGAGGTCGCTCGCGAGGTCGCGGCGAGGCTGGACCGGGCCGTCGGGACCCTGGCCGCGGCCCTCCGACGCTGAGAGGTCGTCATGCGCCCGTCGCGGGCCCGTCGCGGGTCATCCGCGGGGGATCAGGAGCTTGCTGTCGTGCAGCCGGTCCAGCGCCTCGGCGACGAGGTCCTTCGCCCGGGGATGCGGGCCCATGCGGTCGACGACGCGGGCGACGAGCTCGTCCGGCGTCGCCTCCCCGACCAGCTGCAGCTCATCCCAGACCACCGCGGTGAGCCCCTCGAACGCGAGGCTCTCGGACCCGCGCAGCACGACGACCCCGCTCTCGGCGACCACGGCCTGACCGGACCGCTCGACGCTCAGCGCACCCGCGCGACCGGCGCGTTCGACGACCGCCGCGGAGGCAGCAGCGGAGGCGGAGACAGCAGCAGGAGCAGAGGCAGAGGCACCGGCACCGGCAGGCGATGAGGCTGGAGTGACCGCCTCCCATTCCTCGTGCACGGGAGCCGGCAACCGGCTGAGGAGCCCGACGAGCTGCTCGGAGTCGCGATAGCGCACGCGCACCACCCCGCCCGTGCGCACGGCCAGCTCCGTCAACCGCGCGAGCCCGTCCGGGAGCTCGGAGAGCGACGAGGACTGGGAGATCAGCGCGGGGAGCGCGGACTGCAGGGGAACCCGCTCGACGCCGATGCTGTCCTGCTCCTGCTCCTGTCCCGACTCCTGTCCCGGCCCTGGCTCGGCACCGCCCCGGATCCGATCCAGCAGGACGAGCATCTCCGGAGGCCCGCAGGTGAGCGCAGGCTCCAGGCTCATCGCCGCGGGCCCGAGGTCGACCTTGCGGCCCCTCCGCGATCGCTCCGGAGGACGTCGGAGCGAGACGGGCTTCGGATAGGGGGAGACGGAGTAGTCCTCCGGGTCGAGGATCGCCAGCTCATCGGTCACATAGCGTCCGTCCCGCGCCAAGTGGGCCACCGCCGTCGACTTCCCGGCGCCCGACGGCCCGATGAGGGCCACCACGCCGAGCGTCGGGTGGTCGACGATGCCCGCATGCAGCAGGATCGCGCGCCCGATGAGCCGACGGATCACCTCTCGGGTGATGTCCCCCGAGATCTGGTAGCCCGCTCCCTCGTCGACACCCAGTCGGGTCGCCGGCGGGGAGGCCGTCTCCTCGCGAGAGGCCTCGAGGGCAGCCTCGAGGGCCGCATAGGACAGGACCACGTCGTCCTCTCCGCCCGGCCCGTCGGCGTCCTCCACCAGGAGGTGGCCCCAGATCGTGCCGACCTCCGCGGCGATCTCCTCGAGCCCCGGCCCGAACTCCAGGCGCACGCGGACGCCTGCCGTCTCCACGCGCAGCGTCCCGGTCGCCGGCAGGGCGCTCGTGGGCTCGACCGTCACCGCTCGCCCGCTTCCCGAGCGGGGCCCGCCGACGGGCGACGCTCCGGCACGAGGACACCCTGCTCGGCGAGGCTGATCAGGAACTCGTCGACCTCGACCTCGATGCCGTCCGGAAGACCGTCCACGTCGTCCCGCAGCCGGGAGGCCACCTCCATGGCGCTCATCCCCTTCCCGTGCTCGGCGTCCTGGCTGTCCAGGAGCACCTCGAGAATCATCGCCCCGGAGCCGTTCATCCGCATGATCGGCCCGTCGGGCAGGCGTCCGACCCAGAATCCGAGCTCGTCGCCGTCGACGACGACATGACCGAGCCGATAGCGCACATCCTCCACCGTCTCCTCCATCTCCTCCGTCGTCCAATCCGTCGTCGTCCCGACCCCGCCCGTCCGGTCTGTCCCGCTGGGCCCGCCGGTCACGCCGGTCACGGCACGCTCGCCTGCACGAGACGTCCGGAGCCGCCGACGCGCAGGGCCCCCGCCGAGGCGGGCACGAACAGCGCCCGGCCGGCGGGGAGGACATGCCGACCGGTGTCGGACTCGAGGAGGAGCTCCCCCTCCAGGCCCAGGACCGTGCGGGGCCCGCTGCCCGGCACCGGATGGCGGCCGCGGAACGCGCCGGGCGGGTCCGCCACCGCGGTCAGGGACAGCTCGAAGTCGTCGACCGGCGCGTAGTACGCGGAGGAGGTCGCGTTCTGGTGCTCGGGAGCCACCCGGAGCGGAGGGGCGGCGGTGACGCTGACGCACTGGAGCATCTCCTCAGCATCCACCTTCTTCGGCGTGAGACCCGCACGCAGCACGTTGTCGCTGGCCGCCATGATCTCGATGCCGACGCCGTGGAGATACGCGTGGAGGGCGCCCGCCGGCACGAACATCGCCTCCCCGGGCTGCAGGGTGACCGGGTTGAGCAGGAGGGCGGCGACGACGCCGGGGTCCCCGGGATGATGCTCGGCGAGGAGCGCGACCGTGCTGTCGATGCGCGGCGAGGGCGAGCGGCCGGAGGCGAGGCGCCGCGCGCAGGCCTCCACCACCGCATCGACCTCCGCCGGCTCGGGCCGCATCGACGAGGCCACGAGGGCGCGGAACGCCGCCCGCATGCCGTGCGCCGTCGGGTGCTGGACGAGCAGCCGATGCAGGCGATCCGAGAGCGGGGTCCCGAGGTCCTGCAGCATCGCCGCCGCACGGCGCGGGGTCCGGAAGCCGCACAGCGCACGGAACTCGGTCAGCGCGACCAGCATCTCGGGCTTGTGGTTGTCGTCGCGGTAGTTGCGTCGCGGGGAGTCCAGGACGAGGCCCGCCGCGTTCTCGGCGGCGAAGGACTCGGCCGCGTGATCCCGCGTCGGATGGACCTGCAGCGAGAGGGGCTTCGCGGGGGCGATGACCTTGAGCAGGTAGGGCAGGCGGTCCCCGAAGGAGCGGATGACGCCCTCGCCGAGCATCCGCCGCGGGTCCTCAGCGATCGCCCGCTCCAGGGACCGCCCGTCGGCGAGGGTCGACGGTGCGACCGGATGCGAGCCGAACCAGACCTCCGCCCAGGGTCGCCCGTCCTCCGGACGTCCGAGGAATGCAGGAATCGCGCTGGGAGACCCCCACGCGTAATTCTGGATGCGCCCTTCAAGCTCCCACATGGAAAACTCCCCTTCGCGTATCCGTAACACCGGTGGTCGGCATCGGAGCCCGAACGGGCATCCGCTTAGACTCTGCCGCATGAGCGCACTCGTGCAGGTTCCCGCGCAGGCGCGCCTTCGACTTGCGCACGGCTGCCTCGAACATCTTGCCCGAGATGCGGGAGTTCGCCAGGTGCATCTCAAAGGCGAGTCCCTGCATCCGCTTCTCTCCGCTGGACGCCGCCCCTCGACGGACTGCGATGTCCTCGTGGATCCCGATCGCATCACCGAGCTCGCCGTCGTCCTCGAGCGGAGCCATTGGCAGAACGTGACGACCTTCGAGCACGGCAGCGTCTTCGGGCATGCGGCGACGTTCCACCATCAGCTGTGGGGGACGGTGGATGTCCACCGCTCCTTCCCCGGTCTCGACGAGGATCCTCGTCGCACCTTCGAGCGCCTGTGGGCCGAGCGCGAGACGGTCGACCTCGGCGGCATCGGCTGCGCGGTCCCCCCGCTCACGATCCAGCGCCTGGTGCTGCTCGTCCATGCCGCCCGCGACTCCATGGGCCGGCGCGCGCATGACGTGCGCGTGTCCTGGACCGAGGTCGACGACGCCGAGCGCGAGCGCATCGACGCCGTGGCCGCGGAGCTCGGGGCGACGGTCCCGCTGGCCCTCGCCACCGGGCGCGAGGAGCGCGCCGTCGGACTGCCGGGCGAGCACCTGTGGCGTGCGGTGCACGCGGGCGCGAACCCGACCGCCGTATGGCGGGCGCGTCTTCAGGATGCTCGATCGCCTCGTCAGCTGCTGTCGATCCTCGGCGACTCCCTGCGGGTCAACCGCGATCATCTGGGCCTCCGTCTGGGGCATGCCCCGACGCGGCAGGAGATCCGTCGGGAGTGGTGGACCCGCTGGGGTCGGATGGTGCGCTCCCTGCGCTCCTCCCGCTGAGTCCCGGAGGCCCCAGGCTGGGGTCCGAGGTGTCCGAGAGGTCTGATGGCCCGCGGACTCGGCGCGCGAGGAGCCGGCGCAGCAGGATCCCGGCCCCGGTGCCGATCGCCGCGCCGAGCGTGTTCATGGCGATGTCCTCGAACGTGGCGTCCCGCGATCCGATGACCAGCTGGTACAGCTCGACCGCGCTGGAGATCGCGGCGCCGAGAATGATCCACCACCAGCGCGGCAGGAGCACGGCGAGGGCCGCGAAGAAGGGGATGAACAGCAGGACGTTCGCGATGGTCGCGAACTGCTCCGGCGTCACGTGCCCCCGCACCCCGAGCGCACCCGTCACGGCGAACCAGATCCGCACGTTCAGCCGGTTCACGCCCCAGCCGTCGGAGGTCAGGAGCAGGGTGCCGGCGCCGAGGGGGTAGAGGGCGAGGAGCGCGACCGCGGCCAGCCGCACACCGAGGGGCAGGTTGCCCGCGCGGCGCGTGCCCGCCCTGTCCGTGCCCGCCGGGCGGCTCGCCGCGCTCATCATCATGCCGGGATCGGAAGCCACCATCGCCCTCTCGCCCAGGCCACGAACCTCCGCGCTCCGCGGATCGCCGGCCTCTCCACGAGGAACCAGGAGAAGGCCGCGGCGCCGGCCGTGAGGGCCGCTGCGATCAGCATGTGGGCCCACCAGTTCCCGCGGTCGCCGAGCGAGATCGCGACGATCTGCTGGATGGGGAAGGCGTAGAGGTAGTAGCCGTAGGAGAGGTCGTTGCGGCTCCCGAGGCGGGTGGGCAGGAGGATGCCGAGGCCGAGCAGGAGGACCATCAGCGGGACCTGGGCGACGTGCTCGCCACCGGGCGTCAGGTAGAGGACCGTGACGACGGCGCCCGCGAGGGCCACCAGCCAGGGGCCGAATCGCAGCCTGTCCCGCAGCGCATACGCCAGCATGCCGACGCAGAAGTAGGAGCCGAGGCGGGCGAGACGGAGGTAGTGATTCGTCGTGACGTCCAGGAACGGTTCGGCCGTCAGGAGGAACAGCGTCGTCCCGACGAGACCGACCGCGGCGACGATCGCGAAGCGCTTCCTCACCCACGGGACGGCGACGAGGAGACCGCACATCAGGTAGGCGGTCAGCTCGTAGGACAGCGTCCACATCGACCCGTTCCATGCGTCGTCATGAGGAAGCTCGGCCCCTTCCGTCATCCAGACCAGCTCGAAGGTCGACGCATTCGTGGCAATGTAGTCCGCGGCGGCGGAGATGCTCCATCGTCCGCTCCCGAGGAGCACGGCGAGCGGAGCGAAGACCAGGCCCACAGCCAGGAGCTGCACCCAGTATCCGGGATAGATGCGAGCGAGGCGCCGCACGCCGAAGGAGAACCACGATGATCGCATGCCGCTGCCGGCGATGAAAAAGCCGGAGATCAGGAAGAAGCCGTCGACGGCCCATCCGCCGAGCCCTGCGATGGGAAGCCTCGGTAAGATCCCGCTGATGGCCCCGGTATGCGATACGAGCACGAGGATCGCGAGGACAAGACGGATCGCATTGATCGCATTGTCCTCCGAGCCGAGCCCTTCACCGAGCGTGCGCCCTGACCTCGGAGAGCTCTCGGTCTGCTCGCCGCGACGAGCCTGGACATTCGCAGTCACCTCGTAGGCACCTCTCGTTCGCACATGATCATCGGGCCCGGGAGACCGGAAGGAATAGGCCTCTCACAGGAGACCCGATCCGCGCCGAATGATCAATAGGCGCCCGAGGATGCCAGCACGGCGCGGACCGTGCGCATCAGGATCTGCAGGTCCTGGACGAACGACCAGTTGTCGACGTAGTAGAGATCGAGGCGGACCGTATCCTCCCAGGAGAGGTCCGAGCGCCCGGAGACCTGCCAGAGGCCGGTGATGCCAGGCCGGACCTCGAGGCGTCGGCGGGCGTCGTCGTCGTAGGCGTCGACCTCGTGCGGGAGGGCGGGGCGCGGGCCGACGAGGCTCATGTCGCCGCGCAGCACGTTCCACAGCTGCGGCAGCTCATCGAGCGAGTAGCGGCGCAGGAGCTTCCCGGGGCGGGTGATGCGCGGGTCGTCGCGCATCTTGAACATGACGTCGTTGCCGCGGTCCTGCTCGGCGCGCTCGACCATCTCGACGCGGATCGCCTCGGCGTCGGTGACCATTGACCGGAACTTCAGGAACTCGAAGGGTGTGCCGTCGCGGCCGATGCGCGACTGGCGGAAGATCACCTGGCCGCGGTCGTACCCGCGGACGATCAGCGCGATCGCGGCGAGGACCGGGGAGATCACGAGCAGCAGAACAGCGCTCACGATGATGTCGAAGGCGCGCTTCGTCCACTTCAAGGAATGGCGCGAGCGGGGCAGGTCCATGTGCACGAGCGGGAGGCCGGCGACCGGTCGCATCCGGACGCGGCTCGAGGAGATCTCGCTGAGCGCAGGGGCGACGATGACGCTGACGTCGATGTCCTCGAGCTTCCAGGCGATCCGCCGGAACTCCTCCGAGGTCGATGTCGCGCCCGAGGTGAACAGCAGGATCCCGGGACGCTCGTGCTCGGCGACGCGCAGCAGGTCGTCCTCGTTCCCGAGGACGGGGATGTCGAGAGCGGAGCGCCCGCCGTCGGACCCGCCGGGGGTGATGGCGCCGACGATGTCGTAGCCGAGCCAGCGCTCGCGGTGGATGGTGCGCGCGACGCCGTCCACGTGGCCGAGCGGGCCGACGGCGATCACGGTGCGACGGAACCGGCCCCGCGCGCGCAGACCGTTCAGCACCCGACGCAGGATCACACGGTCCACCAGCAGCAGCACGGGTCCGAGCAGGAAGAAGACGACGAAGAAGCCGCGCGAGAGCTCGATCTGCAGCAGATAGACGACGGAGCCGACGATGCCCGCCGCCGCGAGGGACGCGTGCAGCACGTTGCTGAAGAGTTCGGTGCCCGCCGGCACGAGCCGGACGTCGTACCCCCCGAACAGGATGATCGCGAGGAGCCAGCCGGCGGCGATGACGACCGCCGCGTCGAGGACGTTCTGCGAGAGATCGCCCGCCGTGCCGAGGATCGACTGACGCGCCGCATAGGCGATGCCCATGGCGATGCACAGCGCGATCACGTCGGCGAGGAGGAGGGCTCCGACGGACAGCTTGCTGAGGATGCGGGCGTCGCCGGGCGAGAAGGTGCGCACCGGCACGGTGGGTTTGATCGCCGACGACTCGAGGCCGTAGGGCTGCTGCAGAGACGACATGATCCCCCGGGGGCTGAGGATGGGCATGAAAGACAACGCAAACGTGCGACGGATTCATTGGCGCACACCGCTATCTTAGGGCTCGGGAGCGATTTGGGAAGGGCCCTTCTTCCCACCCTGCAGGTTTGCAGTTCTTGCAACAGGAACTGACTCGCCCCGTGGCCAAAAAACGGGTCACGACGTGCAGATTTACGCGCCACATGAGCTTCGGCACACCCGCTACATGCCCCCCACCAGCAGGTTACCCAATCGTCACCAACTGGAACCCCTCAAGCCCGCCCAGCCACGGCCGGTCACACCAGCTCTTGCAGCCAGTTGCAAAAGAAAGCGCATTCAAGCGCGTAGGGGAATCGCGTTCCGTCAGCATGGGTCGCCGACGCGTCGTCCCGAACGGTTCCGAACACCCTCTCGCCCGTCAACCTCTTGCATTCTGCGGAAGTGGTGCACCTTCCGCCCGCCAGCGCCCACAGCCCGAGCGTCTACAGCGTCGGTCCGGTTCCGCTCGAGTGCCGGGATGCTATGCACTGCGTCATGACGGCGCACCACCACTCCGCACACATGCGAGGTACGTGCACCGCAGATCAGGGGAGGAGCCTCGATGCCTATGGGCATCGAGGCTCCTCTGAGTCCGCCTGAGGCGGCATGGCACTGTGCTCCGGGTCAGACCTTCAGCTGCATCCCCCACAGTGCCCATGGGCTGACCGAACCACCAAGATCTCGCTTCAACTGGCTGATCGAGGACTCCAGCCCATCGATGCAGGCCTGTACTGCGTCCGCATCAGACAGGACCGTCCTGGCAATCAGATCCTTCAAAGTCTCGTTGCCGGAGAGTTCGATCCACCGGTCCTCCTCGGGGAGCACCACGCTCTCGTGATCCAGGAACTTGAACTCCGCCCCGAGGATCACCGGCTCCTGCATCGCCCAGGCGGCGGGGATGCGATACGAGTCTGCAAGGATCAGTCCGTGGAGCGACGTCGTCACGATGTGCTCGCAGCTCGAGATGTCTCTGGCGACGCGGCGCGGCGATCGCGCGACATCGATGAACTTCACCCCATCGAGCGCCGCAAGCTTCTGGATCACCGGCAGACCTCGATGGGAGACATGGGGGATCAGACCGACCTCCCACTTCTTCGCCGAAGGCTTCACCAAATTCCGCATCAGCAGGCCAGGGTCCCCGAAGGACAGCACCTCGGGCTCACCAAGGTTTCTCCAGGTCAACCGCCCCCTGACGGCAAGGATCTTCGCGTCCGTCGGCAGGTCCGTCTCGTCGCCGAACGATCCGGTCCCCCAGATCACCCCTTCATACTCCTCAGGAATCTCGGAGAGGATGGATCCGACGGCGAACAGCTCCGCCGTCTCCTCAGGCTTCAGGATGGGCGCTACCCCGTACTTCGGGAGGATGAACGGGGTCAGCGCGTCCCCGAAATTTGACTCCCTGCTCCACCACCACGTTCGCGGCGCCACGCACCGCGGGTAGAGCTGAGGCGTCACCTGGTAACCAACGAGACGACGCACGGTACGCAACCTGCGTCGAAGACGGGAGTTGTAGTCGTTGAGTTCCTTCATACCGTTCCGATCCAGGCTGTGCACCGCGACTGACCGCGCGCTCGCCCATTGAGTCATGTCTGCAGAGACGAGGTGGGGATGGACTATTCGCTCCGCACGGAGTGGGCGACCGATCGGACGGCACTGCGTAGGAAGGCTCGGTTGGAGATCTCCCGCCGAGCCTTCCAGACCTCGCCGAACGACGAGACTCCCCCCCATGCGACAAGCTCCTGATGCAGCGCGCGCTTCCTGTAGCTCGAGAACGTCCTCTTCGGCAGCACTGCCGGCGGATGCTCGTCGATCCAGCGCGTCACGCGAAGCGACCGAGTCATGGCATCCCGGTTCTTGACAGCCCGCGGACCGCGACCTGCCCGATGCCACGACACCCACTCCGTGATGTCCAGCAGGCGCGCAGGATCGATGGCGGGCCACAGCGTGAGCACAAAGCTCTCGACGACCGCCATGTGAGCACGGATGGTTTCCTCCGACTCGATGATCTTCGACTGGCGGTCGTGCTGCCGGTAGAGCATGAGTGGGAGTTCAGAGTTTTCGAACTTCCCTCCGTCCAGTGCCAGCAGAGTGAGCAGAAGGTAGTCCTCCGCGACATCGAACGAGGGATTGAAATCGATGGCCCGCAATGCGGCGGAGGACCACATCGCTCCGCCGAACGTGACCGACGGAGCCATGAGCAGGCCGTTCAGGATTTGCGGATGATCGGCAGGGAAGGCGCTCACGACACCCTTGGAGATGCCGTGCTCATCGATCTGCTCGAGCTGGCACCCGATCCCGACCAATGAAGAGTCCCGATCAGCGATCTCGATCAGACGCTCGATCCACTCCGGGCGGGCGATATCATCGGAATCAAGAAATGCCAACCAGGGTGTATCGACTTCTGCGATCGCAGTCTTGATCGCCGCCGTCCTGCCCAGATTCCTCTTGTGCTCCACGAGTCGAATCCGCCGATCGGGAGACCGTCGCACGATCTGGGCTGTGTCGTCCGTCGATCCATCGTCGACGACCATGATCTTGACGCATCCATAGGTCTGAGCACAGGCACTGTCCAGCGCTTGTTCGATATACGCCTCGCCGTTGAAGGATCGGATGGCGATAGTCACGGTTGGCGAACCCGCATCCCCAGGGTGCGCGACAGTCTTCATAGAGCGTTCTCCGACATCGACTGAATTATGGTGTGTCCTCGGGGCAGACGGCCGGTGACTGTTCGCCCTCACAGCGTTAGGCGAGGGAGCCCAACTCCACGAGCCGTGCGAACTCCGGCTGGCGGGAGCGAAGTTCTCCCATCGTGCCCCTGTCCCGGAGCTCCCCGGCGGAGAAGAACAGGATCTCGTCCGCATCCTTGACCGTGGAGAGTCGATGCGCGATCACGACGACGGTGACATCGCCGTGGAGGCGCTCAATCGTCTGCGTGATCTCATGCTCTGTCTCATTGTCGAGTGCACTCGTCGCCTCATCCAGAATCAGGACTCTCGGCTCTGAGTACAGCGCGCGCGCGATGCCGATCCTCTGTATCTGCCCGCCAGACAGGCGTGCGCCATTGTCGCCGATGAGGGTGTCCAGCCCTCGCGGAAGCTCCGCAATCAGACCCTCCAGCCGAGCCTTCATCAGAACCTCGGCGAGGAGGCCTTCATCGACGAGTTCGGGGCTCTGGCCGAACGTGATGAGATCTCGCACGGGCGCCTCCCAGAGGTAGACCCTCTGGGACACGACCGCCAGCTCCTGCATCCAACGCCTGGACTCCTGGGCGATGTTCATCCCACCGGCCTCGATGCTCCCCGAGGTGGGAGTCAGCAGACCCGTCAGGAGGTCCGCGAAGGTCGTCTTCCCGGCACCTGACGATCCGACCAGAGCAACAACGCTCCCCCGCTCGATGGAGACGCTGACTCCGCTCAGCACGTCGCCGCTCGCATCCGGATATCTGTAGCTCAGATCGGAGACCACGATGTCTCCATCGGGTACGGCGTCGAGCGGTCCATGGGTATC
The DNA here is from genome assembly GCF_054114245.1 of Brachybacterium netajii (SeqCode). Lineage (NCBI taxonomy): Bacteria > Bacillati > Actinomycetota > Actinomycetes > Micrococcales > Dermabacteraceae > Brachybacterium > Brachybacterium netajii (SeqCode). Next base: position 20,727 of record NZ_JBSYXB010000005.1, on the reverse strand, counting down.
AATGTCGACAGTCTCGTCACGACCGAGCACATCGATCTGCTCCGCCACGAACTCTAGATTGGCTTCGCCGGTGCGGATCCCGGACGTCGTCGCAACCAGGCGATTCAACGCCGGGATGATGCGCATGGCGGCGGCCGCGAAGACCACAAGGAGGCCGATCGCCGTGCTGCTCTCATAGGTCGCGAGCAGGATGGCAGCCACGACCGCCATACCGATGATCATCGCCGTTTCAAGGATATACTTGGGAAGCTCACCGAACATCCCTTGAAGGCGCGACACGCGCGCGCTCCTCTGACGATTCTCCCGATACTGCTCCAAGAAGAGGGCCTCGCGCTGGAAAATGCGGGTCTCGCGGAATCCTTCGATAGCAGGATTCAACTGCCTCCACGAGGCCTGCCCGATATCAAGGGACTGGAGTCCCAGCGAAAGGGCGTGCGGCTTGATCACCCTGGCGAGGAGCAGAGCCGTGCCGCCGAAGAACAGCGCCGCGAGCAACGATGCTTGAGGAGCGAGGACGAGGAGCACCGCAAGCAGGGCTCCTATCAGAATGCCATCGGTGATCGCACTGATGTAGCCGAGGAGCACCGCGCCGAACGACCCAGGAACCGCCGCCGTCACCGCCTGCAGGATCCCTGCCCTGGAGCGCCGACGATGAGAGGCAAAGGGTGCGCTCAGGTATCGCTTGAGGAGCTCAGCCTGCGCAGCCGCGGAGGCCTTGGCCGTGATGCCCAGACTGAACCATCTTATCAAGATGAGGGCGATGTTCTTGGCCAGGAACGCCACACAGATCAGAACTGCTATCAGCACGAGAAGGGTCTGGCGATCTTCGATGCCGACGACGGGGATGACGTAGTCCTGGACGACCGCCGGCAACTCATCTGCCATGAGCAGCTGGACCAGAGGGAGGACCGCCGCGACAGCCACCATATCCAGAAGCGACACGATCAGAGTGAAGGCGAGCAGTACGATCAGCCTTGTGCGCATCGGCCATGGGACGAGAGTCATCACCTTCCGAAGCAATCGGTAGTCCAGAAGCGCTCGCGGCGCGCGCAGACTCTTCGGCATTCTCATCCCTCTCGTCCGACTGACCTCTGCTTCCGAGGGGACTCCCATCGGCACTCGAGCTGAGTCTACGGAGCCGGTCGCCCCTGGAACAGACCGATAGGTCACATTCTGAGATCGCAAGTTCCCGCAAGCAGCTCACCGTTCACCGCCTCGCCGCCCTTCTCTCCATATACTCGGGGTGTTGCCGGTTGCGCTGCCGAACAGAGGAGCTGGATGGTGAGCAATCTGAGGGCGGGCTCCCCACCTCCCCGTCGTGTCGTGGTGATCAGTCCCGTGCCAGCGGTGCGGATACCGAACACCGCCGGGGGCCTCCTGCTGTCCCGGATCGTGACGTCGCATGTTGCCGCGGGAGCCGAGGTCGTCGTCCTCTCACCTCACCTCACCTCGAACGTCACCGAGGTCGAGCGGAGCGCGGCCCTCGTGGCCACACGCCTGATGGGGCGTCCGCGCGACCGAGAAGGGATCCGCAGACTCCTGCTGACCGTCATGCACCGTGCACTACCGCTGCTGACTCGCTGGACATCCTCCCTGCCCTCCCTCCCCCTCCTCGTCGACGTCCTGATGGATGATGATGCTCGACAGCTGTTGCACGAGGCGGACGTCGTCGATCTTCAATGGGAAGAATATGGACAATTGACCAGTATCGTTCGAAGGATGGCTCCGACAGCCACCGTCACCTGCATGTTCCACGACATCAACAGTCAACGGATCGCGCGATCGGCACCAACTCCTCACGCTCTGCCTCTCAAGACTGCGGACCGAGCCCGCCGGCGAGCCATCGAGCGGATGCAGCGGATCGAGCGATACATCGGCAACAATGTCGATGTTGCCTTCGTCCTCTCAGAGAAGGACGAACGCCTTCTCCGTGATTCGGCTCCGCATGCGCACGTCGCCGTCGTGAGCCCGCCTCTCGCGGATGAGACGACTCCTTTGGTCGCGAGCGTCGGGGGTCCTCCCACCGTGGGCTTCGTGTCCTACCTCCGCAGGCCCGAGAACCGCGATGCAGCCGTGCGCCTGGCGACCCGGATCTGGCCGAAGGTGCTCTCAGCAGTCCCGGATGCACGCCTCCTCATCGTCGGCGGCGGCCTGGAGGACGACCTGCGGAGACAGCTCTCGGCGATTCCCGGAGTCGAGCTCACGGGGTTCATCGAAGATCTCGAGGACGCCTACGCGAGGATCGACGTCGCCGTCTCTCCTCTCGACAGGGGCGCAGGGGTCAAGTTCAAGGTCATCGAGCCCGTCCTGCGCGGGATACCGTCCATCACGACGAGTGTCGGTGCTGAAGGCATCTCACCGGACCTGATCACGGCCATCTCCGACAATGATGCCGAGTTGGCCGCAGAGGCGATCGCGGCCCTAGGAGCAGACACCGCTGCTGGCCTCAACCTCGAGCGCGCTCAACGCGCCCGGGTGATCTACGGCGTCGCGGCCTTCGCAGCGACCTACCAGGCGGCGATCGACAACACGACCAACCAAGGGCGTGGACCGCGTCCTCCCGACAACCCCGTCTCCCGAGCACTGCGCAGGCCGCGTTGGAGGACGTCGCCCAATGCTTGACCTCGCTGGCTCGACCACGAGCCCATCGGGAGCAATCTCGCCGCACCGGAATTCATCACAATGAGATATTCGATGACAGGCCTTCGCGGCGCGATCCAAATCGGTCCTGCATACCAACGTCCGAGAAGAGATGAAGAGTGACTGAGACTCCTACGGTCAGTGTCGTCATACCCGCGTACAACGCGGCAGCCACCCTCGGCATCCAGCTCGACGCTCTCATCGCGCAGGAGGGTGCACCGCGCTTCGAGGTTGTCATCGCGAACAACCGATCCACAGACAGAACCGCTGACATCGCACAGTCATTCAGCGATCGCTTGGATATCCGCGTGGTCCCCGCGTTCGATCGACAAGGCGTCAACTGCGCGCGCAACGCGGGCATCGCCGCTGCCGCGGCGGATCTCGTCATGCTGGTGGACGCCGACGATGCTGTGCGTCCTGGTGCGATGCGCGAGCTGTACGCCGCCATCTCCGCGGACTCGGAGATCGGCATCGCGGGAGGCATGCTCAGCTCCCATGACCCCGACACCTATGAGATCGAGACGCCGCAGCGCTACCTGCCCTATGTGCCGGGTGGGTTCATGCTGCTCCGCCGGGAAGTCTTCGACGCGACAGGAGGCTTCGATGAGGCCTTCGTGGGGGGCCACGACGAGGTGGACTTCTGCTGGCGCGCTCAGCATGAGGGCTTCAAGGTCATCCTGGTCAAGTCGGCGCTCCTGGACCGCGTCGAGCGGCCCACCTCCCGGGGGGCATTCCGCCAGTTCAAGCGATACGGCTTCACCTATATCCAGCTGTGGGCGAAGCACCGAGAGCGCGGGATCACCGGCGGGACCCTGCGAGGAGAGGTCCGTGCTGCCCGCAATCTCCTTCGCGCTCTCCCCGAGTTCCTCTCAGGACCGCCTGAGAGGAAGCTCGATGCCGCTCGGATGATCGGTTGGACCATCGGCCGCTGGCAGGGAGATCTTCACTTCCGAGTCTGGGGGCCGAGATGAGCCGAGTCCGGCAGGACAACACCGCGGTCGGAGGTTCGGGCCTTGTCGAGGGTCTTCTGGACACCGCCCGAACCGTCAAGCACTGGGGATTCGTCCTCCGCAAGCGCTCCCTGCGCACCGCCGATGTCGTCCAGGTCAGAGCGACGAGCAGCCTATGGCGCGACATGGAGAAGAGGCGGCCCTACGCCTACACCCCCGGAATGTACCGACGCTCCTTCGTGAACTGGGACTCCGAACCGTCCGAAGGGGGCGTCCTGACCCGCAGGATCTTCACGATCTGGACGGGTGACTCCCCGATGCCTGAGGCACGAGAGCGGGGCCTCGACGCACTCCGGTCCATGCAGACGGGCATCGAGGTCGTCCTGGTCACGCCCGACACGCTCAGCTCGTGGATCGTGCCGGGTGCTCCCTTGCATCCCGCGTACGAGAACCTCTCGCTCGTCCATCGGTCGGACTATCTCCGCGCTTACCTCCTGCACCACCACGGTGGCGGATACAGCGACGTCAAGGCATCGTTCCATCACTGGGGACCAGCCTTCGACCAGCTCGAGGACCAGGACCTGTGGGTCCTCGGCTACCCCGAGCGCTCGACGCAGTGGGTCGCTCAGCTCCCCCGCGCCCTCGGCAAGGATCTGAAGCGCTACTACCGCATCGTCCCCGGCGGCGGGGCGCTCATCATGCGCCCGGACTCCACCTTCACCCGGGAGTGGCTGGCCGAGGTCGAGCGTCGGCTCGACTACCTCCAGCCCCTCCTCGCACAGAACCCGGGCGGCATCCGCAATGAGGTCCTCTCCTACCCTGTGAGCTGGAACGATCTGCTCGCGAAGGTCACTCACCCGCTTGCGCTCAAGCATCATCACCGCGTCGCCGTCCGGGAGGATCTCCTCCCCGATCTCATCGACTACCGCTGATCCTGGACCTCATACGCCCGGTGACGGGCCACCGCTCGCGACTCAGCGGCGCAGCGGGTCCTCCGTGATCTCCCTCAGTCGCTCGATGAATCGCTGCTCCGCGAAGCTCTGCGCTCGGTCCCGGATGGACTCCGAGGAACTCTCCACCAGCATCGCCTGCTGAACCGCCGCCCGGATCGCCTCCGCCGTCGGCTCCTCGAAGAAGAGCCCGTTCACGCCCTCCTCGACGGTGTCGAGATACCCGCCGGCGCGGAGCGCGATCGTCGGCACACCATGGGCCCCGGCTTCGAGCGGGGTGAGCCCGAAGTCCTCGTGGCTCGCGGCGATGAGCGCGCGCGCATTCCCGTAGGCCCAGCGCATCTGCGCATCGGAGAGGCCCTCGACGAGGCGGACGTTCTCGCCGGCGAGCGCCGCGAGATGCTCCTTCTCGGGTCCCTTGCCGATGACCAGCAGGCGCTCGTCGGGCAGCCCGCGGAACGCCTCGATCACGCGGTCGACGTGCTTGTACGGCTGCAGGCGGGAGACCACGAGGAAATGCCCGCCCTCGGTGCCGTCGGCTCCGGCCCAGCCGGCGAGCTCGGAGATCGGCTCCTGCTCGCCCTCGGCGACGGCGGGGCTGAAGGGCGGGAAGAGGGTCGGTGCATCGATCCGGTAGACGCGGCGAATCCGCTCGCGCACGACGGACGAGTTCGCGAGATAGCGGTGCGCGGTCATCGCGGCGCGGCGGTCCCAGATCGTCAGCGCCGGCGTCAGCACGCTGAGCAGCAGGCGCTTGGGGTCCAGTCGCCCTGCGTCCCCAAGATAGTCCTCGGGGAGGTAGAGCCAGCGCGCCGGGGAGTGGCAGTAGACGATCTTCCGGCCATCGGTCGGGAAGGCGTGCGCCCAGCCGGAGGAGGAGGCGATGACGATGTCGGCGTCGATCGTCATCCGGGAGGAGGCCGCCGCGAGGAGCGGCAGGGCGATGCGGGGATCGCGCCGGAAGGGACCGATCCGGTTCAGGCCGCTCGTGCGGATCCGCATGTCGCGGAACTCGGGATAGGTCTGGTCGGGTGCGTAGAAGAGCGTGTGGATCTCGGCGTCGGGGAACGCTCGGGCGAGGGACAGCACCACGCGCTCTGCCCCGCCGCGCTGCGTGAGGTAGTCGTGAGCGATGGCTATGCGGGGGCGTTCCGCGCCATCAGACGCGATGCCGGCCGGCGCTGCTCGGTGCTTCGGCGCCGCTGCGCCCTGCCTGGTTCCGGCGAGGCCGGCGGCCTCGACGCCGAGGGCGACGAGCTTGCGGCCGACGGCCGGGGGCGCCATGGGGAGGACCCGATCGACTGCCGCCGCGTATGTCCGGGCGCCGCGTACCGAACGGAGCAGCCGAGCGGTCGATCCGACGGCCAGGCCCCACGGACCCGAGCCGGCCGATGCCGCCGGCAGCGGGGCCTCCGGGTGCCGCGCGAGGAAGGTCGCGCGCGCGGCACCGGCCTCGTAGGCCTTGACGGTGCGGGCGGCGGCGGTGCGCGCCGGGCCGTGATGCTCGGCGGTCGCCCCGTCGACGAGGCCGACCGGGATGCCGGCGGCATGGAGCCGGTACCCGTAGTCGACGTCCTCCCAGCCGTAGGCGCGGTAGGCGGTGCTGTACGGACCGATCTCCTCCCAGGTCTCCCGGGTGATCGAGCAGTTCGCCGCCCAGAGCCGCCAGCGCTCGTCGGCGCCCCGCGCCGAGGCCGCCGCGAACGAGCTCGCGGCCGCGGCTTCGCCGTAGGCCCGGGCGTAGGCCGATCTCTCGTGGATGTCCTGCGTGAGGCCGACCCCGCCTGCCCGGCCTGCAGACGCATGGAAGCGGACATGCGAGGTCACGAATCCCGACGGGACCACCAGGTCGTCGTCGCAGCGGATCAGCACCTCGCCGCGCGCGGCCTCGAACCCGGCGTTCAGGGCAGCGACCCTCCCCCGGTTCTCGGGGAAGACGATGCTGCGCACGGGGAACCGGTCGTCAGCGGCGAGCAGCGCGACCGAGCCGTCGTCGACGCCGTCGACCACGGTGATCACCTCGAAGGAGGGCGTCCCCTCCGCCTGGCCCGCGAAGGAGTCGAGCAGCGCCGGCAGACGGTCGACGCCGCGGTAGGACGGCACGATGATGCTGGCGATCGGGGTCTCGTCGGTCACCGGGAGGCCTCCTGAGGATGAGTCGGGTCGATGGGGCGGGCACCGCCTGCAGGGCGGCGCGCCAGGTCAGGAAGCTGGGCGAGGAGCTCGGCGACGCGTCGCCGACCGGCCGCCGGGGAGAACTCCTGCTCCCAGCGCATCCGCGCGGCGTCGGCCTGCGCGGAGCGGCCGGAGGGGTCGGCATCGGCGAGCGCGGCGGTGATCGCGGCGGCCAGGGCGGTGTCGTCGCCGGCCGGCACGATCCACGGGTGGTCGCCCCCCGCGACCTCGGGCAGCGCGCCGACGTCGGTGATCACGAAGGGCGCGCCGGCGGCCATGGCCTCGGCGACGGTCATGCCGAAGGACTCCGGCCAGATCGAGGGGAACACGGCGAGGTCGACCGCGGCGAAGAACTCCCCGCGGTCGATCCAACCGGGCTGGTCCACATGGTCGGCGATCGGGGCGAGCGCACCGCTGATCGCCCGGTCGTCCTCCTCGGTGCCGAAGCGGTTCTCCCCTGCCAGCAGCAGACGCTCGTCTCCGGCACCCCCAGCGATGACCTGCGTCATCGCCCGTGCGAGCACGTCGACGCCCTTGTCCCGCGTGAGGCGACCCAGGTAGCCCACGCGGTGCGCGGCATGGCCCTCGGGCGCTGGCTCTCGGCGCGCGATGTCGACGGTCCAGTTCGCGAGGACCCGGGCCCCGGGGATCCGTTCCGCCATGAACGAGGACGGGACGAGCGTCGCCCGGGCACCGAGGCGCGCCACCCGCACGGCGGCCTTCTGCAGCCCGCTCGGCAGGATGTGCAGGTGCACGATGCGGGGACCGATCCCGGCGGTCGCCGTGGAGGGGACGAGGCCGTTGCACCACAGCGGGATGCGCCGGTTCCGCAGGCGCCAGCGCAGGAGGGCGAGCATGTAGGCGCGCCGTCCCTGGGCCGGCAGGACGATGGTCTCGAACCCGCGCTCCGCGGCCTCGGCGACGAGGTCGCCCGGCCTGGCCGGACCGATCACGAGAACCTCGATGCCGAGCTCTCGCAGCGCCTCGGCGATGTTGAGGAGCATGACCTCACCGCCGCCGATGTCGCCGTTGTTGGTGGCGATTGCGATGCGAGCACGGTGCGTCCCGGCCGTCATGCCTCGATCCCTTCCGGGGCATCCTGGGAACGGCGACGGCTCCTCCAGCGGTCACGGAGGGCGAGGAGCCATTCCTTCATCTTCCCGGAGAGGTACACCTCCCCGATCCGGTGATAGACGACGGCGATCCCGGTGACCGCGGCAAAGGTGACCACCATGCCGAGGTTCCTGCCGGTGAACGGGGCGATCAGATGGAGGATCGCGTAACCGGAGACCGCATGTCCGATGTACAGGGAGTAGCTGATCCGCCCGTAGAACTGGATCGGGCGCCAGAGCAGGACGCCGGTGCGTTCCCGGAGCACGACGACGGTGAAGAGCATCGCCACCCCCGCGACCCACGCCATCTGCTCCCAGCCATGGAGGATCCCGGAGATGACGACCGTCGACAGCACGGCGAGGAGCCCGCCGATGCGATACCGGGCGTCCTTCCGGGCCAGGTGCATGAGCATGCCGGCCGAGAAGAAGGGCCCCCATTCGACCAGCAGGAGGTTGAGCGGGATCTTCCATGTGGTCACGACGAGCTGCGGGTCGATGCCCAGCGTGTGGGGTCTCGCGAGGGTCGCGATGACCAGGGAGACCGAGATCCAGATGCCGGCGATCCAGGGGACGAGCCGATCCGTGATCTTCGCATGGGTGAGCAGCAGGAGCGCGAGGATCAGGGCATAGAACTGCATCTCGATGGAAAGAGTCCAATAGACCTCGTCGACGTTGGGGACGAGGATCAGCCGCTGCACCATCGTGTAGTTCAGCAGGCGAGCCGCCCACCCGACGTCCGTGTGCGGCACCCGGAACAGGATCGACACGATGATGCTCACCGTCACCGCGAGCCAGTAGACCGGGAAGAGGCGGGAGAAGCGGGAGATGACGAAGTCGCTCGACGACTTCGCGCGCTGCGCGCTCATCAGGATCACGAATCCGGAGATGAAGAAGAACAGCTGAACGCCATAGGCACCCCACGCGATGCTCGCGAACGGGGCGCTCTCCCCTGGGTACTTGCTGTCGTATGCGAAGGTCAGATGACTCCCGACGACGAGCACGGCCGCGATCCCCCGCAACCCGTCCAGCTCGAGGAAGCGCCTGCTCCTGGTGCCCGTCTCAGCGATCATCCGCGACGCTCCTCCACGGTCCCTGAATCGCTCTCCGCGGCTGCAGCCTTCGCCTCGGCATGCACCAGGAGGGCGACTCCGATGAGCAGCCCCCATTGCAGGGTGAAGAGGACCTCGCCGAGCTTCCAGGCGCAGATCAGCGTCGTGATCGTCGCCGCTTGGACGATGACCTCCCGCTTGTCGAGGTTCTCCCCGAAAGGTCTGAGGGCGACCACGATCGTGATCCCGAGCAGGAGGAGCAGCCACGGCCATCCCCCCTCGACGAGCGCGGAGGAGAATGAGTTGTGGAAGTACCAGATCTTGGTCGGATTGTCCTCGAACACGATGTAGGCCTCACCGAGTCCCTGGCCGAAGAAGCCCGTCTCGCTGACCTTGATCTGCGTCGCCGCGTTGATGCGCGAGCGCAGCAGATCAGAGCCCTCCCGGTCGGAGAAGATGCCGATCCGCGAGAAGTCCTCCGCGAGGAGGTCTACCGTGACGACGATCAGCACGCCCATCACCCAGCGCCCGACCGCTCCGATCCGGGGCGCGAAGATGATCCAGAGCACCGCAGCGACGAACGCGGAGATCGACGTCCGCGAGCCGGTCAACCAGACCAGTCCCCCCATCGAGAGCACGATCGCCGCCTTGACCGACGGACGCTCTGCGGCCAGCAGCACGAGGATTCCGAAGATCGCATACGTCATGCCGGCGACGTTCTTGTCGATGAGGAAGCCGGAGAGCACGCCCCCGTATCCATCCGGGGCGACGCCGGCGTAGAAGGCGATGGCATTGGCATATAACCCGATGGCGGTCCCCGCCAGCGCTGAGCGGAGATCGATCCGTCCCGCCGCGACGACGAGGATGAACACCCCCGTGAGCGCGAGCCGGATGAAGCGGCGGGACCAGTCCGACGCGAGCTCCGAAGGGTCGGCGAACATCGAGATCATCGCGATGTAGAACAGACCGATCGCGAGCACCGGGACGATGAGCTGCAGGCGCCCGAGGGCCACGCACGGAGAGCGTGTCATGCCGAGGACGATGATCAGCGCCATCGCGACCTGGTTGAACGGCAGCGGCAGACCGAACAGCGCATCCTCGAAGATCAGGCAGGCGAACAGCACGAGCTCCGGGATCCGCCAGGAGCCGACGGCCGACGCCGTCATCGCGGCGCTGCGTCGCAGGCTCCCGCTCAGGAGAGGCTTGCGCCCTCCGGATGCCGTCGAGGCTCGGCGTCCACCGACCATCGATGCGCCGCTGCCCTGCGTCCTCATGCCAGCGTCTCCGCATAGACCCGGGCGATCCCGTTGCACATGATCTCGAGGCCGCTCTCCGGGGCAACGCCGGCGGTGTCGACATCGGCGACCGACATCCTCGGCTCTCCGCGACCCGGCCGCTCCCCCACCTCCAGCCCCTGCTCCACGATCTGCCGCGCGATCTCCTCCGCCGGCAGCGCCCCTGGCGCAGCCCCCGCGATGCCTGCTTCCGCCCCCGCCCCGGCGCCGGAACCGCCGCCGCTCGCCACCAGGCACCGCTCCGGCACGATCTCGCTATTCCCGCCGACGTCCGTCGCGACGACGCCGAGGCCGTGGGCGACGGCGTCGAGGAGCGTGTAGGAGAGGTTCTCCCAGACGGAGAGCTGCACGACCACGTCGTGGCTGCGCAGGGCATCGGCCGCGTCCACGTGGCCCACGAAGGCGACGTGGTCGGCGAGGCCGAGGATGCCGGCGCGCGCTCGCAGCGAGGCCTCCTCGGGGCCGGTGCCGGCGATCGTCAGGGTCGCCTCGGGATGCTCGCGCAGGACATGCACGAAGGCCCGCAGGAGCTCGTCGATCCGCTTCTCGGGCGCAAGGCGCGCGAGCGAGAGGATCCGCAGGCCCGGCCGCGGCTCCGCCGCTCCGGTCCCCGCACCCGGCGCCTCGACCTCGTTGCGCACCACGACGATCTTCTCCGCGCTCCCCCACTGCGCGGCGACCTGCTTGCGCGTGGACTCGCTGACGGCGATTATCCGGTCGGTGCGCAGCAGGCGGGCGCGATGCGCGGCCGCCTTCGCGCGCGCCGCGGCCTCGGAGGCCTGGTAGTAGCCGCGGACGCCCGCGATCCCGTGCTCGGTGGAGACGACGCGGATGCGCTCGCCGCGTCCGGAGCGCAGGCCCTGGACGGCGGCGATGCCCGCGAGATCCGCGAAGGCGAGGTGCGTGTGGAGGACGTCGGGCCGCAGGCGCCGGAGCGCGTCGCGGATCGCGGCGACCGCGGCGCGGGTCCCGTCGTCGGGCGAGACCGGGCCGACGAGCACGGGCACGCCGAGAGCGCGGAGACGCTCGGCGAGCGGCCCCTCGGGGCAGAGCACCACGATCCGCCACCCGGGCACGCCGGTCCGGGCGGCGTCGAGCACGTGCCGGGCGACGCCGCCGAGGTCGGCGACGGGCACGCACCAGAGGGCGGTCCTCAGAACCATTCCCGCAGCCGATCGAGCGCCGTGAAGAAGCCTTCGCCGGTGTTCACGTGGCCCATCCAGATCTCGGGGATGAAGGGGGCCTTCGGGGCGAGGCGGTCCATGCGCTCGGCGAGGTCCTTGAAGTCGACCTCGCCCTCGCCGACCTGCACGCCCTCGCCGTCGACGCCCACGGAGTCGACGATGTGGAGGTGCTCGGTGTACGGGCCCATGATGTCGATGTACTCGCTGAAGGGGCGCCCGAAGAAGTTCGCGGCGAGCTTCGAGTGGGAGACGTCGAAGGTGAGGCGTCGGCCGTAGGTCTCGCAGAACCAGGCGGTGTCCTCGGGCTCCATGAACAGGTTGTGGTACTGCTGGCCGCCCATGAGCCACGGGAACGGCGGGAGGGTCTGCGCGGTCAGGCGCACGCCCTCCTCGTCGACCCGCTCGAGGCCCTGCTGGATCCGCTCGTACAGCGGGTAGCGCTCCTCGGGCCGCAGGTGGCGGTCGGGGAGGAAGCCGCCCATCGTGACGATCACGATCGGGTCCTCCTCGCAGGTGAACCACTGCCGCAGGTCGCGGGTGAGGTCGACGACCCGCTGGACCTCGCGGATCGAGCGCTCCCAGATCGTCTCGTCGGGCGAGGCGAGGTCGATGAGGAAGTCCCCGGGGTACAGGTCGGGGGCGTGGACGGTGTGGAACTGCTCGAGCTTCTCGCCCTCGGCGAAGAACTGCGCGGGGTCGAGGTCCATGTCCTTGGCGCTCTGGTGGAACTCGAGGAACTCGGGACGGGAGACCTCGAGCAGGTCGCGGAAGTCGTGGAAGCGCACGGGCAGGCCCCACGGGCGGCGGAAGCTGTAGTCGCTGCGGGTGCGGGGGCGTCCGGCGAGGTCGCCCGGGTAGAAGAAGTCGCCGGCGGGCACGTCGCGGTGCAGGGTCACGCCCAGCAGCGCCTCGCGGCGGTCGGGCTGGAGGCCGCGGCCGGGGCTCTTCACGTCGACGTCGGCCGCGGTGACGGTGTCGCCGGCGCGCAGGTCGCGGGAGGCGACGAGCGACTTGGCGAGGTTGACGCGGTTCATGAGCTCGCCGGTGGAGAGCTCGCGCGGACCGTCGGAGCCGAGCGCCTCCTCGACCTCGCGGATCTGGCGGACCATGCTCGCGAGCTCGTCGGGCAGCAGCGAGACCTTGTGGTCGTTGCCCTCGAGGGTCTTGTCGAGGGTCACGTGCTTCTCGACGATCGCGGCGCCGCGGGCGACGGCCGCGACGGGCACGTGCCAGCCGCGCTCGTGGCCGGAGTAGCCGACGAGGCAGTCGCCCAGCTCGGCGAGGCGGTCCATGTAGCGCAGGTTCAGGTCCTTGTAGGGCGCCGGATAGGTCGACTGCGTCTGCAGCAGCGCGAAGGGCGCGCCGTGCTGGCGCAGCACCTCGACGGCCCCGCTGATCTCCTGCTCGGTGCTCATGCCGGTGGAGACGATCATCGCGGCGCCGAAGTCGGCGACGTGCCCGAGCAGGTCGTGGTTGGTGAGATCGGCGGAGGCGATCTTGTAACCGCCCATGCCGTAGCGATCCAGGGCGTCGGCCGAGGGGATGTCCCAGGGGGTGCAGATGACGTCGACGTCGCGCGCGGCGCAATGGTCGAACACGCGGTACATGTCCTCGACCGACAGCGAGTACTTGGCCAGCAGGTTCATCGTGTACTGGGGGCCGAGGTCCTCGCCGGCGCTGCCGGTCCCGCCCGAGCGGTACAGGGCCTCCATGTCGCGCAGCTGGAACTTCACGGTGTCGACGCCGGCGTCGACGCAGCGGTCGACGAGCTCCTTCGCCATCGCCACGTCGCCCTGATGGTTGTTGCCGATCTCGCCGATCAGCAGCGCCGGATGGCCCGCGCCGACGGTGCGGCGGCCGATCGTGAGGGTCCGCGTGCCGGGGCTCGCGACGGCGACCAGCCGCCCGCGCTCGTCGACGACGGGGATGCGGTCGACGCCGCCGCCGAACAGCCGCGAGATCTCGGCGACGGGGGTGCCCTCGACGACCGAGACGAAGGAGGTGTGGGCTGCATCCACGACGGCCGCGGACAGGTCCGGGGTCGCCTGGGACACGAGCCAGCGGCGCACGTCCCCGTCGGTGAGGCTCCCGCGGACGGTCCCGTGGGAGTCCACGACCAGCACCATGCGGGCTTGGTTCTCGCTGATGCGGCGCAGGGCCTCGAGGACGCTCGCGCCCTCGTCGACGGCATAGGCGGCGGTGTTGCGATCCAGGATCATGACGTCCTCCATCCGAGGCGGGCGAGCATCGACTCCGCGGCGGCGACGTCGGTGAGGGTGTCGATGTCGACGCCCTCGACCTCGTCGAGCACGAAGAGCTCGGTGCGTCCGCCGATGCGATTCTGCAGCGTGCGGTAGATCTGCGGGGCCGTCACGTACAGGCTCCCGTTCTCGAAGTAGTGCATCTGATCGGCCCGGAGCTCCTGCCGACGCGGCCGGGCGGTCACGTCGTAGGCGGCGCGGGCGCCCTCCCCCGGGCGCTCGGGGAGGCGCCAGAAGAAGGGGGATTCGGGGACGACGCCGACGAGGCTGTCGGCGCCGCTGTCGCGGAACTGCGCAAGGGCCCGCGCGATCGTGTCGGGGTGCCGCACCGGCGAGGTCGCCTGCAGCAGCACCACGGCGTCGAGGACGCGCGCGCCCGGGTCGCCGGCGGCGAGGCCGCGCTCCGCGTTCTCCGCGGCGAGCTCCGCCTCGACGACGTCCATCGCATGCAGCACGACGGGCTCGGTGGGCGCCGTGTCGACGGCCAGCTCCGCGGGCCGCTCGATCACGCGGGCGCCGTGGGCGCGGGAGACCTCGGCGATCTCCGCGTCCTCCGTCGACACCGCGACGATCACGTCGGCCGCCGCCGAGCCCGCACCGGCGGACGCTGCGGCACCGCCCGCACCGTCGGCCGCGCTGTCGGCCGCGCTGTCGGCCGCGCTCGCGCCGACGCGCTGCGCCTCGAGCGCCTGCGCGATCGTCCAGGCGATCAGCGGACGCCCGCCGACGGGCAGCAGGTTCTTGCGCGGGATGCCCTTCGAGCCGCCGCGCGCGGGGATCACGACGAGCGCGGTCATGCCGCTCCCTCCAGGAACTGCGCGACCAGGCGGGCGGGCTCGTCGGCCCCGACCTCGGGGGCCGGGGTCGGGTCGCCGCCGCCGCGCCGCCAGGGACGCATGTCGTAGCGGACCCAGAACTCGCGCACCCACTCGGGCATCTGCCGGCCGACGACGTACGCGGGCAGTCCCCGCACCGCGGCCTCGAGCACGCCCGTGGAGAAGATCCCGACGACGGGCCCGTCGATCTGCCGCAGCGGGATCGCGGTGTCGTGGAAGACGATGCCGCGGCGGCGCATGACCGCATGCACGCTGCGGGAGAGCACGTCCACCTCCGCGGGATGGGGGCGGTACAGCGCCCCCTCCTCGCGGCAGAAGGAGTACGGGACGGTCGCGGTCAGGCGGCGCGCGAGCTCCGCGCCGTGCATCTGCCCGAGGAACACCGGTCGCCCGTCGGCCGACGAGCCCGCGCGCGCACCTGCACTGGCACCGGCACCGGCGGTCGCGCCGCCGTTCGCACCTGCGGCGGGATCCTCCCCGTCGCCCTCATGGGCGGCCTGCCACAGCAGCTGCGAGCCGATCGTGCGGATCTCCAGGTCGTCACGGCCCGAGCGGTAGAACGCGCCGTCGGCGTCGGTCCAGGCCAGGAGCGTGGTGTCGGGCGGCAGCGGGGGCGCGAAAGGCGTGAGCGCGCCGTGCTGGACGACGGCGGCGGGAACGGCCGCGCCCTGCGCCCAACGGTGGGCGAGGCGCCCGACCTCGAGATGCTGGCCGAGGGTCGCGACCGCGCCGATCCCGCGGCCCTCGAGCAGACGGGAGGCGTCGTCGGAGCGCTCGATCGTCCACGAGCCCGCCTCGCCGAGCTCGGGGAGCCGGTCGAGGGGGACGTCGGTCGGCAGCAGCACGTCGACGCCCGCATCGAGATACGGCAGGGCCGTCAGCAGGCTCGCCCGGGAGGTCGGGGAGGCGGAGTCCACGCCCAGCAGCACGCGACGCCCGCCGGTGCCCGCGCCCTCGCGGCTGAGGCGGGTGAAGCGTCCGCCGTCGACCGACGTCTCCCCCGTCGGCCCGCTCGTCGACCCGGCCGCCGACCAGGCGTTCGCCGCAGCGGAGCCGCCGAGGCGCGAGCGGACCGCCCCGGTCACGCCGGAGACGGCGCCGGTCACGGCGTGCTTCGCGCGGCGGGCCCGGTGCCGGGACTCCTGCCATTCCTGCCAGCGCTCGAGACTGCGAGGGTGGATCAGCGCCACAGCCGGTCGACCTCCTGGATCCGATGGTCGAAGGTGTGCTCGGCGAGGGTGCGGCGCCGGCCGGCGTCGCGCAGGCCCTGCGCCCAGCCGGGGTCGGCGATCGCGCGGCGGCTGAGCTCGGTGAGCTCGTCGAGGTCGTGCCAGACGGCGACCTCGGTGCCCACGTCGTAGAACTGGTCGACGTCGTCGCGGTCGACGAGCTGGACGCCGCCCATGCCGGGGATCTCGAAGGTGCGCATCGCATGCCCGTTCTGCAGGCCGTGGATCGCGACGGCGGCCGCGGCCTCCGCATGGATCTGGTAGGCGCGCTCGAGGGGGACCTCGCGGGAGGACGCGAAGGACGGGCGCGACCAGGAGAAGGTCCGGGCCCGGTCCCAGGGATGGCGGGAGAAGTCCCGGCCCCAGGCGTGCACGGGCAGGCCCTGGTCGGCGAGGTGCGTCAGGGTCGTCATGCGGTTGGCGTAGCCGGAGCCGATGAAGACGATCTCGCCGGTGCGGGCGCTCGTCCGCTCCGCCCGGTGGGGGTCGAAGGCGTTGGGCACGAAGTGGGCGTCGGCGCCGAGGGCGCGGAGGTCCTCGGCCTCGGAGCGGGCGTAGTCGACGATCGGGCCGACCTCGCGGAGGAACTCCTCCGTGTAGTCGTGGCGGTGGAGGTCGTCGTAGAGCCAGAGGATCCGCGGGGTGTCGCCGAGGGCGTCCCAGAAGCGCTCGTCGAGGCCGTCGCCCTTGATGATGACGACCCGGTCGGGCCGGATCCGCTGCAGCGCCGCGATCACCCGGTCGGTGAGACGGGCCCGCTCGGCGGTGCGACGGTCGTCGGCCCCCGGCAGGCGCAGGCGATCGGGGAGCTCGACGGTCGCCTTCAGGCGGGTCTTCTCGGCGACCGTGTCGTAGGCGTCGTAGCGGACGACCCCGACCCGGTGCCCGAGCCGCTCGAAGGCGTCGCCGATGCTCCGCCAGTAGCCGTGGAAGGCCGGGGTGACCAGCAGCAGCGTCTCCTGCCGGGTGCCGGGCACGGGCGTCGCCGAGGACGAGGGCGTCGCCGACGGCGAGGGGCCGTTCGTGCTCATCGGGGGAGCTCCGTTCCGGCGCGGTGGATGAGGGTGAGCTCCTCGCGCGCCACGGTGAGGGGCCGCACGTCGCGCCCGGCGAGACGTCGGCCCGTGTTCCAGATCAGATTGGCCCCGGTCGCGGCCGTGAGACCCGCCCGGAGGAGATGCACATGCCCGTGGCGCCGCGCATAGCGGGTGCGGGCGCCGACGAGCCAGCGGCGCCGACGGGCCTCCCCGCCGGAGGAGCCGCCGCCCTCGTGGTGCACAGCGAGGTCCGCGTCCAGCAGGGCGGGGATGCCCGAGCGCCGCAGCCGCAGCTGCAGGTCGACCTCCTCGGTGTACATGAAGTACCCCTCGTCGAAGCCGCCGGCCGCGCGGACCTCCGCGAGGGGCAGCAGGAGCGCCGCCCCCGACACCCAGTCCACGGGGACCATGCCGGTGGCGCGGTCGGCCGCGAGATCGTGGCCGACGGCCCGGTGCAGCAGGTCGCGGTCGCGCTGCGAGGCGAGCGGGACGAGCCATTCGACGACCTGGTGGCCGATCGTCGGGAAGCGCCGCGCCGAGTGGGCGCTCGCGCCGTCGGGGTCGAGCACCCGGAAGCCGACGACGGCGGGTCCCCACGGCTCGGCATGCTCGAGGGCGGCGCGGCAGAAGCCCGGCGGGATCGTGAGGTCGGAGTTCAGGACGAGCGCCCGGTCGAGGTCGCCGAGCGCCCACAGGCCCGTGTTCACCGCCGCGCCGAAGCCGCCGTTCGCCGCGCGGACCACGAGCTCGACGCCCGCGGGCAGCGCGCTCGCGTCGATCGGCTCGGGGCTCGCGTCGTCGACGACGAGCACGCGGGCGGGTCGGTCGGCCGGCTCGGCGGCGGGGCCGGCGCCGGGGCCGACGAGCGCGTCCAGCAGCGGCAGCACCGGGTCGATCGTCCCGTGGACGGGGATGACGACGCCGAGGCGGTCGAGTCCGGTCATCGGGAGGCCTCGTCGGCGTCCGCAGCGACGTCCTGGGCGGCGTTCTCGGCGGGGCGGCTCGGCGCCGGGGCGGGCGACGGCGCGGGCGCCGCCGACTGCGTGGGCGCGGACGATGCGGAGTGCGTGGGCGCGGGCGACGCCGAGCGCGTCGACAGGGACGAGTACGCGGCGGCGGCCGCGGCCGTCGTCGACGCCGGGCCCCAGGCGGAGGCCTGGTCCGACGCGGCAGGGGCCGGGGCGGCGGGGGCGGCGGCCCGGGCCGCAGGAGCGGAGGCCCGGGCCGCGGGGGCCGGGGCGGCAGCGGCGGGTGCCGCAGCAGCAGCGGGCGCCGCAGCAGCAGCGGGTGCCGCAGCGGAGGCCGGCGCCGGGGAGGCGGCGCGCCGGCGGCGCGGCCCCGTGTTCTCCTCGACGGGCGGGGCGGGGACGGCCGACTCCGTGAGCGGCTCGGCGGGGCCGCCGGCATCGGCGATCTCGATGTCCGTGGTCTGGGCCTCGGCCTGCGCGTATCCGTTCTTGCCGCCGTAGGCGTAGCGGCCGTAGGCGCCGTAGCCGTACTCGGCGTCGCCGTAGGCGAGGCGCGTGAAGCGGCTCTGCGAGGCGCGGTTCAGGACGATGCCGTAGACCTTGCCGCCGATCGAGCGGAGGGACTCGACGGCCCGGGAGACCGCGATCGACCGCGAGCGGCCGGGGACGGCGACCAGGATCGCGCCGTCGGTGTGGCGGGAGAGCAGCTGGGCGTCGGTCACGGCGAGCACCGGCGGGGCGTCGACGATGATGAAGAACTGCCCGGAGAGCTCCTCGATGAGCTCCTTCATGCGGCGTGAGCCCAGCAGCTCCGAGGGGTTCGGCGGGACCTGGCCGGCCGGCAGCAGCGAGAGCATCGGCGTGCTCGTCGGCTGCACCGCGGCGTCGAGCATGACCGCGCCCGCGAGCAGCTGCGAGAGGCCGACGGAGCCGTCGACCCCGAACTCCTCGGCGACCTTCGGTCGGCGCAGGTCGGCATCGATCAGCAGCGTCGGCTGACCGGCGCGGGCCATGACCCGCGCGAGGTTCGCCGACACCGTCGACTTGCCCTCGCCGGGGGCGCTCGAGGTCACGACGATCGAGCGCGGCGGCGCATCGACGTCGATGTAGCGGAGGTTCGTGCGGAGCTTGCGGACGGCCTCGCGGGTCTCGAAGGCCGTCAGCTCTGGCAGCACGCCGTCCTTGCCGCGGTTCATCTCGCGGGAGTCCGGCAGGGTGCCCAGGAGCGGCACGCCGAGGCCCTCGACGACGTCGTCGGCCGTGCGGATCCGCGAGTCGTTGCGATCGCGCAGCCAGGCGAGGGCGAGCGCGATCAGCAGACCGGCGGCGGCGCCCGCGGCCGCGAACCGGTTGCGGTCCGGGGAGATGGGGGCGCCCGGCGGCGTGGCCGTCTGGTAGACGACCAGCTGGTAGGCGGCCGAGGCGTTCTCGTTACCGCCGGTCTCGATGGTGCGCGCCTCGATGGCGACGGCCTCGACCGCGGCGTCGGCGATCTTCCCGGCGGTCTCCGCGTCGGAGGCGACGGCCGTGACCGTGATGATCGGGGCGTTGGGGTCGATGGACGCGCTCAGCGAGCCGGCCACCTGGTTCGGGCTCATGCCCACGCCGGTCGTCTCGACGATCCGCTCGCCGACCACGCGCGTGGAGAACAGCGGCAGGTAGGTCTGCGCCCGCTGGTACTGCGCCTGCATGGTCGCTCCCGCCTGCGCGGTCTCCGAGCTGGAGCCGACCGAGACGTAGCCGAGCGCCGAGGCCGCGTACTGCGGGGTCTTCGTATACGAGAAGCCATATCCGGCGGCGGCGCCGAGAACAGTCACGATGACCAGCAGCAAAAGGTTACGCAGCAGTAGGCGCAGGAAATCCTCGATCGTCACCGGAAGCACGTCGTTTCAGGAGGGGACACGGGGTCAGTCCGATAGTAAGTGGTGAAAGCACTGCAAGAACAGCATGACCATCTTTCGTTCACCCACCGGCCCCGAGGGACCGCCATACTGGCCCCATGCGCGGCATCATCCTGGCCGGCGGGACCGGATCCCGTCTTCATCCGCTGACGATCGGCGTCTCCAAGCAGCTCATGCCGGTCTACGACAAGCCGATGATCTACTACCCTCTCTCCACGCTCATGCTCGCGGGCATCCGGGAGATCCTCATCATCACCACGCCCGCGGACCACGAGGCGTTCCGCCGCGTGCTCGGCGACGGCAGCCGCTTCGGCATCGAGCTGACCTACACGGTCCAGCCCTCGCCCGACGGTCTCGCCCAGGCGTTCCTGCTCGGCGAGGAGTTCCTCGCCGACGGGCCCGCCGCCCTCGTGCTCGGCGACAACCTCTTCCACGGCGACGGCCTCGGCACCCAGCTCAGCCGGTTCCAGGAGGTGGACGGCGCCGTCGTCTTCGGCTACCCGGTGAAGGATCCGACCGCCTACGGCGTCGTCGAGATGGACGCCGACGGGCGGGCCCTCTCCCTCGAGGAGAAGCCCGAGCACCCGAAGTCGAACCTCGCCGTGCCCGGCCTCTACTTCTACGACCGCACCGTCGTCGAGCGCGCCAAGGCGCTGACTCCCTCCGCCCGCGGCGAGCTGGAGATCACCGACCTCAACCGCACCTACCTGGACGAAGGGAAGCTGCGGGTCGACGTCCTCACCCGCGGCACCGCCTGGCTCGACACCGGCACCTTCGACGATCTCGCCGCCGCGGCCGAGTTCATCCGCACGGTCCAGCATCGTCAGGGCCTGTCCATCGGCGCCCCCGAGGAGGTCGCCTGGCGTCAGGGGCTGCTCAGCGACGAGGAGCTGCGCGAGCGCGCTCAGCCGCTGCTGAAGTCCGGCTACGGGCGCTACCTGCTGGACGTGCTCGAGCAGGAGGGCGGGCACCGGTCGTGACCGGCCGCCGGCGCTGACGCGCGGCGCTCCCTCGCGCCGAGTCCCCCGCGCCCCTCTCCTCCCCTCTGCGCTTCCCCTCGCTCTCCCTCGCTTCCCCCCGTTCCATCCCCCGCTGCACCCGACCTTCCAGGAGGCCTCCATGGCATCGCGCCATCTGCTC